>NZ_JBHJXS010000015.1:317725-323187 GCF_042269265.1 Nocardia sp. NPDC056000 | reverse complement strand
CGCCGAGACACTGCACGACATCGTGGATCCGCTCATCTACGCCGAGGCCGCGGATCTCATTGCGGACCACCGGATTCGGGGTCACGACGTGATCATCGTCTCGGCGTCGGGCGAGGAGATGGTGGCCCCGATCGCGCAGGCGCTGGGCGCGGATCATTTCGCCGCCACCCGAATGGTGGTCCAGGACAACAAGTACACCGGCGACGTCGAGTTCTACTGCTATGGCGAGGGCAAGGTGGAGGCCATCGAAAAGCTCTCCGCCGCAAACGGTTACGACCTCACCAAGTGTTACGCGTACTCCGATTCGGTGACCGATCTGCCGATGCTGAGCGCGGTCGGGCATCCCACCGCGGTGAATCCGGATCGCGCGCTGCGCCGGGAGGCGGTCGCGCGCGGCTGGCCGGTGCTGACCTTCGAGAACCCGGTATCGCTGTGGGCGCGCATCCCGCAACCCTCCACCACGACCGTCGCCGCGAGTGCCGTGGTGGCGTTGAGCGCGCTGGCCGCGGGCGCGGTGAGCTACCGGCTGCTGCGCCGCCGGCGGTAGTCGGCCACACCGCCGGTCCGAATAGAAACGCCAATGCACAAAAATGCCCGACACGCCGACTTTTCGAATGTTTCCCCAGCTCTTGATGTGAGGGCGGTCACAGGGTAACAATGGACGCACGGAAGGACGGAAGGCCAAGATCGGATCGGAAGAGAAGATCCGGTTTCCCGACCCACCCTTCCCAGCACGGACACCAGGCACCCACGCGGAGCACGCCGCGACAAGGGCACGAGTAGTTGTGGGCCTGCGTTATCCGAGGATTCGGCGGTAATGCCTCGCAACTGTGCGGGGACGATCCGCACCGGACCCGGAGAGCTCGCCGAGGCCGTAAACACAACCCGAGAAGCACGCTTGGTAACCAGGCGATCCGTGCTATGCGGGCGGTGAGATCGCGAGAGCGATTACGCCGCCCGCTTTGATGTCCGGACTCAGCCCGCCGCCGCGTCGGCGATCGAACGGGCTTCGCGCGCACCATCTTCCAGCGCGCCGCTGGTGAAGATCACCCAGCCGCCGACGCCTTCCGCGGTACCCATGCCGAATCCGGCGGCCGCGTCCAGATACGCCTGGCGACGCCGCAACCAGAACACTTCGGGCACACCGAGGCTGTGCGGGTCCAGCCCACTGGACACGGCGACCAGCCGCGAGGCCGCCCGCGCGACGATGCCGTCACCGGTTCCGAAGGGCCGCAGCGCGAGCAGTTCGCCGTGCACGATGGCCGCGATCACAGGGGCGGGGGCCTTGGTGGCCTGCACGGTCTGCGCGAGCAGATCCAGCCGTTCGGCCACGCCGGGCACATTGCGCGGCCGCCCCAGCAACTCCTTGTCCTCGACCATGTCGGCCGCCGCCAGCAGGTGTAAGCGGGCTAACGCCTGCAGTGGAGCTCGCTCCCACACGCCGACCAAGGTGCGCAGGGCGTCACCGTCCAGGGCTTGGCCGACCCGCAGTGCGCCCGCGAGGATCGGATCCTCGACATTGCCGTCGGCGGGCAGGTCGATGGTCCCGCCCTCGATGGCCGCCGAGGATCGGGCCGCGCGCACCGCCGCCTCGGCCGCGGTGGTCGGCCATCCCCGGCGATTCGCCTTGTGCCGGTGCACTTCAGCGAGCGCGTCGCGCGCTTTGTCGGCGGCCTCGACCACACCGGGCAGTTCGACGAGTGGCTGTAGCGGATCGGTCACGAGATACGAGGCTACTGGCAGGTCACATATCAGCTGACGAGCAGGTCCCGGCCCGGGATGGCGTCCAGGAGTCGTTGGGTATACGGGGATTGCGGGTTGTCGAACACGTCGGTGGTGGGTGCGGCCTCGACCACTTTGCCGGATTGCATGACCACCACGTTGTCGGCGATCTGGCGGACTACGGCCAGGTCGTGGGTGATGAAGAGGTAGGACAGGCCGAGTTCGGCTTGCAGTTCGTTGAGCAGTTGCAGGATTTGGGCCTGGACCAGCACGTCCAGGGCGGAGACGGCTTCATCGCAGACAACGACCTCCGGGGACAGGGCCAGAGCGCGGGCGATGGCGACGCGCTGACGCTGGCCGCCGGAGAGTTCGTTGGGGTAGCGGCGCATGACCGAGGCGGGCAGGGAGACCTTGTCGAGGAGGTCGCGGACGGTGGCTTCGCGTTCCTTGGCGGTACCGATGCCGTGCGTCCGCAACGGTTCCTCGATGGTGCGGTAGATGGAGTACATGGGGTCGAGGGAACCGTAGGGGTCCTGGAAGACGGGTTGGACGCGGCGGCGGAAAGCCAAGGCGGCCTTGGTGTTCAGGGTCGCGACCTCGCGGCCGTCGAAGGTGACCCGGCCGGAGGTCGGTTCGAGCAGGCCAAGCACCATCTGCGCCACGGTGGATTTTCCGGAGCCGGATTCGCCGACGATGGCGGTGGTGGTGCCGCGTTGCAGCCGGAACGAGACATCATCGGCGGCAACGAGTTCGGTGGATTTCCAGGGCGTGCTGCCGCGGATCTTGTAGACCTTGGTGAGGTTCTCCACCGTCAGCACGTCGTCCGGTGCGGCGGCGAATTCGGCGTCGGCCTCGGCGAGCTGGCCCGCCACCTGCACGGCCTGGGCCCGCACTTCGGCGCGCTGCTGTACCGAGGACAGCCGCTGTGAGGCCAGCGACGGCGCGGAGTTCACCAGCTTCTTGGTGTACAGATGCTGCGGTTCGCGCAGAATCTGTTGTGCCGGACCGGATTCCACCACCCGGCCGCGATACATGACCACCAGGTGTTCGGCGCGTTCGGCGGCCAATCCGAGGTCGTGCGTGATGAGCAGGACGGCCGTGCCGAGTTCACTGGTGAGGGTGTCGAGATGATCCAGAATCTGCCGCTGCACGGTCACGTCCAGCGCGGACGTGGGCTCATCTGCGATGAGAAGCTCCGGGCGGCAAGACAATCCGATGGCGATGAGCGCGCGCTGGCGCATACCGCCGGAGAATTCGTGCGGATACTGATTGACCCGATGTTCGGCATCGGGCATCCCCGCTTCGGTGAGCAGCTCCACCGCCCGCTGTTTGGCGGCCTTACCCTTGGCAATGCCATTGGCCTCCAAGGTTTCCCGAATCTGGGATCCGACTTTCCACACCGGATTCAGATTCGACATGGGGTCCTGCGGCACGAACCCGATCCCCCGGCCGCGTACGCCGACGATCTCGCGTTTGGACGCCTTGGCCAGATCCTTGCCGCCGAACATGATGGAGCCGTCGGTGATTCGCCCGGTGCCGGGCAGCAGATCGATGATGGCGTGCGCGGTGGTCGATTTCCCGGAGCCGGATTCGCCGACGATGGCGACGGTTTGGCCCGGGTAGACGGTCAGGTTCACCCCGCGCACGGCCGGGATCTGCTTACCGTCGGAGGTGAAGCTCACGTTCAGGTCGCGGACTTCGAGCAGTGGTTTGTCCATATCGGTCACCTCTTCCGGGCCTTGGGATCGAGGGCATCGCGGACGGCGTCACCGAGCATGATGAAGCTGAGCACGGTCAGCGCGAGCGCGGTCGCCGGATAGAACAGGATCGCGGAGGTGCGAATCTCCTTCTGGTCCACCGCGATATCGGAGCCCCAGGACACGATCTGCCGGGACAGTCCGACGCCGAGGTAGGACAGCGTCGCCTCGGTGACGATGAAGACGCCGAGCGAGATGGTGCTGACCACGATCATCGGACCGGCCGAGTTGGGCAGTACGTGCCGCAGCAGCGTCCGGAATCTGGAGACGCCCAATGCCTTTGCCGCCGTGACGTATTCGCTGTTCTTGGCTTCGATGACCGCGCCCCGGGTGATGCGGGCGGCCTGCGGCCAGGAGAACGAGGCCAGGGTGATCATGACGGTCCAGATGGTGCGCGAGGACAGCATCTGCATGAGCACGATGGCGGCGAGCATGAGCGGCAGCGCGTAGAAGATCTCCGCGATCCGGGAGATGATCGAATCGAACAGTCCGCCATAGTATCCGGCGATCGCGCCCAGGGCCCCGCCGATGAGCACGAACAGCGCGGTGGAGCCGATACCGGTCAGCACCGACGCCCGCGCGCCGTAAACGGTGCGGGCGTAGATATCGCAGCCCTGTTTGTCGAAGCCGAAGGGGTGTCCGCTGCCCGGTTTGTGCATGCTGAAATCACCGTTGCAGTACCGCGGATCCTGATTCGTGAACAGTTCCGGCCAGGCCGCGACCAGCACCACGAAGATCAGCAGCAGTGCGGCGATGACGAAGATCGGATTGCGCCGCAGCTGCCGCCAGGCATCACGCCAGACGCTGGTCGGCGCGCCGGATTCGTCGAGCCGGTCGGTGGCCAGCACTTCGACCTCGTCCGGCGGGGCCACGAAATGTTCTTGTCCCGCACGAGTTTTCGCGATCTCAGGCATAGCGGATCCTCGGGTCGAGGGCGGCGTAGAGCAGATCGACGAGCAGGTTCGCCAGCAGCAGTATCACGATGAGCACGGTCACGAAGGCCACCACGGTGGGTGGTTCGCCGCGCACGATCGCCTGGTACAGCGTGCCGCCCACGCCCGGAATATTGAAGATGCCCTCGGTGACGACCGCGCCGCCCATCAGGTAGCCGAGGTCGGTGCCGAGGAAGGTGACCACCGGGATCATCGAATTGCGCAGGATGTGCACCACGATGACGCGTCGGCGGCTCAGCCCCTTGGCGGTGGCGGTGCGCACGTAGTCGGCGGACATGTTCTCCGCCACCGAGTTTCGCGTCAGCCGCAGCACATAGGCGAAGGACAGCGATCCGAGCACGAAGGCGGGCACCAGCAGATCGGTGAATCCGGCCTTCGCGCCGACCGTCACCGGTGCGATACCCCATTTCACGCCGAGCAGATACTGCGCCAGGAAGCCGACCACGAAGATCGGCACCGCGATGATGACCAGGCTGAGCACCAGCATGGTGGAGTCGAACAGTTTGCCCTTGCGCAGTCCGGCGATCAGACCGAAAGTTATGCCGAAAATGGCCTCGATGCAGACGGCCATGATGGCCAGCCGGAAGGTGATCGGGAAGGCGCGGGCCAGCTCGTCGCGCACCGGGCGGCCGGAGAACGACGTGCCGAAGTCAAGGGTGACAATACCTTTCAGATATTCCAGGTATTGAATGAAGAACGGCTGATCCAGGTGGTATCTGGCGCGCAACGCCGCCTCCACCGCCGGGGTCATCTGACGGTCACCGGCCAGCGCCTGAATGGGGTCGCCGGGGATCAGGAAGACCATCGAATAGATGAGCAGCGTGGCCCCGAGGAAGACCGGGATCATCTGGAGCAGCCGCCGCACGATATACCAAGCCATGGTTCACTCCATCGAATGGCGGGAGTGGTTGGGGGCCCGGGGTTTTAACCCGGGCCGCACCCCATTTCCAAACACCGGGTTTAATTTAGATTTTTTAGAAATGGGAAAGAGCCCGCCCGGGGACCTGGGCCGAAATAAGAAATTAAGAGC
>NZ_JBHJXS010000015.1:0-317715 GCF_042269265.1 Nocardia sp. NPDC056000 | reverse complement strand
GGAACGGTGATGTACACCGTGCCGCAACCCATTTCCCTAGCAGCGGTTTACTTTTCGATGTTCTCGAAGTCGAACAGTCCCGACCAGGAGACGTCGGCCTTCTTCACCTTGTCCGAGCGGCCCGCCGCGACGTTGTAGTCGAAGACGGGGATATCGGCCATATCCCGGAACAGCACGGCCTGCGCCTGCGCGATGATGTCGTACGCCGCCTCGGGCGTCGGCGCGGCCAGGGCCTTGTTCAGCAGTCCATCGAATTCCGGGCTGTTGTATCCCGCGTTATTGGTCTCCGACGTGCTCAGATACAGCGCGGTGAGGAATTCGAACATGGACGGGTAGTCACCCTGCCAGCCGTACCGGAACGCCTTGCCGATGGTCTTGGCCTGGATCTCGTCGCGAATGCTCTTGAACGTCGGGTAGGGCGCGCCCACCGCGTCGATGCCGAGGGTGTTCTTGACGCTGTTGGCCACGGCCTCGATCCACGCCTGATGGCCGCCGTCGGAGTTGTAGGCGATCTGATAGGTCCCCGACCACGGTGAGATGGCATCGGCCTGCGCCCAGAGCTTCTTGGCTTCGTCCGGGTTGAATTTCAGCACCTCGGAGCCGGGCAGCCCGTCGCGGAAGCCGGGCAGGGTGAAGGCGGTGAAGTCCTTGGTGGGGACGCGGGTGCCGTGGAAGATGTTGGTGGCGATCTGTTCCCGGTTGATGGCCATCGAGATGGCCTTGCGGCGCAGCACGCCCTCGGGGCCGGAGAAGTGCGCGAGATTCGGCTGACTGCCGATGTGCTGGCTGTACGCGATCGGCTTGTGGATGGCGCGGTCGCCGAGATCCTGTTCGTAGGTGGCCAGCGCGGTATCCGGAATCACGTCCAGCGCATCGAGATTGCCCTGCAGCAGGTCGGCGTACGCGGTGTCCATATTCGCGTACATCTTGAACCGCAGGCCCTTGTTCTTGGCCGGGCGGCCGCCCGGGTAGTCAGGGTTGGGGACCAGTTCGATCTGCACATTGTGTTGCCAGGCACCGGTATTGGCGAATTTGTACGGTCCGTTGCCGATCGGGTTCTCGCCGTACGCCTTCATATCCTTGTACGCCGCGTCGGGCAGCGGATAGAACGGCGCGAAGCCGAGCTCGAGTTCGAAGTCGATGGACGGCTGCTTCAGATCGACGGTGAAGGTGTGGTCGTCGACCACCTTCAGACCCGACATGGTCTGCGCCTTGGGCGGGGTCGCGGAGACGTCCTCGTACCCGAGGATGGGGGTGAAGGCCCAGTTCTGCAACTGTGCGTTGGTGCCGAGGGCGCCGTAATTCCAGGCGTCCACAAAGGATTTCGCGGTGACGGCGGTGCCGTCGGTGAATTTCCAGTCCGGCTTGATGGTGATCTTGTAATGCTGCCGGTCGGTGGTCTCGATGGACTGCGCCATCTCGTTGTGCGGGGTGCCGCCGCCGTCGTAGTACTTGAGCCCGGCCCACAGCCGGTCCACCACGCGGCCGCCCATGTTCTCGTTGGTGTTGGTGGGCACCAGGGGGTTCTGCGGTTCGGCCGCGTTCACACTCACGAGGTCGTCACCGCTGCTGCTGTCCGAGGAGCAGCCGGTCAGCGCGAAGCTCGTGGCCATCAACGCTGCGGCCGCCACCGCGGTTATCGTCTTGATTCTCAACGCATTTCTCCCGGTGTCCGGAAATGGCGAGGGGAAGGTGACGCGCGCCGGAGGTCCTTCAGCGCTCAACCACGATCCGCCTTGGGTGAAACGGACAGTAACCGTCCGGACAGCGGGTGTCAGCGGATCGAAACGGGATTGTTCGCCTTGTTAGCAATCCGGCAACATGAGCGACTCGCGCGGGGGGCCGTACCTGACACATTGCACAATGCCCGGTCCGGGTGGTTCACGGTTCGGTCACACGCCGGGTGGGAATGTCGCGAATGCACAGAGTGGGACCGAAGGCGACAGCCGGGCACGACGCAGATCACACTCGGTTAGGGTCGAACGTGGCCGCGGTCACCCCGTGGCCGGCACGCGCGAGAGAAGAAGAGAGAGATGACCGAAAGCACCGCCGATCACCTGGATGCCTATCCACCGAGCGCTGAGTTCGCCGCCTCCGCCAACGCCGACGCCGCGCTGTACGAGCGGGCCGCGGCCGATCGTGAGGGGTTCTGGGCCGAACAGGCCCAGCGCCTGCACTGGGCGCAGCCGTGGACCCGCGTCCTGGACTGGGATGACGCGCCCTTCGCCAAATGGTTCGTTGACGGCAAGCTGAACGTCGCCTACAACTGCGTCGACCGGCATGTGCTGGACGGGCACGGCGATCAGGTCGCCATCCACTGGGAGGGCGAGCCGGGCGATTCCCGCGCCATCACCTATGCCGAGCTGCTGGCCGAGGTGTCACGCGCCGCGAACTATCTGACCTCGATCGGCCTCGTCGCCGGGGACCGCGTCGCCATCTACATGCCGATGCTGCCCGAGGCCGTCGCCGCCATGCTGGCCTGCGCGCGGCTGGGCCTGCCGCATTCGGTGGTCTTCGCCGGATTCTCGCCGAGCGCGCTGCGCCAGCGCATCGACGACACCGGGGCGCGGCTGGTCATCACCACCGACGGGCAGTGGCGGCGCGGTAAGCCCGCCCCGCTCAAGGAGGCGGTGGACGAGGCTCTCGCGGACGGTAATTCGACCGTCGAGCAGGTGCTGGTGGTCAACCGCACCGGGATCGACACGCCCATGACCGAGGGCCGCGACGTGTGGTGGCACGAGACCGTGGCCGACGCGTCGCCCGAGCACGAGGCGCAGCCGTTCGATGCCGAGCATCCGCTGTTCATCCTCTACACCTCCGGCACCACCGGGAAGCCCAAGGGCATCCTGCACACCTCCGGCGGCTATCTGACCCAGGCGTCGTACACGCACAACTACGTGTTCGATCACAAGCCCGGCCAGGACGTGTACTGGTGCACCGCCGATATCGGCTGGGTGACCGGACATTCGTACATCGTGTACGGGCCGCTGGCCAATCGCGCGACCTCGGTGTTGTACGAGGGCACCCCGAATTTCCCTGACGAGCACCGGCATTGGCAGATCATCGAGAAGTACGGGGTGTCGATCTACTACACCGCCCCGACGCTGGTGCGCACATTCATGAAGTGGGGCAGGGAGATTCCCGACGCGCACGATCTGTCGAGCGTGCGCGTGCTCGGTTCGGTGGGCGAGCCGATCAATCCCGAGGCGTGGCGCTGGTACCGGGATGTGGTGGGCGCCAACAAGACTCCCATCGTGGACACCTGGTGGCAGACCGAGACCGGCACCATCATGATCTCGCCGCTGCCGGGCGTCACCGCGGCCAAGCCGGGCGCGGCCATGACCCCGCTGCCGGGCATCTCGGCCAAGGTCGTCGACGAAGAGGGCAAGCCGGTCGTACTGGGCGAGACCGAGGCCAACGGGTACCTGGTGCTCGATGAGCCGTGGCCGTCCATGCTGCGCGGCATCTGGGGCGATAACGAGCGCTACCGGGAGACCTACTGGGCACGCTACGGCGACCAGGGCTGGTACTTCGCCGGTGACGGGGCCAAGCTCGACGCCGACGGCGATCTGTGGGTGCTGGGGCGCGTCGACGACGTCATGAACGTGTCGGGCCACCGCATTTCGACCGCGGAGGTGGAATCGGCGCTGGTCGGTCACTCCGGCGTCGCCGAGGCGGCGGTGGTCGGCGCGTCCGACGAGACCACCGGCCAGGGCATCGTGGCCTTCGTGATCCTCACCGCGGGAGCGCAGAACACCGGGGATGACCTGGTGGCCGAGCTCAAGGCCGAGGTCTCCCGGGAGATCTCCCCCATCGCCCGCCCGCGCGAGATCCACGTGGTTCCCGAGCTGCCCAAGACCCGCTCGGGCAAGATCATGCGCCGCCTGCTCCGCGATGTGGCCGAGGGCCGCGAACTGGGTGACACCTCAACCCTGGTGGATCCCAACGTTTTCGAGGCGATTCGCGCCGGTAAGGCGTAAAGCTCCGGCGCACAACGGCATCGGCCCCATGACCGGTTGGTCATGGGGCCGATTCGCGTTCCGCGCAGGTCGCGCGACACGACCCGGGTCCTTATGTCCGGAATCAACCGTTAGAATTGCGTAAGGTGTGCCGGGAAGTCTGGTCGGCATGCGGTATGCGCCGACCGAGCTCCGGTGAGTCGCACTCCGCAGGTTCTGTCGACCGCACAGCCGGAAAGGTGCACCCTTTGATTGTTCAGTTGCGCTCCGAATTGTCCCGCTATCTCCGGACCGAAACCTTCGGTGGCGCACTGCTTCTCATCGCGGCGGCGACCGCGGTGCTGTGGGTGAACTCCGCGTGGGGCGCGAGCTACACGACCATGACCGAGACCCATCTCGACATTCCCGCGCTGCATCTGAATCTGACCCTGGCCGACTGGACCAAGGACGGACTGCTCGCGATCTTCTTCTTCGTCGCCGGACTGGAACTCAAACGGGAACTGGTGGTCGGCGAACTGGCCGATCCCAAACGCGCCACCCTGCCCATCGTGGCGGCCATCGGCGGTGTGGTGATGCCCGCGCTCATCGCCATCGGCATCGGCTGGGGCGTGGAGGGTATGGATCGCGGCTGGGCGGTCCCGGTCGCCACCGATATCGCGTTCGCGCTGGCGGTGCTGGCGCTCACCGGTTCTCGCATTCCGGCGGGCGCGCGGGTGTTCCTGCTGAGCCTGGCCGTGGTGGACGATCTGATCGCCATCATCCTGATCGCGGTGCTGTTCACCACCACGCTGAAGATGCTGTGGCTGGCGATCGCCATCCTGTGCTGCGCGGTGTGGGCGCTGGGCCAGTGGAAGCGCATCGGGACGCCGTTCCTGTACGTGCCGCTGGCGCTGCTGGCCTGGTACTCGCTGCACGAGGCGGGCATTCACCCGACCCTCGCGGGCGTGGCGCTCGGTCTGCTCACCCGGGTGCGGCCCGATCCCGACGAGGACGAGCACTGCGTGCCCGCGGCCAAACTGGAGCACTTCTTCCAGCCCATCTCCGCGGCGCTCTGCGTACCGCTGTTCGCGCTGTTCGCCTCGGGCGTGAAGCTCGATACCGAGGTGTTCTCGGAGCTGTTCACGAACCGGATCTCGCTCGCCATCATCGTGGGCCTGCTGGCCGGTAAAACCCTCGGCATCTTCGGGTTCGCTTGGCTCGCGGTACGTCTCGGTATCGCCCAGCGGCCCGACGATCTTGATTATCGGGACATGTTCGCCCTGTCGGTACTAGGCGCGATCGGCTTCACCGTTAGCCTCTTGGTGGCAGAACTCGCACTCGCGGACGTCGGCGACGGCTCCGCGGTCGAACTCGCGAAAGCAGCGGTGTTGCTGACGTCTTTGGCGGCTTCCCTGGCAGGATCGGCACTACTGTTGCGTCGTGGCCGCGCCCACCAGGCGCGCCGTGACGAGCGGGCACTGCAAGGACAACAGTGAGCGACACCGGGGAGTTCCGGGACATGGAGAAGGGTCGAGCAATTGAGCTTCACACAGGGCGGTAACGGGCGAAACGGGGACCGCACCCGCACCATCACCTCGATTCCGCTGTCCGATGTCGATACGCACGAATCGGCGACCATCGGCAGCCTGGTGCGTGACGCGACCGAACAGATGTCGACCCTGGTGCGCGCCGAAGTCGCGCTCGCCAAGGCCGAGGTGACCGGCGAGGTCAAGAAGGGCCTGCAGGGCAGCGTCTTCTTCATCGCGGCGCTGACCGTCCTGCTGTTCAGCTCCTTCTTCTTTTTCTTCTTCCTCGCCGAACTGCTGGACGTATGGGTGTACCGCTGGCTGGCGTTCCTCATCGTCTTCCTGCTGATGATCGTGGCGACGGCGGCGCTGGCGCTGTTCGGCTATCTCAAGGTGCGCAAACTGCGCGCGCCGGAGAAGACCATCGAATCGCTCAAGGAAGTGAAGACGGTGCTGCCCAGCGGTTTCAGCGGCTCCGGTGAGCATTCGGCGGACGCCGGCGCGGGTCTCGGCAAGCCGCGGCTGTAGACCGTCGATTAGTCTCCTTCGGCGTGTCGTCGATATCGCCCCCCGATCCGTCCGCTGTCCGTTACGACGGACCGTGGACCCATCGGGATGTGCACGCCAACGGCATTCGCTTCCACGTGGTCGAAGCGATGCCCGCGGGCGGCGTGGTCTTCGCGGATCCGGAAACGCCGCTGGTGGTGCTGCTGCACGGCTTCGGTGACTTCTGGTGGTCGTGGCGGCATCAACTGACCGCGCTGTCCGAACTGGGCTATCGCGCGGTCGCGATGGATCTGCGCGGCTACGGCGACAGCGATAAACCACCGCGCGGCTATGACGGCTGGACGCTCGCCGGTGATATCGCCGGACTCATTCGCGCGCTCGGGCATACCGAGGCCACGCTCGTCGGCCACGCCGAAGGCGGGCTGGTGTGCTGGGCGACCGCGGTGCTGCAACCGCGCGTGGTGCGCGCCATCGGACTGGTGAGCTCACCGCATCCGGCGGCGCTCAAGAGTTCCATCCTGCGCGACGGCAAACAGCGCGCCACCTGGCTGCCGAACTTCCTGCGCTATCAGATCCCGCGCTACGCGGAGAACCTCATCACCGCCGACAACGGGGCCGAGATAGAACGCCTGCTGCGCCAGCACGCCGGTGAACACTGGTCCGCCACACCGGAATTCGCGGACACCGCGGAACGCATGCGCACCGCCATCCGGATTCCGGGCGCGGCACACTGTGCGCTGGAATACCAGCGCTGGGCCTTCCGCAGCCAATGGCGGCCCGACGGTGCGCGATTCATGGAAACCATGCGCGAACCGATCGACATCCCCGTGCTGTCCATGCACGGCGACCGCGACCGCTACATCCTGACCAGCACCATTCGCCGCGGCCAGGAATTCTCCCCGCAGCGCCGCGTCATCACCATCCCGGACGCGGGACACTATGCGCACCAGGAGAATCCGGCGGCTGTAACCACGGAGCTCGCCAAACTCCTGGCCTGACAACATTCGTCATACCGACATGATTTCGGCCGGGATCCAGGGTGGATCCCGGCCGAATTCGCGCTGCGGGCGGTGTCAGCTCAGGACGCAGCTGCCGGTGCCGACCGGGGTCGAATCTCCGGCCGCGCCATTCACTTCCGGGCGCACCTCGTCCAGGGTCAGGACGTAGCCGGTGTCGTCGTCGGTGACGGCGGCACCGAAGACCACGCCGAGGATATTGCCGTCGGTGTCGACCAGCGGGCCGCCGGAGTTACCCGCGCGGACCTGACCGCGCACCGTGTACACCTCGCGCTGCACATTGTTGTCGCGATAGATGTTGGGGCCCTTGAGATCCAGGGTCTCGCGGACACGGGCGGCGCTGGCCGTGTAGCGGCCGCCGCCCGGGTAGCCCAGCACGATCGCGGATTCACCGGAGTTGGCGGCCTTGGGGGCCAACGGGATCACCGGCGCGTTCAGACCCGGCACCGCCAGAACCGCGATGTCCTTGGAGGAGTCGAACAGCACGACCTGCGCCTCCATCGACCCGCGCGCGGTGTCCACACTCACCGTGCTGGTGCCCGCGACCACGTGCGCGTTCGTCATGACGCGCTCGGGCGCGACCACGAAGCCCGAACCCTCCAGCTGCCGTTGGCAACTCGGCGCGATACCGCGAATGCGCAACACGCTCGACTGCAGCGATTGCGCCACCGGCAATTGCAGCACGCTGGCATCCGGCGGCTCCACGGCCGCGATCGGGACGCGCCCGAACGGTCCGATGACGTCCGGCAGCCCGGAAGTGTTGAGCAGGTTGGAGAATTCGTTCGGCACCCGCCGCAGCCAATCCGGTGCGACATGGTCCACATTCACCAGGACCTGAGAGTTCTTGACCGCGGCCGCGATTCCCGGCTGCGACGAATTCGCCAGCGGCAGCGCCAGCAGCCAGGCCGTGGCCAGCACCGCCGCCATCTGCAGGCCCGCGCCGACCACGCTGTCCACGCTGCGGGTGAACGGATCGCGCATACCGCTGCGCGCGGCCCGGCCCAGCACCATGCCCGCCACCTCGCCGACGATCACCAGGGCCACGATCAGCAGGACGCCGACCAGCACCCGGGATCGCCCCTCGCTGAGGTGGATCAGGATGTGCGGTGCGATCAGAATGCCCGCGACCGCACCCAGGACCACGCCTAGGAAAGCCAGCGCGGACGCGACCGCACCCTGCCGCCACCCGGAGGTGGCGGCCAGCAGCGCCAGAATCAAGATGCCGAGGTCGAGCCAGGCCGAAGAACTCATAACGTCATCCCAACCGCGGCCAAAGAGGCCTGCAGATCACGCACATCGTGATGGTCCCATTCATGTTCCCAACCGGAGACCGCGAGCAGTCCGGCCAGTACTCCCCCGGTGAAGCCCCACACCAGCATGCCGTCGACGGTGAACGCCGGACCCATATAGCCGAGTGGATGCCGCACCACGAATCTGTTCGCCGGATCGATGAGGTCCGCGACCGGCACCCGCACCACGCGGGTCGCCTCGTTCTCGCTGACCACGCCGACCTCGCCCGGGGTGCGCCAGTACGCGACCACCGGCGTCACATCGAAGCGCGACGGCGGCACGAAGATCTTGGGCAGCACGGCGATCGGCTCGACGCCCGCCGGATCCAGGCCGGTCTCCTCCTGGGCTTCGCGCAGCGCGGTGCCGATGGGACCGTCATCGCCGGGTTCCACCCCGCCGCCCGGGAACGCCACCTGACCGCTGTGCGTGCGCATGGTCGCCGCGCGCTGGGTGAGCAGCACATCGGCGTCGGCGGGCAAGCCGCCCAATGCGTTCGGATCGGCCGTCTCGTCACCGCTGAAGAGCACCAGCACGGCGGCCTCGCGCGCCCGCATGGCGGCCGAAGCGAGCCGCTTCAGGATCGGATTCATGCCGGTCGGATCGGCCGGATCGTGGTCGGCCACCCCGCGCAGCCACTCCGGAATGGAGCCCGTAGGCACCTCGAGTCTCATGCCCACGCTCCAAGATCGACCACCACACCAGCAACCACCAAGCCGCACAAGCTATTTCGCCACCTCACGCCCGCACCCCGAGCTCAGCCGCGACGGTATCGGCGATGTCATCGACGCTCTTGAACGGGCGCACAACGAGTTTGGCGATCGAGCCATCCGCGCGCAACAGGACGGAGATCGGCAATACCGCGGGCGCGCCGACGGCGGTGCGCACCTTGGTATCCGGATCCTCCACCCCGGGCAGATGAATCCCGAGCCCGGTCAACCGCGCCAGCCCCTTGGCCGTACCCGGATCACTGTGCACCGTCAGCACCGTGATCGACGCCGACGCCCGATCCGAGAACTGTTGCAGCAGCGGCAGTTCCTCCGCACACGGCCCACACCAGTACGCCCACAGATTCAGCAGCGCGGGCTTCCCCGCCAGCGCGGCGGTCAAATCCATGGGGCTGCCATTGGAGAGACAGTTCAACGTCAATCCACGCAGCGGACCGTCGGCAACCGGAGCCCCCGACGGAGCAGGACAGTCGACCAGCGCGGCCCGCGCCCGCTCACTCGCGGAAACCGGTTTGCCGCCGGGCGCGGCGGTACCACCGGCCGAACCCCCACCGGAGCTGGAGCACGACGCCACAGCCAACACAAAAGCCGCGAGCAAGGCGATCAGGCTCACCCGTCGGTGAATTCCGCTACGACCGCGTCGGCTCCGGCCCGCCCGCTCGACCTCGCGAACCGGTCCGATCCCGCGAATTCCGGTGCGTCGACCGGAGTCCCGGCCGGAAGCGGAGGTCGGATGGCCGTGTTCGCCCGCGGTGTCGTGCGACCGTGGGTGTGCGGTGTGCTCGGGTGGAGCCGCAGGGCTCACAGCCCCACCAGTTCCAGCAGGTGCTCGGTTTCCGGGCCTTTGACCAGGGCGGCGGCGACGGCCGGATCGGTGGGGCCGGTGCCGTACGAAGGGCAGTCCTTGGCGAGGATGCAGGCGCCGCACGCCGGTTTGCGGGCGTGGCAGACGCGACGGCCGTGGAAGATGACGCGGTGCGAGAGCATCGTCCACTCTTTGCGTTCGATGAGCGCGCCGACGATGTGCTCGACCTTCACCGGATCTTCTTCATCCGTCCACCCCCAGCGCCGGACCAGGCGGCCGAAGTGGGTGTCGACGGTGATCCCCGGGACGCCGAAGGCATTGCCGAGGATGACGTTCGCGGTCTTGCGGCCGATGCCGGGCAGCTCCACCAGCTGGTTCAGCGTATGCGGGAGTTCGCCGTCATAGCGTTCGACCAGCGCCTGACCCAACCCCATCAGCGAGCTGGTCTTGTTGCGGTAGAAGCCGGTCGGCCGGATGAACTCCTCCAGCTCGGCCCGATTCGCCTCGGCGTAATCGCGGGCGCTGCGGTACTTGGCGAACAACGCGGGTGTGGTCAGGTTCACTCTGACGTCCGTGCACTGCGCGGAAAGGATTGTGGCCACGGCCAATTCGAGGGGCGTGGTGAAGTCGAGTTCGCAGTGTGCGTCCGGAAAGGCCAGCGCGAGCGTGCGATTCATCCGGCGGGCGCGACGCACCAGGCCGGTGGGGGTTTCCTTGGCGCGCGACTTCGCTTTCCCGCCGGCGGGCGCAGCTGCGCCGAGGGCGGGAGTCACCTGGCTGGATGTCGAGACACGCACGCGTCCACCTTACGTAACCTGTAAGCCCCATCAACCGGGCTGCGCACCCGCCGTGTTCCATCTGAGACCTTCGCCGTGTTTACTCCTCCCTATGCAAGGACTCGCTGTGGTGCTGTTTCCGATAGCGCTGATGCTGTTCGCATTGGTGATGGAACGTGTCGAGAACCGGCTTCGCAAGCTGCTCGAGCCCGATCCGGAGGTGCAGCAGTACCTGGATCGAGCCACGAATGCCGAGGTCAGTGACCTCACCAAACTGGGATTGCCCGCTGCGGCGGCGCGTCCGCGGCGCGCCCGGCCCGCGGCCAAGGGTCTGGATGTGGCGCAGGCCAGCTGAGCCGACGCGCTCCGCTTTTGACCGATCTGCCGTTTTTCGGCCGGTCGAGAGCATTTTCCGATCTTCATGGGTGAGCTCGACGGCGTGTCGCTAGAGTTGAACTTTGCGTGTCGCGAGATCGACGGTGCGTGTCGTGTAATCGGACTCCGCGTGTCGGAGAATGACCCCGCCGCGTGGTGTCTATCACTACCCGGACGTATTGCAAAGTAGACTGCACTGTCGGCCGAATGCTTCGGTCCAGAACAGAGCCATTTCCCATAAGGAGCACATTCGTGGACGAGGCCCTCGCCAGAGCAGGCATCTTCCAAGGCGTCGAGCCCACCGCGGTGGCCGCCCTCGCCAAACAACTTCAGCCCGTGGACTTTCCGCGCGGTCATGTCATCTTCAACGAGGGTGAACCGGGAGACCGGCTCTACATCATCACCTCCGGCAAGGTGAAGATCGGCCGACGTTCCCCCGATGGTCGCGAGAACCTGCTGACGATCATGGGCCCGTCGGACATGTTCGGCGAGCTGTCCATCTTCGATCCGGGCCCGCGCACCTCGACGGCCACCACCGTCACCGAGGTCCGCGCGGTCACCATGGATCGGGACGCCCTCAAGGCCTGGATCGATCAGCGCCCGGAGATCGCCGAGCAGTTGCTGCGGGTGCTCGCCCGTCGTCTGCGCCGGACCAACAACAACCTGGCCGACCTCATCTTCACCGATGTGCCCGGTCGTGTCGCCAAGGCGCTGCTGCAGCTCGCACAGCGCTTCGGCACCCAGGAAGCGGGCGCGCTGCGCGTGACCCACGACCTGACCCAGGAGGAGATCGCCCAGCTGGTCGGCGCCTCTCGCGAAACCGTGAACAAGGCCCTGGCCGACTTCGCGCACCGCGGCTGGCTGCGGCTCGAGGGCAAGAGCGTGCTCATCTCCGACTCGGAGCGCCTGGCCCGCCGCGCGCGGTAGTCACAGCGACACAGGGGAACAGAGACTCGTAGGGACCGGGTCGCCACGAAAGTGACGACCCGGTCCCTTCGTGCGTATCAGCCCTCGGCGCGAATGTACGCGAGCTGGGCCTGCACCGAACTGTGCGCGGCGGGCCAGAGCCGCTTGTCCACGTCGGCGTAGACCTTCGCGACGATCTGCAGCGCCTTCGCGCTGGGGCCCAGCTCTGCCAGGGCCGCCCGCACCTGATTCAGGCGCTCCTCGCGATGCTTGATGTAAAAATCGATGACCGGCAGGGCATCCGGATGATCCGGGCCGTGCGCGGGCAGCAGCACTCGCGCCGGGGCCGCCTCGGCCAGCCGCTTCAGCGAGTTCAGGTAGTCGGCGAGCGCACCGTCGCGGGATTCGAGAACCGTGGTCCCGGTACCCAATACGGTGTCGCCGGTGAGCAGCGCGGCATCCCCGTCATCCGGGCCGTCCACCAGGAAACTCACCGAATCCTCGGTATGCCCGGGGGTTGCCAGCACCGTGATGCGGAGTCCGGCCGCCTCGATGACCTCTCCGCCGGCGAGCACCGCGGTCGACCCGTGCAGGAATTGGGAGTCCTTGGCGCGCACCGGGGTTCCGGTGGCCTTCACCAGGCGGTCGATACCGCCGGTGTGATCGGCGTGATGATGCGTGATCAGCGTCAGCGCGATCCTGCCGCCGGTCTCGCGCACCAGCGCCTCGGTGTGCTTGCGATCCTTGGGACCCGGGTCGACCAGCACATAGTCGGTGCTGCCCGGAGCGCGCAGCAGCCAGGTGTTGGTGCCCTGCAAGGTCATTCCGCTGGGATTGTCGGCCAGCACCACACCGGCGGACGGAGTCACTTGCCGCAGTTGTTCATACGCGGGATGAGTGAGGGTCATATTTCTGTCCTAACCCAGGGAGTGCGGCGGGTCCAGGGTTGGACGCACCACACTTCCCACGTCTCCTCGAACGGGCAAGCGCTCAGCGCACTTCGGCGATGAGTTCCACTTCCACGGGGGTGTTCTTCGGGAGTTCGGAGACGCCGACGGCCGAGCGCGCGTGCACGCCCGCATCGCCGAAGACCTCGCCGAGGAAATTCGACGCACCGTTGATGACGACCGGCTGATCGGAGTAGCCGGGGGCCGAGGCGACGAAGCCGACGACCTTCACGATGCGCACCACATTGTCGAGCCCGACCAGATCATGCACGGCCGCAAGCGCATTGAGCGCGCACAGCTGAGCGGCCTCGGCGGCCTGTTCGGTGGAGACCTCCGCGCCGACCTTGCCGGTGACGGTGAGCTGCCCGTCCACGAACGGCAGCTGGCCGGAGGTGTAGACGAGGTTCCCGGTCCGGATGGCCGGAATGTACGAGGCCACGGGCGCGGCCACGGCGGGCACGGTGACGCCCAGCTTCTCCAGGTTTTCCGCCCACGCGGTGGCGGCGGTCATCAGTTCTTGGGTCGCTTCAGGTAGGCGACGTGCTGCTCACCGGTCGGCCCGGGCAGTACCGAGACGAGCTCCCAGCCGTCGGACCCCCACTGGTCGAGGATTGCCTTGGTGGCGTGCGTCAACAGCGGCACGGTCGCGTACTCCCACGCGGTCACATCACTCATGGTCGTGAGATTAGCCCCGGTCCCGGCCGTCCCATACCTCGGACCCTGCTCTGGCACATTCGATATCAGGAAATCGAGAATTCCAGAGTGGTGTATCAGACAGTTGGTGTCACTTGTGGGCATGAACCAGGAACGGGTTATAGGCTCGCGAGCGTGGGAGTACCGATAGCAGTGCCCGTTTCGGTTGAGCCGGGGGTCGAAGCAGGTTGGCCGGAGCGGGCGGACAAGGCCCGCCTGCATTACGTATCCGGGAAGGGCGGCACCGGGAAGTCCACGGTCGCGGCCGCACTGGCGCTCGCGCTCGCGGCGGGGGGCCGCCGCGTGCTGCTGGTCGAGGTCGAGGGCAGACAGTCCATCGCCCAGCTCTTCGATCTGCCGCCGTTGCCGCCCACCGAGACTCGCATCGCCACCGCCGAGGGCGGCGGCGAGGTGCTGGCCCTCGCGCTGGATGTCGAGCACGCCTTCCTCGAATACCTGGACATGTTCTACAACCTGGGTTTCGCGGGCCGGGCCATGCGCCGGGTGGGTGCGATCGAATTCGTCACCACCATCGCACCGGGCCTGCGGGACGTGATCCTGACCGGCAAGATCAAGGAATGCGCGGTGCGCGTCGACAAGTCGGGTAAACCGGCCTATGACGAAATAGTCATCGACGCCCCGCCGACCGGGCGGATCGCCAGCTTCCTGGACGTCACCCAGGCCATGGCCGAGATCGCCGGCGGCGGTCCGATCGCCTCGCAGGCCGAGGGCGTCTCCAAACTGCTGCATTCGCCGCAGACCATGATCCACCTGGTCACGCTGCTGGAGGCGCTGCCGGTGCAGGAGACCGCGGACGCGGTCGCCGAACTCACCGCCAATGACCTGAATATCGGCACCGTCATCGTGAATCGGGCCAATCAGGGCTATCTGCCGCGCGCACTGCGGGAGAAGGCCGCCGCGGGCGAACTAGATACCGACGCGCTGCGCGCCGGACTCGCCGAAGCCGGAATCACCCTGTCCGAGGCCGACTTCCAGGGCCTGGTCGCCGAGACCGTGGAGCATTCCGCCCGCCTGCACGCGCAGGACGAGAGCGCCGAGGAATTGGCGCAGGTGGATATCTCGCGGCTGTACCTGCCGTCACTGGCCGACGGTATGGATCTGGGCGGGCTGTACGAGCTGGCCGAAGTATTGAGCGCGCAGGGAGTCCGCTGACCATGATCGTTCCGGCCAATACCGTCCCCCTGGACATTTCGAAGATGCTCGCCGATCCGACCTCGCGCATCGTGGTGTGCTGCGGTTCCGGCGGCGTCGGCAAGACCACCACCGCCGCGGCCATCGCGCTGCGCGCCGCCGAGGCGGGCCGCAAGGTCGTCGTGCTGACCATCGACCCGGCACGCCGGCTCGCGCAATCACTGGGCGTCAGCGATCTCGGAAACACCCCGCAGAAGGTCGAATTGGGAGAGGGCGTCAAGGGCGAGCTCTACGCCATGATGCTGAATATGCGCCGCACCTTCGATGACATGGTGCTCGAGCACACCAGTCCGGAGAAGGCCGAGCAGATCTTCGCCAATCCGATCTATCAGACCGTGGCGTCCTCGTTCGGCGGCACATCCGAGTACATGGCAATGGAGAAGCTCGGGCAGCTGGCGAGCAAACGCGAGTGGGACCTGATCGTGGTCGACACACCGCCCTCGCGGAACGCCCTGGACTTCCTCGACGCGCCCAAGCGTCTCGGCAATTTTTTGAACGGCAAGATGATCCGCGTGATCATGGCGCCGGGCCGTGGTGTGGGCAAACTGGTCGCCGGTGCGATGAGCCTCGCACTGCGTGGCGTGTCCACGATCGTCGGCGGACAGCTACTCAAGGACGCCTCGGTGTTCCTGCAATCGCTGGAGTCCATGTTCGGCGGATTCCAGGATCGCGCGGATCGCACCTACGCCATGCTGTCCCGGCCGGGCACGCATTTCATCGTGGTGGCGGCGGCCGAACCGGACGCGCTGCGGGAGGCGTCGTTCTTCGTGGACCGCTTGTCCACGGACAAGATGCCTTTGGCGGGGCTGGTGCTCAATCGCACGCACCCCGTACTGAGTTCGCTCTCGGCCGAGCAGGCACAGGTCGCGGCGGACAAGCTGGCCCCCGCGACGGCGGTGAACGGCGAATCCGAGACCCCGGCCGCGCTGGCGGCCGCCGTACTGCGGATTCACGCGCAGCGGGCGGTGACGGCGAAGCGGGAACAGCATCTGCTGCACCGGTTCACGGGCGCGCACCCGCGGGTGCCGATCGCGGCGGTGACGGCCCTGCCGTTCGAGGTCGCCGATCTCGAGGCGTTGCGAGCGGTCGGCGATCAGCTGGCCGAGGCGGGAGCCGCCCGAACCGCCTGACGCATATGCGCCAGCGTTGGCGCGACTGCGCAACCCCCCTGAATTACGACGGAGGATTTGCCTGTTCTGCCCGTTCCGACCCCAGACACGGACCGAGCCCGCATCAGCGGGCTCGGTCCGTTCTGCCTATGGGAATACGGCTGATTACATGGCTACTTTCTGCGTACGCTGGACACGGAAGAAGTCCGCCCAGGAGGTCACCTCGGGATGCTGCTTCAGCAGCGCGCGACGCTGCCGTTCGGTCATGCCGCCCCACACACCGAACTCGACCCGGTTGTCCAGGGCGTCCGCCCCACATTCCATCAGCACCGGGCAGTGCCGGCAGATGGTTGCCGCCTTGCGCTGGGCAGCGCCGCGCACGAACAACTGGTCGGGATCCACTTCCTTGCATCGGGCCTGGGAAACCCAGGCGATCCTTGCTTCGGCCTGCTCCACGTCCAATCGAGCTATCGGGGTAGTCATGTGCATTTAAGTGCCCCTTTGCAGTCCGAACACCGGGTCACGGCGCTCCAGAATCGCGTGTGCAGCGCGCAGATACCCAACCCCACTGCGAACTGCACCACATTCCACTTTGAGTGTTAGCTCTATCACACTGGGTTCTCAATCTAGATAGTGGTGTAGCGCTCGCGCAAGACCGTCCTGAGATTTTCTGGTACGTCCGTCCATGCATTCGTTGCCTAAAACCGGCCAGTCGGCATCTTTGAGACGAATGGACACCCCGTGCCCGGGCGAGCGCCAAGCACCGGAAAGGGCAATTAGGCTAGGGGCCGTGCCGATCACACGAACGCTCGCGAGACTGGCCGGCAGCTGCGTCCTGGCCGCCGTTCTCCTCGCCGGGCTGCTGTTCCCACTCGCCGGCGGCTTCGGCTATATCTCCAACCGAGCCGCCGACGCCGTAGACAACGTCTCCGCCGAACTGGTGGAAGGCGCGGTCCCGGCGGTGTCGACCATGGTCGACGCCAACGGGCAGCCGTTCGCGTGGCTGTACGAGCAGCGCCGATTCGAGGTCCCCAGCGACAAGATCTCCAACGACATGAAGCTCTCGCTCGTGTCGGTTGAGGACAAACGCTTCGCCGAACACGGTGGCGTGGACTGGCAGGGCACCTTCCGTGCCTTCCTGACCAACACCAGCGGCGGCGAAGTGCAGCAGGGTGGTTCGACCATCGACCAGCAGTATGTGAAGAACTATCTGCTGCTCGTGGTCGCCAAGACCGACGCCGAACGCCGCGCCGCCATCGAGACCACGCCCGCCCGCAAGATCCGCGAGATCCGCATGGCGATGACGCTGGACAAGCAACTCACCAAGGACGAGATCCTCACCCGATACCTGAACCTGGTCCCGTTCGGCAATTCGTCGTACGGCATCCAGGACGCCGCCCAGACGTACTTCGGCGTGGACGCCAAGGATCTGAACATCGTGCAGTCCGCCATGCTGGCGGGCATGGTGCAGTCCAGCTCCAAGCTGAACCCGTACACCAACCCCGCGGGTGTGCTCGAACGCCGGAACACCGTGCTGGACACGCTCATCGCGAATATCCCCAGCCGGGCCGACGAGTTCCGCAAGGCCAAGACCGATCCGCTGGGCGTGCTGCCCGAGCCCAAGGGGCTGCCGCGCGGCTGCATCGCGGCCAATGATCGCGGGTTCTTCTGCGATTACGCGCTGCAGTACCTGGCCAATGCCGGGATCAGCCGCGATCAGATCGACAAGGGCGGCTACCTGATTCGCACCACCCTCGATCCGGATGTGCAGAACTCGACCAAGGCGTCGGTGACCGCGAACGCGGACCCGAATCTGGACGACATCGCCTCGGTGATGAATGTGGTTGCCCCGGGACAGGATTCGCATCCGCTGCTGGCGATGGCGTCGAGCCGCACCTACGGACTGGACGGCAATGCGCATCAAACCGTGCAGCCGCAGCCGTATTCGCTGGTCGGTGACGGCGCGGGCTCGATTTTCAAGATCTTCACCACGGCCGCGGCGATGGAGAAGGGGCTCGGCATCAGCGCACAGCTGGACGTCCCCGCGAACTTCCAGGCCAAGGGCATGGGTAACAGTGGCACGCCGGGCTGCCCGGCCGAGACGTATTGCGTGAAGAACGCGGGCGCGTACAAGTCGCCGATGTCGGTGACCGAGGCGCTGGCGACCTCACCGAATACCGCCTTCGTCAAGCTGATCCAGGCCGTCGGCGTCACGCCGACGGTGGATATGGCCGTGCGCCTCGGCATGCGCTCGTACGCGCAGCCCGGAACCTCCGGGCATGGGAATCAGAGCCTGGCGGACATGGTGAAGGATCAGAACCTCGGTTCCTTCACCCTGGGCCCGGTCGGCGTGAACGCGCTGGAGCTGTCGAATGTGGCCGCGACACTGGCCTCCAGTGGTCGCTGGTGCCCGCCCACCCCCATCAAGGAGGTGCTGGACCGCAGCGGTAAGCCGGTGCCGCTCACGCAGCAGGCGTGCGAGCAGGTGGTCGATCCGGGTCTGGCCAATACGCTCGCCAACGCGCTGAGCCATGACGTGGTCAGCGGTACCGGTGCCGGTGCCGCCGGATCGGTCGGCTGGAACTTCCCGCTGTCCGCCAAGACGGGAACCACCGAAACGCACCGCTCCTCGGCCTTCCTGGCGTTCAGCGGCTCGTTCGCGGGTTCGGCGTACATCTACGGTGACAGCCCCACTCCGGGCGAGATCTGCTCGTACCCGCTGCGCAATTGCGGCAGCGGAAACCTGTACGGCGGTAATGAACCGGCGCGAACCTGGCTGGGCGCGATGAAGAACGTGCTCGGCAAGTTCCCGCCGCTGAGTCTGCCGCCGCTGGACGACAAGTACGTGCGCGGCTCGAACAACTCGCAGATTCCGGATGTGATCGGCCAGAACCAGGCCGAGGCGACCGGCAATCTGATCGCCGCCGGATTCCAGGTATCGGTGACCTCCACGCCCGGTGCGAACAAGGGCACGGTCATGAGCATCTCGCCGGATGGTTCGGCCATCCCCGGCTCGGTGATCACGATCTACGTCAGCGACGGCACCCAGCATCCGCTGCCGTCCGCCGCTCCCCCACCATCCCTCCCGGGGATCCAGTTGCCGGGCCTCCCGCAACTCCCCCCGATCCCCATCCCCATCCCGATCCCCCGCTAGCGCGGTAAAGAACCGCTAGCGCGGAGAAGAACCGAAGCGGCCCCTCGCCAATGGCGAGGGGCCGCACTCGTTCCCACGATCGTGATCACTCCCGCCTCCAGCGGAACGCAAGGGCCCCTCGCCGGTATCGGGGAGGGGCCCTGATGCTTTCGCGTATCGCGCGGTCAGAGGCGGGCTTTGACCGCCGCGGAGACGCGGGTGCCGTCGGCGCGCCCGGCGGCGAGGGCGGTGGCGACCTTCATGACCTGGCCCATCTGGCGCATGCCGGGGCGTTCGCCGAGTTGTTCGGCGACGTCGGCGATGGCGGTGTCGGCGATATCGGCCACCTCGGCGTCGGTGAGCGGGGTGGGCAGGTACTCCTCGATGATCTGTTCCTCGGCGCGCTCGGTGGCGGCGAGTTCTCCGCGCCCGGCCTGCTCGTAGACCACGGCGGACTCATTGCGCTTCTTCGCCTCCTTGGACAGGACGGCGATCACCTCGGCATCGGTGAGTTCCTTCGCCTCCTTGCCGGCGACCTCGGCGGTCTGCACGGCGGCGAGCAGCATGCGCACGGTGTTGAGGCGCAGCGTGTCCTTGGCCTTCATGGCGGTGGTGAGATCCGCGCGCAGCTTCGATTTGAGTTCCGACATGGCCGCCACGGTACCGTTCATCACCCGCGAGGCTCGACGCATTTTCAACGGGTCGCCTATTCTGGGCGAATGCCCGTAATCTCGACCGTCGCCCTTCGCCGTACCGCTCTGGGAGCCGCAGGGGCCGCCGTCGCCGGAGTCGGATACGCCACGCTGATCGAGCGCAACGCCTTCACGCTGCGTGAGGCGACGCTGCCGGTGCTGGCGCCGGGTAAACCCTCGCTCCGGGTGCTGCACATCTCCGACCTGCACATGATGCCGGGTCAGCAGTTGAAACAGGCGTGGTTGCGGGAGCTGGATCGGCTGGAGCCGGATCTGGTGGTGAACACCGGTGACAACCTCTCACATATGAAGTCGGTGCCCGCGGTGGTGCAGGCGCTGGGCGGGTTGCTGGGTCGTCCCGGCATTTTCGTGTTCGGGTCGAACGACTATTTCGCGCCGGTGCCGAAGAATCCGCTGAAGTACTTCAAGAAGGATCACAAGCGCGTTTTCGGTGATCCGCTGCCGTGGCAGGATCTGCGCGCGGCGTTCACCGAGCGCGGCTGGCTGGATCTGACGCATGTGCGCCGCGATATCGAGGTCGCCGGGGTGAAGATCTCCACCGCCGGTGTGGATGATCCGCATCTGAAGCGGGATCGCTACGACACCGTGGCGGGTGCCCCGAATCCGTTGGCGGACTTGAGCATCGGGCTCACGCATTCGCCGGAGCCGCGGGTGCTGGATCGTTTCGCCGGTGACGGTTACGACCTGATCATGGCGGGTCACACCCATGGCGGTCAGCTGTGCGTTCCGGGTTTCGGTGCGCTGGTGACCAATTGCGGTATCGACCGTTCGCGGGTGAAGGGTCCGTCGCAGTGGGGTTCGCATACCCGGCTGCACGTGTCGGCCGGGCTGGGCACGTCGCCGTGGGCGCCGTACCGGTTCTGCTGCCGTCCGGAGGCCACGCTGGTGACTCTGGTCGGCGCGCCGCCCAAGCAGCCGGTGGCGGAGTCGGGTCGCGGGCGCACCACCTCGGAGGCTGTCGCGCGATAGACCCGTTCCGCGATATACAACGCGGTATGTAGTCGTCAGTCAGGGGTGAGCCGTGGCCAGTGGTAATGAACCGAACGAGGATCCGACAACGAAGGGTCCGGATCCGGACTGGTGGCAGGGCGCGCCCGCCGCTGATTCGCCGTGGCAGTCGCATCCGGCGCAGCCGCAGCAGCCCGCACCGAATTACGGTGTGGGCCAGTCGGATCCGACGGTGCATCAGCCGTGGGGGCAGCAGCAGCCGCCCCCGACCGCGCCGTTCACGGGCGGTCAGCCGTATCAGAGCGCCCCGAATCCGTATCAGAGCGCGCCGAGTCAGCCGTATCAGCAAACGCCGTATCAGTCCGGCCCGAATCCGTATCAGCAGCCACCGCCGCAGCCGCCCTACGGTCCGCCCGGTTACGGTCAGCAACCTCCCGGCGGCGGTAAGGGCAAGGGCTGGTTGTTCGCCGGTATCGGCGCGCTGGTGCTGGTGATCATCGGCGCGGTGGTCACCGTGGTGCTGGTGAACCGCGGCTCGAATGATCCTTCGGCACACGGGAATACGACGCCGTCGTTGATCAGCGCGCTCACCACGACCCCGTCGGGCAACAAGCCGAGCACCTCCCCCAAGCCCACCAGCGCCCCGAAGACGTCCACCCCGGCCCCGGTTATCCCCGGCTACCAGGTGGTGACGATCACGGAAAACGGTGCGGCATACGACATTCCGAAGGAATGGAAGCTGGACCGCACCGGTCAGACCAGCTTCAACAGCGGCGGTGATTCCGTTCCGATCGCGGGCCTGGCGCAGGACGGCGTCGACTACTGCCCGAACTACGTCCGCACCAACGTATTCCTCAGTCAGTCAACGGAAACCGATCCCGCCAAGGCCGCCGCCGATATCTCCACCCGCATGGCCAAGATCGGCTGGTCGACCTCCACGGGTTCCACCCCCGGCGCGTCGGAACCCTTCAGCAACACCGATAACCAACTCCAGGGCGTGTATCTGGAGACGAAGGGCAACGCCCCGCCCCCGGCGTCCGGCTGCGCCTCCACCTACTCCATCTACACCTTCGCCTTCCCCGGCGACAACGGCGCGTTCGTCTTCACCATCGCCGCCGACACCGGCGTGGCCAACTCCGTGGACGCCACGCTGGCCAAGAAAATCCTGGCCACGATCCGCCCCCTCTAACCCCCCTCCCCCAACCACATTTACCCCCTCTGACCACCCGATTTATCATCCGGCCCACCCATCGGCTAAGCTACTCCACGTTCACATCACGGGGTGTGGCGCAGCTTGGTAGCGCGCTTCGTTCGGGACGAAGAGGTCGCAGGTTCAAATCCTGTCACCCCGACGTGTTGGTTGAGACACAGGAAAGGCCCTGACTTCGGTCGGGGCCTTTTCGCTGTTTCGGGGTCGGTTCGCGGCTGTTCGAGTCAGCCTGCGGCGGGGTGCAGGGGGTGGGTGCCGAGGAGGTGGGCTCGGGCGGTGATGAGGGTGCGTAATGCGGCCGCTGTGAAGGCATTTGCGGGGGTGAGGACGAAGAGGCGGTGGGCGGAGGTGTCGGGGGCCACCAGGGTGTCGTAATCGAGGGTGAGGGTGCCTTCGGTGGGGTGCTGGAAGCGTTTGCGGCCGTGGTGGCGTTCCTGGACGGTGTGGTCGTTCCACCAGGTGGCGAAATCGGTGCTGGCGGTGCGCAATTCGGTGATGAGGTCGCGCAGGCGGGGGTCTTCGGGGTTGCGGGCGAGGTTGAGGCGGAGGTCACCCACGGTTTCGCGGGCGACCTTGGGCCAGTCGAGCTGGGTGGCCCGGGTGGGTTCGTCCAGGAAGATGAGGCGGGCGATATTGACGCCGGGGAGGAAGTCTTCGCCGAAAAGGGCTGCGGCCGCGGCGTTTCGGGAGAGGACATCGCCTCGGAAGTCCATGGCGTAGGCGGGCAGCAGCGGCATCCCGTCGAGGATCGCCCGCATGGAGGCGCTCAGCGGGGCCTGGGCGCGCTGCGGCGGGGGCTGGGAGCCTCGGGCTATCAGGTGCAGGTGGGAGCGTTCGGAGTCGTTCAGTTGCAGAGCCGCGGCGATGGCGTCCAGGACGGCGGCTCCGGGGGTTACGGCACGACCCTGTTCCAGGCGGATGTACCAGTCGATGCTGACGGCGGCGAGTTCGGCGACCTCTTGGCGGCGCAGGCCGGGGGTGCGGCGTGTGCCGGTGCCGGGCAGGCCCGCGGCCTCGGGCGTCAGTCGTTCTCGCATTGCGCGCAGGAAGGAGCCCAACTCGACTCCGGATTCCGCTCTGTCCACCGGACCATCATGGCGCAGGGCGTTGAGCACGGGCGATCGGGTGGTACGCGGGATACCAGGATGCGGACGGCCTTCTCCGTGATCTCACTATCCAAGATGCTTGTCTCAGAAGTTGAAACAACGGATCTTGGAGGATCGTCATGAACAACATCGCGCGAATCGCGTCCGCCGCCATCGTCGCCTCCGGTCTGCTGAGTGTGGCGGCATGTGGATCTGACAGCGAGCCCGCTACGGCGGCACCGCCCACCGCCGCAGGAGTCACGGTGCGCAGTGTGGCTCCGGCGGGGGCCGCGACGTTCGAGGTGAGCAGTCCGGACGTGAAGGATGGAACGTTCGGGGCGGATAACTTCGCGGGGGCGTTCGGCTGCACCGCGGCCAACCACTCGCCTCGCGTGCGATGGTCGGGTGCTCCGGCGAACGCGAAGAGCTTCGCGGTCACCATGTTCGATCCGGACGCGCCGACCGGCAGTGGCTTCTGGCACTGGGTCAACTGGGATATCGCCCCCACCGCAACGGAATTCGGCACCGGCGTGACCGCAGTGACCGGAACCAACGATGCGGGCGCGGCCGAGTACCTGGGCCCCTGCCCGCCGAGCGGCGATAAAGCGCACAACTACCGAATCACGGTGCTGGCCTTGGACGTTCCGAAGATGGATCTGCCCGCCGCTACTCCCCCGGCGGTCGCCTCGTTCTCGATGAGCAGCCACGTCATCGGCATCGGCCAGCTGTCGGTCAGTGCCCAGCGCCCCTGAACCACGATAACGCAACGACCCCCGGCCCATCAGGGTCGGGGGTCGTTGTCCTACAGGCGTTTTCAGCCCAGGTGCAGCTTCTTCATGAGCCGCAGCGTCATGAGGGTGCTCTTGAGCTGCTTCTCGTAGGGCATGCCCGCGCGGGCGGCGAGGATCTGCTTCTTCTGCACGCCGACATTGATGGTGTCGGTGTACTTGAGGATGCCCGCCGCACCGTGCCGGGTCCCGACGCCGGAGCTCTTGACGCCGCCGGACGGGGTGCCCTTGGCGGCGTAGGTGGTGACGAAGCCGTCGTTGATATTGATGGCTCCGGCTTCGAGCTTCTCGGCGATGCGCCCGGCGCGGGCGAAATCGCCCGCCCAGACGCTGGCGTTGAGGCCGTAGTCGGTGTCGTTGGCCAGGCGGATGGCCTCCTCGTCGCTGCCGAACTTGTAGATGGCCACGACGGGTCCGAAGGTTTCCTTGGTGGCGAGTTCCATATCCTTGGTGACGCCGGTGAGGATGGTGGGCTCGTAGAACGCGGGCCCGATGTCCGGGCGGGGCTTGCCGCCGGTCACCACGGTCGCGCCCTTCTCGCGAGCCTCTTCGACGTGCGCGGACACCCGCTGCATGTGCTCGACCGAGACGAGCGAACCGATCTCCGGGTCGAAGTCGTAGGTGGCTCCGGCTTTCGCACCCAATTCCTCTGCGGCCGTGACGAATCGGCGCACGAACTCGTCGTAGACGCGCTCCTGTACGTAGATGCGCTCGATGTGCATGCAGGCCTGGCCGGTGTTGCCGAAGACTGCGAAGGTGGCACTGGGGATGCATTCGTCGAGGTTGACGTCGTCGAGGACGATCATCGGGTTCTTGCCGCCGAGTTCGAGCGAACAGCCGATGAGGTTGTTGCCCGCCTGTGCGCCGATGGTGCGCCCGGTGTTGGTGGATCCGGTGAACATGACGAAGTCGACATTGTCGATGATGGCCGGGCCGATATCGGGCCCGCCGCCGCACACCACCTGGACGAGTCCGCGCGGCAGTCCCGCCTTGTGCAGCAGTTCGATGCCGAACAGCGTGCACAGCGCGGTCTTGTTGTCCGGCTTGAGGATCAGCCCGTTGCCCGCCATGAGCGCGGGGGCGGAGTCGGACATGGAGATGGCGAACGGGAAGTTCCACGGCGCGATGACCGCGACGACGCCCTTGGGGCGGTGCTCTTCGGTCGAGCTGGTGATGACCGGCATGGGTCCGCTGCGCTTCTTGGAGCGCAGGGTCTTCTCGGCGGTCTTGAGGTAGTGCGCGATGACCATCGGGGTGTCGCAGGCTTCTTCGATGGCCATGCGGCGGGCCTTGCCGCAGCCGATCTGGATGAGGTCGGCGATGGTCTCGATCTCGGTGAGGATCAGCTCGTGCGCGCGCTCGAACACTTCGAGGCGCTGCTTGAGCGGGCGGCGTGCCCACTCGACCTGGGCGGCGCGTGCGATGGCGACGGCGGCCTCGACGTCTTCGGGCGAGGACTGCGGCAGCTTGCCGACCACGTCACCGGTGTAGACCTCGATCATGTCGAAGGGTTCGCGGACCTCGCCCGCGGTGCCCGCCGTCACCATGCCGGTGAGCCGGTTGATCAAGGATTCCGTTACCCGGGGCGGCAGCTTGCTCTGCGTACTCGTACTCATGGCATATCTCCCATAACTTGCCGCCCGTGACGGCGGTCACCACGATCCAAACTAGAACACGTTATTGTTCAAGACAACGGCGCGGGGTAGTTTCGTCCCCGAATCTGCGGAAAGAAAGGTCGGCGATGACGACAGCCACCACTGAAACAAGTAGCAATACCGAGCCTCATGCTCTCGTGGAGAAGCGTGGCGGCACGCTGATCGTCACCATGAATCGCCCCACCGCCAAGAACGCGCTCACCGGCGAGATGCTGAGCATCATGACCGAGGCGTGGGAGCGGGTGGACAGTGATCCGGAGATCCGCTGCTGCATCCTGACCGGTGCGGGTGGCGCGTTCTGCGCGGGCGCGGACCTCAAGGCCATGTCCAAGCGTAACCCGAGCGACGGCATGGGCGAGGGCTCCGCGTTCGACCCGACCCGGATGCCGGGACTGCTCAAGGGCTACCGCCTGAGCAAGCCGCTGATCGCCGCGGTCGAGGGTCCGGCCATCGCGGGCGGCACCGAGATCCTGCAGGGCACCGATATCCGCATCGCCGGTGAGAGCGCCAAATTCGGTGTCTCCGAGGCGAAGTGGAGCCTGTTCCCGATGGGCGGGTCGGCGGTGCGACTGCCGCGCCAGATCCCGTACACGGTGGCGGCGGAGCTGCTGCTGACCGGCCGGCACATCACCGCGGCGGAGGCGTTGCAGCACGGGCTGATCGGGCATGTGGTGCCGGACGGGACCGCGCTGGACAAGGCCCTGGAGATCGCCGAGTTGATCAATAACAATGGGCCGCTTGCGGTTCAGGCGATCCTGAAGGTGATCCGCGATACCGAGGGCCTGCACGAGGAGGAGGCCTTCAAGATCGACGCGAAGGTCGGCCTGCCGGTCTTCCGCAGCGAGGACGCGAAGGAGGGCCCGCGCGCGTTCGCCGAGAAGCGTAAGCCCAACTTCCAAGGCAAGTAGGGTGGTTGGGGGCCGCGGCCCCCAACCACCGCTTACCGGGCGATCAATTCTTCGCCGAGGAAGCCACCCGATTGATGCCGCCACAGTTGCGCGTACGTTCCTTCCGCGCGCAGCAGCTGCTCATGGGTGCCGGACTCGACGATCCGCCCGTGATCGAGCACCACGAGCCGGTCCATACCGGCGACGGTGCTCAAACGGTGCGCGACCACCAGCGCCGTACGCCCCTCCATCAGCTCCCAGAGTGCCTGCTGCACAAGCTTTTCGCTCTCGGAGTCGAGGGCGCTGGTGGCTTCGTCCAGCAGCAGGATGGGTGCGTCGCGCAGGATGGCGCGCGCGAGCGCGACCCGCTGCCGCTGTCCACCCGAGAGTTTCACGCCGCGTTCGCCGAGCAGGGTTTCCATGCCCTGCGGTAGCGCGTCGGCGAATTCGGTGACGTGCGCGGCTTTCGCGGCGCGCAGGATCTCCTCGTCGGTGGCCTCGGGCCGGGCGAAGCGGATGTTCTCCCGCAGTGTGCGGTGGAACATGGCCGGATCCTGCGGCACGTAGGCGAGCTGGCTGCGCAGATCGCTCTGCTTCAGCTTCGAGATGTCCTGTCCGCCAATGCGAATCACGCCTTCATCGACATCCATCAGGCGCAGCAGCAACTGGGTGAGCGTGGTCTTGCCGCCGCCGGAGCGCCCGACCAGCCCCAGCTTGGATCCGGCGGGCACGTCGAGGTCGAGCCCGGTGAACAGCGGCCTGGCCCCCGCGTGCGTGAAGTGCACGCCGTCGAAGCGCACATCGGAACCCTTGGGCCGCAGCACTTCCGGCTCGGGGTTGTCCACAACGGTGGGCGGCGTGCGCAGCAGTTCGGTGAACTGGGCGGCCTCGGTGAATGTGCTCTCCAGCCGCCGGTAGATCTGGTTGAACCGGAACATGATCCCGGTCGCGTTCCAGTAGTAGGTGAACGCCACCATGATCGCGGTGACCGAGGCGTGCCCTCCGCTGAGCCCGAGCACGATGAGCAGGCCCGCGACATTGGTGACGACCACCAGCGGTGTCACCACGGTGTCGATGCGCAGGTTGGCGTAATCCCAGGACAGCAGGGACTTTCGCCGCTGATCGAGCACCCGCCGCCGATGCTCCTCGGCTTCCTGCCGTTCGGCCGCGAAGGCCCGCACCACCTGCATATTGGCCAGGCTGTCGGCCACATGCCCGGACACCAGCGCGATGGACGCCTCGCGATCGTCGACCAGCGCCTGTCGCCGTTGGATCAAAGGCGCGATCACCAGCGCGGTGAACAGGATCATGCCGATCAACACCACCACCAGCATGGGGTCGTAGCGCCACAACACGATCGCCGCGAACCCCAAAGGCAGTACGGCGGAGAAGATTTCGAATGCGAAGGTGTCGACGAACTGCTCGAATCGGGTGGCGAAGCTCAGGGCCCGCTTGGTGAGCGATCCGGCGAAGTTGTTGTGGAAGAACGCCGCGTCCTTGGCCAGCAGTTCGTCCATGGCGATCACGTACAGGCTTTCGATACCGTAGGCGTCGAGCCGGTTGAGGCAGTGGATTCCGATGCGCCACAGCACTTCCGACAGCACGATCACCCCGGCGAAGGCCGCGACCAGCGGCCCGACCGTGGACAGGCTGGAATCGCCGGTGCTTGCGACCCGGCCGATCAGGATCGCGACCAGTAGTGGCGCGATGTAACTCTGGCAGACGCTGCCCAGGGCAGGGCCCAGCATTCCGCCGGTGGTCAATAGTTTTCGCCGGGCCATTTCCCGGCCGTAATATCGCAGAACCAGTTTTATCGCGGGCGCGCGCGAGCTCATCCGTCCCCTTCTCGAATGGTTTCCGAGCAGTGCAGAAGAGCTATCGTGCCGCGCGGGGGCGGGTTCCGGCCAGCGATTATTCGCCGGCCGATTGCGGTGCAGGGGCTGCTTCGTCACAGGGAAGAAGAGGCGCTGGGCGATCGCAGAGCCCCGATCGCCCAGCGCCGAGTGCGGTCACCGGTCGGAGCACGAGCCGGTTTCCGCGCGACGGTTAATCCGTCGGCTTCACGGTGCGGCCCACTATCCGGCGCATGACGCCGGGCAGGAATCGCCGCATCAGGTAGAAGGGGTACGCCTGTCCGGGGAATACGAACAGCGGACTCTTGGGCTTGGCCAAGGCTTTTTCGAGCGCGTCGATGACGCCTTCGGGGCTCATACCGCCGGTTCCGGCGAGCACCGATTCGTTCTCCTCGCGGACCTTGTCCAGGAAAGCGGTCTCCACCATGGGCGGGCACAGTCCGAGCAGCCGCACGCCGCTGTCCTGGAGTTCGTAGGCGAGGCTGTCGATGAAGCCGATCACCGCGAATTTGGAGGCGGAGTAGCCCGCCATCCCGGGTGAGGGCAGCCAGCCCGCGACGGAGGCGAAGAGTACGACGGTGCCGGTCCGGGTCTGTTTCATGGCCGGGATGACGGCCTGGCACAGGTTGACTGTGCCGATGTAGTTGACGTCGATCATCCGGCGGATCTGCGCCACATCATGATTCAGCGCGGAGGCGTGCACGTGGCACATGCCCGCGGCGTGCACCAGCCGGTCGATGGGCCCGAGTTCGCCGCGCACCTTCTCCACCACCGCGTGCACCTGTGCGGTATCGGAGACATCGCAGGTGTAGGTGGCCATATTCGGTGAGCGCCTTGCGGTTTCGGCCAGCCCGTCGGCGTTCAGGTCGACGGCCGCGACCTTCCAGCCCGCCGCGGCGAGCCGCTGCGCGACGATGCGGCCCATCCCGCTGGCCGCGCCGGTGACGAGTGCGGTCTGGGTCATCGGGCCTCCCGGGTCGGCAGTACGGTGGTGGCGTCGGCGAAAGTCATTGCGAGCGAACCGATCCGGCTGCCGAACAGCGCGCCCCTGGGCAGGCCGAGGGCGCGCAGCTGCTGTGAGATCGGATGGTTGCCGAGTTCGACGCGGACGCCGCCGGGCCGTCCGCGCACGGCGCTCGGGTTCATCACCCACGGTGTCCGGCGCAGCGTCCCATTGCGGTGGGTGTAGGCGTCGATGGACGCCCCGCCCGCGCCGCCGGGCATCGGCAGCCCGCCCGCGACCCGCATGCTGACGACGAATTCGCCGTCCACGCGTACATCGCACAGGTGGCCGCCGCCCACCGGCATGATGTCGATATCGGCCATCAGTTTGGGGAAGCCCCAAATCGATTGCCCCGCTTCGCAGGTGAAGCTCTGATTGACCGGCAGCCAGTGGATGTAGGCCCCGGTGCTGTCCTTGCGCCCGGGCTGGCGGGCCATGAGCGAGAAGGCGAATTCGTGGTACGGCCCGAGATCGCCGTCGACGTATCGCACGAAGGCGAGCGAGAGGATCGCCCTGCCCAGCACGGTGACCGGTTCCAGTCCGGCCGGCGCGAGCAGTTCGCGCGCCGCCGCGGTATCGGCGAAGAACAGTGCGGACGCGGCGTCGGCGTGTCTGATCTCGACCGGCATGCGAACCTGTTCACCGAGCACGGTGTGCGCCTCTGCCATGTCAGAATTAGAACAGGTTCCTGTGATATTCGCCATCGATTCGGCCAAGGTATCTCGCTGATCGGACCCTGACGTGGCATTCGCTTCCATAACCGGTTATCGCACCTCGTGCGCGGGCTCGGCCGCGGCAGCGTGCGCTTTGGCCCAGCGATAGTCGGGCTTTCCGCTGGGTGTGCGCGCCACGGTCTCGACCACCCAGATGCGCCGGGGCAGTTTGTATCCGGCGAGATGCGCGCGCACATGCTCCTCCAGACCCGGGAAATCGATTCCGGCCGGAGCCGACACCACCGCGCCGACCAATTGCCCCCAGCGCTCGTGCGCGATACCGATCACGACGGCGTCGTACACCGATTCGTGCGCCTTGACCACGGCTTCCACCTCTTCGGGGAAGACCTTCTCACCGCCGGTGTTGATGACCATGTTCCCGCGCCCGATGAGCGTGATGGCCCCGTCGGCCTCGACGCGCGCCCGATCGTCGGTGATGACCATGCGCTGCCCGTCCACCGTGCGGAACAGCTTGTCGGTCTTGACCGGATCCTTGTAGTAGCCGATCGGTACATTGCCGGTCTTGGCCAGCCAGCCCTCGCCGCCCGGCGCGGCCGGTTGCCCGTCCTCGTCGACCACCACCGCGCCGCGTCCGGTGTTCACCCGCGGCCCGCGTCCCGGATCATCATCCTTCTGCGCGAAACCGATTCCGCCGAAGCCGGTTTCGGAGGAGCCGATGGATTCGGTGACCAGCGTGTTCGGAAACAGTTCCAGCAGTTCGTTTTTCACGGGCTGGGTGAGCTGCGCGGCACCGGAGCCGATGGAGAACACCGAGGCGGCGTCCACGGGTGCGGCCCGGTAGGCGTCGATGAGCGGCCGGGCGATGGCGTCACCGGTGATGACCAGGATATTCGGCTGCTCCCGTGCCACGGTCTGCCAGATGCGCGCCGGATCGAAGCGGGGTTCGAACAGCACGGTGTTCCCGGACCAGAGCGCGGTGAAGGTGGGCATCATGGCGGCGGCGTGGATCAGCGGCGGCAGTACGAACCAGCGCAGCGGCTGTTCCAGTGCCGCACCGGCGCGGGATTGCTGATATTCGTCGGCGACCGGTTCCCCGGTGTAGAAGTCGATGCCGCCGCCGAGGACGCGCCACATGTCCTCCTGCCGCCACATGACGCCCTTGGGGAGTCCGGTGGTGCCGCCGGTGTACATGATGAACAGGTCGTCGGCGCTGCGCTCGTCGAAATCCCTTTTCGGGGACGAGTTTTCGAGCGCCTCCTCATAGGACATGGAGGCGGTGGGCAGCCCGTCGCCGCCCTGATCGTCCTCCACCACGAGACTGTGCCGCAGTTTCGGCAGCTGCGGCCGGACCGCCTCCAGCAGCGGTGCGTAGCAGCGATGGTGCACAACCATTTCCAGGTCGGCGTTGTCGTAGACGTAGCGCAGTTCCTCGGCCTGATACCGGTAGTTGATATTGACCGGCACCGCGCGAATCTTGAAGCAGCCCAGCAGCGTTTCCAGGGTTTCGATGCTGTTGTGCATATGGAAGCCGATGTGGGTGCCGGGTCCGGCCCCGGCGGCGGCGAAGTGATGCGCCAGCCGGTTGGCGCGCTCATCGAGTTCGGCGAAGGTGAGCCGCCGTGCGCCCTCGATGACGGCGAGCCGGTCGGGTACCGCGTCGGCGGAGTGTTCGTAGAGGTCGGCGAAGTTGCGGGCCATGGGCGTTCGCTTTCTACAGGACGGTCAGCGGCAGGGGGATGCCCCGGTCGGTGAAGGTGAAGGCGGCTCCGGTGCTGAAGCGGGTGATGGCGACCTCGCCCGCCTCCCGGAAGGGTGTTGCGGTCAGCCCGAATTCGACGGTGAGCGCGGTATCGGTGCTATCGCGCACCCGCACCTCGAAGCGCGGATTCACCCCGCGCGCAAGGGAGTTGAGCGCCTCGAGATGCGTATCGTCGACGAGTGCGGCCCAGGCTCCGTCCGCGACGGCACCGCAGTCGCGGCCGAGTCGCAGTTCCACCGTCCGCTCCCCGCCGTGTGTCTCGCTGCTCACCTCGGCGTCGACGTAGACCGCCGGGTTCAGGGCCGGATGCAGTCGCAGCACCTTGGCCAGCGCCGCCGCGTCATCGCCGAGCCCGAGCGCGATGCGCAGCCGCTCGGCGGTGATTCCGGCGATACCGGTGAACTGTTTGCGCGTGATATCCAGCGCCACAGCCGAATCCGAGCGTTCGGCGACCGCCCGGCGGAATCCGAGGGTCAGCAGATGCTGTTGCAGGCACACCTCGTCGGCCATCCGGATCAATGCTGATCGGGAGAAGTCCGTGAACCGCAGATCGTTCAGCAGCGGTCCGGCGTAGTCGTGCCGCCCATCACCATCGATTTCGATGTCAGCCAATTCCACTGTCGCAGCGTGTGTTCCAGCCAAAGCCCGGGCGTCGTCCGGGGCTTCGAACGGCGGCTGCGACCGATCGATGGTCACCGTCCACGCGCAGACCGGCGTCCGGTCCGCGGGCACCCGGGGCGGCCGATGCAACGGCCGCACGCGCGCATAGGGATTGGTGGCCAGCGCCGTGGCATCGAAGGTGGGGTCTTCGATGTGGTGGCACATGCCGACCACGTACTCCTCCCCCATGGGTTCCACATCGGCGAGCGCCCCGCAGTGGTCCAGGTGGAATTCACCGTGGTCGTGATCGTGCACCCGGTACCGGAAATCCATGAATTGCGGTGGCGCGCCGATATCGAGCTGGAAGCCCTTGAAGATGGCGTCCACCCCGTCCCCGGTGATGCCGAGGGCGTCCCGCATGCGGCGGGTGTAGATCGGCGAGGCCAGCCGCCATTCGTCGATGGCCACCCCGGTCATGCCCTCGCGTCCGAAAGCGCCTATGGCGTGGGCCATTCCGGAGCGGTCGATGAGATGCCCGCACAGCAGCAGTTCGGGTACAAGGACGGCCAGCTCGCCGCGATTCAGCGAGCTGTATCGACTGTTCACCACAGTGGCGCCGGACCCTGGCCGACCGGATACCAGCCTTTGAGCGGCTCGCCCGAGACCGAGCGCTCGATCCGCTTCTGCATGCCCGAGGACAGCATGCCACCGGAGATCATCTCCACGAAAAGCGCTGTGACATTGCCGAAGTCGAAGAAATCGCGCTGCCAGGACCATTGCCCGTCGCCCGCGTACCGGAACCAGCTGCCGCCGATGCCCTCCGGGCTGTAGGGCCGTCCGTCGGCGCGGGTCTTCTCGTTGATCTGCTTCCAGAAGCCGATGACGCTGCCGCTGCGCTCGTCGACCACGAATTCCTGATAGGGGTAGGTCCAGCCCTCGAGTCCGAACATCTCCTGTCCGAGGGCGATATCGCGGATCTCATCGCGCCCGACGGCCATGAATTCCTGGGTGGGCCCGTAGTTCCAGCCGTAGGTGGCGTCGGGGGTGTAGAAGTCGGCCAGGGGTTTCCAGTCGCCGAGCGCCTCGCAGCGCCGGTTCTCCTCCACCCAGCGGGTGATCATGTCGTCGAGTTCGGTGCGGGACCAGGCCATGAGATTCCTTCAATCGGCCGTGCTGTCGTCACGGAGTGCGAGCGCCTGGGTGGGGCAGTAGCGGACGGCGGTGCGGGCCGCTTCGAGATCGTCGCCGGGGTCGGCGCTGAGGATCTCGACCTGGCCCTGCTTGGGTACGCGGAAGAGCCCGGGGGCTTCGTCCTGGCAGACGGCGTGCCCCTGGCACAGGTCGATGTCGACGACGATCCGCATGGCTATTCTCCTGAATCCTTCGGCTGCTCAGGGTCTTTCGGTGCCGCTTCGGGGTCTTTCAGCGGCGCTTCCGGCTGTACTTCGACCAGCACCAGGTGTGCGCCGCGCGGGGTGGACACGACGGCGACGATGGCCGCGGCGATATCGGAGGCGCGCAGGAAGTGCGGGTGCCGCGCGAATCCCCATTTCACCCAGTCCTCGAGCATGGGCCCGATGACCGCCGGATCGGCGGTCATGCCCATACCGGTGAGGGTCTGGCCCGGGCGCACGATGGAGGAGCGCACGCCGGTGCCCTCGAGTTCCATCCGCAACTGCCGGGCCAGGGCTTCGACGCCCATCTTCGCGCCGTTGTACGCGCCGACGCCCGGTCGCGGCCGGTCGGCGCAGTCCGAGCCGATGACCACGAAATCGCCGCGCTGCCGTTCGATCATGCCGGGGATGAGGCGATGCGCGAGCCGTTGCGCACCGACCAGATGCACTCGGACCTGCGATTCGAAAACCTCGGGATCCATGGCCCAGCCGGACGAGAATTCCAGGTCACCGGCTCCCGACACCACGATTTCGATTGGCCCGAGCGCGTTTTCGGCCGCCGTCACGAATTCGTCGACCGAGGCGGTATCGGCGACATCGAGGCGGTGCGCGAAGGCTTCGCCCCCGTCGGCGCGAATCTTCTCGGCGAGTTCCTCGCAGATCTCCACCCGCCGTGCGCCGAGAGCGACGGGATATCCCAACTCCGCGAGGGCCGTGGCGGTCGCGGCCCCGATGCCGGAGGACGCCCCGGCGATCAGGACCGGCCGCCGCGCCGGATGCGGTGTGAACCTTGGCATTACCGAACCTCCACTGTCACGGGCAATTTCGCGAAGCCGCGCACGTTCACCGAATGCACGCGCTCACTGCCGGGCAGCAGCTCGTACGACCGCACCCGATCGGTGAACTCGCGCAACACGATTCCGGCCTCCAGGCGGGCGAGGTGCGCGCCCAGGCAGAAGTGCACGCCGCGGCCGAAGCTGATCAGCCCGCCCTTGTCGGCGCGGTCGATGTCATAGCTGTCCGGATCGTGGAAGGCTGCCGTATCGCGATTCGCCGAGCCGATGAGCAGCAGCACCTTCGAGCCCTGCGGAATCGTCTGCCCGTAGTACTCGAGGTCCACGGCCGCCGTGCGCGCCAGGATCTGACTGGACGCGTCGTAGCGCAGCGTCTCCTCGACCCAGTCGTCGACCAGATCCGGATGCGCGGCGACCTTGGCGTACTGCTCGGAATGCACTCCGGCCCAGTGCAATGCGTTGCCGAGCAGTTTGGTGGTGGTCTCGTTTCCGGCGACCACCATGAGGAACATGAAGCCGATGATCTCCTCATCGGTGAGCCGATCCCCGTCGGCCTCGGCGTCCAGCAGCGCGGAGGTCAGATCCTCGGTGCGGTGTTTGCGCCGTTGCGCGACCATCTCGGTGTAGTAGCCGAACAGGTGCAGCGCCGCCTCCATGGCGGGCACCGGCACATCCAGCACGCCCTCCTCGCGATGCAGCAGCACATCCGCGAGCCTGCGCAATTCGGCGCGATCGGCGTCGGGTACCCCGAGCAGTTCGGAGATGACGTCCATGGGCAGTTTGCCCGCGACATCGTCGATCCAGTCGAAACTGCCTGCCGCCAGCGCGGGTTCGAGGTGTTGCAGGGTGATCTCGCGAATGCGATCGCTCATCTCGGTGACCCGGCGCGGGGTGAAGCCCTGGTACACGAGTTTGCGCAGGCGCAGATGCCGCGGATCGTCCATGGCCAGGAAGGACATGGTGTGGTGCGCGTGCGGCCCCCAGGCGGCCGGATCGAGGGAGACCCCGTTGGCGCTGGAGAGGTTCACATTGTCGCGGAATCCGGCCGCCACATCGGCATGCCGGGACAGGGCCCAGAAGTCCAGGCTCGGATTGTGATAGAGCGGCGCTTCGGCCCGCAGCCGCTGATAGACCGGGTACGGGTCCTCATGGATGCGGTAGTCGTACGGGTCGAACAGCAGCGGCTCGACGGAGGCTGCGGTCATCGTCTCTGCACCTCGTATTCGATAACACGTTCGTCGACTCTGACGGACGGTGTCCAGCCCGCTGGGACATCTGGCTGGACATGTGTCCGTACGGTACTAGCGCGGGGGCGGCCTGACAACGGGAATCGAAAATCGGCGCTCGGAACCAGTCTCGCAAACTGAAACCTGTTCTTGCGCGTTTCCGAGGCGCGAACTTATAGTCCGTACACGTGTCCGGACAGCATGGGAGCTACCGTTGAGCCTGAGCAATCTCATTCCAGATGGCGGGTCCCAATTGCTGATCGGGGGCAAGCTCGTCCCCGGCGGGGCCGGTGTGTTCAGCAATGTCGATCCGGCGACCGGGGAGCAAATCGGCTGGGCGGCCAATGCCGACGCCGCCGATATGGATGCCGCCATCGCCGCCGCCCGCACCGCCTTCGACGACACCGGCTGGTCGCGTGATCCGGCCTTCCGCGCGCACTGCCTGCGGCAGCTCCGCGATGCGCTGCGCGCGCATATCGAGGACCTGCGCGAGATCACCATCGCCGAGGTCGGCGCGCCCCGCATGCTCACCGCCGGACCGCAGCTGGAGGGACCGATCGGGGATCTCGGCTACTTCGCCGATCTGGCCGAAAGTTATTCCTGGGAGACCGATCTCGGCGTCGCCTCGCCCATGGGGATCAAGAGCAGCCGCACGCTGCGGCGCGAACCCATCGGTGTGGTCGGCGCGATCACGCCGTGGAACTTCCCGCACCAGATCAATTTCGCCAAGCTCGGCCCGGCCCTGGCGGCGGGGGCGACGGTGGTGCTCAAGCCCGCGCCCGACACCCCGTGGTGTGCGGCGGCGGTGGGCCGAATCATCGCCGAGGAGACCGATATTCCGGCCGGGGTGATCAATATCGTCACCTCCGACGACCACGGCCTGGGGTCGCAGCTGGTCACCGATCCGCGCGTGGACATGATCTCGTTCACCGGATCGACGCGCACCGGCAAGGCCGTGATGACCGCTGCCGCACAGTCTTTGAAGAAGGTATTCCTGGAGCTGGGCGGCAAATCGGCGTTCATCGTGCTCGATGACGCGGATCTGTCGGCGGCGGTGAGCTACGCGGCCTTCGGGGTGAGCGTGCACGCCGGACAGGGCTGTGCCATCAGCACCCGGCTGCTGGTGCCGCGCGAGCACTACGATCAGGCGGTCGAAATCGCCACGCGCGCCCTGAAAGGCATCCGGCCCGGCGATCCGAACAAGCCCGGAACCGTCTGCGGCCCACTGATTTCCGAACGCCAGCGCGCCACCGTCGAACGCTATCTGGACAGTGCGCGCAGCGAGGGCGGCACCGTCATCGGCGGTAACCGCCCCGATCGCCCCGGCTATTTCATCGAGCCCACTCTCATTGCGGGCCTGACCAATTCGGCGACCGTGGCGCAGGAGGAGATCTTCGGCCCGGTGCTGGTGATCATCGCGCACGACGGTGATGACGATGCCGTGCGACTGGCCAACGATTCCCCCTACGGCCTGTCCGGAACCGTATGGGGCGTCGATACCGAGCGCGTCCGCACCGTGGTGCGGGGCGTGCGCACCGGCACCCTGAGCGTGAACGGCGGCATCTGGTATTCCGCCGACGCACCCTTCGGCGGATACAAGCAATCCGGTATCGGACGGGAAATGGGCATCGCCGGATTCGAGGAGTACCTCGAGACCAAACTTATCGCGACCGGCTGCTGAAGGAGCACGTCATGGCCCGATTCACCGATAGAACCGTCATTGTCACCGGAGCCGCGCAGGGTATCGGGGAGGAGTACGCCAAAGCACTCGCCGCCGAGGGCGCGAAAGTCATTGTGGCCGACCTGAATACCGAGCGCGGCACGGATGTCGCCAAGCAGATCACCGCCGACGGCGGCACCGCGATCTTCCGCGAGGTGGATGTCTCCGAACCCGAATCAGCTGCCGCCGTAGCCGAATTCACCCTCGGCGAGTTCGGCCGCATCGACCATCTGGTCAACAACGCAGCCATCTACGGCACCATGAAGCTGGATCTGTTGCTGTCCGTGCCGTGGGACTACTACAAGAAGTTCATGGGCGTGAATCTGGATGGCGCGCTGAATATGACGCGCGCGGTCTGGAAGCCGATGCGCAAGCAGGGCGGCGGGTCGATCGTGAACCAATCCTCCACCGCCGCATGGACGTACTCGGGCTTCTACGGACTGGCCAAGGCGGGCATCAACAGCCTCACCCAGCAGCTGGCACATGAGCTGGGCAGCGCGAACATTCGCATCAACGCCATCGCGCCCGGTCCCATCGATACCGAGGCCACCCGCTCCATCGTGCCGGAGCAGTTCGTGGACGAGATCGTCAAGGGCGCGGCCATCAAGCGGCTGGGCACCCCGGAGGATCTGGTCGGGGCCTGCCTGTACCTGCTGTCGGACGATGCCAAGTGGGTCACCGGCCAGGTGCTCAATGTCGATGGCGGAACGGTATTCCGGGCATGAGCGACACCGCGGTGGGATTCATCGGCCTGGGCAATATGGGTGCGCCCATGGCCAAGCGGCTGCTCGATTGGCCGGGCGGACTGGTGGTCTGCGATATGCGGGCGGACGCGCTGACGCCCTTCACCGACGGCGGTGCGACGGCCGCGGCGACGGCGGCCGAAGTGGCCGAGCGATGCGCCGTCATCTCGGTGGTGGTGCTCGACGACGCCCAGGTGCGATCGGTCGTCACGGGCGACGACGGAATTCTCCGAACCGCCAAGCCGGGCACGGTGATTGCCGTGCATTCGACCATCTCCGATAAGACCGCGATCGAGCTCGCGGCCGAATGCGCCGAGCACGGTGTGGAATTCGTCGATGCCCCGATCAGCGGCGGCGCACCCGCCGCGCAGAAGGGCGGACTCGCGATCATGGTCGGCGGCAGCGAGACCGCCTTCAAGACCGTGCGCGCCCCCTTCACCAGTTTCGCCTCGCTCATCGTGCACGCGGGCGAGGTCGGCGCGGGCACCCGAATGAAGCTGGCGCGCAACCTGCTCCACTTCATCGCCTTCACCGCCGCCGCCGAATCGCAGCGGCTGGCGGAGGCAGCGGGACTCGACATCACCGAACTCGGCAAGGTGGTGCGGCATTCCGATTCGCATACCGGCGGTCCGGGCGCGATCATGTTGCGCAACACCACCGCACCGGTCGCCGCGGACGACTTCTGGTTCCCGATCCTGACCCACGTACGTGATCTCGGCGAGAAGGATCTCGCCCTGGCCCTGGACCTCGGCCGCCGGCTCGGCGTCGATCTGCCGCTCGCCGATCAGGCGCTCGGCGGACTCGGTGACGGTCTCGGCGTCGGCCGCGGCGCAATCGCAAAGGAGCAGTGGTGATATGACCGACGAACGCAGAGAACGCGGTCTGAAGAAGATGAGCGAGGTGTACGGCTGGGAGTTCCAGGACGGTCCGGGCGTGCACTTCGGTGTCACCGCCGATCATCTGTTCGCCGATATCTGGTCGCGTCCGGGCCTGTCCATTCGCGATCGGCGCCTGCTGCTGCTCGGCGCGGTCACCGCGCAGGGCCTGTTCGATATCGCGGAGATCCAGGTCGGCGCGGCACTGCGCAATGACGAACTGGACGAGGAGCAGTTGCACGAGATCGCGCTGTTCCTGTGCCACTACGTGGGCTGGCCCGCGGGCACCACCCTCGACGGCGTCGTGGGCAAGGCCGCCAAAGCACACAAGAAGCAATAGCCCTCCACCAGTTAGGAATTCCAAGACAATGGCCGATACCGCAACCGTGCGACCACTCCGGGCCAGTGAGGTGAGCTCCTGGGATCTCGAAGCCGAAGTGGTCGTCGTCGGCTTCGGCATTGCCGGGGTGTGCGCGTCCATCGAGGCGGCCCGGGCCGGGGCCGATGTGCTGGTACTGGAACGCACCGGCGGGTGGGGCGGCGCGGCCGCCCTGTCCGGCGGGTTCATCTATCTCGGCGGCGGTACGGCGCTGCAGCGCAAGCTCGGGTTCGAGGACACCCCGGAGGAGATGGAGAAGTTCCTGACCGCCGCGCTCGGACCGGGTGTGGACAAGGCCAAGATTCATGATTACTGCCGGGGCAGTGTCGAGCATTTCGACTGGCTGGTCGCCAATGGCGTGCCGTTCAACGAGGTGTTCTGGGGCGAACCCGCCTACGAGCCGCCCGCCGATGAGGGCCTGATGTTCTCCGGCGGCGAGAACTCCGCACCGTTCAACGCCATCGCCACCCCCGCACCGCGCGGGCATCTCGCCTGGACCCGGGATAAGAAGCTGGGCGAGAAGGGCGGCGGCTACATGTTGATGGAGCCGCTCGCCCAACAGGCCGAAAAGCTGGGCGTGCGACAGGAATTCGATGTCCGGCTGCAACGCCTGGTCGTCGACGACTCCGGCCGTGTGGTCGGCGTCGCCGCCAAGCGGTATGGCAAGGAACTGTTCGTGCGCGCCGAACGCGGTGTGGTGCTGGCGACCGGCAGCTTCGCCTACAACCATCAGATGGTGGAGCAGTACGCGCCCAAGATCCTGGGCCGCCCGGCCGCGACCGTCGAGGAGCACGACGGCATCGGCATCCGGGTGGCGCAGGCGCTCGGCGCGGATCTGGCGCATATGGACGCAACCGAGGTCGCGTTGATCGCGGACCCGCAGGTGATCGCGCGCGGCATCCTGGTGAACGGGCACGGTCAGCGCTTCATCACCGAGGACACCTATCCCGGCCGCATGGGTCAGGCCGTACTCCAGGATCAGGACAACAAGGCGTACCTGATCATCGACGAGGCGGCGCTGGAGGCGGCGTTCGAGACCAAATCGTCGATGAGCTTCCTGCGCATCGCGCCGACCTGGGTGGCCGAGACCATCGAGGAACTCGAGGGCGAGATGGGTTTGCCCGCGGGCACCCTGCAATCCACCATCGACCTGTACAACCGGCATGCCGAGAACGGCGAGGATCCGTTCCTGCACAAGAAGACCGAGTGGGTGAAGCCGATCAGCGCCCCGCTCGGCGCGTACGACCTGCGCGGGTACACCGGCGGCTTCACGCTCGGCGGACTGCGCACCGATCTGGATTCGCGGGTGCTGCACGTCTCCGGCGAACCCATCGCGGGACTCTTCGCGGCGGGCCGGGTCTCCTCGGGCATCTGCGCGGGCGGTTACGCCAGCGGCTGTTCGCTGGGTGACGGAAGTTTCTATGGACGGCGCGCGGGTGTAGCCGCGGCCAAGGGCAACTGAGAGAGGTAGGCGCACATGCGATTCGGTATTGTTCTCTTCACCAGCGATCGCGGGATCACGCCCGCCGCTGCCGCCAAGGGGGCCGAGGACAACGGGTTCGACTCGTTCTTCGTGCCGGAGCACACCCATATTCCGGTGAAACGCGATGCGGCGCATCCGCTCACCGGAACATCCGAACTGCCCGATGACAGGTACACCCGGACCTTGGATCCGTGGGTCTCGCTGGCGACGGCCGCCGCGGTGACCTCGCGCATCGAATTGTCCACGGCAGTGGCGCTTCCCACCGAGAGCGATCCGATCACGCTCGCCAAGACCCTGGCCACCCTGGATCATCTGTCCGGCGGCCGTCTCACCCTCGGCGCCGGATTCGGCTGGAACACCGATGAACTCACCGATCACGGCGTGCCCGGCAATAAGCGGCGCACCGTGCTGCGCGAGTACATCGAGGCCATGCGCGCGCTGTGGACGCAGGAAGAAGCCAGCTACTCGGGCGATTTCGTCTCCTTCGGGCCGAGCTGGGCCTGGCCCAAGCCGGTGCAGCCGCATATTCCGCTGCTGATCGGCGCGGGCGGCACCGAGAAGACCTTCAAGTGGATCGCGCGGACCGGCGACGGCTGGATCACCACGCCCGCCGAAACCGATGTCTCGGCGTCCACCGCACTGCTCATGAAGATCTGGAAGGAAGCCGGGCGCGAGGGCGCGCCGCGCGTGGTGGCACTGGACTTCAAGCCCGACGCCGACAAGCTCGCGCGCTGGGCCGAGGCCGGGGTCACCGATGTGCTGTACGGACTCCCCGACAAGCCGGAGGCCGATGTGCTGGCCTATCTGGAGCGGCTGGCGGGCAAGCTGGAGCCGATTCGTAACGCATGACCGCCCGGTGACCGATCGTTACCTGAAAGACATACGCCCCCAGTAGATTTCGCTGCGCCCAAGGAAAGGTGTGCCCGTGCGTATCGCCCTGCTGTCCTATCGCAGCAAAACCCACTGCGGGGGACAAGGGGTGTACGTCCGATACCTCAGCCGCGGCCTGGCCGAACTCGGGCACGAGGTCGAGGTGTTCTCCGGACAGCCGTATCCGGAGCTCCTCGACCCGCGTGTGCGGCTCACCGAGGTGCCGAGCCTGGACCTCTACCGGGACTCCGATCCCTTTCGCACGCCGCGACCGTCGGAGCTCCGGGATCGGACGGATCTGCTGGAGGTCGCCACCATGTGGACGGCGGGCTTCCCGGAGCCGCGCACCTTCAGCATCCGCGCGGCCCGCGTATTGCGTTCCCGGACAGCCGACTTCGACGTCGTGCACGACAATCAGTGCCTGGGCTACGGGCTGCTGGACATCGCCCGGCACCTGCCGCTGGTGGCAACCATCCACCATCCGATCACCCGGGATCGGGCGGTCGACCTCGCGGCCGCGCCGTGGCATCGAAAACCGTTCGTGCACAGGTGGTACGGCTTTCTCGGTATGCAGCAGCGGGTCGCGCGGCGGATACCGGAGTTGATCACGGTCTCGTCCTCGTCGGCGACCGATATCGTCAGCGACTTCGGTGTGCGCCCGGAGCAGGTGCGGACGGTGCCGCTGGGCGTGGACACCGGGCTCTTCCGGCCGCATGACGAGCCGCGCGCACCCGGCCGGATCGTCGCGGTGGCCAGCGCCGACAAGCCGCTCAAGGGCATCGCGCATCTGCTGAACGCCATTGCGCGCCTGCGCGTCACGCATACACTCGAACTCCAGCTGGTCGCCAAACTGGAACCGGACGGCCCCACCGAGAAGTTGATCGCCGAACTCGGCCTGGCCGATATCGTCACCGTCGTCAGCGGACTCGGTGACGATGAGCTGGCCCGCCTGCTGGCGTCTGCCGAAATCGCCTGTATCCCCTCGATGTACGAGGGTTTCTCACTGCCCGCCGTGGAGGCCATGGCCAGCGGCACGCCCCTGGTGGCCAGCCGCGCCGGTGCGCTGCCCGAAGTGGTCGGCGACTGCGCGGAGCTGGTCGAGCCCGGCAATGTGGATGAGCTGACCCGCACCCTGGGCGCTCTGCTCGACTCCCCCGCGCACCGGCACCGCCTGAGCCTGGCGGGCCGGAATCGCGCACTGTCCGTCTTCAGCTGGGAAGCCGTTGCCGCGCAAACGGTTTCCGTCTACGAAAACGCCATCGCACGCCATCAGGAGGCCATTTCATGCTGACCGTCGACTTCGACCGCCTGGGCATCGGCCCGGGCACCCGCGTCATCGATGTGGGGTGCGGGGCCGGACGGCATTCCTTCGAGGCGTATCGGCGCGGGGCCGATATCGTGGCGTTCGATCAGAACGGCAGCGATCTCGCCGATGTGGACACCATGTTCGGTGCCATGGCCGAAGCCGGTGAAGCGCCCGACTACGCCAAGGCCGAGACGGTGCGCGGTGACGCCCTGGACCTGCCCTACGGCGACGGCGAATTCGACGTGGTGATCGCCTCGGAGATCCTCGAACACATCCCACAGGACGGCGCGGCCATCGCGGAACTGGCGCGCGTCCTCAAACCCGGTGGGGCGCTGGCCGTTACGGTGCCGCGCTGGCTGCCCGAACGCATCTGCTGGGCGCTGTCGGACGAATACCACGCCAATGAGGGCGGGCATGTGCGCATCTACCGCGCGGACGAGCTGCGCGACAAGGTCACCGCACGGGGTTTGCGATTCATCCACAGGGCGCACGCACACGCCCTGCACTCGCCGTACTGGTGGCTCAAATGCGCGGTGGGCGTCAACAATGACAAGCATCCCGCGGTGAGCGCCTACCACCGAATGCTGGTGTGGGACATGATGTCCGCACCCCAGCTGACCCGCACCGCCGAACGCCTGCTCGATCCGCTCATCGGCAAGAGCGTGGCGCTGTACTTCGCGAAGCCGGCGGTCCGCCGTGCCCACCGCTGAGCTACCCGCGGTCCCCGGCGTCCTATCCGCCCGGGACTGCCTGCGCACCGCCGAAACCATCGCGGCCGCACAGGAATCCGACGGCGCGCTGCCCTGGTTCACCGGCGGCCACACCGACCCCTGGGACCACGTCGAGAACGCCATGGCGCTGACGGTGGCGGGCCTGTGGGATCAGGCCCGCGACGCCTACCGCTGGTCCGCGAAAACCCAGCGCGCGGACGGCTCCTGGCCCATGCAGTTCCGGGCGGGCGTCATCGAGAACGCGGACGCCGACACCAACTTCTGCGCGTACATCGCCACCGGCGTCCTGCACTTCCTCACCAGCACGGACGATTTCGAATTCGTCCGGGAGATGTGGCCGACGGTCCGCGCCGCCGTGGATTTCGTGCTATCCCTGCAACAGGGCGACTTCGGTGAGATCCACTGGTCCCTCGGCCCCGGCGGCTCCTCCGGCGAAGCGCTGCTCACCGGCTGCGCCAGCATTTTCCACAGCCTCCGCTGTGCGCTGTCCCTGGCCGATCAGCTCGACGATCCACAGCCCTCCTGGGAGGTGGCGGCCTTACGCCTGGGCCACGCGCTACGTGATCACCCCGAGGCGTTCCTCGACAAGAGCCGCTACTCGATGGACTGGTACTACCCCATCCTCGGCGGCGCGATCCGGGGTCGCACCGCGTACGACCGAATCACCTCGCGCTGGGAGGATTTCGTGGTCCCGACCCTCGGCATCCGCTGCGTCTCCGACCAGCCCTGGGTCACCGGCGCGGAAACCTGTGAACTGGTGCTGGCCCTGGATGCGCTGGGCGACAACCGCAGAGCCCGCCAGCTCTTCATCAATATGCAGCACCTGCGCGAGGCTGACGGTTCCTACTGGACCGGCCTGGTCTTCACCGACGGCAAACGCTGGCCCGAGGAACGCACCACCTGGACCGCCGCCGCCACCCTGCTGGCCGCTGACGCGCTGACCCGAACCACGCCCGCCAACAACATCTTCCGGGATCTGCTGCGCCCCACCCGCATCACCGCGAGCCACTGCGCCTGCGCCACCAGCCCGACGCACTGAGGGCTAGTTGCAGGCGGCGTTGCGCTGGAGGATGCGCAGGGATCCGGTGACGGAGAGTTCACGGAACTTTCCGGAGTCGATGGCCCGGCGATAGATGTTGTAGGGGGCCTGCCCGCCGTCCGCGGGGTCCGGGAAGACATCGTGGATGGCGAGCAGGCCGCCGCCCGCCACCCAGTGCGTCCAATTGTCGTAATCGCGCTGGGCCGCTTCCTCGGTGTGGCCGCCGTCGATGAAGAGCAGGCGCAGCGGCGTCCGCCAGAATTTGGCGGCGGTGGCGGAGGAACCGATTATGCCGATGACGGTTTCGGTCAGTCCCGCACGGATCATGTTGCGGCGGAACATCATCGAGGTGTCGAAGACACCGGTCTCCGGATCGATCAGCGTGGGGTCGTGGTATTCCCAGCCGGGCTGATGCTCTTCGGAGCCGCCGTGATGGTCGACGGTGAAGACGGTGGCACCGGTCTCGCGCGCGGCCGCACCCAGATAGATCGCGGATTTACCGCAGTAGGTGCCTATTTCGAGAATCGCGCCGTCGCCCGCGTAGGTGCGGGCGGCTTCGTACAGCGCGCGGCCTTCTTCCGGTGGCATGAATCCGACGGCCTGTTCGGCGAGTGCGAACAATGCGGCGGTATCGGCGGAAATGTCGGCCTGAGTCATCCGAAAACCTTTCTGGGGCGCGCGCATTGATACGGATTGCGTATCGGCGAGTTGCCCGGAGAGCAGCGCCATAGTAGCATCCGGACACGTGTCTGATTCTCTTTCCGACCGCCCGGTCGTAAACATGGAGGCCACTCGCCGCCGCCTCACCGAGAAGCAGGCCGAGACCGTCGACCGCCTCACCCGGGCGGCGATGGAGGTGCTCTCGCGCGAGGGGTTCGCGGGACTCACGGTGCGCATGGTGGCATCGGCCGCCGGGGTCGGCACGGCCACCGCCTACACCTACTTCTCCTCCAAGGAACACCTGGTCGCGGAGATGTTCTGGCGACGCCTGGCGGCCACGCCCGCACCCGATCTCGCCGATGCGGACAGCACCGAGCGGGCGGTGGCGGTGCTGCGGCAGATCGCCATGCTGGTCGCCGATGAGCCCGCGCTGGCGGGCGCGGTGACCAGTGCGCTGCTCGGCACCGATCCGGATGTGGCACATCTGCGTTTGCGCATCGGCAGCGAGATTCGGCAGCGGCTGATCGACGCGCTCGGCGCGGACGGCGATCTCGAAATGGTGGAAACCCTGGAATTGCTGTACGCGGGCGCACTGGTGCGCGCGGGCATGGGTTACGCCTCCTATGCCGAAATCGCGGACCGGCTGGAGAAGGCCGCACTGCACGCATTGCGCGGCTGACCTTCCGCGGTCGCTTTCCGCTCGAAATCGTTTATCCCCCAGTGAAATCTCTTGCCGCGCCCGCACACCCGTAGTACCGTCCAGACAGGTGTCTACTCCAGCGCGGGAGGTATTCCGATGACCCTGGTCAAGCCCCAGCAGGTCTCGGGCGGCGAGCACGAGCACGGCCATCTCGAAGAGTTCCGAACCGATCCCATCGCCCTGATGGCGCGCGTGCGCGCCGAATGCGGTGATATCGGCTCGTTCCGGCTCGCCACCCGGGATGTGATCCTGCTGTCCGGTGCGCAGGCCAACGAGTTCTTCTTCCGGGCGGGTGATGAGGATCTGGATCAGGCCGCGGCCTATCCGTTCATGAAGCCCATCTTCGGCGAGGGCGTGGTGTTCGACGCACCGCCCGAACGCCGCAAGGAAATGTTGCACAACACCGCATTACGCGGTGATCAGATGCGCGGGCACGCCACCACCATCGCCCGCGAAGTGGATCGCATGCTGGCGTCCTGGGGTGACGAGGGCGAGATCGATCTGCTCGAATTCTTCGCCGAGCTGACCATCTACACGTCTTCGGCCTGCCTCATCGGCACCAAGTTCCGCGAGGAGCTCGACGACCGGTTCGCACACCTCTATCACGAGCTGGAGCGCGGCACCGACGCCTACTGCTACGTGGACCCGAACGCGGATATCGAGAGCTTCCGCCGCCGCGATGAGGCCCGGCATCAACTGGTGAAGCTGGTGCGGCACATCATGGCGGGCAGACTCGCGAATCCGCCTCGGGGCAAAGAGGATCGGGACATGCTCGACGTCCTGGTGTCGGTGCTGGACGAACAGGGCAAGCCCCGGTTCTCGGCCAGCGAGATCACCGGCATCTTCATCTCGATGATGTTCGCGGGCCATCACACCACGTCCGGCACCGCCGCCTGGACGATCATCGAACTGCTGCGCAATCCCGAAGTGCTCGGCAGCGTGGTGACCGAACTGGATGAGCTGTACGCCGATGGCGCGGACGTGAGTTTCCATGCGCTGCGGCAGATTCCGCGCCTGGAAGCGGTGCTCAAGGAGGTGCTGCGCATGCATCCGCCGCTCATCATTCTGATGCGGGTGGCGCAGGACGAGTTCGAGGTGTGCGGGCATCGCATCGCGCCGGGCGATCTGGTGGCGGCGACACCCGCTGTCTCCAACCGGATTCCGGAGGATTTCCCGAATCCGGATATCTTCGATCCGGCCCGCTATATCGATCCCAATCAGGAGGATCTGGTCAATCGCTGGACCTGGATCCCGTTCGGCGCGGGCAGGCACCGCTGCGTCGGCGCGGCCTTCGCGCTCATGCAGTTGAAGGCGATCTTCTCGATTCTGCTGCGCGACTGGGAGTTCGAACTCTCCCAGCCGTCGGACAGCTACCGCAACGACCATTCGAAAATGGTCGTGCAGTTGGAACAGCCGTGTGCGGTGCGTTATCGCAGGCGCACGCGTTAGACCGCACTCTCGATCGCCGCGATGACCGAGGGGTCGGTGGGCTCGGTGCGGGGGCGGATGCGCGCCAGCACCGAGCCGTCGCGGCCGATCAGGAACTTCTCGAAGTTCCACTGCACGTCACCGGCGGTGCCGTCGGCATCGGCGGTCTGGGTGAGCTCGCGGTAGATGGGGTGCGCGCCGTCGCCGTTCACCTCCAGCTTCTCCAGCAGCGGGAAGTCCACACCGTAGGTGGTGGAGCAGAATTCGGCGATCTCCTCGGCGGTGCCGGGCTCCTGGCCCATGAACTGGTTGCTCGGCGCGCCGATCACGGTGAAACCGCGGTGGCCGAAGGCGTTCTGCAGTTCCACCAGGCCGTTGTACTGCGGGGTCAGACCGCATTTGGAGGCCACGTTGACCAAGAGCACCACCTTGTCGCCGGCCAGCTCGGCGAGGGTGGTGGGCTTGTCGTCCAGGGTCTGTACGGGAATTTCGCGAAGTGAGGTCACATTCGCATAGTAGAACGGGTTCGCCGCGAACAGCCGCTCACCCGTAGTTGACCGGCCAGTGTTTGATCCCATTGATCCACCCTGCGCGCAACCGTTGCGGCGGTTCGAGCTCGGTGATATTCGGCATGACATCGGCGATCGCATTGAACATCAGATCGATTTCCAGCCGCGCCAGATTCGCGCCCACACAGAAGTGCGCACCGGTCCCGCCGAATCCGACATGCGGATTGGGATCGCGCAGCACATTGAACGAGAACGGATCGTCGAACACGTCCTCGTCGAAATTGGCGGAGCTGTAGAACAATCCGACCCGATCGCCCGCGCGGATGGCCTGTCCGCCGAGTTCGGTATCGCTCAGCGCGGTGCGCTGGAATGAGGTGACCGGCGTCGCCCAGCGCACGATTTCATCGGGTGCGGTGCGCGGCCGCTTTTCCCGGTACAGCTCCCACTGTTCCGGATTGTCGACGAACGCCTTCATACCGTGCGTAATGGCATTGCGGGTGGTTTCATTGCCCGCCACCGACAGCAGGATGACGAAGAAGCCGAATTCGTCCGAACCCAGTGCCTCACCGTCGATATCGGCGGTCACCAACTGGGTGACGATATCGTCCATCGGGCAGGCGCGGCGCTGTTCGGCCAGGTTGTAGGCGTATCCGAGCAGTTCGGCATTGGCCTGCATATTGGCCCCGGCGAACTCCGGATCATCGAAGTTCAACAGCTGATTGGACCAGTGGAACAGCTTGTGCCGATCATCCTGCGGCACCCCGAGCAGTTCGGCGATGGCCTGCAACGGAAGTTCGGAGGCCACCTGCTCCACGAAATCGCCGCCGCCGGTCTCCTTCGCCTCCGCGACAATCGCCGCGGCGCGCTCGGTGAGGGCCTTGCGCAATCCCTCGACCGCGCGCGGGGTGAAGCCCTGCGAGACGATGCGCCGAATCTTGGTGTGCTTCGGCGGATCCATATTGATCAGCAACGCATTTCGTGACAGTTCCAACTGTTCCGGTAGCGAATCCGCAGGCATCCGGATGATGGAACCCTTTTCATGCGAGGACCAGACGTCCGGCCTCCGGGATATCTCCTTGACATCCTCGTACCGGGTGATCGCCCAGAATCCCGCGTCGGTGAACGGGGCCGCCTGTTCGGGCGTCTGGGCATTCCACCAGACGGGTGCGGTGCGCCGCAGTGCGGCGAACTCCTGGGCGGGGCTGTGATCAGCCCACAGCGCCGGATCGGTGAAATCGAAACCTGCCGGTAGCGACGGAACAATCATTGTTCCTCCTCGCGCGTATTGCCGCCATGATCGCAAAACTGAAACGCGTTTCATGTGAATTGAACCACGCTCGGGCCGCTCCTACCATGGTTTCGACGGGCCGAACCCGCCCCGGCAGCAACCCACGAGGCCAGCTAATACGCAGCATCTCTAGAACAAGTTCTACCTACCGGCGGATGATCATATTTTCGGCCCCTGAGGTCGCCCGCATGGCTGGACATCAAGTCCGCCCTGTGCGCAGACTAGAACTTGTTCTACAGTGACCGCAGGCACACTCAAGGATGAGGTAACGAAGAATGACCGCTTCTCCGCGCTCCGGGGACAACGCAACCGAGGCCGATTACGTAGTCGTCGGATCGGGCAGCGCCGGCGCCATCGTGGCCGGCCGGCTCGCCGAGCGCGGCGCCAGCGTGATCCTGTTGGAGGCAGGCCGCAAGGACAACACCCGCCTGGTCACCATGCCCGGCGCGATCAGCATGGTGCACACCGTCCCGCAGCTGAAGAAGCGCGTGACGTGGAAGCAGTTCTCCATCCCGCAGAAGCACGCCAACGATCGCAAGATCCCCATGACGCGCGGCAAGGTGCTCGGCGGCTCCAGCTCCGTCAACGGCATGCTCTACGTGCGCGGCAACCGGGCCAACTTCGATTCCTGGGCCGCCGAGGGCAATACCGGCTGGAGCTACGACGAGGTGCTCCCCGCCTACAAGAGCCTGGAGAACTGGCAGGACGGCGCGAGCGATGTGCGCGGCGCGGGCGGCCCCATCGAGGTCACCCGGCAGCAGGACCTGACCCCGATCGCCCAGCAGTTCATGGTCGCCGCCTCCGACACCCTCGGCGCGCCGATCATCGAGGACTACAACGGCGAATCGCAGGAAGGCATCTCGATCTTCCAGCAGAGCGTGAAAAACGGTCTGCGCTACAGCTCTTCGCGCGGTTTCATCACCGACCGCCCCAACTCGAACCTGACCGTGCTCACCCATGTGCACGTGACCCGGGTCGTCATCGAGAAGGGCCGCGCCACCGGCGTGGAACTGGCCGAGAAGAACGGCACCCGCCGAATCATCAAGGCCGCCAAGGAGGTCATCGTCTCCGGTGGCGTCATCGGCTCGGCGCAGCTGCTCATGCTGTCCGGCGTCGGCCCCGCCGCGCACCTGCGTGAACTCGGCATCGACGTGCTCGCGGATCTGCCGGTCGGGCAGAACCTGCACGATCACCTGTTCGTGCCGATGACCTTCATCTCCAAAAAGGCCATCCACCGCGGTATTCCGACCCACTTCGCCAGCGGCATCATGCAGGAACTGGCCCGCCCGGGCAGCTCCTGGATGGGGCGCACGGTCTTCGAGGCGTGCGGTTTCGTCAAGACCAAGTACGCCGAGGGCGACTACCCGGATATGCAGATCCACACCCTGCCGTGGAGCTACCCCATCCCCAACCAGGATGAGGACAAGCTGCACCTGGTGGATCGCCGTCCCGGCTTCACCATCTTCCCGAGCCTCATCTACCCCAAGAGCCGCGGCGAACTGAAGCTGGCCTCGAACGATCCGTTCGCCTCCCCGCTCATCGATCCGGGCTACCTGAGCGATCCGCGGGATACCGAATTCCTCATCGAGGGCATTCGGATGATCCGGGAGATCATGGCGCACAAGAGCATTGCCGGTGACTGGACCGAGGAGCTCGCCCCCGGCCCCGCGCTGCAGGACGAGACCGCGCTGCGCGCCGAACTGCCCAACCGCGTGCACTCCATCTACCACCCGGTCGGCACCTGCCGCATGGGTGTGGACGAGCGCGCGGTGGTCGATCCGACGCTGAAGGTGAACGGTATCGAGGGTCTGCGCGTCGCGGACGCCTCGATCATGCCGAGCATCACCGGCGGCAACACCAACGCACCGAGCTACCTCATCGGCGAGAAGGCCGCGGAGTTCATCGGCGCGTGAGCACCGAGCAGGACGGCGGTTCCGGAAAAACTGTTACTTCCCTTACGGTTCCGGAACCGCCGGTCACCGGCCACAACGCGCGGTGACCACTCCGCCCCGGGCCTGAGGACCTCAGCGCTCGGGGCGGAGTTCTTTGTGCGACCGAACCGATGGGAATGCGATGGCACTGCCGCTCGATATCTGGCTGAACGCCCCGGTCGCCGAATCCGCCGCGCGCGCACGGCAATTGCGCGCGGCGGGGGTGGACGGCATCTTCACCTTCGAGGGCGCGCACGATGTCTTCCTGCCGCTCACCCTGGCCGCGGACAGCGGACTGGGACTCATGACCAATGTGGCGATCGCGTTCCCGCGCAGCCCGATTCACCTCGCGCACGCCGCCTATGACCTGCACCTGTTGTCCGGCGGCCGATTCCGGCTCGGCCTGGGTTCGCAGATCCGGCCGCATATCGAGCGCCGCTACGGCAGCATCTGGTCCCGCCCGGTGGATCGCATGGGCGATACCGTCGTCGCGGTGCGAGAGATCCTGCGCGCCTGGCAGACCGGGGAACGCCTGAGCTATCGCGGCGAATTCTGGCAGCACACCCTGATGCCGCCGAATTTCGATCCCGGCCCCAATCCCCATGGCGTGCCGCCGGTTCTGGTCGGCGCGCTCGGCCCGCGCATGACCGAGATGGCGGCGCGGGTGGCGGACGGGGTGCTGGTCATGCCCTTCAACACCGAGCGGCACTTCCGCGAGCGCACGCTACCGGCGATCGACAAGGGGCTGGCGGGTTCGGACCGGCCCTTCGAGATCATCGCCGAAGCCATTGTCGCCATGGGTGATTCGGCGGAGCAGATCGCGGTCGCACGACAGGCGGTGCGCAATCTGCTGGCCTTCTACGGTTCGACGCCGTCCTATCGCCCGGTGCTCGAAGTGCAGGGCTGGGCGGATCTGCAACCCGAACTCAATCTGCTGTCCAAACAGGGCCGCTGGCGGGAGATGGCCGGGCTGATCGACGATCCGATGGTCGACGCGCTGACCGTGACCGGAACGCCCGCACAATGCGCGGACGAGATCCGGAATCGGTTCGGAGACCGAATCTCCCGGGTGTGCTGCTACTTCCCCGGATATCCGGTCTCCGATACCGCTATCGCCGAACTGGCCGCCGCACTGAAATAACCGCTCGGCTACTCGATCACGATCGGTTCGCCGAGCTCGTACACGCTCTGCCGCCCCGTCATATCCGTCACCAGCAGACGCGGCAGATGCGGACCCGGATCGGTGTAGGCGTGCGAGACCGCCGTACCCGTGGTGACGGTGTGCGCGCCGTCGCCGAAGTACCAGTCGTACTGGCGGATCGCCCCGCCCGCCGGTTCGGCGTCGAAGTCCACCATCGTCCCGGCCGGACCCGCCGTCCGGGAGATGGTGAACCCGTCACCCGAAGGTCCACCGCCGCCGAACCATTCGCGCATGGCGGGGTTCAGCAGGAAGGCCCTCGCGTACTCCCGCGCACCCTCGGGGTCCGCGTGCGCGATGGCGGTCGCGCGGCACTGCGGCGGTACCTCGGTGAGTTGCGGGCAGGCCAGCAGGCGCAGTGAGATCTCCTCGTCGCCGAGCGGATTCATCCACAGTTTGCGATCACCGTCCTGACTGGCGAGACCGTCGGCCGCGACCGCGAACGCCTCACCCGCGGCGGCATTGGCCTGGGCCGCCGCCTGCCGGAACGACTCCGCCGAGACGCGCACGAATTCGGACCAGCGGGCCCGCAACACTTCCGGCACGCCCGGCGCGTCCGCACCGTGAAAGTAGTTGGATACCAGTACCTTCGGATTGCCCGGCAGCGCGTGCGCCTTCTCGATCGCGGCACGCATACCCCGGCCGCCGTAGCCGAGCTTCGCGCCGCTGAAATACGGCACGTGCGCGGCGGGGTTCGCCGACTCGGCTCCGATGCCGCCGCATTCCCGCCGTATCGCGGCGGTCAGATCCTTGGTGCCGGGGGTGACGCCGACCGGAATGCCGAAGACCGGATCCAGATCGTTGATACAACCGTCCAGCAGCACCAGGTCCACCGGATAACCGTGCGCGCGGGCCTCGGCCCCCGCCTGCTCCAATTGGCAGAACACATCGGGTAGTTCATTCGCGCCGGATTCGTCGGCGGTCTTCGGATCCACGGGGCATTGCGCATCGCCCGCCCCGGTGTGCAGGCCGGGGGCGTCCAGCGCCGCACCGGAGACCGAATAGTCGTGCAGCCGGGTGGCCCGCCCGGTCTGTTCGCCGAGCGTCTGGGCGGTGAGCCCGGCGAAGGTGCGGTCCAGATCCAGGCCCTGCCCCCAGGTGACCGCGTCACCGGCCGAGACCACGTGCAGCGGGCGGCATTCCCGGCCCACCCGCAGGTTCCAGGGCTTGCCGTAACCGCTCGCCGCGCCGCCGGGGACTCTGGCCCGGGCGTCCACCCGTAGTCGGCCGTCCGCGGGTAGTTCGTCCTGGCCGATATCGAAGCCGATCGTCATCACATCGCTGTTCATCGGGATGATGCCGGTGCGAATCGGTTGTCCGCCGCCGAGAATTCGCCATTCCACATCGGTGTGCGCGGGCACCCCGGTCGGGAAGTACACGGCGGTGGTGCCGTGCAGCGGACCGGCGCACTGCCCGTCCGCGGGCGTACTGACATCGATGATGAGCGGTAATTCGGGGATGACGTCGGCCCGGGCCACCGGCCCGGCCGCCGCTGTCGCACCCACCAGCACGGGCAGCACAGCCGCCCGTAACCAGCGGGATCGCCACAACTTCACATGCGCCTCCTGAGGCATTCCGCAACTTGACAGCAGCCATAGTGCGGGGGACCCGGCCGGGGTCGATCAGGCGCGCCGAATTGGCCTAATTTAGTCCTTTTGACCGGCGTTTCTGCTAGACAAACGGTATGAATGCGAGAAACCTCACGCTCGCTACACTGGCTTTCGGCCTCACCTTCTGGGCCTGGAACCTGATTGGACCGCTATCCGGTAGTTACACAGACGATTTGGGTCTGTCCCCCGGTCAGACCTCGATGCTGGTGGCCACACCGGTGCTCGTCGGCTCGCTCGGCCGGATACCGGCCGGCGTGCTCGCCGACAAGTTCGGCGGACGGCTCATGTTCGCCGTCATCTGCTTCATATCGATCATTCCCACGCTCTTCGTGGGCTGGTCGAATTCCTATGGGGCGCTCATCTTCTGGGGTTTCTTCCTCGGCATCGCGGGCACCTCGTTCGCGGTCGGCGTTCCGTTCGTGAACGCCTGGTTCGAACCGGCCCGACGCGGCTTCGCCACCGGCGTGTTCGGTGCGGGCATGGGCGGTACCGCGCTCTCGGCGCTGCTGACCCCGCGGCTGGTCGATCACCTCGGCCGCGCCACCACCCACGTCATCATGGCCGTGGCGCTGGCGATCATGGGCGTGATCATGCTGATGTTCAGCCGCAACTCACCGAACTGGAGCCCGGCCACCGAGCCCGCGCTGCCGCGCATCCGAGAAGCGTTGAAGCTCAAGGCGACCTGGCAGGGCTCACTGCTGTACGCGGTGGCGTTCGGCGGTTTCGTGGCCTTCTCCACCTATCTGCCGACGGTGCTGCGCAATGTGTACGAGTTCGCGCAGTCCGATGCGGGCCTGCGCACCGCCGGATTCTCCATCGCGGGCGTGCTGGCGCGGCCGCTGGGCGGCACGCTCTCGGACAAGCTGGGGCCGGTCAAGGTGCTGGCCATCTCGTTCGCGGGCACCGCGATCATGGCCGTGGTGCTGAGTTTCGAACCGCCGCAGGAGTTTCCGGCCGGTACCAGCCTGGTGCTGATGGCGTTCTTCCTCGGCCTGGGCACCGGCGGCGTCTTCGCGCTGATCGCCAAGCTGGTGGATCCGGCCCGGGTCGGCACCGTGACCGGCGTGGTCGGTGCGGCGGGCGGGCTCGGCGGCTATTTCCCGCCCTTGGTCATGGGCCTGGTCTACAGCTCCCGGCACGACTACACGCTCGGCTATCTGCTGCTGGCGCTGACCGCGGCGGCCGCCTTCGCGTACACCCTGAAGGTGGGTCGAGAAATCTGAATTCTGTTCAGCACCAGCATTTTTCATGAATGCAAGATCTTCTTAAGGCCGTGCCAAGCACGGCCCCGCATTGTTGTGTGCAACACCGGGACACCGGTACAGCCACCACAGATGTCCTGCCGCGAAGGGGGCGGCAGGCCGGGCGCGGGAACCCGCCGAACCTGTCCACGAGGGGTGTCAGGATCGGCGGGTTCCGCGTTTCGAATCCCACCGCCGGGTGATCTTGATACCCGGTATCGTGGAGATAAGTGCGCCAAGGAGATTGGATCCGACGATGGAAACAGTGATCGTCTTCGTGTTGGCCTGTGTGATCTATTGGTTCGGCCTCATACGCTGACCCGCAGGGGTCGCCGCCACCGCCACCAGGGCATCGGCGATCTGCGCACAGAAGACATCGGCGTCGTCGGTGCCGTGCGTGAGCGCCCGGAACAGGGTCGCGCCGCGCAGCAGTTCGAACACCGCGTCCGCGTCACAGCCGGGATCGGCCTGCCCCGCCGCCATCGCGCCGGCGAGCAACTCGCCCAGCGCCTCCCGGGTCGGCAGTTCACCGCGATCGAGCAGCCGACGGTAGCTGTCGTGGTCGTCGTGATACTCCGAGAGCAGTCCCGGAATAGCCGAGCGCGCCGCCGGATGCGCCGACGCGGACAGGAACAGTCGCGTCCAGGCGAGTAGATCCGCGCGTAGATCACCGCTCGGGACCGGATGGTTGAAGTCGTCGAGCGCGAAGATCGCATCCTCGACCAGGGCCCGTTTACTCGGCCAGCGACGGTAGATCGAGGTGGTCACCACCCCCGCCCGGCGCGCCACCGCGGCGATGGTGGTGGCCTGATAACCCTCGCTGACCAGCAGTTCCTGCGTCGCGGTCAGCAATTGCGCGTCCAGTTGCGGATCGCGGGGGCGGCCGGGGCCGGAGCGGGCCTGCGACGGTGCGCTCACCGGGGTTCTCCCAACTGGTCGACGAGAATTTCTGCGATTGAGGTTACATCCAGACCTTCTTTCAAATACGCTGTGCCTCGTATTCGAATTACCACCGAGAGGCACCCGTCAATGTTGACGCCCCAGGACGAACTGCTCTGCCATCAGCTGCCCACCACGTTCGACCATGTGCAGCAGAGCGATCTGCGCTGGACCGAACGCGTGGTCATGTACGGCTTCGACACCACCGGCGAAGTGAGCGTCATGACCGGTATGGCGCGCTACCCCAACCGCAATCTCATCGATGCCTACGCCATGATCACCATCGGCGACCGGGCGCATACCGTGCGCCTGTCCCGGCAGATCGACGACCGCTATGACGGCCTCGGCTCCTGGCAGGTCGGGCCGTTCACCTACGAGATCGTCGAACCGCTGTGCAAGGTGCGCGCGACCCTCGCCGACAATGAGCACGGCATCCGGCTCCAGCTCGAATTCGACGCCCAATTCCCGGCTTACGAGCAGGAGCCCGCCTTCTTCCGCACGCGCGGACGGGTGCGCGAGGACGCCCGGCGGTACTACCAGAACGGGCGCGTCTCGGGCTGGCTCGAGGTCGAAGGCGCGCGCATCGAGATCGATCCGGCCACCTGGTGGTTCGGCCGCGATCACTCCTGGGGCACCCGGCACGGCGGCGGCGGGGGTGCCATCAACGAGGGCGGCGGCATCCTGCAGCCCTCCGAGATTCCGGACGGCGTCCTCTATTACATGGGCATCTTCCAATTCGAGGACGAGCTGGTGCATTTCGCACAGCGCGAGACGCCGGAGGGACACCGCTGGCATTTCGAGGGCACCGTACTGTCACCGCTCGGCTCCGACGCGCAACCACAGCCGGTGCGCGACGCGGGACACGAGCTCACCTTCCGCGACGACTTCCGCATCGTCAGCGGCGGCACGTTCAGCATTGTGGACGCGGCCGGTAAGACCCGCGAATTCACCATCACCCCGGTCTCGGACTTCTGGCCCGGGCTCGCGGGATACGACCTGTATCGCGATTACGCCTCCGGCGTCTGGAAGGGCGAACGATGGAGCGACAGCTTCGTCGCCGATCTCACCGATACGGCGGACCTGAAACAGGTCAGCATGCTGAGCGAGACCTTCTGCCGGGTCGAGACCGACGGCAAGGTCGGCTACGGCCTGGTCGAAATGGTCTTCATGGGCCGCAATGAGAAGTACGGGTACGAAGGGTACTGAGCGTGAACGCCATTCGACTACCCGCCGAGCGACTGGCGGCGGCCCTGGAACCGCTGGTGCACCGGAACTTCCCGGTGTCCGGCAGTGCCACGGTCCACGATTTCAAGCGCACCGATCGCGGCTTCGCCACCGAGACATATCTTTTCGAGGTCGGGGACGAAAGCGGTTCGCTGCCACTGGTTTTCCGGCGGCCGCCGGAGATGGCGCTGTTCCCGGACTACGATCTGCTGCGGCAGGTGCTGGTCATGCAGCGCTTGGCGGGCACCGGCATTCCGGTGGCGACGCCGATATGGCTGGACCGCGGCGACACCGATCTCGGCAGCCCGTACTTCGTCATGAACCGGCTCGCGGGTGCGGCGCCCAGCGACTATCCCTCCTATCATGCGGCGGGCAACTATTTCGAGGCCACGCCCGAACAGCGCGCCCGCATGTGGTGGGGCTGTGTCGACACCATCGCGGCGATTCACCAATTGGATTGGCGGGCATTGCGACTGGACTTCCTGGCACTGTCCCGGCATGGCACGGAGCCGGTACAGCAGCTGGTCAACTATCTGGACGCCGCCCTCACCTGGGCGACCGGCGGCAGCCGGCCGGAGACGTATCGGCGCGCCATCGCGTACCTGCGGGCCAACCTCTACGAGCCCGAACACGTGGTGCTGAACTGGGGCGATGCCCGCATGTCGAATATCCTGTACGACAGCGACTTCCGGGTCAGCGGCGTCCTCGACTGGGAGATCGCGCATCTCGGCGATCACGAGGTTGATCTGGCCTGGCTGCTGTTCCTGGACTGGGCCAGTTCGACTTTCGAAGGCCACGAACCTTTGCCCGGCACCCCGAGCCGGGACGAGACCATCGCCTACTACGAGCAGCGCAGCGGGATGCGGGTGCGCAACCTGGTGTTCAACGAGATCCTGGCGGCCGTGCTGCTGTCGGTTCCGCTGCTGCGCATGGCGAATCGGGTGCAGCTGCCACCGGAGATGGATATCACCGGCTTCTGCACCACCCGAATCGAGCAGTTGCTGTCCTGACGGCGGCTGCTTCACAAAAGAACTCCGCCCCCGGGACTGGCACCGGGGGCGGAGTTCTCGTTTCGACGGCTAGCGGGCGTCGACCAGCTCGTCATCCACCGGCTCGGTGGGCGAAACACCTTCCGCATTCGCCGCTTTCGCACCCCGCATCAGGAAGAACGCGAGTACGCAGGCGGCCAGCACGCTGACCGCACCGGCGGTGAAGGTGGTCGACATCGCGTTGGTGAAGGCTTCGCGCGCCGCGGCGATGATCGCGGTGTCACCGCTGCCGATAGCCGGGGCCAGGTTCTCGCGCACCAATTCCGGAGCCGATTCCGGCATGCCGTTGGTGTAGGACTTCGCCAGAATCGCGCCAAGCACAGCCACACCCAGCGCGCCACCGGTCTGCTGAATGGTGTCGTTCAGCGCCGAGCCGACACCGGCCTGCTCCGGCGGCACCGCACCCATCAGCGCGCCGATGGCGGCGGGCATGGCCAGACCCGCGCCACCGCCGACCAGGGCCATGGCGACCGCGGGCATCCAGAAACCGGAATCCACGGTCAGCGTGGTCAGCACCCCGGTGCCCGCCGCCAGCACCAGCAGGCCGCCGATGGTGACGGTGCGGACGCCCAGCTTGCCGATCAGCCCCGCGCCGATGGCCTGGCATACCAACGCCGCCAACGCCATCGGCGTGAAGGCCACCGCGGTCTTGATCGGCGAGTAGCCGAGCACGAACTGCAGGTACTGGGTGAGCACGAGCAGCAGACCGGCATTGGCGAACACCACCAGCACCAGTGAGAAGCTGGAACCGGTGAAGACCCGATTGCGGAACAGCTGCATGGGCACCATCGGGTGTTCGGCCTTCAGCTCGCGAATGATGAAGGCGGAGAAGCCGATCACGGCCACGATCAGCGACGGCCACACCCCGGAGAAACCCTTGGCCGGGAATTCGATAATGGTCCACACCAGCGCGGTGGTGCCGACGATCGACAGCACCATGCCCGAGAAATCCGGTTTCGTCCACGGCCCCTTGGATTCCGGCATGAGCGCCAGCGCCGCGATGATCGCGACGATCGCGATCGGCACGTTCAACAGGAATACCGAACCCCACCAGAAGTGGTTCAGCAGGACCCCGCCCATCACCGGACCGCCGACCATGCCGACCATGGCCACCGCACTCCACGCGGCGATCGCCTTGGGGCGCTCTTCCTCGTCGAACACGGTGATCAGAATGGACAGCGTGCTCGGCATGATGAGCGCGCCGCCGATACCCATCACCACGCGGCCCGCGATCAGCGTCTCCGGCGAGGTGGCGTACGCAGCCAGCAGCGAGGCCGCCCCGAACAGCGCCAGGCCGATCACCATCACCAGCCTGCGCCCGAACCGGTCGGACAGGCTGCCCGAGGTGAGCAGCAGGCCCGCGAACACCAGGATGTAGGAGTCCAGCACCCACTGGATGTCCTGGGTGGTCGCGCCCAGATCGCGGGACAGCTGCGGAATCGCGACATTGAGCACCATATTGTCGATCACCAGCACGAGCGAGCTCAGACAGAGCACGATCAGGATCAGCCAGCGCTTCGGGTTGCGCTGTGCCGCAGGCGAAGTCACCGCCGCGGCCAAGTCTTTCGCAGTCATTTCATATCCCCTCGAGAACCTTCACCGCACACTGTGCGGCGTTGTCGAACACTGTACGGTCTCCGTACACTGTTCGCAATGCCGAACACCGTACCGGGATTCGAACAGCGTTCTAGCAGCGGATATGCTGACCGGCAGACGAAGGAGAAGTGGCCATGAGCGAGGACGAACAGCAGATTCAGTCGGTGTGGACCCGCCAGCCCGCGCGCGGCCGACGCCGCGATCAGCCCGCACTCAGCCGGGAGCAGATCGTGTCCGAGGCCCTGGCCCTACTCGACTCCGAGGGCAGCGAAGCGCTCAGCATGCGCAAGCTCGGGGCCCGGCTGGGCGCGGGGGCCACCTCGCTCTACACCCACGTGGCGAATAAGGACGAGCTGATGGAGCTCGTCACCGATGCCGTCTTCGGTGAACTCACCCCGCCGGTCGCCGGGCCGGATGGCTGGCGGCCCGCGATGGTGAGCTTCACCCGGGACCTGCGCGCGATGATGCTGCGCCATCCCTGGCTGTCCACGGTGCTCGGCGAAATGGGCCTGCTCTACCTCGCGCCGAATATGTTGCGGCTCAATGAATCCGTGCTCAGCCTGCTGGAGGATGCGGGCTTCACCCCCGATGATGCCGATACCGCGGTGACGGTGATCTTCTCCTTCGTCATCGGCATGGCATTGAGCGAGGCCGCCGCGCAGGTCACCTTCCGGCGCAGCGGGCTCACCGAGGTCGAATGGTTCCGCAAACTCATGCCCGCCGCGGAAGTGGCGGCGCGGCCGTACCCGACCCTGCACCGCCGCTACCTGAAGTTCGACGAACAGACCCTCGCACCCGATGTGGATATGCATCAGATCCGAAGTAGCGCTTTCGATATCCAGGTCGGCCGCATTCTCGACGGACTCGACCCGGAGCTGCGCAAGGACCGTTAGCGGCCGGTCGGGAGATTGGCCCCACCGGTGACATCCAGGACCACACCGGTGATGAAACCGTTGGTGGCCAGGGCATGTACCGCGCGGCCCAGTTCCGCCGGATTGCCCACGCGGCCAACGGGAGTGGTGGCGGCCAGGCCGTGGAAGAGGTCGCGGCGCTGCGCCTCCGGGACGCGATCCCACCACGGGGTGTCGATGACACCCGGGGAGACCGCGTTGACGCGGATGGGAGCCAACTCGACGGCCAGCGGCGGGACCATCGATTGCAGCGCACCGTTGATGGCCGCCAGGCCCACGGTTCCGGCGAAGGCTGCCCGGGCCGACGCGGCGGTGATGAGGGTGACCGAGGCGGTCGGATTCAGGTGCGGCAGTGCGGCTTTCAGGATGCGCACCTGCGGCCAGAACTTCTGCGCGAAGCCCGCTTCGAGATCGTCGAGGTTCAGTTCGGCGAAGGGTCCGCTGCCCGCCGCGCCGCTGACCGCGATGACCAGGTGATCGATCGGGCCGGACTGCGCGAAGAAGGCGTCGATATCGGCCGGGCTGGTCGCGTCCATGCGATAGCCGGTGGTCTTGCCGCCGATGCGGGCGACGGCCGCGTCGATCTTGTCCCGGGTGCGGCCGGTGATGACGACCTCGGCCCCTTGCGCGGCGAAGGTGGTGGCGGTGGCCTCGCCGATGCCGGAGCTGCCGCCCATGACGACTACCCGCTGGACGGTGGTGGCCGAATCCGCTGTGGTCATGTCGAATGCCTTTCTGAATGTGGCCCCGTCTACTCTTACGAGACCCACAGTCTCGACAACGCCGTTACCGAGACTTTTAGTCTCGACAAAGCGGTGAGTTGGGTCACAGGAGGCAGGCATGGAACGATCGCATACCGGGCGACGCCGCAATGAGGCCGCGCACCAGGCGATTCTGGATGCCGCACTGCGGCTGCTCGCGGAATCCGAAGGGGCCAAGGTGAATATCGACGCCATCGCCAAGGCGGCGGGCGTCGGGAAGCAGACCGTCTACCGCTGGTGGCCATCCAAGGGGGCGCTACTGCTGGACGCGCTCACCGACCGGTCCGAACAGGATGTCGCGCGCCCGGACACCGGATCGCTGCGCGAGGACCTGCTCCAGCTGATCGAGTCCACTTTCGCTGGGGCACAACGGGTTCCGACCGGACCGGCGCTGCGGACGCTGGTGCGCGAGGCGGCGTGGGACGAGCATCTCGCGGAGTCGCTGCGCACCTTCGCCCTGGAGCGCCGCGAGGTCGCGCGCGAGGCGCTCGCGCGCGGACGCGAACGCGGGGAACTGCGCGCGAACGCGGACCTGGATCTGCTGCTGGACCAGTTCTACGGGCTGTTCTGGTATCGCTTCATCATCGGCCACGCCCCCCTGGACCGCGAAACGGCCGAGGAGCTCACCGATTCACTCCTGCGCTGAACGGACCTCTCGCGCCGAAAACGACACCGGGCCCGCGCCTTTCGTGGTGCGGGCCCGGTCTCCTGCATAGCGCTAGCTGTTCAGCCCCGCTCGCACACCCTCTTCGATGCGCTTGCCGATCTCGGTGTCGACGTTCTTCCAGTACTCGAAGACGCGGCTCAGCACCGGCTCCTGAACTCCGGCCAGCACGTGGCCGACCACGTTGGACACCAGGCGATCTCGCTCACCGTCATCGAGCACCTCGCGCACCAGCGTGCCCGGCTGGGTGAAATCGCCGTCCTCGGCATGCTCGATGTAGCCCGCGTGCACCATGGTCGGTTCGAAATCCCAGAGGCCGCCGTCGGGGGCCCGGTCCGGATCGGCGTGCGGGCCGCCGTACGAATTCGGTGCGTACACCGGGGTTTTCGCGTCGTTGTAGCTGTAGCGCATGGCGCCCTCCTTGGAGTAGGAGTTCACCTCCGCCTTGGGCTGGTTCGGCGGCAGCTGCGCGTAGTTGGTGCCGATGCGGTAGCGGTGCGCGTCGGCGTAGGCGAAGACGCGGCCCAGCAGCATCTTGTCCGGTGAGAAGCCGATGCCCGGAACGACATTCGAGGGTTCGAAGGCAGCCTGCTCGATATCGACGAAGTAATTGCCCGGGTTGCGGTTCAGGGTCCACTTGCCGATCTCGATCAGCGGGTAGTCCTTGTGCGACCACACCTTGGTCAGATCGAAGGGGTTGAAGCGGTAGCCCTCGGCGTCCGCGACCGGCATCACCTGCGCATGCAGTGTCCAGCTGGGGAATTCGCCGCGCTCGATGGCCTCCCACAGATCCTGGCGGTGGAAGTCCGGATCGGTGCCCGCGCGGGTGTCCGCCTCGGCCTGGGTCAGCGACTCCACGCCCTGATCGGTCTTGAAGTGGTACTTCACCCAGAAGCGCTCACCCGCGGCATTGATCCACTGGTAGGTGTGCGAACCGTAGCCGTTCATATGGCGGTACGACTTGGGCACACCGCGATCGCCCATCAGCCAGGTCACCTGGTGTGCGGTCTCCGGGCGCAGGGTCCAGAAGTCCCACTGCATATTGTGATCGCGAAGTCCGTTGCCGGGCAGGCGTTTCTGCGATCGGATGAAGTCCGGGAACTTGATCGGATCCTTGATGAAGAAGACCGGGGTGTTATTGCCGACCAGGTCGTAATTGCCGTCCGGGGTGTAGAACTTCACCGCGAAACCGCGCGGATCGCGCCAGGTGTCCGGGGAGCCCTGCTCACCCGCGACGGTGGAGAACCGCACCAGCGATTCGGTGCGCGCACCGGGCTGGAACAGCTTCGCCTTGGTGAAGCGGCTGACGTCGCCGGTCACCACCAGTTCACCGAACGCGCCCGCGCCCTTGGCGTGCACGATGCGCTCGGGCACCCGCTCGCGGTTGAACTGAGCCAGCTTCTCGATCAGATAGTGGTCGTGCAGCAGGATCGGGCCTTGCGTGCCGGCGGTGAGCGATTCGTCGTCGCTCACCACCGGGGTACCGGTATTGGTGGTCGTCGGCTTGGTCATCGAAGCCTCCTCAGGGTGGGGGAAAACTCTTTTTCACCCTGCTCCCTTTTCTGGAGTTAGTCAAGAAAAGCTGGCCGTTTCCTTGAAATAACCTCGCTACCTGCACAGACGAAATCACTGGAACGGGTTCACGCCCGGCGGAACCGTCAGCCGCGGGGCCGGCGGTGTGGTCGGGGCCACCGGCTGCTGATAGGGGTAGCCCGGCCGCGGGATGTTCGATGGCCAATCCCGCAGCAGTTCCGTCGGGAAGGTCGGAAACGGGCGATACGGAAGGGTCGGCGGTGGATACCGCGCCCACGACGGGACGACCGGCTCGGGCGGCGGGGTGTACGTGGTCTTGCTCGAATCAGGCGAAACGCCCGCGACGAGCGCCCGGAGGATCAGGAAGATCACCACCCCGACCACCCACTTGGTGACGCGTTTGCCGCGGGCCTGCGCCTTGGTCTCATACAGGAACTGCGGTTGCGGAGCACTGGCGTAACGGTTCGCCAGTCGTCGCGTTTCCTCGGCCTGCGCGGCCAGCGCGATCCGCTGATCGTCCTCGTCCAGCCAGTTCAGATGATCGCGCACCGCCGAGCCGTACTCCGGATCCAGCAGCGCGACCCGCCGCAACTGCTCCTTCCCGGCTTCCCGATCACCGCCGTCGATATCGATCAAGGCGAGTTCGTACAGCGCCTCGGCGTTCTCCGGATCCAGCCGCAGCGCCTCCCGGAACTCAGCTGCGGCTTGTTCGGTGTGCCCCTTCAGATTTCGGCGCAAAATGAATCCGCGCAACAGATGCACGCTGACATCGTCCGGATCGATCTCCAGCGCGGTATCCAGCGTCGCCAAGGCCGCCGCCGGATCCCGATCCCGCTTGGTGGAAGCCAGGATTCGCAGATTATCGGTGTTCTCCGGCGCGATCTTCACCGCCTGTTCGGCGGCGACCTGCGCCCGCAACCGATGCTCGGCGACCGCCTCCTCCCCCAGCCCGGCATCCCGAGCCATCCCCAACTCCCCCAGCGCCCGCACCCGCCACGCGAACGTGTTCTCCGGATCCCCCCGCAACGCCAGCGCGCTGTACTCCACCGCCCGCGAATAATCCCGCAACCGCAACACCACATTGGCCATATCGGCCAGCGCCACAACATCTTCCGGCTCCCCCGCCAGCACCTCCCCCAGCGTCTCCCGAGCCGCCTCCAACCGCCCCAGACTCGCCAGCACCCGAGCCCGCTCGATCCGGCTATCCATGCGGCACCAGCACAACGGACGGAAAGGACCGCAGACCCGACTTGATAGCCGGATCGGTGATCGGGAACAGCGGCCCCGGCCCGGTGGTCCGCACCGGCTGAGGATCACTCGCGTCCGGCGAACATCCGCTCACCGCCAGTCGGATGAACAGCAGAATCGGCAAGAGCAGCAATGCCGCTCGCCCCCACCGCCGCTTCCGCCGCGGCGCGGGAGCGGTCGTGGTCGCGGGGCCGGACGCAGGACCGGAAACGGTCGCAGAAGCGGGAACAGACGCGGGACCGGGGGCGGTCGCGGTCGATCCCGCGGATTGCTCATGGCTCGGGGCGCGCTCATCCACGGGCACGGCCGAAGCGGATACGGCGGCAGCGAGCGCGGGCTCATCGGCCCCGAACTTCGGTGTCGACGCCGCGGTCGGACCCCGCCCCAGCACCAGCTCCATCTCGATCTGCCGGACGTACCGCCGGGCCCTTTTGCCGAAACGTGGATCGAGCCGCACCGCTGTCCGGAAGTGGCTGAGCGCCGGTGCGAGGTCGTCACGCTCGTATTCGAGGCATGCCAACTCGAAGGCGGGCCTGGCATCCTCCGGGTCCAATCGCAATGCCTCCCGGTAGGCCGCTATGGCCTGATCGCCGAAGGAGGCATCGCGGTGTCGCAACCGGCTCAGGATCTCGGCCCGCACCTCGTGCATGCTCGCTCGTTCGGAATCGATCGCGAGAGCGCGATCCACCGTCGCCAACGCGGCCGCCGGATCCGTCAGGCTCTGCACCTGGGCAAGGACGCGCAGGGAGCCGATGCCCTCGGGCTCGAGATCCACCGAGCGGTGCGCCGCGATCGACGCGTCACCGTGGTGGTTCCGCTGCGATTCGGAGCCGGGCGGGGCAAATTTCGTGAGCAAGTAGAGCGTGAACGCCCGGTGCTTCCACAGCTCCGCATTCTCCGGTTGCACCCGCAGTCCGGCATCGCAGAACTCCAGCGCGCGCTCCGGCTCGCTGAGACGAAGCGATACGACCGCCATATGGATGAGCACGGCGCAGTTCTCCGGCTCACCCGCCAGCACCTCCGCGAAAAGCTCCCGCGCATCCACCAACCGCCCCAAATCGGCCAGCACAGCGGCTCTTTCGATCCGGCTATCCATGCGGCACGACCGACGGCGGGGACTTCAAGATGGAGGCGAAACTCGGATCGAGCATGAGGTCACACGGGGGCACGGTGGTAGTGACGGTCAGGGATTGACGACCGCTCATATCCGCCGAGCGGCCGCTCATCGGCACCCCGGCCCGCTCGATCCGGCTATCCATGCGGCACCACCGGCGGTGGGGAGCGCAGGAACGAAACGAACGCCGGATCGGTCGCCGGGTTGTAGGGCGGCACCTGCCGGGTGTTCGTCACCGTTGGTGGCTGATGTCCACTCGAATCGGCCGAACAGCCGCTCGCCACCAGTCGCACGAACAGCAGTACGGGGAAGAGTAGTAGCGCTCCGCCCCATCGACGTTGCGGACGCGAACTTGTCGCTGCGGCCAATTCCCGAGTTCTTGAGTTCCCGGATCGGTTGCGGCGCTGCCGCTCTCGCTGCTCCGCGCGCTGCCGCGCTCGCACCCTGGCGGCCTCGGCCGCGATCTCCCGCTCCACTCTCGCGGCCTCGGCCCGTTCGGTCTCGGACTCGATCAGCGCGATATGCCGCGCCACCTGCTCGGCCCGTTCCGAATCCCCTCGCTCCGAATCCCATTGCGCCACCTTGCGCAACCGTGCCAGGGCGGCCCTGCGACGCCCGCACAACCAGTCGGTCAGCGCCAATTCGTGTGCGGCGGCGGCATTTCGGGGATTCGCGGCCAGCAACTCGCGGAGCCTCGCCACGCCCGCGTCGAAACCTTCCGGTGTGGTCTCACGCCAGCGGTCGGGATCGAATCGCCGTAGCTCCGTCAGCACCTCGGCATTCCACTGCCCGACCGGCCGCATCGGCGGCGGTTCCGACGCGGGTGGTACCTCGGAATCCGGCCCGGGGTCGATCGAGGCGGGGGCGGCTACCGGCAGTTCTTCGGGCGCAGCAGATTCCGGGGTAGCCGATCGGGGCCGCGGATCGGGTTCAGGATTCGTCCCGGGCTCGGCCGACCCCGGGGGAACATCCCCGCCCCTGCCCCAGGCTTGTGAAAGCCTCATCAAGGCATCGGTTCGCTCCGCCAGATCGAGGTACTCGCGGACTTGCTCCCGGTAGCGGGGGTCGAGGAGCGCAGCCTTGCGAAAGAGCTCGATCGCTGGATCACGATCTCCACGGGCGAACATGATGGCCGCCAATTCGAAGATCGCCCCCGAATGGTTCGGATCCAGCCGCAGCGCCTCCCGGTAGGCGGCCTCGGCCTGTTCGACGAATTCGGCGCCACGGGTTTTCATCATGCGTAATACGGAGCCGCGCATCGCGTGGGTGTTGGCGGACTCGGGATCGATCTCCAGCGCCCGGTCCACGGCGCGCAGTGCCGCGTCCAGGTCATCGGGCCGCAGGGCCATGGCGAGCAGAGACAAGGTCTCCGGATCGTCCGGGTCGAGTTCGATGGCACGCCGGACCGCGACCATCACCTCGTCGTTTCGCTTCCGCTGCGTCTGCGACCCTTTTTCGGCCTCCTGACCGAGATGCCAGTAGGCCAACGCCCTTGTCTTCCAGAGGTATACAGCCTCCGGCCGGAGCCGCAGAGCGTCCGCACCGTACTTCAGCGACCGCTCGTATTCGCGCAGCTTGTACGCGATCTCGACCATGTTGGCCAGCGCCGGAACGTTCTCCGGATCTCCCGCCAGGACCTCCGTCAGAAGTTCTCGAGCGGATTCCAGTCGCCCCAGGTCGATCAGGACCTGCGCGCGCTCTATACGACTATCCATTGTTCTTCCCCGCCCCTGATCCCGAACCGGGTCAGCGGAGCTTCATGCGCTTCATGTAGGTGGCGAGTTCGTCGTAGGCGCCGTCGTTGTTGGCGAATTCGACTACGTTGCGGGCGGATTCGAACCAGGCGTTGGTGCTGGGGCGGATCTGGGTCATGGCCTGATCTATATCGGACATGCGGATGGGGCGGACGGCTCCGGCGCGCAGGGAGTCGGCCATCGCCAATTGGGTTGCGGAGGTGGCGATGTGGGCCAGGTCCGCGCCGGAGAAGCCGTCGGTGCGCAGGGCTATCGCCTTGAGGTCGATGCCCTCGACGGGGCGGTCCTTCAGGTGGTGGCGCAGGATGGAGACGCGGGCGTCCGGATCGGGCAGGGTCACCAGGATCATGCGATCGAAGCGGCCGGGGCGGCGCAGCGCGACATCGATATCCCAGGGGTGGTTGGTCGCGCCGAGGATGTAGACGCCCTCGTTATCGCCTGTGGCCGAATCCATTTCGGTGAGCAGCTGATTCACCACGGTGCGCAGGCCCGCCGAGCCGGACATCTGGCTGCGCTTGTAGCCGAGCGCGTCGACCTCGTCGATGAACAGCACACAGGGCGCGTTGCGGCGCGCCACCTCGAAGATCTGGTGCAGATTGCGTTCGCTCGCGCCCAGGTGGATATCGAGGATGTCGGCGATCTCGATCGGATAGAAATTCGCGCCCAGCTCGCCCGCCACCGCCGAGGCGATGAAGGTCTTGCCGCAGCCGGGCGGACCGTACAGCAGCAGCCCGCCGCGCGCACTGGTGCCGAATGCCTTGGCCAGCTCGGGATTTCGCAGCGGGCCGAGCAGGGAGAGCTCCAGCTGCTCCTTCACGTTCTGCATACCGCCCACCTCGGACAGTGACAGCTTGGGCTTCTCGAACAGCCCCACATCACCCTCGTTGACGACCAGCGGTTCACCGTCGTCGTCCACGAACGCCGGTTTGATGATGTCGCCGACCTCGGCTTCGGCGGCGGCCCAGTCGAAACCGTTGCCGCGCGCGGACTTCGGGGCCTCGGACTCCGCCGCGGCGGGCTCGGCGGCCGCGGTTCCGCCGGACGCGACAGCGGGGGCCGCGGCCACCGGAGCCGGGCTCGCGCCGCCCGCGAGCGCGGCCGAACAGCGTTGCAGCAGAGCCATAGCCGTCGCATTCCCGGGATCCTGACCCAGCGCGACCGCGCAGTGCGTGAGCGCGTCCGCGTAGCGCTCACGATCGGCGAGCAGTTCGACCACCCGCAGCCGCAGCGACAGCAGCTCGGGGTTCTGCTCGAGCACGCTCGTCAGTTCGGTGATCACCGGATCGTCGGTCAAGGCTTCCCCCCGGGAAAAAGTTCGGTCTTCGGTGCGAATGCTAAACGGTCCAGGTGACAGTGCGCACCGAATAGTTTGCCGCGCGAACCCGCACGAGCCGCCGGGTAGCGCAGATCACACCGCCGGGGCCGGAATAGATCCCGCCGCGGCCCGGTTGATCCCCACTGTCGGCGTCGGTAACAGCCCCGGGCCGCACCCTCCGTCGCTACGAGCGACCACCCGCCGAGAGGCGCTTGTTGGGCGTCGACGCTGCTTCGCGGCACAGCCGCGAACGACGCCGCCAGGACTCCCCCCGCCTGGCGGCGTTTTGCTGTGCGTTTCGGGGTCTGGGACAGTGCCCGCCGGATAACCTGAAACCCATGTTGCGCAAGCGCGGGGGTTGGGCCGGCGCGGTAGCGGTGGCACTGGTGATCTGCGGCGGCGGTTTCGCGCACGCGCAGCCGGCGGAAATGGCTCAGCCGGAAATACAGTGCGAGCAACCGCAGGGCCGGGAATTCGAACGGGCGGCTCCCGAGCAGGCCGGTCTGGACAGCGCGCGGCTGCGAGACGCGTTGAACTTCGCGGCAAGCCGAAACCGATTGAATGTGCAGGTTTTCCGACATAATTGTCTCATCGGCGAGGGGCCGGAAAACGCTCAAACCGGACATATTCCATGGAATGTCTGGAGCGTCACCAAGAGCATTGTCTCGCTACTCGCCGGAATCGCCTGGGATCAAGGCAAACTCGATATCGACGCGCCCATCGACCGTTATCTCCCGCCCGGCATCGGTGATGCCGAACATCGTTCGATCACCGTGGAGAATCTGCTCACCGAAACATCCGGTCTGCGAATCGGACTCGTCACCGAAGGGCTCACCGGCGTCATTCCGGTCGACCCGTTCAGCGCGGTGCAGGCGCTCGCGGTGCCATTCGACAATCCGCCGGGCACGAAATTCTCCTATAGTCAGCGCAATGTCGACCTGCTCTCCTATGTGATCGAACTGGCCATCGGCGAACCGCTCCAGGAGTTCGCGCAACGGGAACTGTTCGGCCCCATCGGCATACAGCGCGGCGACTACTACTGGGCCCGGGACCGCTCCGGGCACACCTACGGCTACGCGCACCTGATGATCCCGCCCGACGATCTGTCCCGGCTCGGCATGCTGACCGCGAACGACGGCCGCTGGCACGACCGCGAGATCGTCTCGCGGGCCTATCTGCACCGCGCCACCACCTCGTCGAGCACCAACAGCTGCTACGGCTACCTGTTCTGGATCGGCCCCGACTGCGCCGAGAACGCCGAATTCCTGCCCGCCGACATGTATTCCATGTCCGGGCTGGGTCTACAGCACGTGTTCATCATCCCCAGCCTGGACCTGATGGTGGTGTGGACCGGGGTGTTCGGCGTGCACACCAACCAGGGCGCGAGCGGAATCCTGCAGTACGGCATGGAGGTTCCGCACGAATTCTTCCGGGAGCTGTTCGCCGCCTTCCACGACAGCCCGGTACCCGATCCCGGGCAGTTCGTGGAACCGCCGCTGCGCTTCGACGCCTCCAAATACTTCGACGCCGATATCGCGCTCGCCGTGTTCGGCCTCGGACCGGACGCCTATCCGGGCTGTAATGTGCTGTCCTGCTTGAACACTCCGCTGGCGCCGCCGTTCAGCGACGCACCACCGGGCTGTGAGCTGCTGGCATGCGTGGGTCCGGACCCACGCACCCCCGGCATTCACTGAAGGTCCGTTCCGGCATCCGTGGGCCCCCACACCCACGGATGCGTTACGGCGTCACAGCGGCTCGGCCCGCCAGTTCACGCAGATCATCGGCCGGTCGGCGACCCGCGAACTGGAGTAGATCGCGCACCACCTCCCGCGCGCGCGGATCATGGTGCACCAGCTCGGGAGCCAATCGCTCGGCATTGAGCAAGGCCCCCAGCGCATCCTGCGCCTGGCGTCGCTGCGCGTGCGCGCGAGCCACGTCGACCAGGAAACGCGCCTGCCGTTCGGGTGAGAGCACCGAGGCGTCCACCGACGCCGCGGTATCGAGCGCCTCACCCGCATCACCCAATTCGACGGCCACCGCGACCGCGTGCACGGCCACACTGGTCGGACCGAATTCGGTGTCGAAATCATTGCGGCCCTCACCGAGTCGCTGCGCGGCGTTGCGCGCGGCGGCCAAGCCGGTGCGCGCGGCGGTCCGATTGCCATCGGTCGCCGCGATCACCGCCAGCATGAGCTGCAGAGATCCGTAGAGCGACAACACTTCCGGGCGCAACAGCTCGGGATCGGCGACCTGCGGCGCGAGCGCCGCCACCGAGACCCGGGCCGCCTGCTCGGCCTGTTCCAACCGCTGTAGTCGCAGGAAAGCCTGTGCCATGCGGTAGGTTCCGGCCACGACGCTGAGCGCGTCACCGGATTCCTCGGCCGCGGTGAGCGCCCGATCGGCGGCTACCCAGGCCGCGTCCACTTCCTCCTGACGGGTGAATGCGGTGGCGGCCACCTGATAGGCGCGTGACAACAGTGTCAGCACCTCCGGCCGTTTCGCGGAGGTGGTCCGCGCCGCGTGTTCGAGATCCGGAATCAGTTCCAGCAGTGCGCTACCGACCTCGACGAGCCGGGACTCGTGCGCCAACTGCCATGCCAGATCTACTCGTTCCTGTAGCCCCGGCAACTCATCGGCCGACTCGCGATCGGCCTCGTCACCGAGAAGTTGCTCCAGCGCTGGATGTCCGGTGAGCAACAGTCGCAGTTGTTCGAAAACGGCGGATCCGGCTCGATGACCATCGCCACGATCGGCGGCCATCGGTTCGGCCGCCTCGGGTCTCAGGTCTCGCACCGCGACTCCGAGGACGTCGGCCAGTCGCTGGAGTACGGACAGTCTTTCGACCGGCAGTACATCCCGTTCGACTTGCGACACCCAGCTTTCCGAGCGCCTGATTGCCGCGCCCAACTCTTTCTGCGATAGTCCCCGCCGCCGGCGCAACTCCGCTACCCGTGCCCCTAGGGTACTTTCGGCCACCGGGTCAAACTCCTTCTGCCTGATCGGCTTTCCCGGCCGTCACCGCCCGCTTGTTTCGCCGATACCTACCATGCCCTTCTCCTTCCCAGATGGGATCTGCGGACAAGGATTCCACGCCGGGCGAGCTTACGGCGCACAGTATGGAACATGTATTTTTCTTATTGCACCGCAATTTTTCTGTGTTTACCGTTTACTTGGGACCCGTCGCACCAATCCGACAACAAGAGGTGGCACATGACCGCCGCACCGCAAACGCGCGAAGTCCATGTGCGCCTACGCTTTCCGGGTGGCATGGTGCTCGACTACCGAGCCGCCCGCGCAATTGCCGAACGCCTCGCGGCGCACTTGCGTCCGCACAGTATTGAAGTCACCATCGGGACATCGGCAACCACCCCCGATGGTTCCTCGATAGATCGACTTCCACCACTACCCTGTGCGGAACTCTGGACCGACTGAAGAAGGCCAGAATATGAAAAACGGACCGTTCAATCCGTGATGGATCGAACGGCCCGATTTCGGGGCTTTGGACTCAGCGGTCCGCGAGCAGAACTTCGGCGATCTGAATGGTGTTCAGCGCCGCACCCTTACGCAGGTTGTCACCGGAGATGAACAGCGCCAGACCGCGACCGTCCGGGACGCCCGGATCCTGGCGGATGCGACCGACGAGCGATTCGTCCTTACCGGCGGCGGCCAGCGGGGTCGGGACATCCACCAGCTGGACGCCGGGGGCGTTGGCGAGCAGCTTCTTCGCGGTCTCGACCGAGATCGGTTCGGCGAATTCGGCATTGATCGACAGCGAGTGACCGGTGAAGACCGGCACGCGCACGCAGGTGCCGCTGACCAGCAGATCGGGCAGGCCGAGAATCTTGCGAGACTCGTTGCGCAGCTTCTGATCCTCGTCGGTCTCCTCCGAACCGTCGTCGACCAGCGCGCCCGCGAGCGGGATCACATCGAAGGCGATCGGGGCCACGTACTTGTTCGGGGCCGGGAAATCCACGGCCGAACCGTCGTGCACCAGCTTCTCGGCATCGTCGATGACCGCGCGCACCTGGGTGGCGAGTTCCTCGACGCCCGCCAGGCCACTGCCCGACACCGCCTGATAGCTGGAGACGATCAGGCGCTGCAGACCTGCCTGATCGTGCAGCACCTTCAGCACCGGCATGGCGGCCATGGTGGTGCAGTTCGGATTGGCGATGATGCCCTTGACCAGGTTGCGGGTCGCCTCCGGATTCACCTCGGAAACCACCAGCGGCACTTCGGGATCCTTGCGCCAGGCCGACGAATTGTCGATGACCGTGACACCGGCCGCCGCGAAGCGCGGGGCCTGCACCCGGGACATGGTGGCGCCGGCGGAGAACAGCGCGATATCCAGACCGGACGGATCGGCGGTCTCGGTGTCCTCGACCACGATGTCCTGCCCGCGGAACCGCAGCGTCTTACCGGCCGAGCGCGCGGACGCGAAGAACCGCACCTCATCGGCCGGGAAGTTGCGCTCCTCCAGCAGCTTTCGCATGACCGCGCCGACCTGACCGGTCGCGCCGACAACACCTACGCGTACGCCCATGACTAGCGCCCCGTTCCGCCGTGCACCACGGCCACTTCATCGCCGCCCAGATCGAAGGCGCGGTGCAGCACCTGCACGGCCTCGTCCAGATCGGTGTCCTTGACCAGCACCGAGATTCGGATCTCGGAGGTGGAGATGAGATCGATATTGATGCCCGCGTCCGCGAGCGATTCGCAGAAGGTGGCGGTCACGCCCGGATGCGACTTCATACCCGCGCCGACCAGCGACACCTTGCCGACGAAATCGTCGTACACGACCTGCGAGAAGCCGATCTCGCCCTGCGCCTTGGTGAGCAGTTCGACCGCGCGCGGGCCGTCCAGCTTGGGCAGGGTGAAGGTGATGTCGGTCTTACCCGTCTCCACCTTCGAGATGTTCTGCAACACCATGTCGATATTGATCTCGGCATCGGCGACGGCCCGGAACACCTTGGCGGCGTAACCCGGCTTATCCGGAATGCCGACCACGGTCACCTTGGCCTCGCTGCGGTCGTGCGCGACGCCCGTGAGAATTGCCTGCTCCAACGGGATGTCCTCCATCGATCCGGAAATCAGGGTGCCGGTCTTGTCGGTGTACGACGAACGCACATGAACCGGCACGTTGTAGCGGCGCGCGTACTCGACGCAGCGCAGCATCAGAACCTTCGAGCCGCAGGCGGCCATCTCCAGCATTTCCTCATAGGAGACGGTGTCCAGCTTCTGGGCATCGGCGACGATGCGCGGGTCGGCGCTGAAAACGCCGTCCACATCGGTGTAGATCTCGCACACATCGGCATTGAGCGCGGCGGCCAGCGCGACCGCGGTGGTATCGGAACCACCGCGACCGAGCGTGGTCACGTCCTTACTGTCCTGGGACACACCCTGGAAACCCGCGACCAGCACGATGGTGCCCTCGGCGAGCGCGTTCTGCACCCGGCCCGGAGCCACATCGATGATCTTCGCGTTGCCGTGCGTACCGGTCGTGATGACGCCGGCCTGCGAACCGGTGAACGAGCGGGCCTCCGCGCCGAGCGAATGAATGGCCATGGCCACCAGCGCATTGGAGATGCGCTCACCCGAGGTGAGCAACATATCCATTTCGCGGGCGGGCGGCGCGGGCGCCACCTGCTGGGCCAGATCCAATAGTTCGTCGGTCGTATCACCCATCGCGGAGCAGACGACCACGACATCGTGGCCCTGCTTCTTCGTCTCGACGATCCGCTCGGCGACCCTGCGGATGCGCTCGGCGGTGGCGACCGAGGATCCTCCGTACTTCTGGACGACGAGAGCCACTGCGGGAATCCTCCAAGATCGACAAACTGCTGCTACCGACCTGCAAGACTACCGGCCGAGGTCCATCGGTTTTCGTGCTACCTCCCGGCTAGCCGGTCGCCGAACGGTCACGGGCCGAATCCTGGCTTCCCGAAAGAGTATTGAAGAGCCAGCTGTACTTGGTGTTGTGGAAGGCCGCGAAAGCCCACTCCCCTTCGGACCGAACAGCGACGTAGAGATTCACTTTCGTGTTGAAGCGACCGCGCCGCCGCCTGCCCTTCACCACCGCGCCGCGGCCGTGCACGACCGCCACATCGGGAGTGAGGAAACGCACGCCGGTGATCTCCCCGTCCAGGCGCGTGCCCTTCAAATACTTGGCGAACACCGGAACATGCGACGCCTCGATGGCCTCGCGCCCCCTGATGCGCTGACCGAACCAGGTCACATAGTCGGCATCGGAGGTGAACACGGCGGCGTAGGCGTGCGCGTCCCCCGCCTCCCACGCCCGGTTGGAGCGATCGAAGAGCGAACGGATGGCGGTTTCGTCGGTGAGTTGAGCGGTCATGACATCCCCTGAATCAATCGATATCTGACTGAGTAAATAGTTGATTCAGTAAGATATTGCGCGGGACAGACTATGCTGTCAAGGGATGACGAAAAAACACCGTGAGCTCGCCGCCGCGCTCACCCTCGCCGCCCAGCGCACCGCCACCGACGCCGTCATGGTGCACGGGGCCATCGCCGACAAACTCGGTCTGCACGTCACCGACCTGCGGTGTCTCAATCTGCTGCGGCTGGACGGGCCCGCCACCGCGGGTGAGCTGGCCCAGCGAACCGGGCTCACCACGGGGGCGATCACGCGGATGATCGATCGGCTGCTCAAGGCCGGGTACGTGCGCCGCGAACACGATGAGCTGGATCGGCGGCGCGTCATCGTCACCGCCATCCCCGAGCGCATCGACGAAATCGCCCCGCACTACGAGGTTTTGGCGCGCGAGTTCGGCAAGGTCATGAACGACTACACCGATGAGCAGATGCGCGTCCTGCTCGATGTGTTCCAGCGGCTGCACGAAACCTCGGTGCATGTCACCGCGCTGCTACGCGATCCAGCCAGGTGACCTGGGCGTCATTCTCGAATGCCTCGCGGCGGGTGACCCGGAAACGGGAGGGGTGGAATGCGCCGTCGAAGAGCCGTACGCCCGCGCCCGCGATGACCGGATAGGTCTTGATGACGAGCTGATCGATCTCGTCGATCAACTCCCCGGCCAACTTTCCGCCACCGCACAGCCACACATCCTTCCCCTCTTCCTTCTTCAACCGCCGGACCAACTCGACCGGGTCGCTGCTCACGATTTCCACGTCCGGGAAATCGGCCTGCGCCAGCGTGCCGGAGATGACGTACTGCTTCAGGTGCGGATAGGGGTTGGCGATGCCGACGGACAGGCCCGGCTCATAGGTGCCGCGACCCATGAGGATGGTGTCGAACTCCTTGTTGGGCTCATCGACCGGCAGGCCCACCGATTCGCGCAGGAAGGCCGGAATGGTCTCGGGGTAGCGCGCACCGATCCAGGCGGTCATGACCTCGTCGACCGGCAGGAAGTCGAACTCACCCTGCGGACCCGCGATGATGCCGTCGATGGAGGCGCCGACGTAGTAGACAAGATTTCGCATGGTTACCGCCTCGTTCGTTGTACTTCGTTTGTAGTGATTAGGAATGTAGTACTACGACTGGAGTGGTGTCAACGGGAAAGTTCCGGAAAGTTTCGGCGTCGATTCGCGTGTTATCGACTCGAGTTCATCCTGTGACCTGGGTCACCAATTAGGTAAACGGAACTTACCCACGGGTACGTTCCGATTCCATTGCGCGACAGTGAAATTCGTGATTCCGGCGAACCAGACAAGACCGGGCGGTATGCGACACAGTTGACTCGGCGAGCGACGCTGGTCACAATCGGTGCCCAAGCTGGAGGGTAGGAATGCGCACTAAGACTGATCACCGCTTCATCATCGACATCGATCCCGATCAGGTGATGGAGGCGTTGCTCATGGTCGAGCAACTTCCCGACTGGTCCCCCTCGTATCAGGACGTCCGGGTCGCCACCCGCGACAAATTGGGCCGCCCCAAGCGGGCGTACGTCTCGGCCACCCTCATGGGCCGCCCCGATCGCCAGGTCGTCGAGTACACCTGCAGTGAGAACCGGGTCGCCTGGAAGGTCTCCGAATCCAGCGCCGGCGCGGGCGGCCAGGGCTGGTTCGACCTCGCCGAAACCGAGGACGGCGGGACCGAGGTCTGGTACCACACCGAGCTCTACCTGCCGATTCCCGCACCGGGCATGTTCCTCAAGCGCACCGCCCGCCGCGAGGGCGAGACCACCATCGAGAACTTCATCTCGTTCGTCGAATCCGTCACCGGCATCGAGGGACTCGGCGAGGTGGAGGAAGCACCCTACGTGGAACAGGCCGGGTACGAACCCACGAGCTATTCCCAGCCGCTGCACTACGGCGGCCGCCTCGAACCGGGCTTCGGCACCGCGTGACGCCGATGGTGAACACGCGTCACTGACACTGCCCTTCGGGCCGCGAACCCGGCACTATGTCCAACATGCCCGGTGCGCAACGAAAGCGAATAATGCCGGTGGCGCGAGACGCCTCCGTCACCCAGCTGGAACTCTTCTTCGACCTGGTGATCGTGTTCGCGTTCACCATGGTCACCGATCTGGCCGCCCACGAGACCACCGCGATCAATCTGCTGCGCGCGCTGGTCATCCTCATGCTGCTGTGGTGGATGTGGATCGGCTACTCCTGGCTCGGCAATGTGGTCAAGGCCGATGAGGGCATCGCGCGGGTGGCCATGTTCGTGGCCATGGGCGCGGCGTTCGTCATCGCGCTCACCATTCCCGAAGCCTTCCACGATCTTCCGGGCGGCTGGTACGGGCCGCTGGTCTTCGTCATCGCGTATCTCGTCGCGCGCCTGGTGCACCTGTCGGTGTTCTGGATGGCCAGCGCCGATGACGAGAAGCTGCGCGGACAGGTCATTCGCTGGGCCTTCGGCTCACTCACCATCGCCGCGGTGCTGCTGCTGCTCGGTGTGCGCAGTCACGGCGACTGGCAGATCCTGCTCTGGCTGGCCGCGCTCGCCGGGGAAATGCTGTGGACCGGATTCTCCGGCAATGACTGGGTGGTCAACTCCGCCAAGCATTTCGCCGAACGGTACGGGCTGATCATCATCATCGCGCTCGGCGAATCCATCGTCTCGATCGGCGTCGGCGTGGCCGGACTGCCGATCTCCTGGGCCATTACGCTCGGCTCACTGCTCGGACTCGCGGTCGCGGGGCTCATGTGGTGGGCGTACTTCGATGTGGCGGCGCTGATGGTCGAGCACGAACTGGAGCACTCCACCGGTGAGCGGCGCATTCAGATCGCGCGCGGCTGCTACACCTACTGGCACTTCCCGATGATCGCCGGAATCGTGGCCATGTCACTGGGATTGAAGAAGGTGCTCGGCTATGTGGGCGGGGCGCAAGGGCATTCGCTCGAGGACAAGCTCTACGGCATTCCGCTGTATGCCCTTTACGGGGGCGCAGTGGCCTATCTGCTGGCGTTGGTGGGTTTCCGGTACTACGCGACACACAAACTGCTCATACCGCGCGTGGTGGCCGCCGTGGCCCTGCTGGCGCTGATCCCGCTCGCCACCACCCTGCCCGCGCTCGGTTCACTGGCACTGCTGTGCGCGGTGCTGCTGGCGCTGATCGCCTGGGAGACCGTGCGTTACGCGAATCCGCGCGATCGCATCCGGCACGGCGGCGACGAGCTCCGGCACGGCGGCGATCTCCGGCACGGCGGCGGCGAGGCCGCACAGCACGGGTGACGTTGTCGCCGCGCAGGTGAGAACTATTGCTGGAGACGGTGATTCACCGACTCCGGCACCCGCACCCCGGATCGCACCGCCGTCCGCATCTGATCGATGTTCTCGCGCAGCACATCCGCCACCAGCTCATCGGTGCGCGGATCGGCGAGCACCTGGAACACCAGGCGGAAACTGGCATCGGCGATACCGCGAATGATGTCCTCGTGGAACGGGAGATAGCGCACCCGGCCCAATTGCGGATCCTGGCGGATGAGCTCGAGCATCATCTGATCGAGCTCACCCCGGTTCTCCTCCAGCGCGTTCGCGATATTGCGGGCGTAGTGGCCGGTGCGCAGCACCTCGCCGACCTCATCGATGACGGCCATGGTGACCGGGCGCTTCACCGCCTCGACGATGACGCCGACCGAGCGATTCACCACGGCGGCGGTGACGCGTTCACCGAGCGCGCGATCGGCCACCCGGCCGACGCGCACCGCGATCACCACGATCCGCAGCAGCCGGAAACCGCGGAAGAACGGGCTGGTCACCGGGATCATGCCCAGTACCTCGTACCAGTAGATGAACGGGAACGTCCAGCTCCACGCCTCCCGCCGCCAGCGCCACAGGAATTCGGCCAGGAAGATCGCGCAGATGCTGTAGTCGACGATCCGAATGGCGTGATAGGTGTGCCCGGAGACCGGGAAGAACGTCACCCAGACCACCAGCGCCACCGACACGACGGCCAGTGCGAGCATGAACAGATCCGTCCACAGGGCGGGTGGCTTCGGCGGGAATTTCTCCGCCTCCGGTGCGCCGATTTCGCTCACGCCGACCCCTTCCTCACTGAACGGTCTGGCGCCAGCGTAATTGCCCCGGCCGGATCGGTCCGAAACGCGTGACTCGGGCTGCGTCATGGCTCGCGACGCATATATACAGCGTGCGCGAGCAACCTCGCAGCCCGTCGTCCAGCTATCTGCCCGCGCGAATGATCGCCTCGATATTGCGCTCGGCGAGCGCGGTGATGGTGAGCGACGGATTCACCGTCGCGGTACTGCCCGGAATGCCCGCGCCGTCCATCACGTACAGACCCGGATGACCGTGCACCCGCCCGTTCACATCGGTGGCCCGGCCGAAGACCGCGCCGCCGAGCGGATGCGCGGTGAACGCCGCGTTGGCGTCGTAGCCGATCGGCGAATAGTCGACCGAGGAATTCGACAGGCTCGCGATGCGGCGATCCACGGTCCGGCACGCGGCGATCACGTGATCCTGGGTGGCGCGCGGCCAATTCAGGCCGACGGTATTGCGGGCCCGGTCGTAGCCGAAGCGCGCCCGGGTCGGATCCAGCACCATACCGAGCGAGGCGATGGCCAGGGTGTCCACGGGAATGCCTGGGACATACCAGTTTTCGAGCGTCAGCGGCACACCGGACTCGTCCAGGATGCGGCTGGCGCTGGGCACGCCGCCACCGGTGGTGGTGGGCTCGCTGACGCTGCGCGCCAGCACCACATCACCATTGGTGCCCCAGCCGTCGCCGATGTGCTCGTTCAGATTCGGCAGGGTGCCGGTGGCCTGCGCGCGCACCAGCAGTTCCGAGGTGCCGACCGAACCCGCGCCCAGGAACAGGCGGTTGCAGGTGAGCGTGCGGGTACCGAGTATCTGACCGGTCGGGGCCAGTTTGGTCACCGACACCACGTACTTGCCGCTGCCGTCCTGGCCGATGGAATCCACCCGATGCCCTGGGAAGATCCCGGTGCGCCCGGTGGCCTCGGCGTAGCGCAGGTAGTTCTGATTCAGATCGAACTTCGCGCCATTGGAATTGCCGAGATTGCTGCGCGAGGCCGTGGCCGACGCCCGCGACGCGCCCGCCAGTTCGGCGCGCAGCACATCCCAGTTGAAGATCGAATCATTGGGCACCGGTTGATAACCCGCCGCCCGCACCTGCCGATCCCACACCCGCGAATGCGTGAACGGGGCCGAGTTGTAGATATCGGCGGGCATCGGGCTCAGCCGCAGCATGTCCCGCACCCGCGGGTAGTAGACCCGGTCCAGTTCGTCGTAGTCGGCGATACCGCCGAACACGGTGTCGAACAGATGCTTCGGCGGCGCGACCATGGCTCCGGTGAAGACGATCGAGCCACCGCCGACCGCCGCACCGCGCCATACATCGATGCCGCCGAATTCGGTGACGTCGAGCACGCCGCCGAAATCGGCGAACGTCATCGGCACCTTGGTGACGCCGGTGAAACTGGTGCGATGCCAGAAGCCGCGGCCGTCCGGCAGATCGTCACCGGTGAAGATCTCCCGATTGGGATCGTTCGGCCAGCGCGAACCGCGTTCCAGCACGGTATTGGATACGCCCGCCTCGGCCAGCCGCAGCGCGGTGACCGCCGCCCCGAAGCCCGAGCCGATCACAATGGCGTCGGTGTGCTCCGGCGGATCAGGCAGCGGCGCAAAGATTTCCGGGACCCACGCCTGGAAGAGCGCGTTCCAGATCGGATTCGCCGCGGCGGTACCCGCGCCGCGCATCGCGGCCCCGGATCCCATACCCGCCAGCAGAGCCGCCATACCGGCAGCTTTGAACACCGCGCGCCTGCGCAACCGGCCACCTCCCTCATCAAGTAGGCCGCGCGCGACACTACCGGCCGGTCGCGCCCCGCTCAACACATTCAGGGTGAGCCACAAGACTCGCCATGCGTGTCGGCTATGTGTCGCGGGAAATGCGTGCTAGCGGGGGCCGTACGGCCCCCGACCTCGATGACGGAGTGGTGTTTCACAAACCGGTGAGCCGGAGGAGTTCGGTCAGGCGCGCAGACGTTCGCGACGGAGCTGGTCCACCTCGGGGAGATCGAGGGGAGCCAGGGTGTCCACGCCGAGGGCCTGCTTCAAGAGGTAGTCGGCGAGTTCGGGATTGCGGGCCAGGGCGGGGCCGTGCATGTAGGTGCCCAGCACCGAGCCCTGGACCACGCCCTCGAGACCGTCACCGACGCCATTGCCCACACCCTTGGTGACGCGGGCCAGGCCGGAGGCGTCGCCGCCGAGTTTGGTTCCGCCCCGGTGGTTTTCGAAGCCGGTCAGGGGCTGGGAGAGGCCGGGCAGCAGCGGCTGCGTCGCCACCTCACCGATGGCGCGCTTGTCCTGGGGCGAGGTGGTGACGTCGAAAAGCCCAACGCCGTCGACCTTTTCGCCCGACGACGTCTCGTACCAGTGGCCGAGCACCTGGATGGCGGCACAGATGGCGAGCACCGGCGCACCACGGCCCGCGGCCTGCTGGAGCCCGGGATAACGCTGCAGGTGACGGGTGGCCAGGCGCTGGGCCGAATCCTCCGCACCGCCGAGGGTGTAGATATCCAGCGAGTCCGGCACCGGATCGGACAGATTGATCTCGACGATCTCGGCGTCGTGGCCGCGCAGGCGCAGGCGCTGGCGCAGCACCAGGGCATTGCCGCCGTCGCCATAGGTGCCCATGACATCGGGCAGCACCAGGCCGATGCGGACGGTCGATTCGCTCATGCGCGGGCCTTCGCTTCCAGGTCGCGGTTCAGGTCACGGAAGGCCGTGTAGTTGGCGAGCACCTCCACCTTGCCCGGCGGGCAGGATGCGATGGCGCGCAAGGGATCCGCCACCGTGATGTGGTCGACGCCCGCGTAGGTGAGCCGCACCGCGAGATCGGTGGCGCGTTCGCCCGCCGCCACCACCTGGGTGCCCTCGAAATGTTCGAAGCGCACATCCCAGAGCCAGGACAGATCCTCGCCGTCCGGCACCTGGCCGTTCACCGCGATCACCAAACCCGTTGCGGCGGAGTCGATCATGGACAGCGCCTCCTGCCAGCCCGCCGGATTCTTGGCCAGCAGCAGCCGCGCGTTATGCCCGTTCACCTCGACGGTGCGATAGCGGCCCGCGATCTCGGTGACGGTGCCGGTGGCGTTCGCGGCGGCGAGCGGATCCGCGCCCATCGCCACGGCGGCGGCCACCGCCTGGGTGGCGTTACCGCGATTGGCGCGCCCCGGAAGGGCAAGCGCCAGCGGCAATTCCAGGCCGTCCGGGCCGTGGATGCCGTGCTCGTCCACCCGCCACTGCGGCTCCGGGCGTTTGAAATCCGCGCCGGTGCTGTACCAGTGCTCGCCCTCCCACACGATGGGCTCACCGCTGCGCGGGCAGCTGGCCGAGTCCACCGCCCAGCCGCTCCCGGCGGACACCCACACCACATTCGGATGGTCGTAGGCGATCGAGGTGACCAGTACGTCATCGCAATTGGCGATCAGCACCGCATCCGGATGCCGTGCCATACCGGCGCGCAGGCGGCGCTCGATCATATTGATCTCGCCGACCCGGTCCAGCTGATCGCGGGACAGATTGAGCAGCACCACCGCGGCCGGCTCCAGCGCATCGGCCACATGCGGCAGATGCAGTTCATCCACCTCGATGGCGGCCAGCGGCGCGACCCGATTCGCGGTGAGCGCGGCCACGATTCCGGCATCCATATTGGCGCCGTCCGCCTGGGTGGCGACCGCGCCGATCGTCTGTAGCGCGGCGGTGGTCATGCGGGTGGTGGTCGACTTGCCGTTGGTGCCGGTGACCAGCACCGTCCGGCGACCCCGCCCGAGCTGGGTCATGATCGTCGGATCGATTTTCAGCGCGATCAGGCCGCCGATCATCGAACCGTTGCCGCGCCCGGCGCGCCGCGACGCCCATGACGCCGCCGTCGCCGCCCGCAGCGCCAGCTGTCCGCGTACCGAAATGTCTGCCACGCCGCGAGTTTATTGGTGCGACCGGGCCGATGCGCAGGCGGCATCGACCCGGCGCGCGTGAGGTGCGCCGCACTCAGGACTTGTAGAGCAGCTCCTCATAGGTGTGCGAGTAGTGCTTCTCCAATTGTTCGAGCGTTTCGGTGGTGCCGGGCTGCAATTCCTTCACCAGGCGAGCCTGGCTGGGCAGGGTGTCGACCGGCCACTGCTCCGGCTTCCACAGGCCGCTGCGCAGGAAAGCCTTGGCGCAGTGCAGGAAGATCTGCTGCACATCCACCTCGACGGCCAGGATCGGGCGATGGCCCTTGACCACCATGTCGTCGAAGTACGGGGCATCGCGCACCAGGCGCGCGCGGCCGTTGACGCGCAGGGTTTCCCCGCGACCGGGAATCAGGAAGATCACGCCCACATGCGGATTGCTCAGAATATTGAGATAGCCGTCCGCGCGGCGATTACCCGGCCGCTCGGGAATGGCGATGGTGGTGTCGTCGAGCACCCGCACGAAACCCGCCGGATCGCCCTTGGGCGAGGCATCGCAATTGCCGTCCGCGTCGCTGGTGGCCAGTACCACGAAGGGAGACAGGGAGATCCACTCCTTATCGCGCTCGTGCAGCGCGACCCGCTCCTTGGCGACGGCCCGGGGCGTCGGAGCGCCCAGGAGTTCACGCAGTTCAGCCGGATCCTTGATCTCGCTCATGACTTCGATTGAACGCGCGAACCAAGGTGTGCCGCCAGTGATTTGTAGGGAATGTCGCTACATGGGAATGTCGAAGAGATTCGCCTGACCGGCCTTGTAGCGCGCGATGTCCAACTGCCGGAACGGTTCCAGCTCGGTGGCGCGGTACAGCTTGAACAGCTGGCAGCGCGGGGCATTGGAACCCGAGACGTCCAGTACCGCGTTCACCGCGGTGCGCGCGGCCTCGGACGCGCCCTCCATGGTGGCCAGATCCACATTGGTGCGCACGTAATCGCCTGCCAGGAACAGGTTTTCGATATCGGCGGTATGCGATTCCGGGCGCAGCGCCCAGGAGCCCGCGGTATTGATGAGCAGCGGATCGGCATTGGTGTTGCGCTTGGCCCCGGCGTCCCAGGTGATGCCGGTGTCCAGGAACCAGGAGTGCAGATCGGCATCGCTCAAGAGTTCGCGCTGATCATTGAGGTGCGCCTTGAGCTGCGCCCACACCTCGCGGGCGATCTCGTCGTGGGTGCATTCCTTGGCGGGTTTGCCGTACAGCATGCCGGGGGTGTTCCAGTCCGAGATGTCCACCGACAGGCAGTCCTTGACGGTGCCGTCGCCCATACCCGTCACCGGGGTGCGGTTCCAGAATTGATTCTGCGAGATGGAGGTCAGCGACCACGGCGAATCCACGTAGGCTGCATGCCCGCGCGCGATATTGGTCTCGGTCTTGAGGAAGAACTGGATGCCGGTCATCCAATCCACCATGAGCTGATTCATGCCCGCCAATTCCGGTCGGCGGGACAGGATTTCGGGTGTCCACAGGGTGCGGGCGACCTCGGTGGGCACGGCGGAGATGAAATAGTCGGCCTCGACCTGACGGGCCGCGCCGGAACCGTCCACGATGCGCGCGGAAGTTATTCTGCCGTCCGCGATTTCGAGTCCGCGCACCTCGCCGGTCGCGAATTTCACGCCCAGCTCACGCAGCCGCGCGACCCACGGATTGATCCACGCCTCATTGGTGGAACCGTTCAGCAGCCGGTCCAGCGCACCGTCATTGGCGACCTCCAGGGGATTGCCCAGGAACTGCTCACCCATATTGCCGATGGTGAGGGTGCTGGCCAGATCGTCCTTGGCCGCCACCAGCAGCGTGGTGAGGGTGCGCGAGAGCAGCATGCGGAATTCGGTGGAGCGGCGGCCCGCGCCCACGTATTCGCGCCAGGCGACCTTGTCCCACTGGCCGTAGCGGCGGGCATCACAGCTGGTGTTGAACACCAGTAGTCGATTGGCGAAGTAGAGCGCGTCCGACTCGGACATCTTGGTGCTGGTGGCGATGGCCGAACCGACGGTTTCCCGGAAGTCGTCGGGGGTGGCCCAGATTCGCCCGGCCTTACCCATCGGCAGGATCACGTCATCGGCGTCGCGGCGGGAGAAACGCGCCTCGGAGGCGGCGACCAGATTGTCCCAGACCCCGTTCGCATTGCCCGCGAACGGGATTCGCCGCATGGTGTCGGGAATGTGCCGGTAGAAGCCGGGGAAGAAGCGGAAACCGTGCTCGCCCATGAGTTCCGGGCGGCCGTCCCGGCCACTGTTCGGCACCGGGATGCTGCGGGCTTTGCCACCGAGTGCCCGGCGCTCGTACACGGTGACGTCGAAACCGCGTTCGGCCAATTCGTGCGCGGCGGTGAGACCGGCGACACCGCCGCCCAGCACGGCCACGCTGCGACTCGGATCGGCGTGCGCGGGAGTGGGTCGCAAGGTGGCGGCGGCGCCCGCCAGCGCACCAGCCGCGACCGCGCCACGCAGCACCGTTCGCCGCGTGACGGACAAACGCTGTCCAGTCATTCCCTACCTCCCACGCCTGGGGGAATCCTAGGCAGCGGGAACCGGGGTTTGGTCCGTTGGGTCCTGTTTTGCGTACCTTGTGTTGAACATTGATGCCCGAATGCCGACTATTCGCTTCGCAGACTTCGCAGACTGTCCGGGTCGCGCCGAGGTCGCGGTGAACGCCCCCGCGATGACAATGGCCGCCCCCAGCAGGGAAACCGCCGTCGGACGCTCATGCAGGAATGCCCACGAGGCCGCGATGCCCACCACCGGAACCAGCAGCGACAGCGGCGCGACCGTGCCCGCCGGATAGCGGCTCATCAGATACGTCCACAGGCCCGAACCCGCGATGGTGCCCAGCAGCACGATGTACGCCAGCGCGGCATAGGCGGGCCAGCCGGTCGCCGAGAACGACGCCGCCAGATCGTGCAGGCCCGTGGTCGGTCCCTCCACGAGCGCGGACAGCGCGAACATGGGCAGCGGCGGAATCACCGTCATCCACAGCGTCAGATGCAGCGGATTCACCGGACCCTCGGGCGCGGCATGCGCCGCCGCCATGCGGGACCCGATATTGCCGAAGGCCCAGCCCAATCCGGCCAGCAGCGTCAGCACCAGCGGCAGCAGCGCCGCACTGTGCGATCGATCCCAGCCGATCACCGCCATCCCGGCCATGGCGACCGCGATACCGGCGAATTGTATGGGCCGCAACCGTTCTCGCAGGAACACCGCGCCGAGCAATACCGTGAAGGGCGCGGACGACTGCAACACCAGCGAGGACAACCCCGTCGGCATCCCGGCCCGCATGGCGCTGAACAGAAACGCGAATTGCAGAATCCCGAACCCGACGCCGTACAGCAGCAACCAGCGCCACGGCACCTGCGGCCGCGGCACGAACATCAGCACCGGCACCGCGATCACCGCGAACCGCAGGGCCGCGAAGAAGAACGGCTCGAAGTGATCGAGCCCGACCCGAATGGCCAGGAAATTCAGTCCCCAGAGCACCACGACACCCAGGCCGAGCAGCCGATCACGATTGGTCATGCGGCAAATACTGAAGCCATCCATAGGTAAGAACAATCGAATAATTCTGCACCAATGATGTAGTAGAACTTATCTATGCACCACCCCGAAGACCCGGAACACCCCACCCCACCTCGCACCGTTCCCCGCCCGCGCCGCATCACCACCCCGACCACGATGGGGCCCCGCCACCTCCCGGCGGGTACCCCACCCCGAACCCTGGCGGAGGCCGTCGCGGCACCGGCCGGGGCGGACAATCCGGGCACAGCGAGCCTGCGGCCACCCGGACTTCGGCCCGATTCGCCCGGCGGCGGTGCGGAAAATACCGGGCGCGTGGGTGATTCGAGTGAGGTCGGCGGCGCGGGGCCGCTCATGTCTGTGGAGCGGTTGCGGGTGCTGCGCGAATTGGCGGATCGGGGAACGGTGGCGGCGGTGGCGGCGGCGCTGTCGATGACACCGTCGGCGGTTTCGCAGCAGTTGAAGGTGCTGGCTCGCGAGGCCGGGGTGGCGCTGCTGGAACCGGACGGGCGGCGGGTGCGATTGACCGATGCCGGGCGGGCGCTCGTCGTACGGGCCGATGAGGTGCTGGCGGCGATGGAGAAGGCCGCGGCCGAGATGGCGTCCTATCGGGGGTCGCCGCGCGGGCAGGTGCGGGTGGCGCTGTTTCCGTCGGGGGCGGCGCTGCTGCTGCCGCATGTGCTCGCCGAATTGGCGGAGACCGGGGTGGAGATGGTGGCGGCCGATGAGGATGTGCCGCCCGTGGAAGTGCCTCGGCTGCTTGCCGATTACGACGTGGTGCTGACCCATCGCGATGAGCGGTCGGCGTCCATGAGCGGGGCGCGGGTGGCCTCGCGGGTGCTCATGCGCGAGCCGATCGATGTGGTGGTGGGACCGGAGCATCGGCTGGCGCGGCAGGGGGCGGTGGTGCCCGCCGAGCTGGCGGATGAGACCTGGTTGAGTGTGCGGGGCGGCTTCCCGGTGGATGATGTGCTGCGGTCGATCGCCACGGTCACCGGCGTGCAGCCGCGAATCGCGCAGCGGCTCAACGATTTCACCGTGATCGAGGCGCTGGTCGCCTCCGGCTACGGCATCGCGCTCATGCCGCGCCACGCGGTGCGGCATCCGGATCTGGTGATGCTGCGCCTGGCGGGCGTGCGCGCGGCCCGGCTCTACGATCTGGCGACCCGGCCGCATGCGGAGAAAAGGCCCGCCGTTGCCACCGTACTGGCGGCCTTCCAGCGCGCCGCCCGCCGCGTCACCGCCGACTAGCGCACCATCGCCCGCTATCGCGCTGGGCGCTGTTGCGGAACGAGCTGTCGCGCCCGGGAATACGCTGCCGCGCAATGAACATCCGGTGCGGCACTTGACTTGGAGTGCACTCCAGGTCATAGCGTGAACGCATGAGCATTCGTCTCGGATATCAGATGCCCAACTTCAGCTACGGGGTAGCGCCGCGCGAGCTGTTCGCGGCCGTGGCCGCGCAGGCGCGCGAAGCCGAGGCGGCCGGATTCGACGCCGCCTTCGTCATGGATCACTTCTATCAGCTGCCGCTGCTCGGCACGCCCGATCAGCCCATGCTGGAGGCGTACAGCACACTGTCCGGACTGGCGGCGGTCACCGAGCGAATTCAGTTGTCCGCCTTGGTGACCGGCAATACCTACCGCAATCCGGCGCTCACCGCCAAGACCGTCACCACACTGGACGTGGTGAGCAGCGGGCGCGCGGTGCTCGGCATCGGCGCGGGCTGGTTCGAGCTCGAACACCAGGCGTACGGCTTCGATTTCGGCACCTTCACCCAGCGGTTCGAACGCCTGGAGGAGGCCCTGCAGATCATCACGCCGATGCTGCGCGGTCAGCACTCCACCTTCGACGGCAAGTGGTATCAGACCCAGGACGCCATGAACGAGCCGCGCGTGCGCGATGATCTGCCGATCATGCTCGGCGGCGGTGGCGAGAAGAAGACGTTCGCGCTGGCCGCGCGCTTCGCCGACCACCTCAATATCATCTGCAACGCCTCCGAACTGCCCCGCAAGCTGGAGGCCCTGCACGCCCGCCTAGACGAGGCCGGCCGCGCCCGCGAATCCCTGGAGACCAGCTACCTCGCCTTCGTAATCGTCGACGAGGACGGCGACCGCGCCCGCAAGACCCAGGCGGATCTCCTTGCCCGCATTGGCATTACGGACCTGTCCTCCATGCCGGTCGAGGCCCTGAAGCAGTCCCCCGCCGACCGCCAATTCGTCGGCACCCCCGACGAGGTGGCCGAACAGCTCCAGGCCCGCGTCCTCGACCACGGCATCGACGGCCTAATCGTCAACCTGGTCACCAACGGCCACGAGCCCGGCACCGTGGATCTGGCAGGCCGAGCCCTGGCCCCGCTGGTGCACGCCTGACAGCCCTCCGGCATTCGGGCTGACCAGCCTCTCGTCATCCCGGCGCGTATTTGGCCGGGATCCACACCATCGGCGCAGCAACTGCCGGGTGTGGATCCCGGCCAAAAGCATGCCGGGATGACGAAGGGGGGACGCCCCGGCTCACACCCCACCCGCCGCAACGCCCCGCGACATCAGATGTCGCGGGGCGTTGTCGTATTCAGCTGTGGTGCAGTGCTTTTCGGCTCAGCGCTGGTTGTTCGGGGAGAAGCGCTGGGAGGCGTGGTAGCCGAAATCGTCGGCGACCATGGCGGCCAGCTCCAGCAGGGCGCGGCGGGTCGGCTTGGAGACCAGTTCCAGGTCGATTTCGGCGCCCTCGGCGAGGTGATCGTCGAACGGCACCACCTGTACCGCGCGGGTGCGATCCAGGAACAGCTTGCGCAGCTGATCCAGATCGACCGTGGAGGAACCCTTGCGAGATGCGTTGACCACCACCACGGTTCGCTCCACCAGCTTGTGGTAGCCGTGATGATCGAGCCAGTCCAGCGTCGCCGAGGCGCTACGCGCGCCGTCGATGGCGGGTGAGGTCACCAGCACCAGCGAGCTCGCCATATCCAGCACGCCGGACATGGCCGAGTGCATGAGTCCGGTGCCGCAGTCGGTGAGAATGATGTTGTAGAACTGCTGCAGGATGCCGATCGCCTTGCGGTAGTCGGCCTCGCTGAACGCCTCCGACACCGCCGGATCCTGTTCGCTGGCAAGCACTTCCAGTCGGCTCGGAGCCTGGGAAGTATGCGCGCGCACATCGGAGTACCGGGTGATGTGGCTGTCCTCCAACAGGTTTCGCACCGTGGAGCGGGTCTGCCGCGGCACCCGGTGGGCGAGCGTGCCCAGGTCGGGATTGGCGTCGATGGCGATGACCCGGTCACCGCGCTCGGAAGCGAAGGTGGACCCCAAACCGACAGTGGTGGTGGTCTTTCCGACACCGCCCTTGAGCGACAGGATCGCGATCCGGTAATCACCGCGCACCGGCTGATTCACCCGATCCACCAGCTGCGCGTGCATCAGATCCGCGGGCGACTCCCCCGGGTTGATCACACCGCCGGACGCCTTGTGCACCGCACGCCGCCAGCCACTGCGCGGCGCGCGCCGTGCCCGGCGCAACAGATTCAGGTCATTGACCGAATGCCCCGGCGGCGGCTGCTGCTGGAATCCGCCCTGCTGCTGCGGAAATCCCTGCTGCGGCTGACCATTCCAGCCCTGCTGCTGCGGGAAACCCTGCGGCGGCAGCTGCTGCTGCGGCGCCTGCGCGGGCGGCGGCGACCAGCTGTAGATCGGCCCGCCCGGTTGATCATTGGACGGCGCGAACTGCCCGGGGTGACCGAACTGCCCGGGTGCGCCGCCCGGTCCGGCAGCGCCCTCCGGTCCGTGCTGAGCGCCCGGATCGGGCTGAGCGGGCTGGTCGGGAAACACCCGGCGAACCATGCCGTCACTGCCGATTTCCTGCCGGATCTCACCGTACGGGGTGTTGTCGCGGACCTCGCCGTAGCTGCCGTCCGGAACCGGGAACTGGCCCGGCGCAGCCGAATTCGGCGGCGGCGCGAACTGTCCGGCATCGGGTGCGGGGTAATTGCCGGTGGGCGGGAAACCCTGCGGCGGCCCCTGCGGGAACTGGTTGCCCGCGAACGGGCCCTGTCCCTCGAACGGGCCGTTCGGGCCGCCCTGGTACGGCTGGCCGTACGGACCCTGCTGCGGGAATCCCGGCTGGCCCGCACCGTAGGGCGCGGCCTCGGGCGGGAAGACGGTGGTCTGCTCGATCGAGTCCGGCACCGGCGGGAAGAAACCCGCGCCCTGCTCACCCTCGCCATTGGCTTCGGCCTCGGCCTTACCCGGCTCCGGGGCGCCCGCGCCGGACGAGGCGTGCTCATCCTTGACATCGTCGGCGTCCACCGGCAGCCCGGCCGCGGCCTGTGCGGTCGAATTCTGATCGTTCGTAGTCACGTGTCCCCCATCTGCTCGACAGCTCGAACAGAGAGCTCGGCGCTAATGCGGTTCCACGCTAGCATTGCCGACGCTCTCCCACCCTGGCCTGGTAATACCTCGCACCCCCGCGCAACTGCGCCGCTACCGGGAGTTCACTGTGGAAAACGATGATCCCGCCCCGAATCTCGGAGCGGGATCAGCGCTGTGGATCGATGTGGATCAGTTGCCGCGGGCCGCGCGGTTGACGGCCGAGACGACCGCGCGCAGCGATGCGGTGGTGATCGAGGTGGCGATGCCGACGCCCCAGGTCACCTTGTCGCCGATGGCGCATTCCACGTAGGCGGCGGCCTGCGCGTCATCGCCCGAGGACATGGCGTGCTCGCTGTAATCCAGGACGCGCACGTCGTATCCGATGGTGGCCAGCGCGTCCACGAACGCGGCGAGCGGGCCGTTGCCCTCACCGGAGATGGCCTGTTCGACGCCGTCCACCTTGACCACGGCCTCGATATGGTCGACGCCGCCGTCCAATTCGGAGGCGGTGACCTTCTGCCGGATGCGCTCCAGCGGCACGATCGGGGTCAGGTACTCCTCGGAGAAGACGTCCCACATCTCCTTCGGGGTGACCTCGCCGCCCTCACCGTCGGTGATCTTCTGGACCGCCTGCGAGAACTCGATCTGCAGGCGGCGCGGCAGCACCAGCCCGTGATCGGTCTTCATGATGTACGCGACGCCGCCCTTGCCGGACTGCGAATTCACCCGGATGACAGCCTCGTACGTGCGGCCGACATCCTTCGGGTCGATGGGCAGGTATGGGACCGCCCAGGTCATATCGGCCACATCGGAATCCGCGGCGTCGGCCGCGGCCTTCATGGCGTCCAGGCCCTTGTTGATGGCGTCCTGATGCGATCCGGAGAACGCGGTGTAGACCAGGTCACCGCCGTACGGGTGCCGCTCGGCGACGGGCAGCTGGTTGCAGTATTCGACCGTGCGGCGGATCTCGTCGATATTGCTGAAGTCGATCTGCGGATCCACTCCGCGCGAGAACAGGTTCATCCCCAGGGTCACCAGGCAGACATTGCCGGTGCGCTCACCATTGCCGAACAGGCAGCCCTCGATGCGATCCGCACCGGCCTGGTAGCCCAGTTCGGCGGCGGCCACGGCGGTGCCGCGGTCATTGTGCGGGTGCAGCGACAGCACGATGGAATCGCGGCGCGCCAGGTTCCGGCTCATCCATTCGATGGAGTCGGCGTAGACGTTCGGGGTCGCCATCTCGACGGTCGCCGGCAGGTTGATGATCAGCGGCTTCTCGGGGGTCGGCTGAATGATCGCCGATACCGAATCACATACGTCCAGTGCGTAATCCAGCTCGGTGCCGGTGTACGACTCGGGGCTGTACTCGTAGCGCCAGCGGGTGTCCGGGTACTTCTTCTCGATCTCCAGGCACAGTGTCGCGGCGTCGGTGGCGATCTTCTTGACGGCCTCGCGGTCCGCGCGGAACACCACGCGGCGCTGCAGGATCGAGGTCGAGTTGTAGAAGTGCACGATGGCCTGCGGTGCGCCCGCGCACGCCTCGAAGGTGCGCTCGATCAGTTCGGCGCGGGACTGGGTCAGCACCTGAATGGTGACATCGTCCGGGATCGCGCCGTCCTCGATGATCTCGCGGACGAAGTCGAAGTCGGTCTGCGAGGCGGCGGGGAAGCCGACCTCGATCTCCTTGTAGCCCATCCGCACCAGCAGATCGAACATGCGGCGCTTGCGGGCCGGGCTCATCGGATCGATGAGCGCCTGATTGCCGTCGCGCAGATCCACCGCACACCAGGACGGGGCGCGATCGATGATCTTGTCGGGCCAGGTGCGGTCGGGCACCGAGATGGGCTCGACCTCCTCCGCGAACGGCCGGTACCGGAAGGTCGGCATGGAGGAGTTCTTCTGCGTGTTCCAGGCAGGCTGGTCGGCAGGGGCCGGCTTCGACGGCACGTTGATCGTGCGCGAACCGGAAACGAAAGCATCAGCGGGTGACATGGCGATTTATCTCCGAGAGTGTGGCTGGATCCCAGGTATGGGGTAGACCGGCACGACGAACACCCGCGACGGGAGCCGGTCCGTATCAGACCCCGCCGCGGCGGCCGAGGAGAAGGCTTGCCCGCTGCATGATGATCACGAGTTTACAGCGTGGCAATACGGTGCCGGAACCCAGGTGCACGGCTACCCTCGGCCGCATGGCGATGCTGGCGAATCTGCTGGGGCAATGGTCCGGCGCGAACGATTTTCGGCTGATGCCGACCGACACCATGGAAACCTCCGCCGCGACCGTCACGGTCAGCTTCGGGGCGGGCGGGAATCTGGCGTCGATCGGCTACACCTGGAGCCATCCGGCGGACGGACCGCAGCAGGGGATGCTGGTCGTCGGCGCGGACGCGGACGGGCAGGCGCAGGCGCTGTGGAGTGACACCTGGCATCAGAAACCGGGGCCGTCGGTGCTGACCGGTACCGCGCTGCCGGGGAAGCAGGTCGAACTGTCGGCGACCTACGCGGGTGACTGGGAATGGCGAATCATGGTGGACGACACCGTGGACGGGGTCTTCCGGCTGCGGATGGACAATGTGGTGCCCGAGTCGTACAAGCCCGGCGTCGGCGCGTACACCGCCATGGAGCTCACCGCACATCGCGGATGATCGCCGCGAATGATCAAGCGGCGGTGCACAGTTCGTGGATGAACCGCATTTTCTCCAGTACCGGCCCGGCCAGCACGAACGGGTAGAGGTCCGGATGGCCCATGGAGCGGTTCACCATATTCAGCGACCAGGCCAGCGGTAGCCACAGTTCGATGATGCGGTCGAAACCGGAGCGGCCGACCTGCGGGCGATCCATGGTCGCGCCCGCCGGGGCGAAGCCGAACGCGGCGGCGGTATCGAGGGTGTCGCGAATGTGCAGGTAGTGCGCGAAGGTTTCGGCCCAGTCCTCGGCCGGATGCATGGTGGCGTACGAGGAGACGAAGCTCGATTCCCAGCCGGGCGGCGGGCCGTCGGCGTAGTGCTTGTCCAGTGCCGCCTGATAGTCGGCGAAGGGATCGCCGAACAGGGTGCGCGACCGCTCCAGCTCGGCATCGGTCACCAGTACCGGGAAGAAGTAGTGGCCGATCTCGTGCCGGAAATGGCCGAGCAGGGTGCGGTAGGGCTCGGACATCTCCACGCGCAATTGTTCGCGGTGCACGTCATCGCCTTCGGCCAGATCCAGGGTGATGACCCCGTTCTCATGACCGGTCATGACCTGATGGTCGGCGCTGGCGAGCAGATCGAAGGCCAGGCCGAACTCCGGATCGGCGATTCGGTCCACGATGGGCAGGCCGAGTTCGGTGAGTTCCACCAGCAGACGGCGTTTGGCGGCCTCGGCCTCGGCGAAGGCGGGCAGCCAATGCTCGTCCTGATCGGACGGGCGGGTGCGGGTGAGGCGGCAGGATTCGCACAGGCCGGAGCCGCGCACCAGCCAATTGCATTGCGCCACATGCCGGTTGTCGCAGAGCCGGAAGGTATTGGCGTCCACGACGCCGTCCAGGTTGGGGTCGATGACTTCGCCCTCTGGATGGTCGTGCGTCTCCTCGGGCGCGGCGTCCTTGGCCAGCACCAGCAGTGTGCGATCGGCGAGGCTGAAACCCAGTGGGCTGCGGCAGTGCAGGCACAGCGAGTTCTCGAAGGCCAATTGCTGACCGCAGTTGGGGCAGGCGAAATCACGCATGTCACACCTCTATCGGGGCGACGTCGACGGAGACCCGGATACTGCTCTCCTTGGCGTCGGTGTAGATGATGCCGCGCACCGGCGGTACGTCGGCGTAATCGCGGCCCCAGGCCACGGTCACATAGCGTTCATCGGCGAATTGATTGTTGGTGGGATCGAAATCGACCCAGTGGCCCTCGGCGCTGCCGTCCGGCAGCCAGACCGCGGCCCAGGCGTGCGTGGCGTCCGCGCCGACCATGCGTTCCTTACCGGGCGGCGGATCGGTGGCGAGATAACCCGAGACGTAGCGGGCGGCCAGGCCGAGCGAGCGCAGGCAGGCGATGCCGAGCCGGGCGAAATCCTGGCAGACGCCGCGCCGATCGGCGAAGACGTCCGCGACGCGGGTGCTGACATTGGTGGAACCGGATTCGTAGGTGAAATCGGTGTAGATGCGGGCGGTCAACTCCTCGACGGCCTCGAGCAGCGGCCGACCGGGCGGAAAGGATTCGGCGGCATAGGCCGCGACCTCGGGAATGATCTCCGGCGGATTCAGATCGAGTGTGAATTCCACTGCGAGCGGGCCGTTCTCGATGGACGGGCAGGCTTTCTCCCACGGGGCGGGTGCGGGCGGATCCGGCGGATTGTGCACCTCGACCACCGATTCACCGGTCACCTCCAGGCGGCGATGATCGGCGGTGACATGGAAATACAGGGTGGTGTTGCCGTACACATCGGTGCCGACCGAACGATCCGACGGCACCGGATCGATCCGGACCTCATGGGAGAGCAAACGCTGGCTCGGAAATTCGCGCGGTGTGAGATAGGCGCGGCCGTAGGAACTGGTGACCGCGTCCGAGTACACGTAGACGGTGCTGTGCACAACCCGATAGCGGCGCATCCTCACTCCACCACCCGGGTGGAGCCCCACAGCGGCTGGATCTCACGCGGCACCGAAAGCCGTGTGGTCTCGAAGGATTCGGAGATCTTGCGCAGGCGCAGGTGCACCCCGTCCAGCAGTTCGGCGAGTTCGGTGCGGCAGCCCGCGCTGTCGGTGACCTCCAGATCGGCCGGGTCGACGCGGCGCAGCATTCGCTGAGCATCGGTCAACAGCCGTTGCGGGCGCGAGGATCCCGAAGCGGCGGGCAACGCGAGGAAGTCCGCTTCCAGGCGTTCCAGCTGATAGGCCAGCGAGCGCGGATTGCCCGCGTCGAACAGCAGCAGGCCCGCGAGCGCGGCGACCCGCACCGAATCACCGTGCCGCCTGCGATAACTCACCGCGGACACACTGGCCTGCAGCACCGCCTCGGTCACCACCCGGGTAACCGGATCCGGATAGGAATCGGTGAGCGCGGCGGCGAGCAGGGACGACAGCGCCAGACCGCGCTCCAGCCTGCGGCCGATATCCATCACATGCCAACCGGTATCGCGCACAGTGGATTCCGCGTCGATACCGGACAGCGACAGCAGTGCGGCGAGTGCGCGCGAATGCACCGCCGACAGTGCCGCACCCCGATCCCCGCGCGCGCCACGGTATTCCGACAGCGCACGATCGATGGCACCGAGAATCATCCAGGTATCCGGTGAAAGCTGGTCTCGCACAGCACGAGCCGCCTTCCCGTACCGCTCGATGGCGAACGCCAGCGACCCGGGCAGCTCCCGGTCGACCGTCAACGACACCAGATAGCCGTGATCGCGCCGCGAAGCACCCGGCAGCGCGATGGGCACCGTCGGCTGATCGGAGAACTCGCGCCGCCGCGCCGCCGCGGACAACTCCGGCGACGGAGTGCCCTGGCCCTGCCACTGCCCACCGGAGCCCTGACTCTGCCCACCGAAGCCCTGACTCTGGCTCTGCCCACCGGAACCCTGAGTCTGGCTCTGGCCGCCGAAACCTTGGCTCTGGCTCTGGCCACCGGAGCCCTGGGTCTGCCCGCTCGACCCTTGGCTTTGGGACAGGCCGCCTTCGCTCTGCCGTTGGTCGCTCGAATTCTGTTGCTGCCCGGCTGGATACGGATCAGCGCCAATGACATCCGCTGCCGTGCCGGTCGAATCCGGTTGCGGTGGTGTCTTTCTCGGTGGCGGCGGGGTGGTGCCGGTCATATGCCCCAGGGCCGCTATGAGGATGGGCATGGCTTCCGCGCCCTCCATCCAGGGGCGGTAGCGGTAGTCCTGGTAGCGGTCGTGGGTGGCGCCGAGCAGGCGGACGGCGGCCTCGGCGCGTTCGGCGTAGCGGCCCATCCAGAACAGGTCGTTCAGGACGCGCGGTGAGCTGATGACGTCGAGGGTGGGGAGGACGGGGGCGCGGCGTTCGTGCTCCTCCGGGATCTCCGTGGCGGGCACCGCGGCCGGGGCGGCGCGCACCCAGACGTCCTTGGCGGTGGCCTCGCCGATCATGCCGTCCGGGCCGGTGCGCTGATGCAATTGGCCGAGTCCGCCCGCCATGACGCGATATCCGACCCGCCCGGCCAGTGAGAACAGCCGGACCGCGACCGGTGCGGCGGCCAATTCGCCGGACCCGGCCACGGCCGGAGCCACCGAGAAGCGGGCGGGTTCCTGGCCCACCCACTTCCAGCCCTCGGCGGTGATGCGGTCCCGCCATTCGTCGAGTTGCGGCCGGGTGAGCAGGGATCCGAACACGGTGGCATCGTCGACGGTGGAGCGCAGAATCAGCCGGGGCAGGTCGGCGAGCAGTTTGGTGCGCTGGGAATCGTCTCCGCCCCAATAGGTTTCGACACTCGGCAGGATGAGGTCCTGATCGAGCAGCGCGCGCGAGAGTTCGGGCAGGAACGCGGCCAGGGCCGGACTCTCCAGCAGTCCGCTGCCGAGCGTATTGACCACGGTGACCGCACCGCGCCGCAGCACCTCGACCAATCCCACCACTCCCAGACGCGAATCCGGCCGCAAGTCCAGCGGATCGGAGAATTCCGCATCCACTCGGCGCAATACGACGTCCACCTGTTTGAGCGTGCCCAGCGAACGCATCCACAAACGTCCGTCGCGCACCACCAGATCCGCGTTCTCCACCAGCGGGAAACCCAGTACCGACGCCAGATACGCCTGATCGAAGGCGGTTTCGGAATGCGGGCCGGGGCTCAGCACCACCACCACGGGTTCCTCCGCGGCGGCGGGCGGCGCGGCCTCCACCAGCATGAGCCGCATGGCGCGCACGAACGGATTCAGCGGTAGCGGACTGGCCAGTTCGAAGGCCGCCGGAATGGCCGCGGACACCACCCGCCGATCGGCGAGCGCGTACCCCGCGCCCGAGGGCGCCTGCGCCCAATCCGCCAGCACCCGGAATCCGCCGTCGCTGCGGCGGCTGATATCGCAGGCGTGCAGGAACAGCTGATGCCGCCCGGGCAGTGAGATCCCGTGCGCCGCACGCATATAGCCGCGGCAGCCGAACACCACCTGGGGCGGCAGCAGACCCGCGGTGAGGGTGCGGCGCGGCCCGTACACATCGGCGAGCAGGGCGTCCAGCAGTCGCGAGCGCTGCACCACGCCCGCCTCCAGGCCCTGCCAGTCCGCGGCGTCCAGCAGCAGTGGAATCGGGTCCAGTCGCCAGGGTCGCGGTGCGGCGGGCTCATTCGCATCGCCACCGAGATCGGTGTAGGTGATGCCGTCGTCCTCGATGCGGCGGCGCACCCGGGCATCGAGGGCGTGCAGACCGTCCCGGCCCTGCTCCAGGAATTCGGCGGACAGTTCGGCCCACAGCGGGCGCAGGCGGCCGCCGTCGTTCACCAGTTCGTCGTAGTAGCCGTCGACCGGCAGGCCGACGGCATCGAAGGAACCCGTATCGGCTGCCGCCGCACGGTATTTCGCGTACTCCCCGGCAGCTCCCACCGTCACCACTTTCAGCGTGTGCCTACCGGTCGCCGGTACCCCAGACCGTGCGCGCCCGGCGTAGGTCGAGGATCCCAGGCGCGCCGATATCCGTGGCCTGTATGGCCATTTTGGCACGCAGATCCGCGATGTCGACCGGACCGGAGGTATGCCCGGCCGGTTCGAAGCGCCGGTTGCGCCGCGATTGCGCCACCATCGCGTTCACCGGCGGCCCGGCATAGAACATGCCGCCCGGATGCGCGACGTGATAGGTGCAGCCGCCGCGGGACAGACCGGTCTCCAGATCCACCACGTCGAAGGTCAGCGGGGCGTCAACGGTGATGGTGGGATGCAGCGATTCCGGCGGCTGCCAGGCGCGATACCGGACACCGCCGACCTGCACATCGGCCTTGCCCGCGGCCATCAGCGGGATGGGGAATCCATTGCAGGTCACCACATATCGGCCACGATCGGCTCCGGTCACCCGCACCTGCATGCGCTCCACCGAGGAATCCACATAGCGCGCGGTCCCGGCGGCGGTGGTCTGCTCGCCGAGGGTGTTCCACGGTTCGATCGCGCCGCGCAATTCCATTTCCACATCGCCGAGCACCACCGTGCCGAAGCGCGGAAAACGGAACTCGGAGAACGGTTCCAGCCAGCTGATATCGAATTCGATACCGTGCGACCGCAGATCGGCCACCACATCGGCGATATCGGCGGCCAGGAAATGCGGCAGCAGATAGCGGCCGTGCAGATTCGCACCGTGCTGAATGAGCGGCGCGGTGTACGGCTGCTCCCAGAACCGCAGCACCAGCGCCCGCACCAGCAGCGACTGCACCATCGCCATGCGGAAATGCGGCGGCATCTCGAACCCGCGCAATTCCACCAGACCGAGACGGCCGCGCGTGGAATCCGGGCTGTACAGCTTGTCGATGCAGAATTCGGCGCGATGGGTGTTACCGGTCAGATCGGTGAGCAGATGACGCAGTGCCCGATCGACAACCCAGGGGGCGGCGGCATTCTCGCGCGGGATCGCACCCTGCGATCCGGGCAGGACACCGTCGTCGAATCTCACGTGACCGCCCGCTCCCCCGGTACCCGAGGTGGAATCGCGGCTCAGCCGGGCGATCTCGGCGAAGGCGATCTCCATTTCGTAGAGCGCCTCGACCCGGCCCTCATCGGCGCGCGGAGCCTGTGAGGTGGGGCCGATGAAACGGCCGGAGAACAGGTACGACAGCGCGGGATGCCGCTGCCAGTAGCGCAGCATCGAGACCAGCAGATCGGGACGCCGCAGCATCGGCGACCGCGCCGGGGTGGCACCGCCCAGCGTGATGTGATTGCCACCGCCGGTACCGCGATCGGTGCCGTCCACATCGAAGGATTCGGTGCTCAGCCGCGCCAATCTGGCTTGTTCGTAGAGGGTTTCGAGCAGCGTCGACTGTTCGGCGAAACTCGTCGTCGGCTGCACGTTCACCTCGATCACGCCCGGGTCCGGGGTGATCGAGAGCGATTGCAGCCGGTCATCGGCCGGCGGGCCGTAGCCCTCCAGCACGACCGGCCGCCCGATCGCCAGTGCCGCCTCCTCGACCCGGCGCACCAGATCGCAGAACGCGCCGAATTCCGGCACCGGCGGCAGGAAGACGTACAGCCGGTCATCGCGAATCTCCGCCACCAGCGCGGAGATCGGCGCTCGATCGGCCGATTCCAGCACCGCGGACGGCTCATCCGCCGCGAGCGGCAGCCGCGGTGCGAACGGGTCCGCCTCCGGCCGCGCGGGCGGGGCCTGCCATGACACCGACCCCAGCGGCAACCGCAGCCCGGCCGGAGAATCCCCCTCCGTCAGGATGATTCGTCCGCGCCGTAGCCGCCAGTCCGCACTGGCCCAGCCCGCCTCATCGGCGCGCCGATACAGCGACAGCACATACGCCGCAGGTGCGCCCACCCCGGCATCGAGTCTTTCCAGCAGTTCTCGCCGCGCCAGTGCCGAATCACGTTCCGGCGCAATATCATCCTCGCGCTCGACCGGATCGCCACTCGGCAGCGCCGCGTGCGCGGCCATCCGCAGCAGCGGATCCTCATATGCCGCCCGCACCTGCGACCGCGGCAACCCCAGCCCGGCGACCACATGCGCGATCAGATCACGCGCGTCATCCACACTGTCGTCGGCACTAGAAGCGCTCCGGACAACATCTCCCCCATCGTCTTCCAGCGGCGAATCCTCGTGCGCATTCTCTGCCAGGTGGCGTGCACCGTTACCGGCGGCAGAATCGCCGCGACCGCCACCTGATTCGAGCGTGTCCGCCTCGACGTGCGGAGCTCCCGCGCTGGCTCGCTGCGCCGTATCGGAATCCGTAGCCGGGTGGTGTGCACCGTTACCGGCATCGAGGTCCGCAGAGCTATCAGCTGGAACGTCCCGGTCGCCAGACCCGGACGGGACCGATTCGGCCGACTCCGGATCTGCCTCGACCGGCGGCATTGCCGCGCTATCGCGTTGCGGCGCGGCGGAATCGATGTCGGGACTCGCGTCCGCCGAATGCGCAGCTCGCGCACCATGGGGATCGGTCCCGGGAGGCGCGGGCACCGCGTTCTCCGGCTGCGGCGCAAGGGGATCCGGCCTGAGGTGGAGTGGGGTCGGCACGATGGGTGCGCCGAGCGCCGCGTTGGCTTGGAGGGCGCGGCGTTGTTCGCCGAGCAGGGCGGCGCGGCGTTCCTCGTTCGCGCGGCTCGCCCGGATTTGTTCATCGGTGGTGCGGGTCGAGGAGCGGCCGCCGGAGCGGTGTGCGACCTGGTTCAGCTGGGCGATCGGCGGGGACAGCCAGGGGTCGGCGAGCAGTTCGGGGTGATTCCACAGGGGTTCGCCGTCGGTGCGCCAGAGCAGCGCTATCTCCCAGCGCGGCAGGGGTTCTCCGGGATACCACTTGCCCTGGCGGTACTGGGTCAGGCCGCGCGGGGCGTAGACGCGGCGCAGACGCTGGGCGAGATCGGCGGCGCGCTCACGCTTTCGGGGTCCGTCGGCGTCGGTGGTCCATTCCGGGCCGGTCTGATCGTCGAGGGAGACGAAGGTGGGTTCACCGCCGAGGGTGAGGTCGATGCCCGCGGCGCTCATGCGAGCGTCGACGGCGGCTCCGGCCTCGGTAATGCGCTCCCATTGAATATCACTGTAGGGCAGCGTGACTCGCGGGTCCTCGTGAATGCGATGGACCGTATTGGTGAAGTCGAGGGTGGCCTGCACCGGATCGGTCGCACCGGTGATGGGGGCCGAGGAGACCGGGTGCGGGGTGGCGGCCAGCGGTATGTGGCCTTCACCCGCGAACAGGCCGGAGGTGGGGTCCAGACCGATCCAGCCCGCGCCGGGCAGATACACCTCGGTCCAGGCGTGCAGATCGGTGAAGTCGGCGGGCGGGCCCGAGGGTCCGTCCAAAGACGGTACGTCCTGGGCCAATTGGATGAGGTAGCCGGAGACGAAGCGCGCGGCCAGCCCGTATTCGCGCAGGATGGACACCAGCAGCCAGGCCGAATCACGGCAGGAGCCGAGACCGGACTCCAGCGTGTGATCCGGTGTCTGCACACCGGGTTCCAGCCGAATGGTGTACGCGACGTCCTGGCACAGCGCCTGATTGAGGGCGATCAGGAATTCGATGGTGCGCGGTTCGTCCGCGGGCCGATGCCGGGCCACCCAGTCGAGTACGGCTTTGCCTGGGCCGGAACCGGATTCGCCTTCGTCCACGGGGCGCAGATACGCCTCGAGATCGGCGGCCAGCGCGGGCACATAGGTGAACGGGAAATGCTCGGCGGCCTCTTCGACGAAGAAGTCGAAGGGGTTGACCACATCCATATCGGCGATCAGGCCGACGGTGATGGACAACTCCTGCGCGGGTTCGGGAAACACCAGGCGCGCCAGGAAGTTTCCGAACGCGTCCTGCTGCCAGTTCACCCAGTGTTCGGCCGGGGTGACGTGCATCGAATACGACTGAATCGCGGTGCGCGTATGCGGCGCGGGTCGCAAACGAACCACGTGCGGATGGATCCGCACGGGGCGATCGAAGGTGTAAGTGGTGCGATGTTCGAGGGAAACCCGAATCCCCATAGTCAAGTTCACCACGCCAGGCCGAGACACGCTGGGTTTATTCCCGACAGATCGGACGACACGCGGTGACCTCCCCCTGCTTGTCGGACCCGGGTGCTTGGATTTCGAGTAGACGGTTGAAGGAGGACGCATGAATTCCTGCCATGGAACGCTCATCGCACATGCCGACGGTTCGGCCGAGTGCACCGATTGGGCATGCGCGGACACCGACCGGCTACGCCACCCCTATCTGGCCGACTGCTCCGATATCGCGGGCGGCTGTGAATGCGTCGAGCCCGAGTTCAGCACCGGCCCGCAGACCCTCGCCGGGTGACTACTAGCCTGGTCAGGTGAGCTACGACCACGTTCTACTACCCTCCGGCGTCGCCGCCACGGCCGCCGAGATCGACGCGTTCCTGACCGCGCAGGATCGCAAGCCCGCCGCCGAGCCGGTGGCCGCGATGGCCGCCGAGCTCGACGCGCGCAATGGTGAGCTCATCGAGGAGGACGCCTTCCTCGGTGCGCCCGCCGCCGACGGGGCCATGGGCGAGGCGCTGTTCATCTCCAGCCCGTACGACGCCATCGGGCATGTGCGGGCACTGCTTTTCGAGTTGGCGACCCCGCGCGGGTACGCCGTCTACGATCCGCAGCTGGCCTGGCTCATCGATCCCGCCGGTGCGGTGCCGGTATCGGTGTCGCACGGCGGTGCGGGCGATTTCCCGTATCTCACAAGCGAACTCGCGCACCTGTGGGTGCCGGAACTCACCGCGCCCGGTCCGTATCTGATCGTGGAGAGCGGCGATCAGACCTACATCCAGACCTACCGGCATGAGGACGGCCGCTACGACGTGGAGTACCGGGACGGGTCACCGGACCGCCATTTCACCGTGCGCGTGGATGATCCGAGCACGGTCGCGGATCTGATCTGGTCGTGGACGCTCGGCGATCGGTCCAACTTCGATGCCCTGAATTGGCAGCGCATCACCTTCTGAGCTGGGCTTACCAGACAGGGCAATGGTTTAGCAACCATGCGACAAATCGGACAACGTGAGGTAAACCTTACCTAACTGATTAGTCGTTCCCGGTGCGCTTCGGCGCGCCCGGACCCTGCACGGAAGACACGATGAGGTTCTCTCGACTCGCGCCACTGGCGGGCGCATGCACCATCGCCGCCCTGGTCGGCACCACCGCACTCACCCCGATGGGCAATACGGCGCAGGCCGCGCCGACCGACGGCACCCTCGCGGACATCGCCATCAGCGATGCCGACTGCGCCACCGGCGCACCCACTTTCGACAATGTCATCACCGCAGCCGCCTCGGCCCTGCGCACCGTCGTACCCGCGCCACAGCTGGTGGCATACGACCAGCAAGTGAACGAATTCCGGCAGACCGTGGCCGCCACCAGAATTCACCGCAATCTGTTGCCGGTCGATCCCGGCACCGTCGGGCAGCGGCTGGACGATATCGATGATCCGATCGTCACCTACATCGTGAATGGCCTCGACGCCGTGCGCACCGGGCGGATGGATACCACCGTCACCGTCTCCGAACTCACCGTGAACGACGCCATCGAGGTCTTCGTCCTTTCCAATCGGATCGTGAAGATTCCGACCCAGATGGCCGCGAATATGGTTCCGCGCGTGGGATATATGTTGCGCGGCATGGTCGGCGGCATGTTCAAGGGCGTGCACCGGATGGCGCGGGTTATTCAGGATCGCGTCGGGGATACCTGCAATATCCCCAATTCTTATGCGCCGCTGGATCTCTCCTTCACCGATGACGAGATCTATCAGAGTTTCGAAGTGCCCGCGCATATCGAGGATCTCGCGAATCAACTGGTGCTCGCGAGCGAGGATTGCCGTCCGGCGGGCGGGCTCAGCACCCGGCAGATATTCGAGCGGACCCGTGCGTATCTGGCGAATCATCCCGAGCTGCCGGTCGATCGGGACACATTGAACAATGCGCATGATTCGATTCAGGCATTCCTGCGGGACCATCAAGTCGCCGGGCCGCTGGTCATGCGGCCGGTCGAGGAGCTCGGGCCGATTCCCAATGCCATCGATTACGGGCCGCTGACCTTCCTCACCAATCTGGGATTCGATATCCACCAGGGGCGGCTGCTCGACACCGTGCCGCTCGCGGATGTTTCCATCGAGAACTCCGGGGACCTGGCCTATGCCGCGCTCGACAGTGCGAGCCTGCTCATCAGCCTGGCGAGCATGGTAGCGGGAATCGGCGGTTTCGCCAGCTCAGCGGTGCTTACGCCGATCAATATCGCCAAGGTAATGGCGTTCGCTCCGGCCAAATACGGGTGGCCGATCATGCGCGGGGTACTGCGGTCGATGTGCGCGGCCGAATAACAACAGCGTCTCGATTCGGGATTGGGCACCCGAGAGATTAAGTCCGCGCAGGCGTAGGAACGCTAGCCTTTCACTAATTTCGCGCTGTGCTGTTCCCCTGAGGCAGGAGAGAACTGTGAAGCTACGCCCGAAGAAAGCGACACCGAGGCTACGTAAGAGCCTGGCGGTACTCGCCGGAATAGCCGCCGCGCTGGCCGCGGTAGTCGCTTTGCACGCCACGGGGGCGGGTGCCGATATACCCAGGAACAGCCAGCACATTCCCTGCCCGCAACCGGCGGCACTGGCACCGCCGGTGTGGACTTAGACGACTTAAAGCGCGCGGCGGCCGGAAAGGGCTCGGCCCAGGGTCAATTCGTCGGCGAATTCGAGGTCTCCGCCCATGGGGAGGCCCGAGGCGAGGCGGGTGACGCTGAGGCCCGGGAAATCGCGGAGCATGCGGACCAGGTAGGTCGCCGTCGCTTCGCCCTCGGTATTGGGGTCGGTGGCGATGATGACTTCGCTGACGTCGATGCCGTCTTCCTGATTGCCGATGCGCTGCAGCAGTTCCCGAATGCGGAGCTGATCGGGGCCGATACCGGACAGCGGGTCCAGGGCTCCGCCCAATACGTGGTAGCGGCCGCGGAATTCGCGGGTGCGCTCGATGGCCTGCACGTCCTTGGGCTCCTCGACCACGCAGATCATGGTGCGATCGCGGCGCGGGTCGGAGCAGATCCGGCACAGCTCACCGTCGGAGACGGTGCCGCAGACGGCACAGAAGCGCACGCCGTCGCGCACCTTCTGCAGGGCCGCCTGGAGCCGGTCGATCTCCGGCGGTTCCACGCCGAGTAGGTGAAACGCGATGCGCTGTGCGCTCTTCGGACCTACACCGGGCAGTTTGCCCAGCTCGTCGATGAGATCCTGAACCGGACCCTCGTACACGCCTCCACCTTCCCGTGGCCGAAACCGCCCGGCCGTATTCCTGTCCGAAACCCGGACGCGGTCATATCAGCCGGGCAGCGCCTATCTCAGCAGCCCGGGCTCAGAAACCCGGCAGCGCCCCGCCGGGTCCGCCCAGACCACCGGCCAGCGGGCCGAGCCGATCGGCGGCCAGCTGCTGGGCATTCTCCATGGCCGCGTTGAGCGCGCCGATGACCAGGTCCTGCAGGGTGTCCACATCCTCGGGATCGACCACCTTGGGGTCGATGGTCAGCGCCAGCACCTCACCGGTGGCGCGAATCCGGGCGCGCACCAGGCCACCGCCCGCCTCGCCCTCGACCTCGGACTCCGCGATCTCCTGCTGTGCGGCCATCACGGCTGCCTGCATCTGCTGCGCCTGGGCCATCAACTGCTGGATATCGAACTCTCCACCGGGTTGCACGGCGTGTCCTCTCTGCGGGGGAAGTAACGGTGCCCAGCCTAGTCGCCGTTCCGCGCGGCGCTCTTGACTCTCCCCCGGTGGGAGAGTGTTCGCTGAAGGCATGACAGCGACGGTTCCGATCGGGGAGTTCTCCCGGCTCAGCTATCTCAGCGTGAAAGCGCTGCGCTACTACCACGAGATCGAATTGCTGCCGCCCGCCACAGTGGATCCGAGCACCGGGTACCGCTTCTATTCGACCGATCAGGTGGAGCGGGCGCATCTGATCCGCCGCTTGCGCGAGCTGAATATGCCGGTGCCGGAGATCAAAGCGGTGCTGGACGCACCGGATCGCGGGACGCGCGATGCCGCACTGCGCGCACATCTCGAGCGGATGGAAGCCGAACTCGCCCGCACCCGCGATGTGGTGGCCTCGCTGCGGGCGCTGCTGTTGCCGCCCGGCGATGAGCCGCTGAAGGTCGAATATCGTTCCGTCCCCAGCTTTCCCGCGCTCGCGATCGCCGAGGTGGTGTCCCGCGACGGCATCGATGTGTGGTGCGACGCCAGTTTCGGCACGCTGTACCAGGCTCTGGAGGCCGCGGGCATAGCACCGGACGGCCCGGGCAGCGCGACCTACGCCATGGAGTTCTTCGAGAACGATCGCGGTGTGGTGGTGGCCTTCGTCCCCATCGCACCCGCCGATCGGGAGCGTTGCGCCGCGCTCGGCACGGTGATCGATCTGCCCGCCCGCCGCTTCGCGGTGGCGGTGCACCTGGGTCCGTTCACCGATTTCGACCGCACCTACGGCGCACTGGGCAGCTATGTCGCCGAACATGACTCGGCGCTCGCGGAACCCGTCCGCGAACGCTATCTGGCCGGTCCCGGCGATGTCGCCGAGGCCGACTACATCACCGAAATCTGCTGGCCCATCGGCCGGCTCTGAACAGGAGAACCGCCATGCCATTGACCATCGCCAACATCACCGTCGACTGCGACAACGCCGCCGAACTCGCCGGATTCTGGGCACAGCTGCTGGAGCGCACCGTCGATCCGGACGCCAACCGGGAATTCGCCACCGTCGGGCAGAGCACCGGGGTCACCCCGACGCTCATGTTCATCCGGGTGCCGGACAAGACGCCGGGCAAGAATGTGGTGCATCTGGATCTGCACGGTGAGGACCTCGCCAAGCAGATCGAACGCGCGGTTGCCCTCGGCGCCAAGCACATCGCCGATTTCGACGAGTACGGCATCAAGTGGTCGACGCTCGCCGACCCCGAGGGCAACCTCTTCGATATCGCCGGTTAGGAAAGTTCCCGCTTCAGGTTCTCCAGCACCTCGGCCTGGATCTTCTTCAGGCCGAGCGGTGCGAAGATGCCCTCGAAGATGCCGCCGATGCCGCCCGCGCCCTTCCAGCTGGTGCGCGTGGTGACCAGCGAACCGCTGCCCTGCGGGGTCACGGTCCAGGTGGTGACCATGGAGGAGTTCGAATCCCGTTCGGTCACCATGGAATCGGAGACCGAGATGGTGGCGTGCACATTGCGCGACCGCTTCTCGGTGGCCTTGAGCGTCCAATCCACCACGGTGCCCGCACCCTTGCCGCCCTCGACCACCTTGTAGTCCAGGTAGTGCGCGGAGTTGATGCGCGGCCGCACCGATTCGTAGTCCGCGATCGCCTCGAGGGTGCGCTGCGGATCCGCCGTCACGACGATCGAACTGGAGGCGCTGACCTGTCCCACCATGTGCTCCTTAATTCCCGCTGTGCTGTTCCGCCTCCCAGACTTTAGCCCCAGCCCCAGCCGCACAACACTTTCAGATTCGGTTCCGCGTCGCGCTAGCCGGTGAGCAGCAGACCCGCGACGGCCAGTGTGGTCGCGGTGACAGCCAGCACCAGACCGGAGAGTACGAAGCGCGCCAGCGGAACCCGCACCCGATAGACGCGGCAGAACTCCAGGCAGAGCAGGGTGGCCAGGGAGGCCCACGGGGTCACGATGGGGGCGACGTTCGAGCCGATCAGCAAGGCCAGCAACTGATTTCGGTTGGCGTCCGGGATCACGGCCTCACCGGCGGTGTAGGCGGGCAGGTTGTTCACGATATTGGACAGGCCCGCGCCCGCACCCGCCGCGCGGAACGCACCGGACGCTCCCGGATCGTCGCCGACCAATCCGTGCATCAGATCTGAGAGGCCGAACCGGCTCAGGGTGGGCACCACCAGGAACAGTCCGGCGACGAATACCAGCAGCTGCCAAGGGAACAGCGACGGCCGCAGCACCGAGCGGTCGAAGATCGCGAACGCCACCAGGGCGATCAGCGCCGCGGCGGCGGCCGCGTAACCGATGTGATCACCGGCCAGCGGGATCGCCAGCACGAAGGCCAGGCATGCGCCGCCGGTCGACCACAGCAGCCACCGTTCCCGGGAATCGGCCGGGCGCACCGGTTCCGGCACCACGTAGCGATCCGCGCCGCGCCGCGAACGCCGCCAGTAGAACACCCACAGGCACACCATGGTTGCCACCGTGGACAGCAGCTGCGGCAGCCACATGCGGGCGGCGAAACCGGTCACATCGAGGCCGACGCGATCGGCGGCGAGCAGATTGGTGAGGTTCGAGACCGGCAGCAGCAGGCTCGCGGTATTGGCCAGCCACAGCGTGGTCATGGCCAGCGGCAGCGGGGCGATCCGCGCCGGCACCGCGAGGGCCAGCATGACCGGGGTGAGCAGGACCGCGGTGGTGTCGAGATTGAGCACGACGGTGGTCACCGTGGCGAAGAGCCCGCACAGTAGGAACAACGCGGCGTAGTCGCCGCCCGCCACGATCGCGAGCCGATGCGCGATCACATCGAATACCTTGGCGGCGCGGGCCAGTTCGGCCAGCACGATCACACTGCCGAGAAACAACAGCAGCGGCGCGATCCGGCGCATATTGTCGGCCGCCTCGGCGCGGGGTAGCAATCCGGTTGCCACACAGAGCAATCCGGCGGCCAGCAGCGCCAGCCGGACTTTATCCAGGTTGCTCGGACGCCAACGCACCGCCTCATTCAAGCAGCGGTGCGCGCTTTAGCGCCGTCCGCCCCCGAGCAGTCGCGGCGTTCGGCACAGGCGCGAAGACCGGAAAAACTCCGGAGCGGAAATACATCCAGATAGTTAGCTCTAGTAACTATAATCACCGGGATAACGGGAATAGACTCGATATGCGGCTGGTAGCGGGTGTTGATGCGTATGCAAACTGTGCGTGAAAAACCGCCCCGCCGGTGTGCTCCTGCTGGCCGTACCGGTCGGTGCAGGCTAGCGTTCCGGGGGTGGCAGTGAGTCTGTTGGGGAAGGCAGGCCGGATACCGGCCGTGCGGGAATCAGGGTTCGCAGCGCATCAGGCAGGGGTCGATCGGCTACTCGCTTCGTATCGAGCCATACCGCCCGATGCGAATGTCCGGCTGGCCAAGAAGACCTCCAATCTGTTCCGCGCCCGGGCCAAGAGCACCGCGCCCGGACTCGACGTCTCCGGATTGACACAGGTCATCGCGGTCGACCGGCATGCCAAGACCGCCGATGTCGCGGGCATGACCACCTACGAGGATCTGGTCGCGGTCACCCTGCAGTACGGGCTCGCGCCGCTGGTGGTGCCGCAGCTCAAGACCATCACCCTGGGCGGCGCGGTCACCGGACTCGGTATCGAGTCGACCTCGTTCCGCAATGGGCTGCCGCACGAATCCGTCCTGGAGATCGACGTGCTCACCGGGGCGGGCGAGATCATCACCGCCACCCCCGACGGCGAGCACGCGGACCTGTTCCGCGGCTTCCCGAACTCCTACGGCACGCTCGGCTACTCCACCCGGCTGAAGATCCAGCTCGAAGCGGTCGAACCTTATGTGGCACTGCGCCACATAAGGTTTCATGAACTGCGGGAGCTGGAAACGACCATGGCGCAGATCATCGCGGACCGCTCGTACGCCGGGGAGCGGGTCGACTATCTCGACGGCGTGGTGTTCACCGCCGACGAGAGCTACCTGGTGCTCGGGCGGCAGACCGATGAACCCGGACCGGTCAGCGACTACACCGATATGGACATCTTCTACCGGTCCATCCAGCACGATTCGACCGAGCCCAAGCGCGACCGGCTGACCATCTCGGATTACCTGTGGCGCTGGGACACCGACTGGTTCTGGTGCTCACGGGCGTTCGGGGCGCAGAACCCGAAGATCCGCCGCTTCTGGCCGAAGAAGTACCGGCGCAGCAGTTTCTACTGGAAGCTCATCGGACTCGACCAGAAGTACCACATCGGCGACCGCATGGAGGCCCGGCAGGGCAATCTGCCGCGCGAACGCGTGGTGCAGGACATCGAGGTGCCCATCGAGCGCACCGCCGACTTCCTGGACTGGTTCCTGCGCGAGATACCGATCGAGCCGATCTGGTTGTGCCCCTTGCGATTGCGCGACTCCGGCGGACCGGAGCGGCCGTGGCCGCTCTACCCCCTGGAACCCGATCGCACCTATGTGAACGTCGGCTTCTGGTCGGCCGTGCCGACCCGGCCGGGACAGCAGGAGGGCGCGGCCAACCGCGCCATCGAGAAGGAGGTGTCCGCGCTCGACGGGCACAAATCCCTCTACTCGGACTCCTACTACGAGCAGGACGAGTTCGCCGAGCTCTACTACGGCGGCAAGACCTACGCCCAACTCAAGGCAACCTACGACCCGGATTCTCGTTTACTGGATCTGTACTCGAAGGCGGTGCAACGCAAGTGACCACGTTCAAGGATCGTTCCGACGTTTTCGCCGAGCTCGGAACAAAACTCACCATTGCCGAGATCTTCGAGACCCTCATCGAGGGCCCGATGCCGATCCGCTTCACCGCGTACGACGGCAGCAGCACCGGCCCCGAGGACTCCGAGTTCGGCCTGGAGATCATCCATCCGCGCGGCGTCAACTATGTCGCCAACGCACCCGGTGATCTCGGCATGGCGCGCGCCTACATCTCCGGCGATATGATCGCGCACGGCGTGCACGCGGGTGACCCGTACGAACTGCTGAAAGCCATGGCGGGCTTGAAGTTCCGGCGCCCCACCGCCATGCAGCTGGTCGTCATCGCGCGCTCGCTGGGCTGGGAACTGCTCAAGCCGGTCGCCCCGCCGCCGCAGGAGACGCTGCCGCGCTGGCGACGCATCGCGCTGGAAGGCTTGCGGCACAGCAAGACTCGCGACGCCGAGGCCATCCACCACCACTACGACGTCTCGAACACCTTCTACGAGTACGTCCTGGGCTCCTCCATGACCTACACCTGCGCGGTGTACGAGGACGAGCAGTGGAGCCTGGAACAGGCGCAGGAGAACAAGTACCGGCTCGTCTTCGACAAGCTGAACCTGAAGGCCGGAGACCGGCTGCTCGATATCGGCTGCGGCTGGGGCGGCATGGTGCGCTACGCCGCCAAGCGCGGCGTAAAGGTCATCGGCGCAACGCTTTCCGCCGAACAGGCGGAATGGGCGCAGCAGAAGATCGCCGAAGAGGGCCTGACCGAACTCGCCGAGGTGCGGCATTCGGACTACCGCGATGTGCGCGAGGGCGATTTCGACGCCGTCTCCTCCATCGGGCTCACCGAGCACATCGGCGTGCACAACTACCCGGCCTACTTCGAATTCATCAAATCCAAGCTCCGGGTCGGCGGCACCTTCCTCAACCACTCCATCACCCGGCCGGAGAACACCCGCACCACCAAGGCGGGCGACTTCATCGACCGCTATGTCTTCCCCGACGGTGAGCTAGCGGGCTCCGGGCGCATCATCTCCGATATCCAGAACGTGGGTCTCGAGGTGCTGCACGAGGAGAACCTGCGCCGGCACTACGCGCTCACCCTGGCCGAATGGTGCGAGAACCTGGTGAAGAACTGGGAAGCCGCCGTCGACGAGGTCGGCGAGGGCACCGCCAAGGTGTGGGGCCTGTACATGGCGGGCTGTCAGCTCGGCTTCGAACGCAATGTGGTGCAGCTACACCAGGTGCTCGGGGTCAAGCTCGGCGAGGACCAGGCGTGGACGGTACCGCTGCGCCCGTGGTGGAAGCCCTAGGCCCGGGAACAGGCCCTACGACAGGTTCGGCACCGGCAGCCCGAGACGGGCGGTCAGCCACGGCAGCGTCGAGGTGAACGCCGACGACGCGAACTGCCAGGTATGACCGCCCTCCGCGGTGTGCACCGTGCAATCGATGCCGACGCGGCGGCCATCCTCGCAGAGGGTGTTCGCCGCACCCAGTTCACCGGTGTCGAAGACGCCGTCGTGACCGCCAAGGCCGACCGAATCATCATCGGCGGCAGGCTGTTTCGGGCGGAAGTTGCCGCCGTTGCCGTAGCCGTTCGCATTGGCGTTGCCGTTCCCGTTGCCGCCGTTGCGCATACCGCCCTGATGCTGCGGCGGGGTCAGATCGTCGAAGACGCCGACCATATCGGTGTACGGGCCATGCTTGGCCATCACCGTCTGCGGATCGAATTGCGCCCAGGTGTCGGCGTTTCCGGCGTACAGGCGGCGAATCGTCTGCTCCTTGGTGCCCGCCGTCGGGCCGAGATCACCGGCGATATCGAGGAACGTGTGCAGCAGCTCCGGGTGCATGACCGCCAGATCGACCGCGCAGGTGCCGCCCATGGACCAGCCCACCGCCGCCCACTTCGCCGGATCCGCCGACACCCCGAACGCCGACTTCATATAGTCCGGAACATCATTGGTGAGATGGTCCGCGGCGTCACCGCGGCTGCCGTTCACACATTCGGTGTCATTGTTGAAACTGCCGCCGGAATCGACGAACACCAGCACCGGCGCCTGACCGTTGTTGCCGTTCACGAAATCGTCGACGGCGGGCATGATCTGGCCGCTGCGCACCCAGTCCGCCGGGGTGTTGAACTCCCCGCCGATCATCATCACCACCGGCAGCGCGGGCGGCTTGTCACCGGCGAACCACGCGGGCGGCAGGTACACGTACTCCTCGCGATGCTTGAAATGACTCCCGGACTCCGGAATATCCACCGGCACAATGCGTCCCGAGCCCACATTGGTATTGCGCAGCGAGGCCAGCGACGCCAGCGAGGTCTGATGCGGCAGCGGTTCGGCCGTCAGCGCCTCCCACGCGGCATTCGCCGTCGGGTAGTAACCCACCCACTGATTCAGCACGATCAGCGCGTTCACCAGGGCCAGCGGCACGGCCAAGAGCGCCGCCCCCTGCTGCCACCACGGGCCCGACCGCCAGCCGACAATGAAGGCCCCGCCCGCCGCCGCGATCATGGCGATGCACACCCACAGCAGCATCGGCGCCGGATCCGAGGCCAGCCCCTCGTCCATCATGTACAGCCACGCACCCCAGGCCGCCGCCACCCCGAGCGCCACACACACCGGCACCGAGAACAGCCACCAATTCCGCTTGAACCGGGCCAGCGCCACGATCAGCGCGAACACCGTCCCGAACAACACCACCTGCGGTAACCACCCGTGCAACAGCGAAATCCCATGGTGGAAGTTCCCACCCCGCCCCGTCATCACCGGAACGTGCGGTGCGGGAGGAGGACCGAGCGGAGGACTCTGCGACAGCACACGGGTGAACAGCACGACGGCGATTCTCAACGCCGTTCCTCGAGAAACCCTGTGAACCCCCTCGAGGTCGCCTGGCGAACCCCGCCACACCGGCATGACAGGACCGACACCCCGGCGAAACATTCCCACCGGAACCCACCGCGAAATCAGGGCGGCGGCGCGCGATCAGAGCAGCGAATCCAGGAAGGCGCGCGGCAACTCGGGGGCGTCGGGACTGCCGATATCCACCAGCGGGAGCTGGGTGCGCATGGTGCGCAGGATATTGCGCACGCCGGGGCCCGCGTCCAGGAAGGGCCTGGTCCAGCCGAGCGGGGCGAACCGCACCACCACCGGGGTCAGCACCGCGATGGACTCCCCCACCCAGCCGGACGCGGACAGGCATTCGGTGAGCAGCAGGGCGGCATCCATTTCCGCGCGCGGGCGGTTCTTCTCGCGAATGCGGGCGTGCAGGGCGCGGGCGCGTTTGACGGCTGTGTCATCGGTGCCCAGCGGGGCCAGGTCATCGGCGGGGCCGCGATCGTCGCCGCGGTAGTGGCGGTAGAGCAGTGCTCGGACGGTGGCGAATTCCTCGGCCTCGGCGGCCAGGGCGGCCGCACCGGACAGATGCCGGACCGGGCGGGTCATCGGGTCGGTGACCAGGCCCGCGGTGAGTTGATCCGGCGGCAGGCCGAGGCGGAAGCGCTCGGCCCGGATATGGGCGGCGAGGCGATTGAGCTTGCGATCCAGGGCGATTCGCGCGCCCTCATCGAGTCTGGCGGTGGCGGTGTCCAGATCGCCGTGCACCGCCTTCACGCGGGCACCGATGACGAAGGTGCTGATCAGGAAGTCGACCGGCCCCACGTGGGTGGCGAGTTGATAGCTCTGGTCCAGCAGGCGTTCGGCGCTGTCGAGATCATTGCGGCGATAGGCGAGCTCGCCGAGCAGGGCGGCGGCCACCCGCACCGGCTGCGAGTGCGGGCCCGAGCGATCACGCGCGGTCTGCCAGGCCTGTTCGAAAAACGCCGTGGCGGAATCGATATCGAGTTGTTCGTAGGCGGCATCGCCCTGACCGCAGAGACCGAAGACCGCGCCCAGCGGATCCGCGGACAGTGCGTGATACGGCGCGGCCCACTCCTGCATGCGGCGCGCGCCGTCGAAATCGAATTCGCAGAGCCGCACGAAGGAGGCCAGATTCGCGGCGGTGGAGACCGTCCAGGGCGGCAGTTCCTCCGCCAGGCGCAGACTGTCGGCGAGTTTGTCCAGGACGCCGTCGGTGCGATCGCGCGCCACCTGATCGGCGGCATCGAGCACGGCCGCCTGACAGCGCTGATTCACCGCCTCGGCATCGGTGGGCGAACTGCGCGCCAGCATGCTGGACAGGCGGCCCAGCGCGGTGCGGGCCGCACCGGACTGTTGCAGATTCACATTCGCCCGGGCCAGCGCCATCAACAGCTTGCTGCGCGAAGTCACCTGCTGCACAGGCAGTTTCGATACCGTCCCGAACAGCGTGGCCAACCGGGAGCGGTCGATCAGATCCATGCCGCCGTTCTCGATGAGATCCAGGGCGAACTTGAAATCGGTGGCGGCCAAAGCGTGATCCACCGACTGCCGCAGCAACTGATGCTCGGCGAACCAGCGGGAAGCCTTGCGGTGCAACGCTTTGACCTGTCCAGGCTGGGCGCGTTCCAGTCGCGCCCGCAGATGTTCGGCCACCATCGGCTGCATGCGATACCAGGACGAGTCATCGGACAGCCGGTGCACGAACAACTCTCGCTGCTCGGCCTGATCCAGTAGCGCACCGGCCTCGGCGCTGCCGCTCAGCGCCTCGGCGAGCGAGGCGTTCACCCGCTCCGGCACGGCGATGGCGGACAGGAAGTCAAGCATGGCCGGTTCCAGGCTGTCGAGCACATTCTCGGCGAGGTATTCGCGAATCGCCTTGCTGTCACCGGATATTCGAGTGATCAGCTGATCGGCGTCCGCTCCGGCGGCCCGCAGGGACAGGCTCGCCAGCTGAATGGCGGCGGGCCAGCCGTCGGTGGCGGCGTAGATCTGCTCGACCTGACGGTCGGTGAGTTGCAGCCCGGTGCGGTCGACGAGAATCTGCCGCGTCTCCGCCTCGGTGAGTTTCAGTTGATCGCAATCGATTTCGACGAGTTCATCGGCGACCTGCATGCGGCTCAACGGCAATCCGGAGCGCTCGCGGCTGGTGATCACGAAACGCAGATGGTGACAGCCGTTGTCGAGCAGATTGTCCATCACCCGGTGCGCGCCGGTATCGGTCACCCGATGCCAATCGTCCACCACCACGACAATGGTGTTCCCGCCCGCGTGCACCTCGTCTATCAGCGCGGACACCGCGTACGGCACCGCCTCGGCGGGCCGCTCCTCCAGCACCTGCTCCAGTCCGGCCCCGAGTTCGGGCCGCACCCTGCGAATGGCGGCGATGATGTGCGCGAGCAGCCACACCTCGTTGTCGTCGTATCGGTCGATGGCGATCCAGGCCACCGACACCCCGCGATCGGTGAGTTCGGCGCACCATTGCGCGGCCAGCGTGCTCTTGCCGAATCCCGCCGGACCGTGAATGACCGCGAGCCGTCGCCTGCCGCCCGCCCGCAGCGGTTCCAGCAGTCGCGGCCGCGCCACCGGTTCGCGTGCGGGCGTCGGCGGCCGGAATTTCGTTGCGGCCGTTGGCGGTAGCGTATGCCCGCTCGGCGTGACGGACCCGCCCACCGGTGTGAAGGTCCCGCTCGGGGTGGTCGGCGGGCGCAGGGTCAGCGAGCGGTTGCGCGGTGAGTTCATCACCGTGCGCTGGCGCGAATACTGTTCGGTGGCTTCGGAATCCGCCTCGTCACCGGCGCTGTCCAGCAGCGCCATCTCATCGGGCACCTGCCCGTGTCCGGTCTGCACCGTGCGCAGCAGATCACCGAATTCCACCGCCGATTCCGGGCGATCGCGCGGATCCGGGGACATCGCGGCCTCGATGGCCGCGGCCACATCCGGCGGAATCTCCTGTTCCCGCAGATCCGGCAGCGGTGCGCTGGTGATGCGCAGGAACTGCGCGACGATCTTCTCCCCCGCCTGCCGCTCATAGGCGGCGTGCCCGGTCAGCAGTGCGAACAGGGTGGAGCCGAGGCCGTACACATCCGAGCGCACGGTGGGCTCGTCACCGCGCAGCACCTCGGGGGCGGTGAACGCGGGCGATCCGGTGATCAAACTGGTGGAGGTGCGGAAACCACCCGGAATCCGGGCGATGCCGAAATCGGTGAGCTGCGGTTCGCCGTATCGGCTCAGCAGCACATTGGCGGGCTTCACATCCCGGTGCAGCACCTGCGCGCGATGCGCGGTCTCGATCGCACCCGCCAGCTTCACCCCGACCCGCAGGGAATCCGACCAGGTCAGCGGACCGTTATCGCGCACGAGCTGCTCCAGGGAACCGTGCGTGGCATACGGCATCACGATGTACGGCCGCCCGCTCGCGGTCACGTCCACCTGGAGGATGTCGACGATATTCGGATGCCCGGAGAGCCGCCCCATGGCGTGCTCCTCGCGCAGGAAGCGCTCACGGCTCTCATCGTCGATCTCGGTGGAGAGCACCTTCACCGCGACGACCCGATCGAGTACGCGCTGCGTGCAGCGGAAAACCACCCCGAAGCCGCCGCGGCCGACCTCCTCGGCATCGATCAGTCCCATGGCCTCGAGCTCATCGGTGATGCTCACGGGAACATATGCCTGCGTGGCCGTTTCGGGCCGAGTAGAGTCGCTCCGGGAGCCTCCCGGGCGCGGCTGTGGTTCCATCTCTACCCCACCTCGCACTGGACGAGCGCGCACCGAATCTACGGGCGATACCGGTGTTCTACCCGCGCATATTCAAACGTAGCGCGCTGGGCACGTATGTGTGCGGAATTCGGCACAGCACCGGGGTTCCGCGCGCGCTGAAATCCGGTACGACCGCCCCGAAATCCACGGGATGCCGAACGTTGGCCGCGCCCGGCCCGAACCTCGCCTCGCCATACCCGGATATCGCTTCGGACGATACGAACGTCACCCCCGCTCGACAGGGCACCGATACGACAGGACCCGGGCCGTGGCGACGACCCGGGTCCTGTCCGTACCCGCTATCGCGCCGAGGTTATCCGAACCCTCAGCGCGACAGGCGTTTTCGTACTTCTCGCTTACTTGCGCAGCGAGGCCGGAACCTCGAAACGCTCACCGAACTTGGCGGCCAGCTCATCGGCGCGAGCCACGAAGCCGGCGGTGCCGCCCGGGTAGCCCACGATGAACTGGTGCACGCCACCGGTCCAGGCCGGGTAGCCGATACCGAAGATCGAGCCGATGTTGGCGTCGGCGGTGGTGGTCAGCACACCCTCGTCGAAGCACTTCTGGGTCTCGATGGCCTCGATGAACAGCATGCGGTCCTTCAGGTCCTGCAGCGAAACGCCCTCGGGCAGTTCACGCTTGGAACCGAAGGCCTCACGCAGGCCCTCCCAGATGCCGGCGGTCTTGCCGTCGACGTAGTTGTAGAAGCCCGCGCCGCCCAGCTTGCCCTTGCGGTCGAACTTGTCGATCATCGTGTCGATGACGTTGCCCGACGCGAGCGAGGCGGCCGAGATGACCTTGCCCTCGGCCTCGGCGGCGGCCTTGGTCTCCTTGAAGATCTTGTTCATGGTCTCGAAGTTGAGCTCATCGCTCAGCTTCAGCGGCGCGGCCGGGTAGCCCGCCTGCAGACCGGCCTGCTCGATGGTCGCGGGATCGATGTTCTCCTGCAGCATCATGATCGCTTCATTGATGAAGGTGCCGATCACGCGCGAGGTGAAGAAGCCGCGGCTGTCGTTGACCACGATCGGGGTCTTGCGGATCGCGAGGGTGTAGTCGTACACCCGGGCCAGCGCCTCGTCCGAGGTCTTCTCACCGCGGATGATCTCGACCAGCGGCATCTTGTCCACCGGGGAGAAGAAGTGGATGCCGATGAAGTCCTCGGCCCGCTTCACACCGTTGGCCAGCAGGGTGATCGGCAGCGTCGAGGTGTTCGAGCCCAGCAGGGCGTCGGCGTCGACGATGTCCTCGATCTCCTGGAAGACCGCGTTCTTCAGTTCCGGCTTCTCGAAGACGGCCTCGATGACGAAGTCGACACCGGCGAAGTCGGCCGCATCGGCGGTCGGGGTGATCTTCGCGAGCAGCGCCTTGGACTTCTCCTCGGTGGTCTTGCCACGCGAGAGCGCCTTCTCCTCGAGCTTCTCGGAGTAGTTCTTGCCGCGCTCGGCCGCCTCGATGGTGACGTCCTTCAGCACGACCTCATAACCGGCCTTGGCGGAGACGTACGCGATACCCGCGCCCATCATGCCCGCGCCGACGACGCCGATCTTCTTGATCTCACGCTTGGGCACGTCCTTGGGACGCGAACCACCGTTGTTGATCGACTGCAGATCGAAGAAGAACGCCTGGATCATGTTCTTCGCGACCGGGCCGGTCAGCAGCGAGACGAAGTAGCGCGACTCGATCAGCGACGCGTTGTCGAAATCGACCTGCGCGCCCTCGACCGCGGCGGCCATGATGGCCTGCGGCGCCGGCATGTTCTGGCCCTTGAGCTGCTTGCGCAGGTTGGCCGGGAACGCCGGGAGGTTGGCGGCGAGCGCCGGGGTGGTCGGGGTGCCGCCCGGGATCTTGTAGCCCTTGACGTCCCAGGGCTGCACGCCCTTGTCCGGGTTGGCCTTGATCCACGCCTTCGCGGCGGGGACGAGCTCCTCGATCGAGCCGACGACCTCGTTGATCAGGCCGGTGGCCTTGGCCTTCTGCGGGTTGAACTTGTTGCCCTGCAGCAGCACACCCATCAGGCCGTTCGCGATGCCGAGCATGCGGGTGATGCGGGTGACGCCGCCACCGGCCGGGAGCAGGCCGAGGGAAACCTCGGGCAGGCCCAGCTGCACGCCCTTGACGTCCGCGGCGATGCGGTAGTGGGTGGCCAGGGTGATCTCCAGGCCGCCGCCGAGGGCAGCGCCGTTGATCGCCGAGACGACGGGCTTGCCGAGCTGCTCCAGGCGACGCAGGTCACCCTTGATGCTGCCCAGCTCCTCCATGATGTCCGCCGCGTTCTCCGGGGTGGTCTTCATCATGTTCTTGAGGTCGCCGCCGGCGAAGAAGGTCTTCTTGCCGGAGGTGATGACGACACCGGTGATGTCGTCCTTCTCGGCCTCCAGGCGATCGACGGTCGCCTTCATGGAGTCCTTGTAGAGCTGGTTCATGGTGTTGGCGCCCTGGTTGGGGTCGTCCATGGTCAGCACGACGATGCCGTCGGCGTCCTTTTCCCAGCCGATCATGTTCTCAGTCATTGTCTTTGGTTCTCCTCGAGAAAAGTCGGTGGGCGTTAGACGCGCTCGATGATGGTGGCGACGCCCATGCCGCCGCCGATGCACAGGGTGATCAGGCCGTAGCGCGCGTTGCGACGGTGCAGCTCGTCGACAACGGTGCCGGTGATCATCGCGCCGGTGGCGCCCAGCGGGTGGCCCATCGCGATGGCGCCGCCGTTGACGTTCAGCTTCTCGTCCGGGATCGCCAGATCCTTCTGGAACTTGAGCACGACGGAGGCGAAGGCCTCGTTGATCTCGAAGATGTCGATATCGTCCGTGGTCAGGCCCGCCTTGGCGAGAGCCTTGAACGCGGCCGGGGTCGGGCCGGTCAGCATGATGGTGGCGTCGGCGCCGGAGGTGGCGGTGGCCACGACGCGGGCGCGCGCGGTCAGGCCGGAGGCCTTACCGGCATCTTCGTTGCCGACCAGCACCAGCGCGGCGCCGTCGACGATGCCCGAGGAGTTACCACCGTGGTGCACGTGGTTGATGGCCTCGACGTAGGTGTAGCGCTGCATAGCGACGGCGTCGAAACCGCCCATTTCGCCGATGCCGGCGAAGGCCGGGTTCAGCTTGCCCAGGTCGGCGGCGGTGGTGCCGGGACGCATGTGCTCGTCGTTGTCCAGCACGGTCAGGCCGTTGAGGTCCTTGACCGGTACGACGGAGTTGGCGAAGTAGCCGTTCTTCCAGGCGTTGGCGGCCAGGTCCTGCGAGCGCACGGCGTAGGCGTCGACGTCATCGCGGGTGAAGCCCTCGATGGTGGCGATCAGGTCGGCCGAAATGCCCTGCGGGACAATGTAAGCCTCGTAGGAGGTCTTCGGGTCCATGAACATGGCGCCGCCGTCGGAGCCCATCGGCACGCGGGACATGGACTCGACGCCACCGGCGATGACCAGGTCATCGAAGCCGGAGCGGACCTTCTGGGCGGCCAGGTTGACGGCCTCGAGGCCGGAGGCGCAGAAGCGGTTGATCTGGATACCGCCGACGGTGTCGGGCAGGCCCGCGGTCAGCACGGTGGTGCGGGCGATATCCGCGCCCTGGTCACCGACGGGGGAAACAACACCCAGGATGATGTCCGAGATCCGATCCTCATCGAGGTTCGGGAAACGGTTCCGCAGCTCTTCGACCAGACCGGTGGTCAGATCGATCGGCTTGACCGAGTGCAGCGACCCCTTCTTGTTGCGGCCGCGCGGGGTGCGGATGGCCTCGTAAATGTAGGCCTCTGTGGTCATATCGGAGTTTTCCTTCCGTAATGTGCGCCGACACCGCGTTGTGCGGGGCGGCCGCGGGTAGCCTCGCCGATCGACTTGTTCGGGCGACCGTCTGACGCTGTACAAACAGCCTCAGAGGCGGACCGACGCGCTCTCTGGCAACCCGTACGCCTGGGCATACCTTAGAACCTCGCCGAACCGATACTCACGGCCACCCGATCATAGTACCGCCCGATGCGAACTCCGGTTAACTTAATGCGTCTCACAGGGCAACTGTCAACCCTCCAGCGGAGTCGCCCCCAGTTCCGACCGCAACAGTTCCAAGGCCACATCATCAGGGTCGCGACGCTCCTCGGCGGGGATCGGCACGGCGGCGGCCGCCAGCAGCTCGCGCTCCTCCTCGTCCGTAGTAGCAGGTGGGACGCCGTCATAACCTACTGGTGAGTAGTCCGACGGCCCCGGGTCGTCCGGATAGTCCGGCCCGTCAGGCAGCGGAATATCGTCCTCCGGAGGTGCGTTCCGCACCCCCGCGCCACCGTTGCCGCCGCGAGCCTGCGCACCCGCCGCGGCGGTTCCCGCACCCCCGGCCGCCGCGCCCGAACCGCCCTGCGCCGAGCCGCCGAAGCCCGAACCGCCCGCTGCCGCATCACCCGCTGTGCCGGGGGCCACACCGTCACCCGCCGTACCGGGCGCGGTCGCCGGACTCCCCCACGCCGCCGGGGCGGCGACCGTGGTGGCCGCACTCGCCGTAGCGGCCTTGGCCTGACTCGGCCGCGAGAACTTGGCCGCGGCCTTCTTCGGCGCGGCTCCCGCACCCGCCGCCGGTCCCTTACCCGCTCCACCGGCACTCGCCTGCGGAGCGGCGGGCGCGGTCCCGCTCCCCACTTCCCACTTCACGTCATGCTCACGCCCCAGCACGGCCTTGACCGCCGACCGCACCGCATCCAGATTGGCGGGCTGCGACAACCGCTGCGCCAACGGCGCATGCTGATGCGCGAAGACAATCGTCCCGCCCTCGAGCCGCGACACCGAAGCCCCGGACAGCAGCGCCTGCACCGCCGCCCCGAACTCCCGCACCTTGGCCCGAATATCAGCCCACGCCGCCTCGATCTCCCGCAACACATCCTCGGACGAGTCACCCCCGGCCACCGGCGCGACGGGTTCACTCACAGCGGCAACCGGTTCGGGCTCGGGGATCAACTCGGGCTCGGCAGCCTGGTCAGGTAATGAAACAACCTCGGCCGCAACAGGTTCCGGCTCGGCCATCGGAGCGGCGACCTCAGCCGCAGCCTGCGGATCGACCTCCGCCTCGGAGTCCGCCACAAGTTGCGCGACGACCTCGGAAGCGGTTGCCACATCAACGGATTGCGCCGCGAACGCGAACGCGGGCGTCAGTTCATCGGCCGAGGCGCCATCGGGCTCGTCCATGCCGAGTGCCATCTGATCCGGATCGATTTCCGGTTCGGTCGCTTCGGGTTCGGCCACAGCCAGCTGCGCACTGCCCGCGGCACCGGCGGAATCCGCCGAACCTCCCTGCGCCGCAGCGGCTTCCGCGGCCCGAGCCGCCGCTTCCTTGGCGGCGGCAGCAGCGGCCAAATCCTCTTCCGCAACCAATCCGGGCAGCGGAATGTCGGCAGCGGACCCGTCCGGACCAGCGGCGATATCGGCAATGCCTTGCACTGCAACGGTCTCCGTGGAGGACACAGGCGAAGCGGGTGTTTCGGCGTCAGCCACCGGGCCGCGCACGGCATTCATCTCCGGCGGCCGAACCGCCGCAACGGGAGCCGAAGTCTGCTGGGCGGGAGCCGGTTCCGGTTGCACTACAGCCTGGGGCTGTGGAGACACGGCAGCCTGGGGCGGTTGCGGAGGTGGAGCGGCTTGCTGTTGCTGAGGCACGGGAGGGGTTGTGCCAGGGCGGTTTTCGCGCAGGGCCGCGAGGGCTTCCGCGCCGCGGCGGCGAGGGGCTCCGGTCGGCGGTGTGGACGGGGCGGACGCCGGGGAGGGGTCGGAGTCCGAAGCCGGGGCGGACCGTTCGGGGGCGGGGGCGGCCGGGGCCGATTGCGGGATGGCGCCGCCCGCCATGCGGCGCTCGAGGGTTTCGAGGCGTTGCAGGGTGGCGGTTTCGGCGTCGGAGGCGGCGGGCAGGAGCATGCGGGCCGCGACGACTTCGAGTAGGAGGCGGGGGGCGGTTGCGCCGCGCATATCGCCGAGGCCCTCGTGCAGGAGTTCGGCGTGGCGGGCGAGGGTGGCGGGGCCGAGGCGGGCGGCCTGGTCCCGCATGCGGGCGAGGACATCGCCGGGGCCGGTGACCAGGTTGCGTTCGGTGGCGTCGGGGACCGCGCGCAGCAGGATGAGGTCGCGGAGGCGTTCGAGCAGGTCGGTGGCGAAGCGGCGGGGGTCGTGGCCCGCTTCGACGACGCGGTCGATGGTGCCGAAGAGGGACGCCCCGTCGGAGTTCGCCAGGGCGTCGACGGCATCGTCGATCAGGGCCACGTCGGTGACGCCGAGGAGGGAGACCGCGCGCGGATAGGTGACGCCTTCGGGTCCCGCACCCGCGAGCAGCTGATCCAGCACCGAGAGGCTGTCACGAGGTGAGCCGCCGCCCGCGCGAATCACCAAGGGGTACACGGATTCTTCGACTTCCACATGTTCCTGCTCGCAGATCTTGCCGAGCAGGCCGCGCATGGTGGCGGGCGGGAGCAACCGGAACGGATAGTGGTGGGTGCGGGACCGAATGGTCGGCAGCACCTTCTCCGGTTCGGTGGTGGCGAAGACGAAGATCAGGTGCGCGGGCGGCTCTTCGACGATCTTGAGCAGCGCGTTGAAGCCCGCGGTGGTCACCATGTGCGCCTCGTCGACGATGAAGACGCGGTAGCGGGATTCGGCGGGCGCGTAGAAGGCGCGGTCGCGCAGTTCGCGGGTGTCGTCGACGCCACCGTGGCTCGCGGCGTCGAGTTCGATCACATCGAGGTTGCCGGAGCCGCCGGGCCCGAGCGCGACGCAGGACGAGCAGACCCCGCACGGCGTGGAGGTCGGACCCTCCACACAGTTCAGCGAGCGCGCGAGGATGCGCGCGGACGAGGTCTTGCCGCAACCGCGCGGGCCGGAGAACAGATACGCGTGACTGATCCGCCCGGTGTCCAGGGCGATACTCAGGGGATCGGTGACGTGCTCCTGCCCCACCACTTCAGCGAACGTTGCCGGTCGGTACTTCCGGTACAGAGCCACGGCCCACAGGTTACCGAGTACCCCTGACATCGAGCGATTCGCTGCCCGCGCGGCCGCCCATGCGTCGCGTTCCAGCACTCCGGCGCGTCAAACTGTGGGTTATGTCACATCCATTCTGGATGCCCGTTCGATACCGACCGGACTGAACTCGATTCTGCTGTGACCCGTGAGCAAATTCTTGGCGTGGGTGTCCAGGGACGATAGCCGGACACCGGCTCCGCCCAAGATCGCCATTTACGGATGAGTGTTCGGTTTCATCCACGCAGACCGGACATAACGATCCAGTGAACCGATGCAGCAAGATCGCAATCGTTTGGCTACCGTGGACATCGGCAACTTCGGTAGCCAAACCTTCATCAGGTTGGTGGCCCCGGCCGGTCCCTCATCCCGACCGGGGCACAACCAAATCTCATCGGAGGATCTCCCAAGTGCCGTCGCACGACGACATCGCCCACGCCTGGCTCTCCAGCACCGAATTCGCCGGTGATCTCGCCGCGGTCGGACTGCTCAGTCGAGCCATCAGCCCGCAGGACTACGACATCAAGCGTGATTCGCTACCGGTGTCGGCAGCCGCGGATCCGGCCACCGCGGGCGCGATTCTGGAACTGCTGCAGCGCGGTCAGGTGCCGACGCTGGCGGCCATTCAAACCCTCATCGTGCAGAACGATATGCGCGCCGAGGCCGAGCGCATCGAACGCCTGGGCCGCCGTGCCCAGCGCAGTGTCGACGATTTCGGCCGGGTGCTGGCCAAGCTCACCGACGAATACTGGACCGCGCACGGCACCGGGCCGACGCGCCGGGACATTCTGCTGTCCGAGCCGGTGTTCGCGCTGATTCGCGACCGTGTCGGCGATATCCCGCCGACCGCGGTGAAGCATCTGTGGTTGATCGAGCGGGCGCAGCGCGCGGGCTGGATCGCCTACAACGCGACACCCCGATCCCTGTGTGCCGGAAGGCGTTTCCATGCCGCCCGGTTCGGTAATCGGGTGTCGCTGCGGCCGGTGAACGCCATCGGCACGCTGGTGGCGGCGTATCTGCGCGATCAGCTGGCGGAGAACGAGCGGCCGCCGCGCTGGTCGGTGCTCGCCTATGAGCTGCGCGATGATCGCGGCCGGCGCGTGTTCAACGACACAGCCGACGCCCGGGCGCAGCAGCAGTGGCTCACTACCGCCGAGTGGATGGCGCTGACGGATGACCTGCCCGTGCCGGGACCGCGTGGAATGCGGGCATTGTCGCGCAAGAACAAAGAGCGCCGCGCCTGATCGCTGTTACATGCACGTATCCAAGTCCTCATTTTCGTAACAGCGCCGAAACGTGAGGATTCGGTAACTTCCGTGCAACGCGATTTCGCGCGGAAGGAGTTTGTTCATGAACATCGATCCGGCGGCTACCGCCTGGCTGCTCGCGGCCACGGCGATGGTGCTGCTCATGACGCCCGGCCTGGCTATTTTCTACGGCGGCATGGTGCGCTCCAGCGGTGTGCTCAACATGCTCATGATGAGTTTCATCTCGATTCCGCTGGTCACGGTGGTGTGGCTGGTGGCGGGGTACAGCCTGGCGTTCGGTGATGACGCGGGTGGCGGACTCATCGGAAATCTCGGTCATTTCGGACTTTCCGGAATTGATCCCACGACTGTGCACGCGGGCAGCGGAATTCCGGAACTGCTGTTCGTCACCTTCCAGCTGACATTCGCGATTCTCACCGTGGCACTGGTCAGCGGCGCGATCGCGGACCGCGCGAAATTCTCCGCGTGGATGATCTTCGTTCCGATCTGGGCGCTGATTGTGTACGCCCCCATCGCGCACTGGGTGTGGACGCCGAATGGCTGGCTGGCCTCGTTCGGCACCATGGATTACGCGGGTGGCCTGGTCGTCGAGATCGCCTCGGGCGCTTCGGCACTCGCGCTGGCGATCGTGCTCGGCCCGCGCGTGGGCTTCAAGGTCGATGCCATGCGGCCGCACAATCTGCCGTTCGTGCTGCTCGGCGCGGGCCTGCTGTGGTTCGGCTGGTTCGGCTTCAATGCCGGTTCGGCCTTGGGCGCCAATGCGACCGCCGCGGCGGTGTTCCTGAATACGCTGGTGGCGGGCTGCCTGGGCATGCTGGGCTGGCTGATCGTGGAGCAGGTGCGCGACGGCCGTCCGACCACGTTCGGCGCGGCGTCGGGCGCGGTAGCCGGTCTGGTCGCCATCACCCCGTCCTGCGGTTCGGTGAACACCATGGGCGCGCTCATCGTGGGTCTGGTCGCGGGTTCGGTGTGTTCGTTCGCGGTGGGCTGGAAGTTCAAGGGCGGCTATGACGATTCGCTCGATGTGGTTGGCGTGCACTTCGTCGGCGGCATCGTGGGCACGCTGCTCATCGGTTTCCTGGCGAACCGGGCGATGACGGGTGAGAACGGTCCCGAGGGGCTGCTCTACGGCGGCGGGCTCGCACAGCTGGGCAAGCAGTTGGTGGGTGTGCTCGCGGTGGCGGCGTTCGCGTTCGGGGTGTCGTTCGCGCTGGGCAAGGTGATCGACCGGACCATCGGATTCCGGGTGAGCCGCGAGGAGGAGATCTCCGGTATCGACTTCGCGCTGCACGCCGAGACCGCGTACGCCGAGGGCGTGAACGGGCACGGTCATCAGATCAAGCGGGACGGGCCGTTCGGGCACTGAGCCGATAGCCATGAGAATGGCCGGGGCGGCGAATCATTCGCCGCCCCGGCCATTTTCGTGTGGTCAGTTGACCTTGTTCAGTGCCGCCGCGAAGGTGTTGCACTGCGCGGTGCGGTTCTTGTCGTAGCCCATCTCGAACCACGCGCCGCCGTTCTGCGAGGTGCCGTGATCGCGCATATCGCCGGGGGCGTCGCCGCGGTGGTACATATCGTTGCGGGCGACGCCGATCTGCGCATTGCTCAGTGCGCCACCGCTATTCGACGAGGACAGGAACATGCCGTCGAAGCAGTTGGCCTGGAGTTCGGTGCGGCGGGACAGTTCGAGGCCGGTATCGCTGCGCGCGCCCGCATCCCGGCGCTGCTGATGCACCTTGCCCAGGATGCCGGATTCGGCCTGGACGTGATGCCCGTACTCGTGCGCGAACACCGACAGGTAGACCACCCAGTTGTTCTTGTAGATATCGGTCTGCAACTGGCTGATCGGCATGTAGATGGTCTTGTCGGCCGAGCAGTAGAAGGCGGCGAAATTACTGCTGTTGCCGGTGCACAGCGTGGTGATGCCGCTGGTGGTGGCCGAGACGTTCAGTTTCGGCGGTTCGAACGGCAGCTTGATATCGGTGAAGAGGGGTTTCCATGCTTCGGCGAGACAGTCCGCGGCCGTTTGGAAGAAGGTGCGCGCGACGTCGACGTCGGTGCTCCACGGCGTGTACGCGCAGTTCTCCGGCAGCAGGGTGAGGCTGTCATCGGTGACGAGCGGATTGTCCGAGGTCTTGGCGACGCCCGCGTTCTCACTGCCCGGATCGTTGCTGTATCCGGTCTGCACCTTGTCGCCGGTTCCCAAGGCGCTCAACCCGGTTCGAATGGCGGTGCGCAGCACAACGGTGCTGACCAGCAGAATCAGAATGACCACGAGCGTGCCCCAGCGGCGGCGGCGCGGCGGAGCCGGACGCTGGACCGCCTGCATCCCGGTCTGTGTATGCGCGGCGGGCGGCGGCATCGGCGGGCGATACGCGGGCTGCCGCGGCTGCGCGAAGGTGGGCGCGGGCCCGGAACCCTGCGGCGACGAGAACCCCTGCCGCTGTGGATAACTCGGCTGCTGTGGATAACCCGTGCGCGGCTGCGCCGGAATCCCTCCCGGCGGCGCCGAGGGGTGCGGCGGCTGCACCGGATAGCCGCCCGGGCGCGAGGGATACCCACCCGGCCCACCGGGGTACCCACCCGGCTGACCTGGATAGCCGCCGGGCTGCGCCGGATTCCCACCGGGTCGCGGGGGCTGCCCGCCGGGTTGTGCGGGATGCTGTGGACGGCCGCCGGGCCGCTGGGGATAACCGCCGGGCGGTGGCGAATTGCCTTGCCGCGGTTGTCCGGGCGGCTGCTGGGGGCGGCGCGGATCGGGTTCGGGCGGCCAGCCGCCGTGGTTATTCGGTCCGTAGCCGGACGGTGGGCGAGTCATACCCCCGCACCCCCTCGTTCTCACCGATAACCGACAGCCGCTGAGGAAGAATAGCAAGCTGGCTAGAGTGACCATCCATGCAGATTTTTCGGGGCGGCGTCCTCGTGGCGCTGCTGCTCGCGCTGGCGGGCGTGGCAGCCCCGGCCGCCCAGGCGCAGCAGCCCGACGGTGTGAAGATCACCGCGGATGTGGATCTGGGCGATGACGGCCTGCTCCGGGTGACCGAAACCGTGGAAGTGCCCGCCGGCAACGAGTTCCGGCAGGTGCTGCCGCTGCGGGTGCAGGTCACCGAGGCCATTCAGCGCACCTTCCAGGTGAGCGATATCCAGGCCACCGGTGACGGTGAGGCGACCGTCGCGGACGACCGTTTCACCATCGACGCCCGGTCCGGCACGGTGACGTTCAAGTACACGGTGCACAACACCGTCGCCGATTCCGCCGGGGCGCAGACGTTCCGGTGGACCGGGGTGCTCAATACCGATGTGGCGTCCATCAGCGTGGTGGTGACGAGTCCCGATTTCCGGATGGGCGTCACCAAGTGCACCATCGGCCCGCCCGGTAAGCCGGAGGACTGCGCGGATATCCGCGTCGAACCGGACGGCGTCGCGCATCTGGACAAGACGGATCTGCGCAAGGGCGATGTCATCGATGTGACCCTGCAGATCCCGCCCGGCACGGTGAAACCGAATGCCGATATCCAGGACGATGATTCACCCGGCCCGTTCTCCATCACCGGCCCGGTGCTGGCGGCGTTCGGGGCGCTGCTGGCGGCGCTGGCGGCGGCCGCCGGATATGTGGTGTGGGCGCGCAGGCAGCAGCCGAGCGCGCAGGTGCTCGATCCGCTGGAGCGCCAGGGCGATCACATGCGGTTCACCTCCCCCGACGGCATCCTGCCCGGCACCGCCGGTCTGCTGATCGACGGCTATGTCGACGCCCCCGATATGGCGGCGACGGTGGTGGATCTGGCTGTGCGCAGCTATATCTGGATCGCGGCGATCGGTGAATCCGATTGGCGGATCAGCCGGATGAACCCGATCGACGACCAGCTCACCGGTTATGAGCGCGCGGTCTACGAGACATTCCTGCCCGAGGGCACCGATGCGGTCATGGTGTCGACGCTGCGCGACAAGGTGAACGCCCGCGCGGTCCGCCGCACCCTCATCGACGAGGCCACCGCGCAGGGCAGTTTCATCGACCGCTCGCGCCGGGGCTTCGAATTCTGGCTCGGCGCAACGCTGGTGGTGGCCGGTGCCGTCACCACCCTCGCCCTGGCGCTGGGTCCCGGTCACGCCCTGATCGGTGTCGCATTGATCCTGGGTGGTGTGGCGGCCCTGCTGCTCCCCCGCTACCTACCGTCCCGCACCGCCCTCGGCCGGGAGCTGGCTGGCCGCGTCCAAGCCATGCTGCGCAGTCTGGATGCCGTTGTGCCGCAGAATATTCCGGCACCCGACCGCGAAATGATCTTCTCCCGGGCGCTGCCCTTCATGGTGGCGGGCCGCCGTACCGATCAGTGGGTGCGCACCTTCCGCGATCTGAACCCGACGGATGACGGCACCCCCGGCCTCTACTGGTTCGGCGGTTTCGAATCCGATCACGATCTTTACCGTTTCGCGGCCCACTTCCCGTACTGCATAACCGAATTGGAGAAGCTCTTCACCGAGAGCTGAGGCCCGTCACGCTCCCGAATGAACGGCGAGCGCGCGCCGGGCGTAGGCGCGGACGTCGGCGTCGGAGTCGTCCAGGGCGATGTTCAGGGCATCGCGGGCGGCGGTGGATTCGGGCCAGCTGCTGAGCGTCAGCACGGCCGCCTTGCGGATATCCGGATGGATATCGGCCAGCGCCAGGCTCAATGGTTCGGCGGCCAGGTCCGCGCCGACGGCCGGAAGCCCGCGCGCCGCGCCTTCGCGCACCTGCCAGGCCGAATCCTTCAGGGCGACAGTCAGAGTCGAGATGTCATCGGCATTGCCGAGCCGGGCCAGTGCGGTCAGGGCTGCGGCCCGGACGAGCGGATCGCGGTCGGCGAGCAGGGCCCGAACCGCTTCCAGTCCACCGATGCCGATGGTGGCCAAACCCTTGGCGGCGACAATGCGAACCTCACGGTTCTCGTCATGGGCGGCGGTAGCCAGCGTGGACCAATCATCCAGTGACACCAGACCGTTGATCGCCTCTATGCGAACTCGATGATCGGGGTCGACGGCGGCCTTGGCGAACAGTTCCACCGAACCGGCGCGCAGGGCGCGCAGCAGATCCACCACGGTCGCGCGGACCGCCGGGTCCGGGGAATCGGCATGCTCGGCGAGGGTGCCGCCACTGCGCTCGGGCAGGATTTCGACGAGTTCCCGCAGTCCCGCGACGGCATTGCCGCGCACCACCGAGTCGGAGTCGGCCAGCGCCGCGATGAGTGGCGCGTCGAAGCCGTCCGGGGTGCCTTCGGTGAGCACCGAGAGGGCGGTGGCGCGCACCTGGGGATCTGGATCGGCGAGGAAGGATTCGAGTTCTTCGACGGCGGGGCCGTCCAGGCTCAGCAGCAGTGCGATCCGCGGGGCGACAGGGGCTTTCGCGGGGGTTTCCGCATCGAGGGCCGTGCCGGGCGTGGTCGGTGCGGTGGTCAGATTCGGCGGGCTGCCGATCAGGGCGGGCTGTTGCACCAGGATGACGGTGGGGTCGTCGGTGGGCAGATCGTCCAGGCCGGGAACCGGGACGAAATACGGTGCGACGGGGCGCTTCAGGAATTCCATCTCGCCGTCATCCGCCTTGCGGAGGTTGAGGTGGTAGCGCCATTCGACGTCATCGCGCTCGGGGAGGTCGGCGCGTTCATGGTAGAGGCCCCAGCGGGATTCGGTGCGGGTCAGCGAGGAGCGGGCGGCCATCTCCGCGCAGTCGCGAATGAAGGTCACCTCGGCGCAGCGCATCAGCTCGTGCGGGGTCTGCGCGCCCATGGCGGAGATGTCGTCCAGCATGCGGTCGAAGGTCTCGATGGCGAGGGAGAGTTTGGTGGCCGTCTTCGGCGGGGCCACATAGTCATTGACGAAGCGGCGCAGTTTGTACTCGACCTGCTGCTGCGGCGGGCCTTCGGGATTGCGCAGCGGGCGGTAGACGAGTTCGTGTGCGGCGGCCAGCTGGTCGGCGGGTAGTTCGGCGGGGGCCGGGGTGTCGGCGAGGGTGCTCGCCGCGTGCGAACCCGCGAGGTCGCCGTAGACGAAGGCGCCGATCATGTAGTTGTGCGGTACGCAGGCCAGATCGCCGGCGGCGTAGAGGCCGGGGACGGTGGTGCGGGCGTTCTCGTCGACCCACACGCCGGAGGCGGAATGTCCACTGCACAAACCGATTTCGGAGATGTGCATCTCGATATCGTGGGTGCGGTAGTCGTGTCCGCGATTGGCGTGGAAGGTGCCGCGGGTGGGCCGCTCGGTGGTGTGCAGGATGCCTTCGAGCGCGTCCAGGGTTTCGGTCGGCAGATGCGACACCTTGAGATAGATGGGCCCGCGCGCGGATTCGATCTCCCGCTTGACCTCGGACATCATCTGACCGGACCAATAATCGGAGTCGACGAAGCGCTCACCGAGGGCGTTGACCTGGTAGCCACCGAACGGATTGGCGACGTACGCGCAGGCCGGGCCGTTGTAATCCTTGATGAGCGGGTTGATCTGGAAGCATTCGATACCGGAGAGCTCCGCGCCCGCGTGGTAGGCCATGGCGTAGCCGTCGCCCGCGTTGGTGGGGTTCTCATAGGTGCCGTAGAGGTAGCCGGAGGCGGGCAGTCCGAGGCGTCCGGCCGGACCGGTCGCCAGGATAACGGCTTTCGCGGCGACGGCCACGAATTCGCCCGTGCGCGTGTTCAATGCGGCCGCGCCGACCGCGCGCCCGTTCTCGGTGAGCACCCGCACCGGCATGAGCCGGTTCTCGATCTGGATCTTCTCGCGCATCTTGCGTTGCCGCAGTACGCGATACAGCGCCTTCTTGACATCCTTGCCCTCGGGCATGGGCAGCACGTACGACCCGGAGCGGTGCACGCGGCGCACCGCGTATTCGCCGTACGCGTCCTTCTCGAATTTCACGCCGTAGCGTTCGAGCCGCTGCACCATGGCGAAGCCGCGGGTGGCGGTCTGATAGATGGTGCGCTGGTTGACGATTCCGTCATTCGCCCGGGTGATCTCGGCGACGTAGTCCTCGGGTTCGGCCTTGCCCGGGATGACGGCGTTGTTGACGCCGTCCATGCCCATGGCGAGCGCACCGGAGTGCCGCACGTGCGCCTTCTCCATGAGCAGCACATTCGCGCCCTGTTCGGCGGCGGTGAGTGCGGCCATGGTGCCCGCGGTGCCGCCGCCGATGACCAGGACGTCGCAGTCGAGCCGGGTGGTCGCGGCGAGGTCGGGAATCTCCATCAGGCACACCAACATTCGTGAGGGGATCGGTCGGGGACGCCGTCAGAGCGCGGCGAGATCGCCCGAATGATCCAGGGCGGTAATGATTTCGGCGCGCAACGCGGTGCGGTCCACACCGAGTTCGCGCGGTTGCGGCACATCCAGCAGGGCGCGCAGGGGTGCTCCGGCGCGGCCCAGGACCGCGACTCGGTCACCCAGCAGCAGCGCCTCGTCCACATCGTGGGTGACGAAGACCAGGGTGGTGGGGTGGGTGCGCCAGGTGTCGATCAGCAGGCGCTGCATGGTGGCGCGGGTCTGCGAGTCGAGCGCGCCGAAGGGTTCGTCCATGAGCACCGAGCGGGGCGCACCGGCCAGGCCGCGCGCGAGCTGAACGCGCTGGCGCATACCGCCGGACAGGCTCTTGGGCAGGAAGTCGGCGAATCCGGTGAGACCGATCTCCTCGATCCACTTCTCCGCCAGCGCCTTCCGGCCCGCGCGGGGTTCCCCGCGCAGTTTCAGCGCCAACTCGATATTGGATCGCACCGTGCGCCAGGGCAATAGCGCGTTGTCCTGGAAGACGACGGCGCGATCCCGATTCGTTCCGGTGACCGGTGTCCCGTCGGCGAGCACCTGCCCGGCATCGGGTCGCAGCAGTCCGGCGAGGGCACGCAGCACGGTGGATTTACCGCAGCCGGACGGCCCCGTGAGAATCAGGATCTCGCCCGGCCGGACTTCCAGGGACAGGTCCCGGATCACCGGCGCACCGGTGTAGGACAGGTCGATGCCATCCACCCGCAGACTCATACCGCTGGTCATTTGGTCACCTCCGGTACCCGCGGCAGCCAGTGCGTGACCCGCCGTCCGATGAGTTCGACGGCGGCGGAGGTGCCGTACCCCAGCACGCCGATGGTGATGATGCCGACGAACACACCCGGGTAGTCGACGATGGTGTACGCCTGCCAGGTGCGGTACCCCACACCGAGGCGGCCGGAGATCATCTCCGCGGAGACCACGCAGATCCAGGACACCCCGATGCCGACGGACAACCCGCTGAAGACGCCGGGCAGGCTGCCGGGCAACACGACTCGCAGCAGCACATCCCAGCGACTTCCGCCGAGCGTGCGCACCGAGTCCTCCCAGATGGTCGGCAGCGCACGCACCGCGTGCCGGGTGGAGACCATGACCGGGAAGAACGCGGCCAGGAAGGTGATGAACACGATCCCGGCCTCGTCATCCGGGAAGAGCAGAATCGCCACGGGCACAACGGCGATGGCCGGAATCGGCCGGGCCAGTTCGGTGAGCGGCCCGATGGTGTCCGCGATCCAGCGCGAACGCCCCAGCGCCACACCGAGTGTCACGCCGAACACGGCCGCGAGCCCGAATCCGGTGAGAATGCGGATCAGCGACTGCCCGAGATCGAGGTAGTACGTATCGGTCCCCAGCTGCTTGTGGAAAGCCCGCACGATCTCGGTCACGGTCGGCAGCGTGTCGAACCGCACCCAGAGCCGAATGTTATTGGCAGTCAGGAACTGCCAGGCCCCTACGGCCACGAGCACCGAGATGAGCTTGACCAGGCGGGAGGTCCACACCACCCGGATCGCCCGCCCCGCGCGGGCGTCCCCAACTCCGTCATCCCGGCGTGTTTGTGGCCGGGATCCACCGTTTTCGCTCGAGTCGCCGTGGATCCCGGCCAAAAGCGTGCCGGGATGACGGGGGGATGTCTGGCCCGAGGCGGAGGTGGCGGCCTGCGAGGTCATTGCCGGACCTCGGTGATGGCCTGGTCGTAGCTCACGATCGCGCCGGAGGGGTGCTGGGTCAGGTAGCGCTGGGCCGCGGCGGGGGTGGTGAAGGGCAGGTAGGTGTCGCCGTCGCGAACCCAGATGGCCTTGTCGGCGAACCAGCGGGTGCCGAGTTCGGCGTCGGGGACGTAGGCGGCGCGGACCGTTTTGCCCTGTGCGCGAGCCTGTTTGATGGCGCGCAGCAGGCTGGTCGGGTCGGCGGCGGGCTGGGTGGTGTCGGAACCGGTGAACCAGATCTCACCGGCCTGGGCCGGGTTGTCGGCGGGGCGGTTGGTGAGCGGATCGGTGCCGGTCACAGGTGCGGGGTTGGCGTTATTGCCCAGTGCCGCATCGTAGTTCGCGCCACTCTCCTGGAAGGCCTTGCGCAGCGCGGTGTCGTCGACGAACTTGTCGATATCGAGGTCGGCGAAGTCACCGATCGACTTCAGGTACGGCACATCGGCTTTGAAGGCGTCGAGCAGTTTCGGCTTCAGCGTGGTGTCGAAGGAGGTTCCGCCCGGCCCGTTGTAGAGGTACACGACCTCCTGAGGCAGGCCGCTGCCCTGGGCGACGAGCTCGGCCGCTTCCAGTGGCTGCTTGTGGATGAAATCGGTCGCGTCCAGTTGTGCGCGCAGGAACGCATCGAGCACCTCCGGGTGCTGTTTCGCGTAGTCGCGACGGGCCACCACGCCGTGGAAGGTCGGGACGTTCAGCTCCGCACCGTCGTAGAGGAGCTTGGCCTTGTTCTGGAATACCAGCAGTCCGGGCCAGGCCACGAACTGGGACAGCGCCGTCACCTGACCGGATTCCAGTGCGGAGGAACCGATCTGGGGCTGCTGGTTGAGCACCTCGACCCCGGTCTTGGGATCGATGTGCGCGCGGGTCAGCGCCTGGACCAGGGTGCCGTGCCCGGCGGAGCCGACGCTGGCCGACACCTTCTGCCCGGCGAGATCATTGATGGTCTGCGCCTTCGAATCCGGCGCGACCACAACCATATTCAGCGCACCCTTGGGGTTGTACCCGGTGATCGAGACCAGTTCGGTCTGGGACCGCTCATTGGCCTGCGTGCGCGAACCGTTGATCAGCAGCGGGTAATCGCCCATGGAGCCGATATCGATCTTCTCGGCCACCATCTGCGCGGTGATGGGCGCGCCGGTGTCGTAGTCCTGCCATTCCACCGAATACTTGGGCCCACCGTGCGCGGACAGATCGTTGAGCCGCTGCTCCAGGAATCCCTTGGCCTTCAACAGGGTTCCGGCGGTGACGGTATTGATGGTCTTGGACTGGTAGCCGATGACGACCTTGACGGTATCGCCGTCACCGGAGGATTCCAGCGAGCAGCCGGACGCGGTGAGCGCGATGGCGGCGGCGACCGCGGCGGCGGCGAGACGGGCGATGCGGTGGTGCTTCATGCGTGGTCCTTCAGCGGAGCAGGTAGGGCATATTGACGGTGACGGCGCCGGTGGGACAGCGCGCGGCGCACGGGCCGCAGTACCAGCACTCGTCCACGTGCATGAAGGCCTTACCGTTTTCCGGATTGATGGCCAGCGAGTCGAGCGGGCAGATCTCCACGCAGAGCGTGCAGCCCTGGATACACAGGGATTCGTCGATGGTGACGGGGACGTCGGCGCGCTGATTGACCAGTGCCATCAGGTCAGCCTCCAATCGGTGCGTTCGGGCGGCCGGGTGAGGCTGCCGCGCATGGTGATCCGGTCGCCGCGCATCCGGATGTATTCGAGATCGACGGGGCGGCCGTCGTCGAGTTTGGTGAGGCGTTCCAGCAACAGCAGGGCGCCGCCCTCGGGCATTTGGAGGGTGGCGGCCGAATGGGTGTCGGCGGTAATGGCTTCCAGGGCCAGGTCGGCGGAGCCGAGCGGGCCGCCGCTGATCTGTTCGATGAGTGCGAACACGTCGTTCGTCTCCAGATCGCGGGTGATGACCTCATCGCCGATATCCGGGACGAGGTAGGTGAGATCGAGACTGAGAGGCAGATCACCGAACCAGCGCAGCCGCTCGATATATACGGCGGGTTCGCCCGGTGCGAGCCGCAATTTGCGGGCAACCGCCGGCGGCGGGGTGGTGCGGGTGGCGGCGCGCACCTCATTGCGCACCTCACCGTGGCCGCGCAGGGTTTCCTTCAACCCGAGCAGCGCGTCCAGCCCGTGGTCGTATTTGCGGCGTGCGACGTGCGTGCCGATCTTGGGCGCGCGCTCGATCAGCCCCTCATCCTTCAGGAGGGCGAGGGCGTCGCGCACGGTGTTGCGCGAGACCGTGAATTCGGCGGCCAGTTCCTGCTCGGTGGGCAGTGAATCCTCGATCGCCCCGGCGTGAATCTGCTGGCGCACGATATCGGCCACCTGGCGGGCTCGATCGGCCCGGCGGGCGGGGGTGCGCAGCGGTGTGGGTTCCGGCGTCACGTCATCTCCTTTCCGCCATTGACCAGCGGTTTCAGACTTTAACGGGGACGCCGGAGGGTACCGCTCGAGCGCTGCACGCCACCCGGCACGGGCTGCGGATTTGCGCCGCCCGCGCATGCGCCCGGCCTGCCGCGATCCGCGCTCGGAGGGCTATTGCGCCACCCCGCGCCGACCAGCTGAGTCTTGTAATCACGGTGATCGGAATACCTGTGCTCGCGGGCGCGACGAGGTGGAGTGAGCAGGCACTCATTTCTCGAGATATGGGAGAACGGATTCCGTTCGCCCTGAGCGGGATGTTAACTTTGTACCCATGTCCGCCAATCGCACCGCTGCCGCACGGGTCACGTATGTGACCGTGGCGCTCGGTGTTCGGCTGCCTCGCCAACGCGAACTTTGTTGTCGCTGCTTCTAGGCAGCCGAGCTCTGATTCCCCGATCGGCCTCGAATCCTTCGTGATTCGCTCCCGGGTCCGGGCCTCCTCGCTGCACCGCTGAATCTCTTCATGTAGGCACTCGTCCCCCCTTTTCCAGGCCGGGACCGCGGCAAGGACTTCATATTATGACCAGCCCCACCCTTGAAAAACGTACCCACGGCACCGTCGCCACCGCTCGCCTGGCCCCGGCCCGCCCCGCGGTGCCGCCGGAGCTGCGCATTACCGACAACCCCGCCGCGGCCGTGCTGCGGGCCGCCGCACGCGGCCCGATCTTCCGCGATATCGCCGCGCAGAGCACGGGTTTGAGCATCGCGACCGTGAATCGCCAAGTGTCGGCGCTGCTTACGGCCGGACTGCTGCGCGAGCGCGCCGATCTGACCGCCTCCGGCGCGGTCGGCCGTCCCCGCGTGCCGTTCGAGGTGGATACCGATTCGTTCGTGACGCTCGGTGTGCACATCGGTTCCACGCTCACCCGCATCGTGGCAGCGGATCTGTCCGGCCGGATTCTGGGCGGGCTCGAAATCGCCACTCCCCAAACGGGTCAGGACGCGGCGCTGACCATAGTGGCCCGCAGTGCCAAGGCTTTCCTGGATCGACTGCCGCGCCGTCGTCCGCTGTGGACCGGTGTGGCGCTGGCCGGCCGGGTCGATCCGGCCGCCGGTGTGGTGGATCATCCGCGCCTGGGCTGGCAGGCCGCGCCGGTGGCGGCGGTGTTCAGCAGCGTGCTGGATCTGCCGGTGTCGGTGTCCGCGCACGTGGAGGCCATGGCCGCCGCGGAACTGCTACTGGCCGGGCGCGAGCCGGGTGAGGGTCAGCGACCGGGTTCCAGCCTGTACATCTACGCGCGGGAGACCGCGGGTGTGGCTGTGACACTGCATGATCGGGTGCACACGCCCGCCAACGGCCCGGGTTCCATCGCGCATCTGCCGACCGGTTCGGACGCCGATTGCACCTGCGGCCGTAAGGGTTGCTTGGAGGCGACCATCGGTGAGCGCTTCTTCCTGGAGCGCGCGGTACGCCGCGGCGTACTGCCCAAGCCGGAGGCGCCGCGCCGCCCGGTGATCACCGATCTGTACCGGGCCGCGGATTCGGGTTCGGCCGCGGCCAAGGATCTGCTGCTGGAGCGGGCCGAAATCCTCGGGCGCACAGCGGCTCTGGTGCGGGATATGTTCAACCCGGATCGAGTCGTGCTGGGCGGTCAGGCTTTCACCGGCTACCGGCCCGGAATGGAGCGGGTGGCACAGGCTTTCGCGGAGAGCACCACGCTCCCGGCGGCGGATCTGCGCATCAGCCGTTTCGGCGGCCGGGTGCAGGAGTTCGCGGCGGCGGTCACCTCGCTGAGCGTGTTCTACGCCGATCCGGTCTCGGCCATGCGCCGCGCCACCCGCACCGCTCGCTGACCCACCGACCAGAAAACGCCCGGCTGGATGGTCCCCAGCCGGGCGTTTTCCTTTGTCCCGCAGCCTTTTCAGGCTCGCCTACGCCCGTCGGGCGGCGCGGCGGATCAGCGGAAGATGGTCATGTACCAGAGACCGTCGTTGCCCTGGTCGCAGCGGTAGCGCCAGCCATCCTCACCGCGCAGGTTGACGCCACCGGCCTGGAAGCTGCCGTTGGAACCGTCGGCGTCGCAGGCCTGCACGGAGCCGTAGCTGCCGTCGACCTGGAGCTCCTCGGCGTGCGCCACACCCGCGCCCAGTCCGGCGGCGGCGAGCGCGAGAGCGGTGACGGCGAGAGTCTTCTTCATGGGGGTTTTCCTATCGTTCGATGACCTCTGCACCACATTCAATAGGTCGCATCGTGACCATTTCATGACTGGCACAAGAGGTTTCGAAACATGGAAGAGCCGGGCCCGGACGGTCCACGGTCCGGGCCCGGCTCGACGACCACATCTGCGGGTTGGCCCTAGGGCGCAGATGCGGTTTTCCCGCGCCGCTCGCTCACGGAGTCCCCGTTCGCTCGCGAGCGGCGGCGGATTCACGCCGCGCGAACGTGGGTCAACCCCCATTCGCGGGCAAGCAGGCGGTGCGAATTCAGGCGATCCGCGTGATCGTGGGTGACGCTGGTGATCACGAGTTCGTCCGCACCGGTGAGTTGTTGCAGGGCGCGCAGCCGTTCGGCCACCGAACCCGGTGAACCGACGAACTGGGTGGCGACCCGGTCATCGATCAGGCGGCGCTGATGATCCGAGAGCTCCGGAGCGGTGGCGGGATCGAGGTACTCGGCCGCCCCGGCCCCGCTGCGAATGCTGTAGACCCAGTGCCCGTAGCTGGAGGCCAGGTGCCGCGCGGTCGCATCGTCTTCTGCCACCACGACATCCGCCGATACCACCAGGTAGGGGCGCGGGAAGCGTTCGGAGGGACGGAAAGCGGCGCGATACGCCTCCACCGTCTCGATGATGGTGCCCGGTGACACGTGATAGTTCGCCGCGAACGGGAGTCCCAATTCGCCTGCGAGCTGCGCGCTTTCACCGCCGCTGCTGCCGAACAGCCACAGCTGCACATCCGCGCCCTCACCGGGGAACGCCCGCAGGTGCACGCCATCGCTGGCCGTATAGGTGCCCGCCAGCAAGTCCCGGATCTGCTGTACCTGTTCGGTATACGGCAGCGGTTGCGCGCCCGGCAGACTGAGCGCCTCCAAACCCGCTGCGATACGGGAGGTGTCGAGCAGTTGCCCCGGATTGAAGGGCGGCGGCAGCACCACACCGTCGCGCACCTCGGTGCGCCGGTCCTGCTTCGGCACCGGCGGCACCCCGGCGGAACGGATCTGTGCGCCACGGTGACCGGAGCGGCCCAGACCCAGATCCAGGCGGCCCGGGTAGAGCGCGTCCACGGTGCCGAACGCCTCCACCACGGCAGCCGAGGTGTGATGCCCCAGCTGCACCGCCGCCGTGCCGACCCGAATGGATTCGGTGGCGGCGGCGATGAGGCCGATCAGGGTGGTGGATGCCGAGCTGGCCACATTCACGAAATGGTGTTCGGCGATCCAGAAGCGCCGGTAGCCCCAGCGTTCGGCCTGCCGGGCCAGATCGATGGTGTTGCGCAGCGCCTGCCGGGCGTCCGAGCCCGCGCTGATCGGCGAGAGGTCCAGGACCGAGAGCGGAGTGGTCATAGCGCCTGCCCCTTGCGCGGATCCTGTTCGCCCGCCGTGATTTCCACCCGGAGACGGTTCTGCGGCGGGGCGACCGGGCAGGTCGCGTAATCGGTGAAGGCGCAGGGCAGGTTCGCCGTGCGGTTGAAGTCGATGGTGAGGGTGTCGTCGGCGGCCGGGCGGGGCAGATCGAGGCGGCGCGCGCCGCCGTAGGTGGTGACGCCGCTGGTGCCGTCGGTGAAGAGCAGGTGCAGGCCGGAGGTCTGGTTGCCGAACACGACCAGCGTGTGTTCGGTCCCGTCCAGCTCGAAAGTGACCGTGCCGGTGGCGACATGGTGGTGTTCGAGCCCCGCCACGACCGCGCCGGTGGTGACCACGCGCGCCACCTCGAAGGGGGTGAACCGGCCGGTGACCACCCAGCGCGGATCGGGCGCGTAGGCCGGGATCGCGGTGAACGCCGCCAGGGACGGTGCGGCCGGATCGTGCACGCGCAGCGCGAATTGCCCACTGCGGCGGATGACTTCGATGAGCCGATCGCCGTGGCGCACTTCGAGGCCGGGCGCGCCTTCACCGGGTGTGAGGACGGTGCTGCCGGACAGTACCGCGCCGTCGCGGGTCAGGGGTGTCGCCACGCCCTCCCCCGCCGGGTTCGCGGTGTCGGATTCCGCTGTGACGTAGACGTTTTCGGCATCCGCGCGCCAGCGGCCCGGCAGCCCCGGCACGGTCTCGTCGGCATTGCCGAGCCAGTGCAGTCCGGTGAGGCTGAGCCAGCCCAGGGGCTGCCGCGCCCAGGCGTCCCGCTCGGATTGCCAGGTGGCCCACTGCTGTTCGAATTCGGTGACGATGGCGGTCATGACGCGCGTACTCCTTCGGTGCTGCGGTGCGGGTGGCGCAGACCGAGGTGGTCGCGCAGGGTGGGGCCGGTGTACTCGGTGCGGAAGCTGCCGAGTTCCTGGAGTTCGGGGATCACCTTGTCGACGAATTCGTCGAGGCCGGTGGGGGTGAGATGCGGGACCAGCACGAAACCGTCGGCGGCATCGCTCTGCACGTAGTGATCGATGGCCACCGCGACCTCGCGGGGCGTGCCGACGAACTGCTGGCGCGCGGTGGTCTCGATGATCAGATCGCGAATGCTGAGGTGCTCGGCCGCCGCCTTGGCGCGCCAGGCTTCGGCCACCGCGCGCGGATCCTTGGCATGCCGCACTCGGCCGCGGGTGATGTCGGCATTGTCGACCGGATCGATATCGGGCAGCGGGCCCTCGGGATCGTATTCGGACAGGTCGCGGCCCCACACCTGCTCCAGGAAGGCGATCGCGGTCTGCGGGGTGACCTGTTGGCGGCGAATGCGTTTCGCGTTCGCGGCGGCTTCCTCGGTGGTGTCGCCGAGCACGAATCCGGCGGCGGGCAGGATCTTCAGATCGTCGCGGGCGCGACCGTATTTGGCCAGGCGATCCTTGACGTCGGTGTAGAAGCGCTGCCCGTCCTCGAGCTCGCCGTGCGCGCTGAAGATGACATCGGCCTTGGCGGCGGCGAATTCGCGACCGTCATCGGAGTCTCCGGCCTGGATCTGCACGGGATAGCCCTGTGGACTGCGCGGCAGCACGTAGTCGCCGTCGATATCGAATTGATCGCTGCTGAAGCGCACCCGGGGTGCGGGCTGGGCGAAGACGCCGCGCTCGCGATCCACCACGAGGGCATCGGCGGGCCAGCTGTCCCAGAGCGCGCGGGTCGCCTCGATCACCTCGTTGGCGCGGGTGTACCGCTTGGCGTGCTCCAGATAGCCGCCGCGCCGGAAGTTCTCGCCGGTGAAGGCGTCCGAGGAGGTGACCGCGTTCCAGGCCGCGCGACCGCCGGACAGATGATCCAGCGATGCGAATTGCCGTGCCAGTTCGAAGGGTTCGTTATAGGTGGTGTTGATGGTGCCCGCGAGCCCGAGATGCGTGGTGACCGCCGCGAGCGCGTTGAGCACCGTGAAGGTGTCCGGCCGTCCCACCACGTCCAGATCGTGGATGCGGCCGCGCTGTTCGCGCAGGCGCAGGCCCTCGGCCAGGAAGAAGAAGTCGAACAGGCCGCGTTCGGCGGTACGCGCCAGGTGTACGAAGGAGTCGAAATCGATCTGACTGCCCGAATTCGGGTCGGTCCACACCGTGTTGTGGTTGACGCCCGGGAAGTGGGCGGCGAGGTGGATCTGCTTACGTATCCGCTGTTCCGGCATGGCTCTCCTCAGGCGTTCAGGTAGCGATTGACGGGGCGCGGCAGCCCGAGGCGATCTCGCAGCGTGGGTGTGCCGGAATCGGCCGGGATACCGGCGGTCAGCTCGGCGAGGTACGGCAGCGCGGCGGGCAGGGCCAGCGGGCGCAGTACGACGCCGTCCGCGTGGCAGTCGGTGTCGATCCGGTCCAGCAGATCCTTCAGTTCCGCGGCGGAGCCGATGTGGAAGAACGTGCCGGGTGCGGGGGTGGCGATCCAGTCCTCCAACTGCGACACCTCCACGGCGGCGTCATCGGCGTTCACGGCGAGGTGGATATCGATATCCAGCAGTATTCGCACCTGATTCGGATCGCGACCGGCGGCGGCCACCGCCGTGCGGAGTTCGGTGCGCAGCGCGGCGGCCGCGTCCAGATCCTGGGCGGTGACGCGAATCAGGTCGGCGCGGTGCACCGCGAGCCGGGCACTGTGCGAATCGGCGGCGCGCACGGTGACCGGCGGCTGTCCCTGCGGCGGGCGCGGGGTGATGGAGGGCCCCTTCACCGAGAAGTTGTCGCCGACGAAATCGATGTAGTGCAGCCGATCGCGGTCGATGAAACGCCCGGTCGCGATATCCCGGATCTCGGCATCGTCCTGCCACGAATCCCACAGGCGGGCAACCACTTCGATGGCTTCATCGGCCTCGAACCAGCGCGAGTGCGCATCCTGTTCGGGCTTGCGGCCGAACAGTTTCGCCTCGCCGTCCGCCGATACGGTGACCTCCCAGCCCGCACGGCCGTAGGACGCGAAGTCCAGGCTCGCAATGGCTTTGGACAGATGGAAGGGTTCGGTATGGGTGACCGGGGCCTGTGGAATCAGGCCGATCCGCTGCGTCGCGGCGGCGGCGCGGGCCGCGATGGCGACCGCGTCCAGGCGGCCGGTCGCACCCGCGGCCTGGAGCGCGAACGAGTCCGGCAGGAACGCCAGATCGAAGCCCGCGTGCTCGGCGGCGCGCAATGCGTCCACCCAGTAGCCGCCGGTGAACAGCTCCTCGGCGCGTGAATCCGCGCGCCGCCAGGAGGCGGGGTGCGCGCCGGTGCCGGACAGTTCCAGGCCCAGCAGCAGCGGTGCGGATTGCGGCATCACGCTGTCCTTTCGAGAGGGGTGAGCAGGGCGGGAGCATCGGCGGCTGCCGCATCGGCCGCCCCGGCGCGGGGCACGGCGGCGAGCAGCTCCCGGGTGTACTCGTGCACGGGATTGTCGAATAGTGCTGCGGTCGTCGCGGTTTCGACGATGACGCCCTGCCGCATCACCGCGACGCGATCGGCGAGGCGGCGCACCACCGCGAGATCGTGCGAGATGAACAGGTAGGCGAGATTCAGTTCGGTCTGGAGGTGTTCGAGCAGGTCGAGAATCTGCGCCTGCACCGAGACGTCCAGGGCCGATACAGGTTCGTCCAGCACCAGCAGGTCCGGGCGCAGCGCCAGTGCACGGGCGATGGCGACGCGCTGGCGCTGTCCGCCGGAGAGTTCGGCGGGGCGGCGATCGAGGTATGCGGCGGGCAGCGCCACCTGATCCAGCAGTTCGGCGACGGTCTCCCGCCGGGACTTGCGATCCCCGATCCCGAAGGCCTGCAACGGTTCCGCGATGATCCGCGCGATGCTGAGCTTCGGGTTCAGCGAAACGTAGGGATTCTGATAGACCACCTGGACGCGGCGGCGGAACTCGCGCAGCTTCGCCCCGCGCAGCCCGCCGACCTCCCGGCCGTCGAAGGTGACGACGCCCGCGTCCGCCTGTTCCAGCCGCGCCGCGATGCGCGCGGTGGTGGACTTGCCGGAACCGGATTCGCCTACCACCGCGAGGGTTTCACCGCGCGCCACCTCGAACGATACGTCCGAGACCGCCGTGAGTGAGACGCCGTGCCCGATCGAGAAGACCTTGCGCAGCCCGTTCACCGACAGCAGCGGTGTGCGGTCCGCGAGCTCCGGGCGCGGCGGGAGTTCGGTAACGAGGCTGGGTGCGGCGGCGATCAGCCGCCGGGTGTACTCGTGTTGTGGATTGCCGAGAACCTCTGCGGTATCGCCGGTTTCGACCACGCGCCCGTGCTGCATGACCACGATGCGATCGGAGCGTTCGGCGGCGACCGCCAGATCGTGCGTGATGAGCAGTACCGAACTACCGGATTCGGCGGTGCGACTGGCCAAATGGTCCAGGATCCGGCGCTGCACGGTGACATCGAGAGCGCTGGTCGGCTCATCGGCGATGACCAGTTCGGGCGCGCAGGCCAGCGCGATGCCGATCAGCACGCGCTGGCGCTGTCCGCCGGACAGGTCCTGCGGATACTGGCGCGCCCGCGTCTCGGGCCGGTCCAGTCCGGCCTCGGTGAGAATCCGCACCGCCTCGATATGCGCGGTGCGGCGGTCGGCGCGGCCGTGAATGCGCAGCACCTCCGCCACCTGATCGCCGATGCGCAGCACCGGGTTCAGCGCGGTGCCCGGATCCTGCGGCACCAGGCCGATGCGCGCGCCTCGAATCGCCTGCAGGGCATGTTTATTCGCCTGATCCAGGCGCTGTCCGTCGAAGTCGACGGAACCGCCGGTGATCACCCCGCCGTTCAGCAGGCCGATCACCGCGTGCGCGAGGGTCGACTTACCGGAACCGGATTCGCCCACCAGCGCGACCGTCTCCCCGGCCCGCACCTCGAGCGAGACGCCGTCCACCGCGACGGTGGTCCCGGTGCTCCCCCGGTACTCCACCTGCAGATCGCTGATACTCAGCAGTGCGTCGCTCATCGGGCGTTGTCCTTGTGCAGGGCGCGGGCAATGCGCTGGGTGGCGAGCACCAGGGCGATGATCACCAGGCCGGGCAGGGTGGTCAGCCACCAGGCGGTGGCCAGGAAGTTCCGGCCCTCGGAGACCAGCGAGCCCCATTCCGGGGTGGGCGGCACCGCGCCGTACCCGAGGAAGCTGAGTGAGGCCACGAAAAGCACCGCCATCCCGAAGTCGATCACCGCGAGCGCGGCCACCGGCCCGTAGGCGTTGCGCAGCACATGCCGGAACAGCACCACCGGCCAGCGCACGCCGGCGGCGAACGCGGCCTCCACGTACGGTGCGCGGCGCACCCGCAGCACCTCACCGCGCATCACCCGGGCGAACCGGGCGATGAGCGAAATACCCACGGCCAGTGCCACATTGCGGGTGCCCATGCCGAGCACGGTGATCAGCGCCAGTGAGACCAGCAGATCCGGAATCGACAGCAGCACATCGGTGACGCGCATGATCACGCTGTCGACCGCACCGCCCGCGGTACCCGCCACCAGGCCCACGAGCGAACCGATGACCAGGCCGAGCAGCACCGCGAAAACGGTGGCGCTGAGCGAGAGTCCCGCACCGTGCACCATGCGCGTGTAGAGATCGCGGCCGAGGTTGTCGGTGCCGAACCAGTGCTCGGCGCTCGGACCGCGCAGCTTCTGCGCCGGAATCCCGTGCAGCGGATCGCCACTGGCGAATACACCGGGAACCGCTGCCCAGCCGAGCACCAGCAGCAGGATCACACCGGCCACGACCAGGCCGTAGTTCCGCCGCAACCAGGTGAGCGCCCGGCGTGCCGAAACACTCTGGACCGCTTGGATTCCGGTGCGGCGGCCGGTCTCGGGCGCTGCGCTGGGCGCGCCCAGCGTGAGGGCCTCAGACATCGTTGACCTCATCGCCGGTGAACCAGTAGGCCATGCCCGGATCGAGCATCGCGTGGGTCAGGGTGATCACCCGCAGTCGCGGCGGGCGCGCGGGTTCGGCTGCCGCGCTGTGACTCCCGGCGACCTCGGTATCCGGCCGCGTCCTGGTGAGCAGGGACAGGCCGCCGAGGGCGACGGTCAGGACCGCCAGCAGGTAGAAGATCTCAGGCATGCGCGGACTCCTTACGCGAACTGCGCTGTGCCACCCGGGGATCGAGCAGCGGATAGGCGAGGTCGATGAGCAGGTTGACCGTCACGAACACCAGCGAGGCGAACACGACGATGCCCTGCACCACCGGAATGTCCTGGTACAGCACCGATTGCTGGGTGAGGCGGCCGATTCCGGGCCGGGAGAACACCGTCTCGGTGACCACCGATCCGGCCAGTACGGTGCCGACCCACAGGCCCGCCACGGTCAGCGCGGGCGCGACGGCCGGGCGCAGCACATGCCGCAGCTGCACCCACCAGCGCGATGCGCCCTTGGCGAAGGCGACCTCCACGAACGGCTGCCGCCAGGTGGTGACCAGGCTGGAGTACAGCACCTGCGCGATGACCGCGCCCACCGGCAGCGCCAGCGTGATCGCGGGCAGGATGGTCGCCGCGAATCCGGTGCCGCCGAACGCGGGCACCAGTTTGAACCGGAACGAGAACAGTTGCAGCAGTAGCAATCCCACCCAGAACTGCGGCATGGACGCGCCCAGAGGCGGCAGCGCGGTGAGCAGGATCCGCAATCGCGGCCGCTCGGTGTACGCCGCCGCGACGGCCAGCCCGGTACCGCCGAGCACCGCGAACACCATGGCGAGCGCGGCCAGCGCCAGCGTCGAGGGCAATGCGTCGGCGAGCGCGCCGGTGACCGATTGGCCGGTACTGATCGAATACCCCAGATCCCCGTGCACCGCATGCGAGATGGCATGCCAGTACTGCACCCAGATCGGTTGATCCAGGCCGTATCTGGCACGCATCTCGGCGATGGCGGCGGCATCGGTGGGCAGACCCTCGGCCGCGTTCGCGGCCATGTCCACCGGGTCCGAGGGCAGCAGGTAGAGCACCACGAAGGACAGCGAGAAGGCCGCCCACAGTACGAGCACCGCCTGCAGAATCCGTCCGATCACGTACCGGCGCATGGCGATTACCGTCGCAGTCCGGCGTCGTGGAACTGCAGGCGCGCCGAGGCGTCGAACTTGATGTCCGCGACGTTCTTGCCGACGCCGATCGCCTGGGACAGCTCGATGGTGGGGATCCACAGGCCGTCGTCGAGCACCGCGTTCTGCGCCTCGCCCAGCAGGCGGGTGCGCACGGCGTTGTCGGTGGCCGCGAGCTGCTGATCCAGCAGCGTATCCAGCTTGTCGGTCTCGCTGCGGGCGTTGAGGTTTCGGCCGTTCACCGCGAACTGGCGCAGGATATCGCCGTCGGCCCGGCTGACGTTGTAGTAGACGACGTCGTAATCCTTGTTGTTCTGCCGGGTGGTGCTCTCGGCGACCGATACCGGCTCCAGCCGCAGATCGATGCCGACACCGCGCACCTGCTGCTGGGTCAGCTCCAGAATCGCCTGGTTACCGGCGAATACGGCGGAGAACAGCACGCCGAAGGACAGTCGCTGACCGTCCTTGACCCGAATGCCGTCGGCCCCGGGCACCCAGCCCGCGTCGTCGAGAATCTTCTTCGCAGCGGCCTGATCGAACTTCACCCGGGACGACAGATCCAGATAGCCGGGGGTCGCCGAGGCCAGCACGCTGGTCGCGTACTTGAACTGCGGGCCCAGCACGGTGTCCACCAGTTCCTTGCGATTGATGGCGGTCAGCAGCGCGTTGCGCACCGCCGGATCGCGCAGCGCACCGCGAGTCAGGTTGGGCTGCAAGCCGAATGGCACACCCGGATTGGCGGTGTACTGCACCTTGCCGCCCGCGCCCTCGATCTGCGGGGCGTCCTGCGGCAGCGCGTCACTGACCGCGTCGAGCTGCCCGGAGGACAGGCTGCCGGTGCGGACGCCGGATTCGGGCACGACGGTGAAGACGATCTTGTCCAGCAGCGCCTCACCCTGGGTCGCGAAAAGCGCGGAGCCCCAGCGATATCCATTGCGCTTGGCCAGCGTGGCGGAACTGTTCTGCTTCCAGTCCGCGTAGGTGAACGGGCCACTGCCGATATTGCCGCCGAGGCAGCGGTCATCGGCCGACTTGGCGAGGGTGGCCTCGGACTGGATGCCGAGCTGTGTGGTCGAGGATGCCTGCAGGAACTGGGCATTCGGCGCGTTGAAGTCCACCCGCACGGTGCGCGGGTCCACCGCCGTGCTGCCGGTGTACCCGGCCAGGAAGCTGGCGGCCTGCGGGGCCTTCACCCCACCCAGCGCGACGATCGAATCGAAGTTCTTGCGCACGGTATCCGCGGTGAGCGGGGTGCCGTCGCTGAAGGTGACGCCCTCCTTCAGATGGAAGGTGAAGCTGCGCGCGTCCTGGCTCACGAACCAGCTGTCCGCCAGCCACGGCCGGATCTGACCGGTGGCCGGATCCTGATCGGTGAGCGAATCCACGATCTGCCGGGTCACGTACAGCGTCTGATTGGTCGCCGACTGTGCGGGATCCGAGCAGGTCGGGGCCGTCGAGAGACCGTAGCGCAGGGTGCCGCCCGGCTGCGCCGGACCGGACGCGGCCGCACCGTCGTCGCCACCGCACGCCGCCAGGGATAGCGCGGCGGCCAGGACACCGGCGAGGGCGACCGGACGCCGCAGGCGAGCCGCGGCCGATCGGCTCGGCGACGCCCCGGCGGGCTCGGTGTGCACGGCTGGGGATGAATTCACTGTGGATCTCCGGAGGGGTAGCGATCGGCGCCGAGCGGACGGCTCGGAATGCGGTGGCGCAGTTCGGGCGCCACCTCCGCCTGGAACAGTTCGAGGCTTTCGCGGTGCTGCTTCTCGGTGCGGCCATCCGCGTCGGCGCTCAGGTGCAGCACCTCGTGACCGAGTTGCTCGTGGTAGCGGTGCAGTTTGTCCAGCACCTGCGCGGGCGAGCCGAGCAGGGCGGACGAGCGAGCGGCGAAGTCCTCGACGGTCTCGAACACGATGGGCACATTGAACTTCGCGGCCGCGGCCTTACGGGCCTCGAAGATCGGGCGGTAGAGATCGAGCGCCTCCTGCGAATCCCGGGTAACCAGGAAACCCGCCGTGCCCGCGCCCACCAGCGCCTCCGCCGGATCATGCCCGTAGGCCGCCCAGCGTTCGCGGTAGTGCCGGACCAGCGCCGCATACGGTTCGATCGGATAGGTGACATTCGCCGAGAACAGCGGATCACCGTGCAGCGCCGCATAATCCGCGGATTCCTCGCTGGTGGCGCTGCCGTGCCAGATGCGCAGGCGCGGTTGCAGCGGGCGCGGCAGCGCCTTCGCCTCGGTCAGCGACGGGCGGAACTTACCGCTCCAGGTGACGCTGTCACTGGCCCACAGCTGCCGGAACAGTTCGTAGCCTTCGCGATTGCGCTCCCACTGATCCTCGGTGGTGACGTGGAACAGCTGCGCCTGCGCCGCGCCATTGCCCTTGCCGATGATCAGTTCCAGGCGGCCGTCCGAGAGATTGTCCAGCGTCGAGTAGTCCTCGAAGGCGCGCACCGGATCCAGCAGGCTGAGCGTGGTGACACCGGTGAACAGCGCGATCCGATTCGTGACGGCGGCGATATGGCTGAGCACCACCGGCGGTGCGGCCGAGATGAACGGATCCTCGTGCCGCTCCCCCACCGCGAAACCGTCATAGCCGAGATCCTCGGCCAGGCGCGCGCTGTCGATCACCCGCCGTAACCGCTGCCGGGGTGACTCCTGGATGCCGGTGACCGGGTCCGGGGTGTGCGTGATCAGGGTCAGGAGAAGGAATTTCACGTGCTCAGCCCTTCTTCTTCGGCAGGCCGGGCGGGTTGATCCGGGAGGCCGTCACGGTCTCGTTCTTCAGACCCCAGCGGTCGATCACCTTCTGGTAGAGGCCGTGGTCGATGGCGTACTGGATGGCCTCGTGGATCGGCCCGATCAGGCCGTTGTCCTTCTTGACGAGCACGCCGATCTCGGCCTGCAGGGCATCGCCCGCACCGGAGAGGGTGCCGATCACCTTGGTCTGACCGGCGGTGACGGCGTGGTACTGCGCCGACGGGTTCGGACCCAGGTAGCCGTCCAGGCGGCCCGAGGACAGTCCCAGGTAGTAGTCGGTGATCTGCTGGAAGTAGGCGATATCGATCTTGGGCAGGCCCTCGGCGATATTCGCCTCGTTCCACTGCACCAGGATCTGCTCCTGATTGGTGCCGGAGCCGACGCCGATCCGCTTGCCCGCCACCGACTTTCGATCGGTGAAGGTCCAGGTCGCGTCCTTGGGCACCTCCAGCGCGAGATTGTCCAGGCGGTAGGTGGCGAAGTCGAACTTCTCCTTGCGCTCCTCGGTGACGGTCACATTGGAGATGAAGGCGTCCACCTCACCGGAATCCACCTTGACCGAGTTCTGCGCCCAATCCGCCGTGCGCAGATCGACTTTCAAGCCGAGGATGTCGGCGAACAGATTCGCGAAATCCACCTCGGAGCCGACCGTGGTGCGATCGTCATTGGCCAGGAAGCGCAGCGGCGGCGCGGATGCCGCCGAACCGGTCACGATCAGCGTGCCGCGATCCCGGATCGCCTTGGGCACCTGCGCGGCAATGGAATCCACCTTGTCCGCGTGCACGCGGCCGGACTGCTGCGGGGTCAGATCGTAGGTCAGGCCGTTCACGGTGCGGGTGCTGTCCGCGCCGCCGTCGCCGTTACCGCACGCGCCGACGAACAGGCCCAGGATCGCGACCGCGAGCGCGGTGCTTATCCGTCTGCGACGACTCGACAAAGACATGACAATCCTTCACTGAGAGGCAATGCGTCAGAGCGCATGCGAGAGAAAAGCTTTGGTGCGCTCGTGCGCGGGATCGTCGAAGACCTGGGCGGGCGGGCCCTGCTCGACTATTCGCCCGGCGTCCAGCAGTACGACGGTGTCGGCCACCTCGCGGGCGAAACCCAGTTCGTGCGTGACGATCACCAGCGTGGAACCCGACCGCGCCAGATCCCGGATGACATCGAGCACCTCGCCGACCAGCTGCGGATCCAGCGCCGAGGTGGGCTCGTCGAAGAGCAGCACCTGCGGGCGCAGCGCCAGCGCGCGGGCGATGGCCACCCGCTGCTGCTGACCGCCGGACAGGCGGCGCGGATACTCATCGGCCTTGTCCGCCAGGCCGACTCGCTCCAGCCACCGCAGCGCCTCGGAGCGAGCCTCGGCCTTGGGCCGCCGTTGCGCGCCGATCAGCGCGAAGGCCACATTGTCCCGAACCGTCTTGTGCGGGAAGAGATTGAAGTTCTGGAAGACGAAACCGATACGCGAACGCTGCCGCAGGATCTCGCGCTCGGGCAGTTCGTGCAGCCGATTACCCTTGCGGCGGTAGCCGACCAGCTCACCGCCCACCCGGACGGTTCCGGCATCCACCTTCTCCAGGTGATTGATGGTGCGCAGCAGGGTCGACTTCCCGGAGCCGGACGCGCCGAGGATCACGGTCACCTCACCCGCGCGCACCGCCAGATCCACCCCGCCGAGCACCTCGAGATCGCCGAAAGACTTTCGGATGCCGCGCAATTCGACGGCGTACTCGCTCATCGCTCGCTCCCCTTCGCGAAGTGGCGTTCGATGTAGTACTGCGCGACGTTCAGGATCGAGGTGAGCACGATGTACCAGACCGTCGCCACCATGAGCAGCGGCACCACCCGGCCATTGCGGCCGAAGATCACCTGCACCTGGTAGAACAGCTCCGCGATCGCCATCGTCGAGACGATCGAGGTGCCCTTGAACAGGCTGATCACCTCATTGGCGGCATTGGGCAGAATCCCGCGCATGGCCTGCGGCGCGATCACCCCGAAGAACTGCCTGCGCCAGGGCAAACCGAGCGATCTGGCCGCCTCCCACTGGCCCTGATCCACCGAAATGATCCCGGCACGAATGATTTCCGCCGAATACGCGGCCTGATGCAATGCCAAACCGATGACGGCGGCGGTGAATCCGCTGATCACACCATTCACATCGAAGGTGTAGAACGCCGGTCCGAACGGCACGCCCAGCGACAGCGTCTTGTACAGGTACGCGATATTGAACCAGAACAGCAATTGCACGATCAGCGGAATGGACCGGAACAACCAGATGTAGGCCCACGAAATGGCTTGCAGCACCGGATTTTTCGACAGCCGCCCGATCGCGAGCCAGACGCCGATGAAGAAGCCGAGCAGGGTGCCCCAGAACGTCAGCTCGATGGTCACCTTCAGTGCCGAGAGCACCGAGGCGGCCGTGATGTACTGCGCGAACGTGGACCAGTCCCAGCCCGGATTCACGGCCAGGCCGTGCGCGAACTGCGCGACCAGCAGCAGCGCGATGCCGCCGACGACCCAGCGCCAGGGATGGCGGGTGGGTGCGACGGTCAGCGCGCCGTCGTCATGATGTGCGTCCTCCTCCCGGGAATCGGGCGGCGCGGCAAGGGTACTCATGTGGATCTGTCCTCCATCGGTCCCGGCGGTAGCACCCGATTCGGGGGGTTGCTGCGACTTCTACGAGCCAGGTCTCTCGGTCGCTCTGGATGGTGAGGATGACGTTACGAGCCGGTGCGGCGACTGTCGCCGGTCCGGATCAACGTGAATTCAATGGCGCGGCAGTATCTCTCGGCGGCTCCACCGCACGCCGTCCCGGCCGGTCAGCTGGCGGCCTCGGTCAGTCCCGGCGGCGCGCCGTCGTGCAGCGAACGGAATCCGCTGCGGTGGAACACCAGCGGCTCGGTATCGGGATGCGCGGTCAGCCGGTGCACCCGCAACAGCACCACCGCGTGATCGCCCGCCGGAACCTGTTCGTGCACAGAGGCTTCCAGCCAGGCGCTGGCGCCCGCGATGAACGCGGCATTGCCGTGCCCGCTGCGCAGCTCCACATCCCGGAAGCGGTCACCGCTGCGCGAACTCAGACTGCGCGCCGCGGCCTGCTGCTCGGTACCGAGCAGGCTCAGCCCCAGCAGCGACGCCTTCTCCAGCCGCGGCCAGGTCTCCGAGGAGTACTGCACGCACAGCGATACCAGCGGCGGATCCAGCGATACCGGCACGAAGGTGCTCACCACCATGCCGTGCGGCACCCCGCCGATCCGTGCGCAGACCGCCACCACTCCACTGGGGAAGTGCGCGAAGGTCTTTCGCAGATCCGCCCCATCCACCGTCGTGAGTGCGGCCGCATCGCCGCGAATCGAGGTCAGCTCACCCATCACCCCAGTGCACCACCGCGGGCGCACTCCGGACAGCATTGGATTCACGGAGATCGCAAGGAAATACGACGAACCCGCTCGGTCGTTCGACCGAGCGGGTTCATCCATCCTCGCGGTGCCATCCGTTCCGGCCGGGACCATCGGTGGAACGGATGCGTCCGGACTACTTGGCGGGCTGCACCGAGGGCTGGTTGATGGTGGTGAAGTACTGCGCGGCAGCCAGAATCGCGACCGGGGCGGTCACGAACAGCTGGCCCGCCAGGGTGCCGAGGAACCCGATGACGCTCATGCCGACGATGCAGCCGAACACCGCGCCGCCCAGGGCGCCGAACATGGCGGTCAGCGCACCGGTCACGGTGGCCAGGGTGGCGCCGCCGATGAGGCAGCCGACGGCCGCGCCGCCGATGCCACCGACCAGGGTGCCGATGGTGGCGCCCATCGCGACGGTGTCCTTCAGGCGGTTCCAGGCCGCCTGCTCACGGTCGTAGTCGGTCTTCCACGGAGCCTGGTTCTCATAGGGCAGCGCGACCGGCTGGTAGACAGCCTTGTCGACATCGAACTCCGGGGTCAGGGTCGCGGTGCGATCCTTGATCTCGGCCGCGATCGGGAAGACGAAATCGTCCACCCGGAAACTCAGTTCGGAACCCGCGACCGTGGCGCCATTGGCGGCCTTGATCTTGAACACACCGTCCTCGACCACCAGCGAACCCGCATCGGTGTGAATGACCGTATTCGTCTGGGAATTGGTGGCCGTGAAATTGATTGCGGCCGAATCCGATTCAGGAGCGGCATTGACCGTGCCCGCGGACACGCCAAGAGCTGCCGTCACCAAAACGGCGACAGCAGCGAATTTACTCATCTTCATGTACTGCTTCCCTCATCTCTCGTGCAGTGCGTCGGCAAGCATCGAGCAAGACAGGGCCGGGCGGGAGTCTTGCAACCCTGATGATTCGAAGTATTGACAGCAACGGCCCCCGCTCGAATTGTGTGAGCGGGGGCCGTGCCGCGGAACTGTGAAACCGTGGAAACTACTTCGCCGGCGCCTGCAGCGTCGGCTGGTTGATCGTGGTGAAGTAGTTGAACGCGGCGATGATCGCGACCGGAGCGGTCACCAGGATCTGGCCCGCGAGGGTGCCCAGGAAGCCGATGACGCTCATGCCGGCGATGCAGCCGACGATGCCCGCCGGGAGCGCACCGAACATGGCGGTCAGGGCGCCGGTCAGCACCGCACCCGCGACGCCGCCGATGACGCAACCGACAGCCGCGCCGCCGATGCCGCCGACCAGGGTGCCGATGGTGGCGCCCATGGTGATGGTCTGGGTCATGCGGTTCCAGGCGGCCTGCTCACGGTCGTAATCCGACTTCCAGGGAGCCTGGTTCTCGTACGGCAGGTTGATGGGCTTGTAAACACCCTTGTCCGCGACGAATTCGGGGGTCAGGGTCGCGGTGTGATCCTTGATCTCCGCGGCGATCGGGAAGACGTAGTCATCCACCCGGAAGCTGAGCTCGGTGCCGGCCACGGTGGTGCCGTTGGCGGCCTTGATCTTGAAGACACCGTCCTCGACGACCATGGAACCGGCGTCGGTCCGGATGACCGTGTTGGTATCGGTGTTGGTGGCGGTGTAGTTGATGGCACCGGCGTCGGCGGCCTCGGGGGCAGCTCCCGCAGTACCGGTGGCGACGCCGAGAGCAGCGATCACCAGCGCCGCGGTGGCGGCGAATTTCTTCGAAAGCATTTTTTCGGTTTTCCTCATCAGGGATCCGCAGGGGGAACGAGGGAATCGAAACCCGTTGACGCGAACATGAGATTGCCCGAGGATGCCGCGAACATGAACACTGTCGCGGCAACCTCGGGCAAACCGCCCCGAATTATTTACCGGGGGCGACGAACGGGGTGTTGATGGTTGTGAAGTACTGCGCCGCGGCGAGAATCGCGACCGGCGCGGTGATGAACAGCTGACCCACCAGGGTGCCCAGGAAGCCGACCGCGGCAACACCCGCGATGCAGCCGACCACGGCGGCCGGGAGCGCACCGAACATGGCGGTCAGCGCACCGGTCAGGGTCGCGCTCACCGCACCGCCGAGCACGCAGCCGATGGCCGCGCCGGCGATGCCGCCGACTGCGGTACCGATGGTGGCGCCCGCACTGATGGTGCTGGTCAGACGGCTCCAGGCGGCCTGCTCACGGTCGTATTCGGTCTTCCACGGGGCCTGGTTCTCATACGGCAGGGCGACCGGCTTGTACACCGCGTGCGCCTGATCGAACTGCGGTGTCAGGGTCGCCGTCCGATCCTTGATCTCCGCCGCGATCGGGAAGACGAAATCGTCCACCCGGAAGCTCAATTCGGTACCCGCGACCGTGGTGCCGTTGGCCGCCTTCACCTTGAACACGCCGTCCTCGACCACCAAGGATCCGGCATCGGTCGTGATGACCGTGTTCGTGTTGGTATTGGTGGCGCTGTAGTTGATCGCACCCGCATCGGCCTGCGCCGGGGCCGCTGCCACGGTCCCGGTCGTCACGCCGATCGCGCCTATCAAAAGGGCCGCGACCCCGGCGAATTTCCTCATCTTCATTGGTACTGCTTCCCTCACCACTGCCTGAAACGAACTGATGGCGGCAAGCATTAAGCAACCGACCCGATTACCAGAGGTTAAAAACCAGCTTGATTCGATCGGGCCGGCGTACCGGGGACTACTTCGACTTGGCGGCGGCCTTGGCCTGCTTCTTGAATTCCCTTACCTGAGAAAGTGATTCGGCGTCGACGACATCGGCCACCGAACGCCGGGAGCCGTCCTCACCGTAAGCGCCAGCGGCCTCGCGCCAGCCCTTACCGGTGAAACCCTTTTGTTTGCCCAAGAGCGCCAGGAAGATTCGGGCCTTCTGATCGCCGAAGCCCGGAAGGGCCTTGAGGCGCTTCAGGACTTCCTTGCCGTCCGGATCTCCGGCCGTCCACAGGCCGGAGGTGTCGCCGTCATAGTTCTCGACTATGAAATGCGCCAGCTCCTGCACGCGGCGGGCCATGGAGCGGCCGTAGCGGTGAATGGCGGGCGGGGTGGCGGCCAACTCCTCGAATTCGGCGGGATCGGCGGCGGCGATCTTATTGATGTCGAAGCCGCCCATCCGATCGGCGATCTTCTGCGGGCCGCGGAACGCATGCTCCATCGGGAACTGCTGATCCAGGGTCATACCCACCAAAAGCGCGAAATCGTCCGCCGAGAGCAGGGCGTCGGCGGCGGGTTCTTGAGCGATACACACAGCGCGGCTCACCATGGCTCGATCATCCCACCCGGTCCGCGTTGCGGTGACGCGGGTCACGAGTAGGGTCGGCCCCATGCCCGACACCATGGCTAATTCTTCAGTGGGAACCGTGCCGCACGACGGCCTCGGATCCGGCTCGAAACCGGATCGGTTCGATCGCGACGGCCAGGATCAACTGGTCGATGTCCAGGACTTGCAGGCCGCGCTGCCCGGCGTGCGCCGACTGCGGAACTGGGCGCAGGACGCATTGGCGGTACAGCCCGGCGAAAGCGCCGTCGATATCGGCTCCGGCACCGGATCCGAAGTATTCACCTTCGCCGACCGGGTCGGCCCGACCGGATCCGCGCTCGGCGTCGAGCCCGATCCGCGACTGCTGGCCGAGGCCGAACGGCGCGTGCGCCAGTCCGGATCCACCGCCAAATTCGTCTCCGGCGACGCCTACGGGCTGCCGTTCGGCAGTGAGACCTTCGATGTCGCCCTGTGCGAGCGGGTCTTCCAGCATCTGACCTCGCCCGCCCGCGCGGCCGGGGAGATCGCCCGGGTGCTCAAGCCCGGTGGGCGCGTGGTCGTGATGGACAGCGACTGGGGCACGGCGGTCGTGCACCCGGGCGATCGCGCCGTCGTGCACGAGGTGATCGAAACCATGATCGCCGGAACCACCAATCCGTTCGCGGGGCGGCGGCTCGCCGGACAGCTCACCGCGGCCGGACTGGTCGTCGACGATATCGGTTCGCACGCACTGATTCAGGACGGCGGCATCGGCGCGGGTGCGCTGGTGGCGCGGATCGCGGATATGTCCGTGGCGCGCGGCTCCATCACCGAACAGCAGCGTGATCAGCTCATCGCCGATCTGGAGGCCGGGGCGGCCAGCGGTGACATCCACCTGTCGGTGACCATCTTCGCCGTGCTGGCACATAAGCCCGCATAGGAAATATTCGGCAAAAGCAAAGGCGCGCACCGGATTCCGGTGCGCGCCTTTCTCATTGCGAATTATTCGCCGCTGAGGCTCAGGATCTTCTCGGTGGCCGCGAGCAGCACGCAGGTGGCCAGGCCGTCCATCGCCTTCTCCAGCTCACCCAGCGACGGGAAGCTGGGGGCGATGCGAATGTTCTTGTCCTCCACGTCTTTTCCATACGGGTAGGACGAACCCGCCGGGGTCAGCGCGATACCCGCGTCCTTGGCCAGCGCCACCACCCGGGTCGCGGTGCCCTCCAGCACATCCAGGCTGATGAAGTAGCCGCCCTTGGGCTCGGTCCAGGACGCGATCTTCGACGCACCGAGGCGATCCTCCAGAATGCGCAGCACCAGTTTGAACTTGGGCTCCAGGATGGCGCGATGCTTCTGCATATGCGTGCGCACACCCTCCGCATCACCGAAGAAACGCAGGTGGCGCAGCTGATTCACCTTGTCCGGGCCGATGCTCTTCTTACCGGCGTGCTTGAGGTACCAGTCCAGGTTCGCGGTCGAGGAACCGAAGAAGCTCACGCCCGAACCCGCGAAGGTGATCTTCGAGGTGGAGGCGAAGACGTAGGGGCGGTTCGGGTTTCCGGCCGCGGCCGCCAGACCCAGCACGTCCAGCACCGGATCCGCGGCATCGGTGAGCGGGTGCACCGCGTACGCGTTGTCCCAGAACAGGCGGAAGTCCGGCGCGGCCGTCGGCATCGAAACCAGTTCGCGGGTAATGGCTTCGGAGAAGGTGACACCGGTCGGGTTGGAGTAGTTCGGCACCGCCCACAGACCCTTGATGCTCGCGTCGGTGGCCACCAGTTCGGCGATGGCGTGCACATCCGGGCCGTCGTGATCCATCGGAATCGGGATCATCTGCACACCGAGCGATTCGGTGATGGCGAAGTGCCGGTCGTAACCCGGTGCGGGACACAGGAACTTGATGACCGGCTCGTCCACCCAGCGCCGGACCGAATCGGCGTTGCCGTGCAGCATCGAGAACACGATCACGTCGTGCATGAGCTCCAGGCTGGCATTGTTCCCGGCCAGCAGATTCGACACCGGAATGCCGAGCAGTTCGCCGAAGATGGCGCGCAGCTCCGGAAGCCCGTGCAGGCCACCGTAATTGCGCACATCGGTGCCGTTGCCGTCGCGGTAGTCGTCATTGCCCGGCAGCGAGAGCAGATCCAGCGACAGGTCGAGCTGCTCGGGCGCGGGCTTACCGCGGGTAATGTCCAGCGTCAGCTTTTCGGTCTTGAGCTTCGCGTAGTTCGCGGTCTGCGTCTCGTGTTCGGATACGAGTTCCGCATGGCTCATCAAACCGATCTGCGTCTGCCGAGGCATCAGTGCAGCCTTTCCAGGGGCTAGGGGCAATGTGTGCGGGCCGCGCGCATGCGCGACCCAACTGGTCACGTTACTTGGTAGCACCGGCCGGTGGGGAGCTATATACGTCCCCGCACACCCCGAAAATTAAAGGGGACCCAGCGCACCCGGCAGAGCCCGTTGACCCTTGCTGCCTTCCGGCCCTGGGGGAGTTCACAGGATGCGCGCCGCGCTGGATCCGTCAGCCAGTGTAGCGGCTCGAGAACACCCGCGCCGCCGGGGGTCGTTACGATCCTTTGCGACAGCGCGGGGTGACCCCCGCTCGGTACCGGAGGGGAACCAGTAGTGACGAGCTCAGGAGCGGGTGGGCCGCAGGATCCGGCCAATCATCAGGAGACCGCGCAGTGGTGGGCCACCCCGCCCACCGGGACCGATGCGGGGCAGCCGGTCACCGGCGCGGATCCGACCATGCTCAACTACGGCACCGCCGGAAACCAGTACGCCGCACCGCCGCAACAGTTTCCGCCGAACTATCAGTCCGCGCCCGCGCAGCAGGCGGTGCCGAACTATCAGGCCGCGCCCGGATACCAGGCCGCGCCGCCGGTCGGCGGGTACGGCCAGCCGCAGTACCAGCCGGGGCCGCCGCCCATGAACACCATCTACAACAACCAGCCGCCGTCCGGCGGCGGCGGTAAGACCGGCTGGATCATCGGCGGTGTGCTCGGACTCGTGGTGCTGGTCGGCATCGGTATCGCGGCGGTCGCGCTCACCCAGAAGGACAAGCCGCTCACCACGCTCGGCAATGACAAGAAGGCCATGGACGGCAACTACTCCATGGACAAGGTCGGCAACGCGTGCAGCCTGATCGACCCGACCGTGCTGACCAAATGGTCCACCACCTCCAAGGGCAGTCCGACGCATTCGGAGACCAAGCCCACCGATTACAGCGGCGGCCGCCTCAACTGCACCGCCGGCTACTCCGGGCAGTCCAGCACCAGCAAGTACCACACCAATGAGGCGGACATCACCCTCGATGTCACCTTCCTCAGCGCGTACGGCAAACCCGATTACGACTCCTGGAAGTCGTACGACACCGGCACCACCGGCAGCGGCCGCTCCTCCGGCGATGTCACCGGCCTGGGGTCGCAGGCGTACTGGCACGCCGAAACCCGCGACTACTCCTCCTTCACCGTCCTGGACTACACCGTGGCCGCTCAGGACAGCAATGTCTCGGTCAAGGTCAAGATCAGCGTCGACCGCGGCAGCGGCGAAACCATCACCAAGGACGATGTGGCCCAGGTCGCCAAGGACCAGGTCCAGAAGGCCCTGACCGGCCTCCGCAAAAACTGACCACCCCCTGGCGAATGCTCCCCCGAACCTCGCGATTTGCTTTCGACAGGGGTGCAACCGGTATATTGCTCCACGGAGGATTCGCCTAGTGGCCTATGGCGCTCGCCTGGAACGCGGGTTGGGTTAACGCCCTCAGGGGTTCAAATCCCCTATCCTCCGCTCACGAGGCCCCCACCGAACCAGTTTCGGTGGGGGCCTTCGTCATTCCCGTTGGGTCGCGACGACCTCCGCCAAGGCCGCGCTCAACAGGGTGGCATAGGCGTCGAGGTCGGGGATGCCGGCCGGGTCGGCGTGCAGGGAAATCGTGACGGTGTCGCCGAGGCCGTGAATGCCGTGCGTGAGACGCATCACCGAGCCGACGGCCGGGAAACCCGCGGTGAAACGGACCCCGCCGGCGGCGAAGGACAGGTCGGCGGGGCCGCGGTGAACGCTGGAGATGACGGTGTGGCCCGAAACCGTTTGGGGTAGAACGTCTATCGGGTAGGCCATGATGTCTCGGTGCAGGATGGGGGCCGGAATGGCCTCGGTGGCGCGGGATCTGGCTTCCTGTAGCGGATGTTCGGCGCGGTGGCGGCGCTGGGCCAGATCGGCGGCGATGCGGGCGGCGCGGTGCGAGATATCCGGCTCCCGGATGAACAGGTCGACCGTCAGGTCGCGGTAGCTGTTGCGGGGGCCGGAGTCGGTGGCAACCGCCATCGGGATTTGGGCCAGGAGGGTATCGGCGGGTTCAGCGCGGGAGTCCAGGTAGCGCTGGAGGGCCAGGGAGATCGCGGTCGCGGCGATCACGGTGACGGTGTGGCCGGGAACCTTCAGGTCCGCGGCAGGATGCACGAGCATGCGGGCGGTGTGGGCCGCGGGGGCGGAGCCGGTGCCGTTCAGCGGGTTCGGCGGGGCGGTGGGGGCCGGGGGCGGGAGCGCACCGGCGGAGGTCAGCTCGGCTAGGCGCTGTTCGGCTCGGTAGGCGGCGAAACCTCGGAATACCGTGCGCGCCATGGCTATCGGGAAGTTCGGGATGGCCGAGGCGGTGGCCGACCATTCCGGCGGGATCGCCCTGGACAACGAATTCCACAGGGAGCCATTGGTTTTCGGAGTGTCGGCGATCGAATCGGTGAACAGGGCGCGGGCCAGGGCGGCGGCGCGGCGGCCGTCGGCCAGAGCGTGCGAGAGCTGGAGTACGGCGATCAGGGCGGGTTCTCCGGTGGCGAAACCCGGAGCGCCGGTGACGTTCCGGAACAGATGCAGACGCCAGGGGCGGTGGGCGGCATCCAGGACGGTGCCGAGCAGGCCGCCGAGCGCGGTACCGAATTCGGGCCACTCACACGCGGGCGGTTCATGCTCGAGCACCTGGTCGTCGATGAATTCGCAAGTCGCCCAAATGGGATACGCAATGTTTGCAGGAGGGTCCAGCACGCGCACCAGCAAATCCGGAATGCGAGTGACCCGATTCGCGATGGATCGCCGGAGAAGGGCGGTCGGCTCCCCCGTCTCCGCGAATGCGTAGAGCAGGAACAAGTCGTTGGGGGTGCGGGTGGAAAGCCAGTACATGGTGGCGTCCCGGGGCGTCAGGGCGGTACCGGCCAGGTTCACTCGATGAGCCTAGCGAAAGGCCATACGGGGCACGGACTCTGGGTGCTACCGTTTGTAGTAGAAGCCTTACCATTCTCTTCGGGGGCGGGTGACCGCAATGGCAACTCGTAATCGTCTGGCCGAACAGGCCGATGCGGCGGATGAGCGGTATCAGGCCGCGTCATTCCTCAAAAGATCCATCAACAAGGTGTTTCCGACGCACTGGTCGTTTCTGCTCGGAGAAATAGCGCTGTACAGCTTCATCATTCTGCTGCTCTCCGGCGTGTATTTGACCTTGTTCTTCGACCCGTCCATGACCGAGGTCACCTATAACGGCGCATTTCAACCACTGCGCGGCGTCACCATGTCGCGCGCCTACGAATCCGCGCTCGATATCTCCTTCGACGTCCGCGGCGGACTGTTCGTCCGGCAGGTACACCACTGGTCCGCACTGCTGTTCTCCGCCTCCATGATCGTGCACCTGTGCCGTGTCTTCTTCACCGGCGCCTTCCGCAAACCGCGCGAGGCGAACTGGGTGATCGGCGCGATCCTGTTGATACTGGCCATGTTCGAAGGCTTCTTCGGCTACTCGCTCCCGGACGACCTGCTGTCCGGCACCGGGCTGCGCGCCGCCTTCGCCGGCATCACCATGGGCGCGCCCATCATCGGCACCTGGCTGCAATGGCTCATGTTCGGCGGCGACTTTCCGGGCGACATCATCATTCCGCGGCTCTACATCGCGCACGTGCTGCTCATACCCGGAATCATGCTGGCGCTCATCGCCGCTCACATCGCCCTGGTCTGGTATCAGAAGCACACCCAGTACCCCGGCCCCGGCCGCACCGAACGCAATGTGATCGGCACCCGCATCGTGCCGGTGTTCTCCCTCGACCAGGGCGCGTTCTTCGCCTTCACCCTCGGCGTCGTCGCCATCATGGGCGGCATACTGCAGATCAATCCGATCTGGAATCTGGGGCCCTACAACCCATCCCAGGTTTCCGCGGGCACCCAGCCGGACTTCTACATGATGTGGACCGACGGCTTCCTGCGCCTGTTCCCGGCCTGGGAACTGCATATCTTCGGACATATGGTGCCCGGCGCGTTCTCGGTGGGACTGGTCATGCCGATCATCTTCGGCCTGCTCATCGGCTACCCGTGGATCGAAAAACGGCTCACCGGCGATGTGGCCCGGCACAATCTGCTGCAGCGGCCGCGAGATGTACCGGTGCGCACGGCAATCGGGGCCATGTCCCTGATGTTCTATCTCATCCTCACCCTGGCCTGCGTCAACGACATCATCGCGCTGCAATTCCACATCTCGCTGAACGCGACCACCTGGGGATTCCGCATCGCGCTGCTGTTCGGACCGCCGCTGGCCTACTTCGCGGCCTATCGGCTCTGCCTCGGCCTGCAACGCGGTGATCGCGCGGTACTCGAGCACGGCATCGAAACCGGTGTGGTGCGGCGACTTCCGCACGGCGAGTACATCGAGGTGCATCAGCCGCTCGGACCCGTGGACGCACACGGGCATCCGGTTCCGCTGGAATATCAGGGCGCGAAGGTGCCCCGGAAGATGAACGAACTCGGGGCGGCCGGACGGCCGGGCACCGGGAGTTTCTTCCGCGCCGATCCACCCGCCGAGCGGGACAGCAATGCCGAGGTCGAACGCGAGGCCGAGCACACGCAGCTGGCCGTGCTGCGGCGCGCGCAGGACAACGGCAACGGCAACGGCAACGGCAACGGGCACTGACTCACCGAATCAGGCGCTGACGCACCGAAGCAGGCACTGACGCGAAAAGCCCCGAGTCCAATTCGACTCGGGGCCCTGCTATCTCGGTTCTGCCGACCGCTCAGGCCCGCTTGAACTCCCCATCGGATACGCCCGCTACGAACGCATCCCACTCACCCGGGGTGAACGCCAAGACGGGGCCATTGCCGTGCTGCTTGCTGTCACGCACGCCGACATTGCCGTCTTCGGAAAAAGCGACCTCTACACAGTTACCGTTGGGGCCGCTATGTTTGCTCTTGCGCCATACGGCGCCTGTGAAATCCACATTCACTGTACTAGCTCCTTTGCTGCGTCAAGCACGAGATCTTGCTGGCATCGATCTTGGTGACGCCGGAATCCGGCTTTTACAGCGGATCCTGCGTACGCCGCGAGTTGCACGCAACCTCTCCGTACAACCTGCTCTCTGCACTTCACGATGGGAATGCACCCCCGATGGCCGTTCCCGCGCTAAACACTAGCAGGGTTCGTCATAAGGAGATCGCATTCTTTCGTTTTCAATCAGCAAATTTAGGGCAAGGTTAACCAGCTAATTATTTGCCCGGAAATAGCCGTACTTCGAGCGCACGAATTGTGAAGGCCGCAATTAAGTTGTCGGCGCATTTGCGCACCTTTCCGCTATCGCACACCGCGCTGGTCATCACGGCATCGGGGATCATGGACCGCATGGGCGAACAGCCGCAGGACGAGACCGGACGAGACCGCGACGATGAGGGGCGTGCCCGGAATGCCCGACCGCGTGACCGATTTGGGCGACCGCTGCCCTTCGGAAGCACCGGCGTACCGCGCATTCCCGATGATCTACAGCTCACCCCCGAGGAGACCCTCGACTTCGCACAACGCCTGCTCGACGAGGGTCTGGCCTTCAACGCACACGAGGTGCTGGAGGCCGCCTGGAAGAACGGTCCGTTCGCCGAGCGGATGCTGTGGCAGGGCCTCGCCCAATACGCCGTTGGCCTGACCCACATTCAGCGTGGAAATTCGAAGGGCGCGCGCACCCTGCTCGAACGCGCCGCGCATCGGCTCACGGCCTTCGGACCACCTCCGTACGGTATCGACGCCGCCGGACTCATCGCCCGCGCGCACACCCTGCTCGCCGCGCTGGACCGGGAAACGCCGTTGTCGGAGGCCGATCTGAGCCCGCAGCTGCGGATTCACTGAATACGCAAAACCGCTGCCACCGCACACCCGAGATGTGTGCACCCGCAAACATGCGAAGGACCGCCGATCAGCGAAGGCTGCGAAGGCCGGGGCCGCGACTCACCGCCGAGCAACCCGCCTAGCATTGGCCACCGTGCCCGGATTCGGACGATTCGCCCCCAGCCCCTCAGGTGATCTACACCTGGGGAATCTGCGCACCGCCCTGCTCGCCTGGTTGTTCGCCCGCTCCACCGGACGCGGCTTCCTGATCCGCCTCGAGGATCTGGATCGGGTGAAAGCCGGTGCGGCCGAACGCCAACTGGCCGACCTCGCCGCCATCGGACTGGACTGGGACGATCCGGTGGTCCGCCAATCCGAACGCCTGCCGCTGTACGAGGACGCCATCGCGCGCCTGACCGCCGCCGGGCGCACCTACGAATGCTTCTGCACCCGCAAGGAAATACAGCAGGCCGTCACCGCACCGCACGGACCCCTGGGCGCGTATCCCGGCACCTGTCGCGATCTCACCGAAAACGAACGCGCACAACGGCGTGCGGCGGGCCGACCAGCGGCCTTGCGCCTGCGCGCGGACATCACCGAGCTGGAGATCACCGACGAACTGCTCGGCAGTTATCGCGGCGCTATCGATGATCTGGTGCTGCGCCGCGGCGACGGCAGCCCGGCCTACAACCTCGCCGTCGTGGTCGACGATGCCGCACAGGGCATCGACCAGGTGGTGCGCGGCGACGACCTGCTGCCCTCCACACCGCGGCAGGTGTACCTCGCGACGCTGCTGGGGCTGCCGATCCCGCAATACGCCCATGTGCCACTGGTTCTCAATACCGAGGGACAGCGGCTGGCCAAACGCGACGGCGCGGTCACCCTGCACGATCGAATCGCGCTCGGTGAATCTCCGGCGCAGGTCCGGGGCGTGCTCGCGGCCTCGCTGGGCTATCCGAACGCAACCACAACCTCGCAGTTACTCACCGGATTCCGGCCGGACACCCTGCCGAAAGAACCATGGCGACTCGACCCTAACGGGTTGTTGCAACCCTGGTCAGGTCCGTAACGTACGCAACCGACCCAGATCCCGAACGAATTCGACGAGGACGGCGAGAACAATGACGAGCGGTGGGTACGACCCCAACCAGTATCCGCAGGGCGGCCAGCCGTACGGGCAGCAGCCGTACCCGCAGGGCCAGCCTTACGGTCAACAACCCCAACAGCCCTATGGGCAGTCCGATCCCTACGGTCAGCAGCCGCAGCAGCCTTACGGGCAGCAGCCGCCGTCGGATCCGTACGGTCAGCAGCAGCCTCCGGCCTACGGCCAGCAGCCCGGTTACGGCCAGCAGCCGGCCGACGGCTACGGCCAGCAGCCTCCGGCCTACGGCCAGCAGCCGGGTTACGGCGGTCAGCAGCCGTACCAGCCTTACGGCGGCCAGCCGGGTTACAACGCACCGGGTTTCGGTGGCGGCGCACAGCCCGGTGATCTGTGGCTGCGCCTCGCGGCGCGCATCATCGACAGCCTGATCGTCGGCATTCCGGCCGGCATCATCTACGCGGTACTGCCGGGCAAGCTCGGCTGGGCCTGGGAGGTGCTGGTCCCGGTTCTGCTGTTCGGTTACTTCGTGCTGATGGAGACCTCGCAGGGCGCGACCCTCGGCAAGAAGATCCTCGGCCTCAAGGTGCTCGCCCCCGGCGGCGGCAATGTGGATCCGGCCACCTCGGCCAAGCGCAACCTGTTCGTGCTCGTGCAGCTGATCCCGTGCCTGGGCTGGCTGGTCAGCATCGGTGCGCAGATCTACATCGCGGTCACCATCGAGCAGGATCCGAACAAGCAGGGCTGGCACGACAAGTTCGCCGGCGGCACCCAGGTCGTCAAGGGCTGACAGCAGCCGACAGCGGCTCGGTGAAGCGGGGCGCATCCATCGAATGGATGCGCCCCGCAATCGTTTTCGGCCGAACTAGGAACCGGCTCCGATGAACGCCGCGCCGATGATCAGCCACAGCACGATGCCCAGGGCCAGCCCCGCAGCGCCGACCCAGATACCGCCCTGCGCGAGACCGCGGCCGTCCTGACCGGAACTCTTCACCTGATTCAGCGCGATCACGCCGAGAATCAGGCCGACCAGCGAACCGATCGGCAGGAAGCAGAAGAACAGCGTGGACAGGCCCAGCACCGAGACGATCAGCGAGGCGATGGCCATGCCGTTGGTACCCAGACCGGCGGGCTGAAAGCCGTACGGCTGATACCCCTGCGGCTGGCCGTAGGGCGCGGCGGGCGGATAGGCACCCGGCGCGGGCTGCGCGAAACCGCCCGACCCGGGCTGCTGGAACCCACCCGAATTCGGCTGTGCGAAACCACCGGAGTTGGGCTGTGCGTAACCCCCGGAGTTGGGCTGTGCGAAACCGCCCGAGTTCGGTTGCGCGTACCCGCCCGAGTTGGGTTGTGCATAACCCCCGGAGTTGGGCTGCGCATAGCCGCCGGACGGATTCGCCTGCGGCGGTGGATAATTCGGATACTGCAGGGGCTGCGGGCTGGCGTCCGCGGGCTTGTGCAGATTCGGTGCGGACGAGTATCCGGCCGGAGGCGGTGGCGGTTGCTGCGCCCCCGCGTCGGCGGGCGCGCTCTCACCCCCGTACTGCTTCCACCACTCGTCGGAATCCCCGGATTGCGTCATTGCTTCAGCCTATGCCACCCCACCAGCCCATAACCATCGATCGCAGCGGGGATACTGCTCGGGTGAGCGATACGAAAACGGTCGATTCGGACCGATCTGGACACCCCGCGCCCGAGCACGCAGCATTCGCCTCGGCCGCGGGGGGCTACTACACGCAGGTGGTCGTGGTCTTCACCGCGGTCCTGCTGATCTCCAATATCTGCGCCACCAAGGGCGTGCAATTCTTCGCCGACAAGCATGCCTCGCTCGGCCCGATCCAACTGCTGCCGATCAATACCGACGGCGCGTTCTTCCTCTTCCCGATCGCCTATGTGATCGGTGACATCCTCAGCGAGGTCTACGGCTTCAAGGCCACCCGCCGCGCCGTCTACTACGGCTTCGGAATGCTGCTGCTCATGGTCGGCACCTTCTGGATCGCCATCGGCCTGCCCGCGGCGGACTTCTACGAGAACCAGGACTCGTTCCGCAATGTCCTGGGCACCACACCGCAATTGGTGCTCGCCGGACTCGCCGGATACTTCGTCGGCCAGTTCCTGAACTCGGTCACCCTGGTGATGATCAAGGAGCGCACCAAGGAGAAGCATCTCTGGGCGCGTCTGCTCGGCTCCACCGTGGCCGGTGAATTCGGCGACACCCTGGTGTTCTGCTCCATCGCCGCCACCGCCATCGGCATCCACACCTGGCCCGACTTCATCAACTACGTGCTGGTCGGGTTCATCTGGAAGACCCTGGTGGAGGCCATGATCCTGCCCATCAGCTACCGCTGCATCGCCTTCCTGAAGAAGCGCGAGACCAGCTACCGCCCGCGCGAGCGCTCGGCGCTCTACGAGTAGGCGGCCACGGCGCGATCGCCGCGTGCGTCGCGGCGATCGCGCAAACGCGCGTATTCCCTTGCCATATCGATGATCTCGGCATCGGACAACCCGCAGATCCGCGCGAATTCGAGGTGCCCATCGGTGACCTCGCCGTGCGTGCGCACCAGCGCCGCCTTGAATCCCAGCACCGCGCTCACCCGCAATACCGCGCGCGCCGCGGTCGATCCGTTCGCCTCGATCATTGTCAGTCCCGGCATCCCTGCCTCCTCATCTCGGCGTCGAGATGATCGTCGCGCGTACGGGGTACGCGGAACAATGGCTATCTGTGCATGGATCGATTAGCCAGGCTCACTGATCCGGTGCGGGTTACAGCTCGGGAGCCTTGATCCGGCCCCGCCACTGACCCATGAACTCGGTCTTGTAGTCGGCGAAGTAGCCGCCGTCGATGCTCTCGCGAATGCGGTCCACCAGGCGAATGGTGAAGCGCTCGTTGTGGATCGTGCACAGCGTGGAGGCCAGGATCTCCTTGGCCTTGAACAGATGATGCAGGTAGGCGCGGGTGTAGTTGGCGCAGGTGTAGCAGTCGCAGGTCTCGTCGATGGGGGTGAAATCGCGGCGGAACCGGGCGGTGTCGATATTGAACCGGCCCTTGTCCACATAGATGGCGGCATTGCGGGCCACCCGGGACGGATTCACGCAGTCGAAGGTGTCCGCGCCGTTCTCGACCGCGACGAACACATCCTCCGGCTCACTGATGCCGAGCATATGGCGCGGCTTGTGCTCGGGCAGCTCATCACAGCACCAGCCGACGATGGTGCCCAGATTGTGCTTCTCCAGCGCGCCACCGATGCCGTAACCGTCGAATTCCGTTCCGGCGGCGCCGCGCAACGCCTCCAGATCGCGAGAAGCCTTGCGGCGCAGGTCTTCATACTGCGCGCCCTGGATGACGCCGAACAGCGCCTGATACGGGCGATGGGTGCGCGCGTCGGTGAGGCGTTCGTGTTCGTCCAGGCAGCGCTGCGCCCAGCGGCGGGTGCGCTCCAGCGATTCCTCCTGGTAGCCACGGGTATTCATGAGCGTGGTGAGCTCGTCGAAGGCGAACATGATGTCCGCGCCGAGCTGATGCTGAATGCCCATGGACACCTCGGGCGTGAAGCGATGCCGGGAACCGTCCAGGTGTGAGCGGAAGGTGACGCCGTCATCGTCGACGTGCGCGAGGCGTTCCTTGCCCTTGGCGATCACATCGTCGTTCTGCACGCCGACCGATTCCATCGCCAGCACCTTCTTGAAACCGACGCCCAGCGACATGACCTGGAAGCCGCCGCTGTCGGTGAAGGTGGGGCCGGGCCAGTTCATGAACTTCGACAGCCCGCCCGCCTCGTCCACGATGTCCGAGCCCGGCTGTAGATACAGGTGGTAGGCGTTGGCCAGCAGCGCCTGCGAACCGATTTCCTTCATGGTCTCGGGCAGCACCGCTTTCACGGTCGCCTTCGTCCCGACCGGGATGAACGCGGGCGTGGCGATATCCCCGTGCGGGGTGCTGATCAGCCCGGATCGGCCGTGCTGACCTTCCAGACGGGTACCGACCTTGAACGAGAATTCGGATGCAGACACCCGCCCATCCTCCCAGGCGGGTGCCCGCGCATCCCATGCGGTCTAGCTGCTCGACTTCGAGAGTTCGATCGCCTCGGGTTCCTCGTCCTCGTCGATCGGGGCGGCGAATTGCGCCTGGTAGAGGCGGAAGTACGCGCCGCGTTCGGCGAGCAGGCGATCGTGCGTGCCGGTCTCGACGATCCGGCCCTTCTCCATGACGACGATCAGATCGGCATCGCGGATTGTCGAAAGCCGGTGTGCGATAACGAAACTGGTGCGATCGCGGCGCAGCGCCGCCATGGCGTGCTGCACCAGCAATTCGGTGCGGGTGTCGACCGAACTGGTGGCCTCGTCCAGGATGAGGATCGACGGCTTGGCCAGGAACGCGCGCGCGATGGTGATGAGCTGCTTCTCACCGGCGCTGACGCCGGAGCCCTCCTCATCGATCATGGTCTCGTAGCCGTGCGGCAGCGCGTGCACGAAACGATCCACATACGCCGCCCGCGCCGCCGCGAGGATCTCGTCCTCGGATGCGTTCGGATTGCCGTACGCGATGTTCTCCTTGATGGTCCCGCCGAACAGCCAGGTGTCCTGCAGCACCATGCCGATGCGAGAACGCAGGTGGTCCCGTGTGATTCGGGTGATATCCACATCGTCGATGGTGATGGCGCCCGAATCCACCTCGTAGAACCGCATGAGCAGATTCACCAGCGTGGTCTTGCCCGCACCGGTCGGCCCGACGATCGCCACCACGTGCCCGGGCTCGGCGACCAGCGAGAGTTCCTCGATGATCGGGGTCTCCGGCTCGTACCGGAAGGACACGTTCTCGAATGCGACGCGCCCGCGATCCACCGGCCGCGAATCCTCGATCTCGGGATCGGGCACCTGCTCGGCGGTGTCCAGGATCTCGAAAATGCGCTCCGCGGAAGCGACTCCGGATTGCAGCATGTTGATCATCGAGCCGATCTGGGTGAGCGGCTGGGTGAATCCTCGCGAGTACTGGATGAACGCCTGCACCTCACCGAGGGACAGCTGACCCGAGGCCACCCGCAGACCGCCGACCACCGCGATCAGCACATAGTTCAGGTTCCCGAGGAACATGATCGCGGGCATGATCAGCCCGGAGATGAACTGCGACTGGAACGAGGCGTTGTACAGCTTGTCGTTGGTGTCGTCGAAGCGCTCGCCGACCTCTCGCACGCGGCCGAACGCGCTCACCACCTCGTGCCCGGTGAAGGCCTCTTCGACCTGGGCGTTGGCCTGGCCGGTCAGCTTCCACTGATCCACGAAATGCGGCTTCGAGCGCTTGGCGATCTGCGCGGTGACGATGACCGCCAGCGGCACGGTGAGCAGCGCGATCAGCGCCAGCAGCCAGGAGATCCAGAACATCATGCCCAGGATGCCGATCACCGACAGCACCGAGATGAGCAGCTGGCTCATGGTCTGATTCAGCGTCTGCGCCACATTGTCGACGTCATTGGTGACGCGGGAGAGCACATCGCCGCGCGGCATGGAGTCGAAGTAGCTCAGCGGCAGGCGGTGGATCTTCTCCTCGATCTCCCCGCGCAGGCGCTTGACGGTCCGGTTGATCACCACATTGAGCAGGTACGCCTGCAACCAGCCGAATACCGAGGAACCGACGTACAGCGCCAGCACCAGTGCCAGCACATGTCCGACAGCCGTGAAGTCCACGCCCACACCGGGAATCACGTCCATGCTGGCGAGCATGTCCGCGAAGGTCTTGTCACCGCCCTGGCGCAGCGCCTCGACGGCCTGATCCTTGCTGGTGCCCGGCGGCAGGCTCTGCCCGAGCTGTTTGCCGACCACACCGTCGAAGATGAGGTTGGTGGCCTTGCCGAGAATCTGCGGGCCCAGCGTATTGAGCACCACCGAACCGATGGCGAGCACCAAAACGACTGTGAGATAGAAACGTTCGGGCGCGAGGCGGCGCATCAGCCGCTTGAGCGAGGGGCCGAAGGATTTGGCCTTGGTATCCGGCGCGCCGGGATTCGGTGCTCCGGGCCTCATCGGACCTCCTCCGCGCTGAACTGGGACTCCACGATCTCCCTGTATTCCTTGCAGTCGCGCAGCAATTGGTCGTGCGTGCCGATGCCCGCCATGGCGCCGTCCTCCAGCACCACGATCTGATCGGCATCCCGGATGGTCGAAATGCGTTGCGCCACAATGATCACCGACGCATCGGCGGTCTCGGGGCGCAAGGCGTCGCGCACCCGCACATCGGTGGCGACGTCGAGCGCGGAGAAGCAATCGTCGAAGAGGTAGACGCGCGGCCTGCGCACCAGGGCGCGGGCGATGGCCAAACGCTGGCGCTGACCACCCGAGACGGTCGTACCGCCCTGTGCGACAGGGGTTTCCAGCCCCTGCGGCATATCCCGCACGAAGTCCGCGGCCTGCGCGATCTCCAGCGCGTGCCACAGTTCGGCATCGGTGGCGTCCGGTTTGCCGTAGCGCAGATTCGAGCCGACGGTGCCGGAGAACAGATACGCCTTCTGCGGCACCAGGCCGATCTGATTGCGCAACCGCTCCAATTCGATATGCCGCACATCGGTGCCGCCCACGTAGAGCGCGCCGTCGGTGACATCGATGAGCCGCGGGATCAGATTCACCAGCGTGGTCTTACCGGCACCGGTCGCACCCACGATGGCCGTGGTGGTGCCGGGTTCGGCGCGGAACCGAATCGCCCGCAGCACAGGCTTTTCCGCGCCCGGGAACTTGAATTCGGCGAACTGGAAATCCACGATCGCCGGATCTTCCTTGAAGTCCTGCGGCAGCCGCGGTTCGGTCACCGAGGATTCGGTGTCCAGCACCCCGGCGATGCGTTCGGCCGAGACCGCCGCGCGCGGGGCCATCATGGCCAGGAACGAGGCCATCATGACCGCGGTCAGGATCTGCATGATGTAGGACAGCATCGCGGTGAGCGAGCCGATCTGCATGGTGCCGTTGTCGACACTGTGCCCGCCGAACCAGATCACGCCGACGGCGGTGACATTCGAGATCAGCATGACCAGCGGGAACATCAGCGCCATATAGCGGCCGACATACAGCGACTGTTCGGTGAGCTCGGTATTGGCGACACCGAAACGCCACGCCTCCTGCCGTTCGCGCACGAAGGCGCGCACCACGCGGATACCCGTGATCTGTTCGCGCAGAACGCGATTCACCGCGTCGATGCGTTCCTGCATGCGCCGGAAGCCGGGCACCATACGGGCGATGATCAGGGCCATGGCCAGGCCGAGCGCGGGCACCGCGATGAGCAGCAGCCAGGACAGGCCCAGACTCTGCCGCAGCGCCATGATGATGCCGCCCACGCACATGATCGGGGCCATCACCAGGATGGTCGCGCTCATCAGCACGAGCAGCTGTACCTGCTGCACGTCATTGGTATTGCGGGTGATCAGCGAGGGCGCCCCGAAGACGCCGACCTCGCGGGCGGAGAAGGTGCCGACCCGGTGCAGCAGGCCCGCGCGCATATCGCGGCCCGCGCCCATGGCGGCCTGTGCGCCCAGATAGACCGAGATGCCCTGGGCGATGATCTGCACGCCGGTGACGGCGAGCATCATCAGGCCGGTGCTCCAGATATAGCCGATATCGCCTTTGGTGACGCCTTTGTCGATGATGTCGGCGTTCAGGCTCGGCAGATAGAGCATGGCGATGACCGATATCAATTGCAGTACGACGACCCCCGCCAACTGCTTGCGGTAGGGCGCCAAGAAGGTGCGGAGTAGTCGAATCAACATGATGCTTGGCAGGCTACCGCCATAGTGGGAGCCTCGGCGCGACGTTTTCCCAGCTTGCCGGTGAATCCCCGGATGACCTGCGGGATTCAGATGTCCGGGCGGTCCAGATCCTGCCATTGCGTGGCGGTCGAACCCTCCGAGGATCGAGTGCGGCGGGTCCAGGCGTCCGGATCGTGCAGCAGCTCGTCCAGGAACGACGGCAGCAGATCGTGCGCGATATCGGCGATGGTCACGCGCTCGAGCACCGAGCGGATATTCACCCGCAAACCGATCCACACCCGCTGCAGCGGTTCGGCCGCTCCGGCGTAGCTGACGTCCTCCGGACGCTGTCCGCGCACCGACGCGAGGGGCCCTTCGACGGCGCGAATGACATCGGCGATGGTTATTTCGCCGGCCGGGCGGCCGAGCCGATAACCACCGTCCGGACCGCGGCGACTGGTCACCAATTTGCCGCGCCGCAGATCCGCGACAACCGATTCCAGCACCTTCGGCGGAATATCCTGCGCGGCCGAGATGGCATCGGCTTTCACCGAATCCGATTGCGCCTTCGCTATTTCCACGAGGGTGCGCACCGCGTAATCGACCTTCGCGGTGATGTGCACTGCGCTCTCCTGATCTCGTCCGGCGGGTGAACGAAACCTTATCGCGCCACCAACCGTGGATTCAGCACGCCCAGTGCGGCTTCCAGTAATACGCCACCGATCAGTTCCTCCGAGGCCCCGGGGACGCTGTCCTTCGACATCAGCCCCGCGCCGAGCACCTGCATGGCGGCGTACGCGCGCAGCACGGTCTCGTCATCTGCGCCGGGTCCGGCGAGCCAGGCGCACATGCGGCGACTGAGTTCGATCATGTCCGGATAACGATCACCGAGTGCGTTCAGGATTGCGACGGTATCGCGCATACACAGGGTGCCCGCGGTGCGATGGCCGAGCGTCGAGCGCAGATGCGCTTCGAGTACTTCGCGCACGGTCTCCGGTGAATGCGGAATTGCGTCGAGGCCCTCTACCAGAGCGCGTAGGTCATCGACCATCGGCTCGACAATCGCTATGAGCAGATCCACTTTCGAGGCATAGTGATAGTAGAGCGATGCTTTTGTGATTCCCACCGCATCGGCTACCTCGCGTAAGCTGCTCTGTTCGAAGCCTTTGCTGGTAAATAGCTCAATCGCGGCGTCCCGAATCGCGTCTTTCGTGCTTCTACCTGCGACAACTGTTCCCGCCACGCTACGACCCGCCATGCGCATCATCCTCTCACCGGCTTTCGCGACGCGAGGAACGTCGGAAAAGTCGAGGTTGTTCCTCCGCTTACTCAACGGTTAGTCTACCTACCGCACGGTAGGCAGAAATTACGTGGAGGCGAGGAGCGGACAGCGCGCTCCCGCGGCAGGGCTGTCTACGCGCTCACGACGCACGGTGCAGTGCGAATGAAACCATCGCCCCGAGACCATCGCCAGGAGAACCCCTCGTGTCCGTATACCTCTATAGGTGGGGAAAGTTCGCCTTCCGCCAGAAATGGCTCGTCATCGGAGTCTGGCTCGCCGCCCTGATCGTCATCGGCGGCGTCGGCGGCTCCCTCGCCAAACCCTTCCAGGACAGCTTCAGCATGCCCGGCCTCCCCTCGGAGCGGGCCACCGAAATCCTCGACAAGCACTTCCCGGGCGCCTCGGCCGACTTCGACCCCGATGCGGTCACCGGCACCTATGTAATCGGCGCGCCCGCCGGTGAGAAGCTCACCGATCCGAAGAACGCGGCGCAGCTGCAGGCGTTCGTCGACAAGCTGAACGGGCTCGACATCGTCGACAAGGCCGTTCCGGCGATGAACCCGATCGATGTCACCAAGAAGATCGGCGAATCCGCCAAGATCGACTGCCTCACCGGCGATCGTAATTCGGCGGACTTCACCGGCATCTGCTCGGCCGCACCGCTGAACGTGCTCGGCAAGGACGGCACCGCCGACTCGGTCGCGACCGTCAAGGCCAAGTACGACATCGCCAAGTTCTCGGACATCACCAAGGATGACCAGAAGAAGGCGTACGACATCGGTGACGAGGCGCGCGCCAACGGCCTCACCATCGAACTGACCGGTTCCATCGCACAGGAACAGGGCGGCTCACAGGGCACCTCCGAGATGATCGGCATCGCGGTCGCGCTGGTGGTCATGATGATCGGCTTCGGCGCGGTCGTCGCGGCCTTCGTGCCGATCCTCACCGCGCTCGTCGGCGTGGGCACCGCCATCTCCATCATCATGTTCGGCACGCACTGGCTCACGGTGCCGACCTTCACCCCGATCCTGGCGTCCATGATCGGCCTGGCGCTGTCCATCGACTACGCCATGTTCATCGTGTCCAGGTACAAACATGAACTGGCCGTATCGAATTCGCCGGAGGAAGCCGCGGGCACCGCGGTCGGCACCGCCGGATCCGCGGTCATCTTCGCCGGTCTGACGGTCATCATCGCGCTGGCGGGCCTGGCGTTCGTCGGTGTCAGCTTCCTGACCTACATGGGTATCTTCGGCGCGGTCGCGGCCTTCATGGCGGTGCTCGTGGCGGTCACCCTGATGCCCGCGCTGATGGGCGCGTTCGGCCGCTTCCTGTTCAAGCCGAAGCTGCCGCTGGTCGCCCGGCACGATCCCGAGGACGAGAACTCCGTCACCAACGGACAGCGCTTCGCCCGATTCATCGGCAAGGCGCCGGCTCTGACGCTGGCGGTCTCGGTGGTGCTGCTCGGCCTGCTGGCCGCGCCCGCGCTCAATATGCAGCTCGGCCTGCCCGGCGGCGACTCCATGCCGAAGGATTCGACGCTGCGCAAGGCGTACGACCTGCAGACCGCCGGATTCGGCGAGGGCGCGAACGGCACCCTCATGATCGCCGTGGATATGAGCAAGACCCCCGCCGATCAGCGCACCGAGGCCCTGGACGAGCTGCGCGCTCAACTCGGCCCCAAGGGTCCGTACCAGGGTGTGGAATACCTGACGCACGCCCAGACGAGCAAGGACGGCGAAGCCGCCCTGTTCACCGTCGTCCCCAAGGCCGGGCCGAATGACAAGGTCACCAAGGATCTGGTCAAGGACGCCCGCAATGCCGAGTCGAAGTTCAACGACAAGTACGGCATGGAGTACGGAATCACCGGCACCACAGCGATTTACGCGGATGTGTCGGCGGGTCTGCTCAGCAAGATCGTGCCCTACCTGGCCATCGTGGCGGGTGCGGCATTCCTGCTGCTGATCCTGGTGTTCCGCTCGATCCTGGTGCCGCTCACCGCCGCGCTCGGCTTCCTGCTGTCCATGGCGGCCACCTTCGGCGCGACGGTGCTCATCTTCCAGGAGGGCAAGTTCAACCTGGTCGAGGCGCATCCGCTGGTGTCATTCCTGCCGATCATGTTGATCGGCTTGGTATTCGGTCTCGCGATGGACTACCAGGTGTTCCTGGTGACCCGCATGCGCGAGGAATACGTGCACGGCAAGTCCGCCAAGGAAGCCATGATCAGCGGCTACCACCACGGCGCGCGCGTGGTGACCTCCGCGGCCATCATCATGATCTCGGTGTTCAGCGCCTTCATGCTGGAACCGAACGTGGTGGCCAAGTCCATGGGCTTCGCCATGGCGGCGGGCGTGCTGCTGGACGCCTTCGTGGTCCGCATGGTGCTCATCCCGTCGCTGCTGGTGCTGATGGGCAAGTGGGCGTGGTGGATTCCGAAGTGGCTGGATCGCATCCTGCCCGATATCGATGTCGAGGGCGCCAAGCTGGCGGCGCTCAAGGAGTCGTCGGCTCCGGTGTCGATGGATAAGGAACCGGCCGGGGTCTGATCCCCCGATAGCTCGAAAGTCTCGGCCCCGCATCTGGATTCAGGTGCGGGGCCGAGTCGTTTCCGAATGTGGTCACGCGCGGGCCAGCTCCTCGCCCATGCGGGCGGTGATGGTGATCAGCACGCGGGCGGCGGTCTCCAGGTCTGCGGGCGAGACCGAGCCGTAGGCGGGGCCGACGATCTTGCCGGAGGCCGCCCGCACCCGGGCCACCAATTCGCTACCGGCATCGTTGATCCGAATCTCATCGCCGGGCAGCGCGACCAGCAGATCCTTGCCGACCAGCGCCGCGACGGCCGCTTCGACATCCGCGGGGTCCCACTGGGTCATACCGGCGACCCGGGCGACATGGGCGGTGCGGGCAACCGGAACACCTTGGGCCAGAGCCTGATTCAGGGTGATCCACTGCCGCTCGTCCAGGGTGGTGCCCGCCAGGACGCGGGTCAGTACCGCGGTGTGGTGCTTCTCGGCCTGGCCGATGATCGAGGGGTTCAGGACGGGGGCGGTGGTGGTCATTTCGAGCTCCTCATGCGGGGTGTTCCGTTCGGTGTGCAGCAATCATGACACTCAGTTCCAGAAGTGCGCAAGTACCAATTTGAACTGAGTTTCTTCAGCGACTCAGTTTCGGCACCGGCTATGATCACCGGCATGACCACGGACGACCGCGCGCTTCCACTGCGCGAACGCAAGCGCCTGCGCACCCGCCGCGCCCTCGCCGATGTCGCGTTGCGCCTGTTCACCGAGCAGGGCTTCGACAGCACCAAGGTGGAGCAGCTGGTCGAGGAGGCCGAGGTCTCGCGCAGCACCTTCTTCCGCACCTTCCCGACCAAAGAAGCCGCGGCCACCGAGGCCGAAACCGAACTGTGGGCGAATTACCTTGCGGCACTGGAGGTTCGGGAATTGTCCGGTCCCGTACTGGACGAACTGCGCGATACCCTCGCCGCCGCCGCGCGGGAACTGCCCGAGGACTGGGACCGCCGCTACATCGCCACCCGCCGCCTGGTGCTGACCGCGCCCACGCTCATGGGCCACGTGGAATACCACCGCTCCGGTGTCGAGAAGCAGGTAATCGCCTGTCTCACAACCAAACTCGACCTCCCCCCGGAGGATCTGCGCCCGCACATCCTCGCCGAGCTCACCACCACCGCCTGGAGCATCGCGGGCCGCGCCTGGGTCGGCACCGATGGCGACGGCGGCCGCGGGGCTCTCATCGAGCGGATGCACCGGGCCTTCGCCGCCATCGGATCGGCACTGGAATTGACCGCGGGCTAGCCCCTCCGCGAAGCGATCAGGAATCGAGAAGCGCGCACACCCCTGCGCCAAATAATGTTCTTCTCATGAACATCACAGCAGCTCAGACCACCATTACCGCCATCACCCTGGAGGCCGACGACCCGGCCGCGACCACCGCCTTCTACGCCGCGGCGTTCGGCCTCGGCGACCGCCTGCGGGTGCGCGCCGCCCAGGCCCCGGCCACCGGTTTCCGCGGCTTCGTCCTCTCGCTCGTGGTGTCGCAGCCGAGCACCGTGGACAGCCTCATGGGCACCGCCGTGGAAGCGGGCGCGACGGTCGTGAAGCCCGCCAAGAAGAGCCTCTGGGGCTACAGCGGCGTCCTGCAGTCCCCCGACGGCGTGGTGTGGAAGATCGCCACCTCCGCCAAGAAGGACACCGGCCCGTTCACCCGCGAAGTCGACGCCTTCGTACTGCTGCTCGGCGTCGATGATGTGAAGGCCACCAAGCAGTTCTACGTGGAGCACGGCCTCGCCGTCGCCAAGAGTTTCGGCAGCAAGTACGTCGAATTCGAGGCCCCCGAGGCCGCCCCGGTCAAGCTCGCGCTCTACACCCGCAAATTCGCAGCCAAGGACGCGGGCGTGAGCGCCGAGGGCAGCGGTTCGCACCGCGTCGCCATCCAGACCGCCGCCGCCCCCTTCACCGATCTGGACGGTTTCGACTGGGAGCGGATCTAAATTCGCATCGCGCCCACCGGGATATTTGAAACGTTTACATTTCATTCAATGGGTATCGCGATTACCGTTCCGGCCCATGACACGAATCCTGACCAAGGCATCAGCCGCCACCGCCCTGTTCGCCGGCCTCATCGCCGCCGGATCGGGCCTGGCGAACGCCGAAGCCCCGATACTCCAGCCCGCCCCGATCGCGGCCGATTCCGGATCGAGCCAGGCCAGTGTCGTGCAAACCGGTTCCGGCACCGGATCGGCGGCGATAGATCTCCCCACCGCCATGCTGCTGTGCCGCCTCACCGGCGGCACATACAACCTCGGCCTCGGCAGCAGCATGATGAACCACGGGCCCAGCGGCTGCTTCAACGGCCTCTTCGGCAAAACCCCGATCGGATGACATTCCGACAAAGAGCCGCCCACCTGAAATCAGGTGGGCGGCTTCAGCATTGGTCGCTCAGACTGGATTCTCCCGCCCCGTCAACCGGTCAGTGCGGGGTGTTCGCGTAAGCGGAACCCGCGCTCGCCAGCTGGAGAGCCTTCGCGAAGAAGATGCTGATAAGTTCCATGTCCCCTGAATTCCTAACTCCCGTGGATGGGCGGACCACATTCCGCCGGGACTACCGATATCACATGTGCGCCACCGGCGCATCCGGATACGTTGCGGCACAAGCAAAAAGCCCCTCGCCCGAATTCGGGCGAGGGGCTTGCAGCGGTGGCGGAGGGATTTGAACCCTCGGAGGGGGGTTACCCCTCACACGCTTTCGAGGCGTGCTCCTTAGGCCGCTCGGACACGCCACCGCCGGTGACTTTACCGGACCACCTGCCGAATCCCGAAATCGCCTGCGGAGGGGGTCAGGGGCGCTGGGTTTTGAAGAAGGTGTCCAGTAGGGCGGCGCATTCGGATTCCAGAATCCCGCCGCGAACCTGGGGGCGATGATTGAGACGTCGATCACGTACCACGTCCCAGAGCGAGCCCACCGCACCGGTTTTCGGCTCCCACGCGCCGAAGATCAGTTTGCCCACCCGGGACAGCACCAGCGCGCCCGCGCACATGGTGCAGGGTTCGAGGGTGACCGCGAGGGTCGCGCCTTCCAGCCGCCAGCCGTCACCCATGACCCGCGCGGCGGCGCGCAGCGCCAGCACTTCGGCGTGCGCGGTCGGATCACCGAGCGCCTCACGGGCATTGGCGGCCCGGGCCAGTTCGCGGCCCGAGGCGTCGAACACGACCGCGCCCACCGGAACGTCCCGGGGGTCGGCTGTGCGCGCGGCCTCGATGGCCGCGCGGATCATGTCCTCGTCTACGAGCGGGTTCAGCGCGGGAGTTTGTCGAGGGCCGCGGCGAACTGGTCGGCGAAGCCCAGTGAGCGGGCCACCATGCCGAGCTGTTCGTCCGGGTAGAGGTCGGTTTCGGCGAGGATGACGCTGAGCACCGGTTCGGGCAGGCCCAGATCGGACAGAACGCCGAGGTCGCCCTCCTCCCAGGGTTCGATGTCGTCCAGTTCGTCCGGATCGATATCCGGGATCTCGATATTCAGTTCCTCGAGGACATCGGCCGCGATGTCGTAGTCGATGGCCGCGGTCGCATCGGAGAGCAGGATTCTGCTCCCGGTCGGGCCGGGACGGAGGATGATGAAGAACTCGTCGTCGATATCGAGCAGGCCGAATACCGCGCCGGAAGCTCGCAGCTCACGCAACTCGGCCTCGGCCGCGGAAAGACTGGAGAGGGCAGCCGCGCTCAACGGCGTGACTTTCCAATCGGCTTCTTCGCGGACAACCGCCACTGCGAACCCTTCCACGTCGTCGTACTCGTCCGACGCCGCCCTGTTCGTGCTCGAGCGCTGTGCTGCCATGGGCGCAACGGTAGTCCGCTTCGGGGGAAATGTTGAAGTCGTATGCGAATCTGATCGCATGACGGGCCATCCGAAAGCAGCTGTCTGTGTCCTGGGCGCCGGATTGATCGGCGGATCGGTGCTCCGCGCCGCCGCCGCGGCGGGTTACGAGGTGTGGGGTTTCAACCGATCCGAGGCCGGTGCGAAAGCCGCCCGCGCCGATGATGTCGACGTGACCAGCGAGATCGAACCGGTGCTGCGGCGGGCGGCCCGCGAGGACGCGCTGATCGTGGTGGGCGTGCCCATGCCCGCGCTGGACACCATCCTCTCGGATGTGAAGTCCTTCGCACCCGAATGCGCGCTCACCGATGTGGTGAGCGTCAAAGCCCCGGTGGCGGCGGCTATGAAACGGCATGAGCTGGCGGCCCGCTACGTGGGCGGGCATCCGATGGCCGGGACCAGCGAGTCCGGTTGGGCCGCATCCACTCCCGATCTGTTCCAGCGGGCCGCGTGGGCGGTGAGCGTGGATCCGGGGACGCACGCGGGCGCGTTCGAGCGGGTGGCGCGATTGGCCCTGGATTGTGGTTCCGTGGTGGTGCCGGTGCTGAGCGAGGAACACGATCGGGCGGTTGCGCGCATCTCGCATCTGCCGCACGTGCTGGCCGAGGCGCTCGCGATCCAGGGCCGCAATGGCGGAGCGCTGGCACTGGGCCTGGCGGCGGGCTCGTTCCGCGACGGCACCCGGGTCGCGGCCACCGCGCCGGATCTGGTGCGGGCCATCTGCGATCCGAACGCGACCGCACTGCTGGAGGTGCTGGAGGACGCGCTGCGGGTGCTGGAGGGCGCGCGGGACAGCCTGCGCGAGAACGGCACCATCGGGCAGCTGGCCGATGCGGGACATGACGCACGCGTCGACTTCGACGACAACGAGCGCTGGGCGATCACCGATATCCGCCCGGGAGACCAGGATTGGGCCGAGCGGCTGGCCGAGGCGGGACGACGCGGCGGGGTGATCGAGTCGCTGTAGGGCGGCTCAGATGCGTTCGGCGAGGCCGGGGTAATCCAGCAGGAAGCCGTCGTCGTCGACCTTGACGGTCGCGCTCGATACCGGTGACAGCACGTGGATGCCGTCGGCGCCGCTGCTGTAGGTGAGGCTGGCTTCCTGGACGTGCAGATCGGGCAGGCGGACGTAGACGACCGGGACCTGGACGTCCTCGCTGGCGTGCGCGAGGCCGTAGCGGCGGATGGGCAGGGTGTTGAAGAACGGGCTCAGCACCACGTCGACATCGAGCGCACCGCCGAAGGTGGAGCGCACATGTGTGCCACCGGCGTCGATGAGCCAGTAGTTCTCCTCGTCGCGGGCGATGGAGGCGTGCCGCTCACCGGTGGCGAGGGTGCTGCGCAGGGACAGTCGCCGGGTGACGCCGTTCTCGTCGGTGACAAGGTCGTAGGACGCGCTGAAGGCCGGATGATCCTCGCACTCCCCCGCGATGATGCGTCCGGCGGCGCGAATCCGGTTGCCGCTGAGCACAACCCGCACCGATTCCATTCGCGATGCGTTATGCGCGCGCCAGGTCAATATCGACGGCCATTTCGGCGCCGCCGGTTTCGAATCCTCGCTCCCGCTCTCCGTCACGCCTATAACCGTACGTGCAGCCGGTTTTCCTCCGGTGACCCCCGGCGCGCGTTTCCCGGCGGCGTGTCGGGACGCTGACGACCGCAGGCGATGCAGACCGCCCGGTATGCCCGGTGTTGCTCGAGGTCGGGTCCCGGGGACTCGAGTAACGTGTTCGCGGGCATGTGTGGGGAACTCGGGGCTGGAAGGGACTTTTGTGACTGGCGCGCGGATGGTCGGGCTGTTCGCCGGGATCGGCGGGCTGGAGCTCGGACTGGCCGCGCACGGCTGGCAGAGCGAACTGCTGTGTGAGATCGACGCGGGCGCACAGGCCGTGCTCGCCGCCAGGTTCCCCGGGGTGGAGCTGCATTCGGATGTGACCCGGCTGCGCGCGCTACCGGCCGGCACCGATCTGGTGGCCGCCGGATTCCCCTGTCAGGATCTGTCCCAAGCCGGGCGAACAGCCGGAATCACCGGTGCCCGTTCGGGTTTGGTGGACGAGGTGTTCCGCCTGGTGAAGCGCAAGCGCGGACCGCGCTGGCTGCTCATCGAGAATGTCCCGTTCATGCTGCAGCTGGGCGCGGGCGCGGCCATGCGGCACATTACGAGCGCGCTGGAGGAGCTCGGATACACCTGGGCATACCGGGTGGTCGACGCGCGCGCGTTCGGGCTGCCACAGCGCCGTCAGCGGGTGCTCATGCTGGCCTCGCGCACCGAGGACCCGCGGCCGGTGCTGTTCGGCACCGATGCCGGACCGCATCCGGTCGGCGATCCCGCGCACGATCCGTGCGGTTTCTACTGGACCGAGGGCAATCGCGGACTCGGCTGGGCGGTGAACGCGGTGCCGACCCTCAAGGGCGGTTCCGGCCTGGGCATCGCGAGCCCGCCCGCTGTGCGGCTGCCCTCGGGTGAACTGGTCACCCCGGGCATCACCGACTGCGAACGGTTACAGGGTTTCGATCGGGATTGGACGACACCGGCTCTCGATGTCCCCGGTGTACGGCGCGGGCACCGCTGGAAGCTGGTCGGCAATGCGGTGAGCGTGCGGATGGCGTCCTGGATCGCGGGCCGTCTCGCCGATCCCGCCGACGACCCGTTCCCGGCGGGCGAACCGCACACCCGCCGCGCCTGGCCGCTGGCCGCGTGGGGCCGCGACGGCGCGGTGTACCGGGTTCCGGTGTCCACCTGGCCCGTGCACGCGCCCTACGAGGATCTGCGCTGGTTCCTCGACGATGTGAGCCTGCTCTCGGCGCGCGCCACGGCCGGATTCCTGCGCCGCACCACCATGGGCACACTGCGCTTCCCGCCCGGTTTCATCGAGGACGTGGAGAACCATCTCGACCGAATGGGAGGATTCCCCCGCGAGGCCGCCTGAGCCGGACGGGCGAATTCGCCGATCGCACTTCACGAGTCGCTATGCCGTTCAGGAGTAGTCATGCCGCGTCCGATCACCGATGCGGCGACCAGTGCGCGAATGGCGAAGCAGCGGCGGGTCGACACCAAGCCGGAAATGGCGCTGCGCCGGGAATTGCACAGGCGGGGTGCGCGGTTCTTCGTCGATAGGGCTCCGCTGCCGAAGATGCGGCGGCGAGCCGACATCGTTTTCCCGCGGCGGAAGGTGGCGGTATTCGTGGACGGCTGTTTCTGGCACAGCTGTCCGCAACACGCCACGTCGCCGAAGAACAACGCCGAGTTCTGGGCCGAGAAATTGGCCGGGAATGTGGCCCGGGATCGCGATACCGATGCGCGGCTGACGGCGCAGGGCTGGACGGTGGTGCGGGTGTGGGAACACGAATCGGCGGAAGCGGCCGCCGACCTGGTATTGCTGGTATTGGCCCGCGGGGCGTGAAGCCCGTGCGGTCGATGCGCGACAATGGACGTACCACCGGACCGTCCGACCAGTACGGCTGCGAGAGCGAGCGAGGCCAGCGAAAGCGAGTACGGCTATGACCCGGACCCAGGAGAAACAGGTAGCGGCGGCCCCGAGTGACGCACCGCCCACTCCACGCTGGCGACGGGTACTGCGCTGGTGCATCGCCATCCTGATCGGGCTGGCCGGGCTCGGTTATTCGTCCTGGGTGCTGGAATTCCTGCTACCCATCCCCAGCGATCCGACGAACACCTTCCTGAGTCAGCTGGCCGAGAAGGGTGCGCCGTTCCGCTGGGTCTTCACCACCGGTGACACCGTGTCGGGGACGATGCTCGCGGTGGCCGGTATCGGCGGCCTGCTGTTGTTCTCGCGCCGCCGCTATTCCACCATCGGCTGGATCGCGCTGACCTGTTTCGGGCTCTCCACCATCGCCGATGCCCAGTGGCCGATCGATCCCACTGTGACGCATACGTATTCGGAATCCGGACTGGTTCCGCAGCTGCATCAGATTCACGCGCTCACCAGTTCGCTGGCGGTGTTCTCCATCTACATCGCGATGATCGCGTTCAGTGTGGCGGCGTTCAAATACAAGCGCTGGCCGATTCTGCGCCATACCGGCCTGTGGATTCTCATCATCGGTTCGGTCGTGACGGCCTGGATGCTGATCGCCGACAATCTGCCCGGCAATTACGGTCTCGGCATCGCACAGCGCATCCAGGTGGGCGCGATGTCGCTGTGGCTGGTCGTGCTCGCGGTGCAAATCGTTCTCGCCGAACGGGATTCCGACCGCCGCGCTGGGTAGGGTCGATGCTGTGACCAGCGACGCACGCACCGAGATTCCCACGCAGCTCGACACCGTCGCGGCCGCGACGACCCTGCTGCTCGACGCCGCCTCCGGCCTCACCGACGCCGATCTGATCGAGGCGTCGCTACTGCCCGGCTGGACCCGCGGGCATGTGCTGACGCATCTGTCCCGCAATGCCGACAGCCTGGTGAACCTGCTGCTGTGGGCTCGCACCGGTATCGAAACCCCGCAGTACGCAAGCGCTTTCCTGCGCGACGCCGATATCGAAGCCGGCGCCCCGCGCGCCATGCGCGAACAATTCGAGGACCTCACCGCCTCCGCCGAGCGCTGGCTCGCCCTGGCCCGGGTGATGCCCGCCGAATCCTGGCAGGCGATCGTGCGCAACCGCCAGGGCGGCGAACTGCCCGCCAGCCGGGTGCTGTGGATGCGCCTGCTGGAAGTCCAGATTCACCACGTGGACCTGAATGTCGGCTACACGCCCCAGGATTGGCCCGCCCCCTTCGTCGCCCGCCTGCTCCCCCAGGCCATCGGTGACCTGTCCGCCAAGGAGGGCCCGGGCTTCACCGTCACCGCGACCGACACCGGCTACACCGGCACGGTAGGCACCCCTGAGACGGAAATCACCGGCCCCGCACCGGCTCTCGCCGCCTGGCTCATCGGCCGCTCGAGTGGCGCGGATCTCACCGGCACCCTCCCGGACCTGGCGGACTGGAAATAACGAGCACCGCCCTCGCATAACAAGAATGTCCCCGCACCTGCTGGTGCGGGGACATTCTGCTGTGCGCCCGAAGGGATTCGAACCCCTAACCTTCTGATCCGTAGTCAGATGCTCTATCCGTTGAGCTACGGGCGCATGGTCGAACATATTCAGTTGTAGCAGCCCGGCGAACCGGGCTTGGCGGAGGCGAGAGGATTTGAACCTCCGGTCCCCGTGAAGGGACAACTCATTAGCAGTGAGTCCCATTCGGCCGCTCTGGCACGCCTCCTGGAGCCTTCTCTTACGAGGGCGCCGGTCCTTTCGAACCGCCGGGACGAAAGATTACACAGCGGGTGACCAATAGGCAAAACGGCTGGTCAGAGGCTCGATGCGGGCCATCTGCCGAGGTGGTCTCAGCGCAGGTGACTGTCGAACCATTCGAAGATGCGGGTTTGCGCGTCGAGGGTGGCGGCGTCCTCGGGGACGGCCGGATCGAAGCCGGGGTGATCGGGGCGGTGCCGCAGGCCCGGATAGCTGACCACGAGGGTGGCGACATCGGCGCGGGCGGCGGCGTCGCGCAGGCGGTCGACCTGATCGGGCGGGGTGCGCGGATCGTCCGCGCCGAACAGGGCGAGCCAGGGCGCTTTGAGACCGGGCGCGGCGATGGCGAGCGCGACAGCCTGTGGGGTGAGCGGGGTTTCGATGCCGGGGGCGGCCACGCTGACCGCCGCGCCGATGCGGCGATCGGTGGCGACCAGGGCGGCGGCGGTGCCCGCGGAGTCGAAGCCGAGCACCCCGATGCAGTCACCGAAGACGCCGTGCCCGGTGAGCCATTCGAAGCAGGCGTCGAAATCCTCGACCAGGTCCGCGCCGAAAACCTGTTCCGGCACCACGCCATTGGCGCGGTGGAAGAGGTCGGGCGCGACCACCGTCCAGCCGTCATCGGCCAGGGATCGCATGAGATCCAGCAAAGGATCGGTGAATTCGCGCGATTCGTGCAACACCACGATGCCGCCTCGTGCATGACCATCCGGTTCGATCACAGTGAGAGGAACCCGCATCGTCTCGTGCACAGGCGCTAGATCTCGGAAAATGCCCGCCATGCAGCCAGAGTAGTTGCGCAAGGTAACTTCGGGATTAATGTTTTGCCGGGGTCAATGCGCAGAACATTTTCCGGTACAAACACCCGCGTGGCAAACGCCGTGCCACTTTCGCGGGGGTCACCGATCGGCGGCCGCGGCGCATCGGTACGGCACCACCGGGGCGGTGCGAATCGGGCACCGCATAGGGTGGGATGGTGAGCGCGCACATTCGTCCGGATCTCGATGCCATCCCGGCGTACATCGCCGGCCGCAGCCACCCCGACCTGGTGAAGCTGGCCAGCAACGAGACCACCTTTCCGCCGCTGCCCTCGGTGGCCAAGGCCATCGCCGAGGCCGCCGAACTGGTGAACCGGTACCCGGACAACGCCGCGCTCGAATTGCGCAGCGCCATCGCCGAATTCCACGGCGTCGCGGTGGAGAACGTGGCGGCCGGTTGCGGCAGTGTCGCCCTCTGCCAGGAACTGGTGCAGATCACCTGCCTCGCGCCCACCGATGAGGTGGTTTTCGCGTGGCGCTCGTTCGAGGCGTACCCGATCGTGACGCAGGTGGCGGGTGCGACGGCGGTGCGAGTGCCGCTCGATCACGATTTCGCGCACGATCTGGACGCGCTGGCGGCGGCGATCACGCCCGATACCCGCGTCGTGTTCGTGTGCAACCCGAACAATCCGACCGGGACCGCGCACGGCACCGCCGAACTCATCCGCTTCGTGGATTCGGTGCCCGCGAACGTGCTGGTGGTGCTGGACGAGGCCTACTACGAGTACATGCGGCTGGACGATCAGCCCAATGGCGTGGAGATCGGCCGCACCCGGCCCAATGTGCTTGTGCTGCGCACCTTCTCGAAGGCGTACGGCCTCGCGGGGCTGCGCGTCGGTTATGCGGTCGGCGATCCCGACGTGGTCACCGCGCTGATGAAGGTGCACATCCCGTTCAGCGTGAACCGGGTGGCGCAGGCCGCCGCCATCGCCTCGCTGGACGCCAGGCACGAGCTGCTCGAGCGCACCAACGCCGTTGTGGCCGAACGCAATCGCATGCGGGACGCACTGGTCGCGGCGGGCTACCGGGTCGCGGACAGCCAGGCCAACTTCCTGTGGCTGCCGCTCGGCGACCGCAGCGGCGAATACGGTCAGGCCAGCGCCGAGGCCGGAGTCCTGGTGCGGCCCTACGGTGATGACGGCGTCCGCATCACCGCGGGCGACCCGCACGAGAACGACCTGTTCCTGAGCTTCGCCACCGATCCGGCAACCGTCGCGCGCTTCCTCGGCTAGCCCGATTTCGAGGCTGGGCTAGCCGATTCCGAGCCCCAGGGCCAATGTCGGCCAGGAGCGCGGGAGTTCGTCGGCCCAGTATGGCCAGGAATGGGTGCCGGTGAGGCGACGGTCGACCACGGCCGGAATGCCGAGTTGACCGAGCCGGTCCGACAGCTGCGCGGTGCACATGTCCGCACCCGCTTCGAGCGGCCCGCCGAACAGAATCGATTGGCGGGCATCGGGATTGCCCGGACCGTCATGTTCACCGGGCAGCCCGCTGCCCGAGGACAGGTAGATGGTCTTGCCGCGCAAGGCTTCCGCGTGCAGCAGCACATCGTGCGCGGCCCACTGCGGATCGTCCGAGGGGCCGAACATATTGTCCGGATCGCCGCCGAAGGTGCCGACCACGGCGCGCGCCTGCGCCTGGCCGAAGTCCGAACTCATTGCGTAGCAGCCGCTGTGCGCCCCCACGGCCCGGTAGAGCTCCGGATGGCGCACGGCCAGCATCATGGCCGCCTCCGCGCCCATCGAGACGCCGGTGAGCCCGTTGACGCCGTCTCCGCCGAAGCGGGCGTCCAGCAGTGGCGGCAGTTCCCGGGTGAGGAAGGTTTCCCACCGGTTGGTGCCGAGTTTGGGGTCGGCGTGCAGCCAGTCGGTGTAGTAGCTGGCCGGTCCGCCGAGGGTGAAGACCACGTTCACGTTCTTATCGGCGAAGAAGCGCAGTGCGCCGCCCTTGTTCGCCCAATTGTTGGCGTCGGCCGCGGCGCTGCGCCCGTCCAGCATGTAGAGGGTGGGGCGCGGGGAATCGCGGACGGCGGGCAGCAGCACCTGCACGTCCACGGTCCGCCCCATGGCGGGTGAGTTGACCGAGACCTGCAGCAGCCGATCGTTCAGATTCTCGATGCGCGCGATGGCAGCGTGGCTGGGATGCACGGCGTCGACCGCGGGCGGAGCCTCCTCGTTGGACCCGGAGTCCACGGGCGGTTCGGCAAGCGATTGCGGAAGGCTGAACAACGCCGCACCGGCGAGCAGTGCGGCGCTGGCGAGGGCGCCGGCGAGGCGACGCCGTACTGCACTGCGGCGAAGCACCCTGCCAATCCTGCCAGAAATCAATCGGCGGCGAGATCACGTTCCCAGCGCGTCTCCACATCGGTGAAGCGCCACACGGCGATTGCGACCGCCCAGGTGCCCAGGAACAGCCCGGCGATGACGAAGCCGAGGTCGCCGAGGTCCAGATTTCCGATCCAGGCGATGAAACCCGTTGTGATATCGAGACGTTCGACGAAGATCGAGATGATCTCCTGCACGCCGATCAGCAGTGCGACGGCCACGGACAGCCCGGTGATGACCAGGTTGTAGTAGATCTTGCGCACCGGTCGCGCGAACGCCCAGTCGTAGGCGTAGCTCATGAAGGAGCCGTCGAGGGCGTCGAACAGCGTCATACCGGCCGAAAACAGCACGGGCAGAACGAGAATCGTGTACCAGGGCAATCCGGTGGCGGCCGCGCCGCCCGCGATCACCAGCAGTCCGACCTCGGTGACGGTGTCGAAGCCGAGCCCGAAGAGCAGTCCGACCGGGTACATCTGCCACGGTTTGCGCACCAGCTTCACCACCGGCCCGAGAATCCGGTTGAGCGCGCCGCGGTGTTCGAGTTCGTATTCCAGGCGCGCCTCGTCGAGGTCACCGCCGCGCATGCGCCGGTACACCTTCCAAATGGCCACCAGCGACGCCAGATTCAGCAGACCGATGGCGATCAGGAAGATGCCGGAGATGCTGGTGCCCCACAGCCCCGTCCACCTGTGCAGGGCCGAGCCTTCGTCCTCGATGGGCCCGGCGAGCGCGCGCACGCCCGCCGCCAGCAGGGCGACCATCAGGAAGACGATGCTGGAATGGCCGAGGGCGAACCAGAATCCGACGGTATGCGTCTTGGCGCGGCCGTTCTCGGCGACGAGTTTGCGGGTGGTGTTGTCGATGGCGGCGATATGGTCGGCGTCGAAGGCGTGCCGCATGCCGAGCGTGTAGGCGGTCACGCCCAGCCCGACCCCGAAGACCGCGCCCTGCACCATGTGATGGCCCGGCACCACGAATATCAGCAGGGTGCCCCAGCCGATGATGTGCAGCGCGAGAACCGCGAGACCCATTGCCACCCAACCGCGCACGACACAACCTCATCTCGCCGTGCCCGCACCTGCGCCACATCCTCGGAGCCCAAGGCGCGGGCGTCGACGCAAATGGGCACCGGCAACTTGATCCGGTGCCCATCTACGTATCTTCAGCGGAAGCGGAGGGATTTGAACCCCCGGTCGCTCTCACGACGCTCGCTTTCAAGGCGAGTGCATTCGGCCGCTCTGCCACGCTTCCAGCGCGTTGATGTTAGCAGCGTCCAGTTATCCACCGCTTCGCTCCGGCCGGGTCCGTGACCGACCTGCTAATCGGCGCGGTGGTCGCCCGCCCGGTCGATGACCTCCATCGCCGCCGCCATCGCGGCGAGCTGCTGTGGGGTGAGCAGGTCGATGAAGTAGCGGCGGACGGCGGCGACGTGGCCGGGGGCGGCCAGGCGCAGGCGGCGCAGGCCCTCATCGGTGAGCTGGGCCAGCACGCCGCGGCCGTCGTCCTCGCAGGCGGTGCGGCGGACCATGTGCTGGCCTTCGAGGCGGCGGATCTGATGGGTGAGGCGACTGCGGGAGGAGAGCACGCCGTCGGCGAGATCGCTCATGCGCAGCGAGCGGCCGGGCGCTTCGGAGAGTTTGACCAGGATGCGGTAGTCGGCGAAGGAGAGCGCGCTGTCACGTTGCAGTTGGCGATTGAGGTCGGCCATGAGGCGCTGGCCGCCGTCCATATAGGACCGCCACGCGCGCTGCTGCTCGGGGGTGAGCCACCTCGGTTCGGCGGCTATACCGCGGCCGCCGGATTCGAAAGCCACGCGCTGATTGTAGCCAAACAGGCGTGTCGAACCCGGGCGAGCTGCGGTGGAGTTTTTCCCGAAGATCAGTTCAGCGGAAGCTGCTGATCATGGTGCGGCTCAGGTCGTGCACGGTGGTGCAGCCCGAAAGTCCCATGGCCGCATCGAAATCCGCGAGCAGGGTGCGCAATGCGTGCCGGACGCCGTCGCGTCCGGCGATGCCGAGACCGTAGGCCCAGGGACGGCCGTAGAGCACGGCTTTCGCACCGAGGGACAGCGCGATCATGACATCGGAGCCGGTGCGGATGCCGGAATCGAAGAGCACATCGGCGCGATCGCCGACCGTCGCCACGATGGTCGGCAGCGCGTCCAGGGCCGCGATGGCACCGTCCACCTGGCGACCGCCGTGATTGCTGACGACCACCGCGTCCGCGCCCGCGTCCACGCATTGCCGGGCGTCATCGGGGTGCACGACGCCCTTCACCGCGATGGGCAGGGTGGTCCAGTCGCGCAGTTTCGCGATATCCGCGGGCCGCAGCCCGTGATTGCCGAACAGGCCGATCCAGGTGAGCACGGCCGCGCGCATGGCGTCCGCGCTCTCCTCCGGGGGTGCGGGGAGTTTGGCGCGGAAGACCGGATCGGAGAGATAGTTGGCGATGCCCTTTGCGGCCAGGAACGGCAGGTGCCCGAGTTCCAGATCGCGCGGCCGCCAACCCAGGGACGGGGTGTCGACGGTGACGACAATGGCCTTGGCTCCGGCCTTTTCGGCCCGTTCGACGAAGGAGCGCGCGAGTTCGGGATCGCTGGGCCAGTACAGCTGATACCACCAGTCCCCCGCGAGCGCCCCGGCTTCCTCGATGGTGGAGGAGCCCGCGGTGGAGAGCACCATGCCGATGCCGAGTTCGCGGGTCACATCGGCGACCACGGTTTCCCCGCGCTCGTGCAGCAGCCCCAGTACACCGATGGGTGCGGTGAGAATCGGTGCGGCCAAATGGGTTCCGAGCACTTCGACCGACAGGTCGCGAACGTCCGGGCCGCTGGTGCCGCGCAGTACCCGCGGCATGAGCCGGTATTTCTCGAAGGCGTGCAGATTGTTCGCCGCGGTGCGCTCGGCGGAGGCGCTGCCCGCCACATAGGCGAAGGCCGCCGGTTCCAGTACTTCCCGAGCCCGGGCTTCGAGTCCGGCCGCCGTCATGGGTAGGGCGGGGACATTGCCGGCGAGTCCGGAAAGGTAGATCTCGTTCTGGAAGTCGACGAAACTGCTCATTCGGCAAACGCTAGTACCAACACCGGTGGTACGGGGGGTGTCGGAAATACTTTCCCGGAGCGTAACTTCCGGAAAGGTTCCGGCCGGAATGCGCTGGTATCAGCGTCGGTTGCTGCGTACGCGCACCAGTGCGCGCGGGGATTCGGCGGCGACGAAGCCGGAAATGGCCATTGCGGTCAGGATGGTCAGCGCACACAGCGCGGTCACGAAGCCGATCATGGATTCTCCCTTTCGGATGTGGTCATTACACAATGACCGCCGAAGCTGACAGGAGGCTGTGCGCCCGCCCAGGCCCGCCTGGCAATAAGCGAGCCCGGCCTGACAGTAATCGTTGATCCGCCGCCGTAGGCTCGCTTTCATGTATGCGGTGACACTCGACGGTTTCGGTGAGCCAGAGGTCATGAAATGGGCGCAGGTACCCGACCTGCCCGCGCCCGGACCCGGTGAAGTTTTGATCGAGGTGGCGGCGGCCGGTGTGAACCGCGCGGATCTGCTGCAACGGCAGGGGTTCTATCCGCCGCCACCCGGTGCGAGCGAAACATTGGGACTGGAGGTCTCCGGTGTGATCGCGGCGCTCGGCCCGCACGTGCGGGATTGGCATGTGGGCGACAAGGTCTGCGCACTGCTTTCCGGCGGCGGTTATGCCGAGCGGGTGCTGGCGCCGGAATCCCAATTGCTGCCGGTGCCCGAACATCTGGATGTGGTTGCGGCGGCGGCACTTCCGGAGGTGGCGGCGACGGTCTGGTCGAATCTGGTGATGACGGCGGGCCTGCACAGCGGACATCTGCTGCTGATTCACGGCGGCGGCAGTGGAATCGGGACGCATGCCATTCAGGTGGCGCGGGCGCTCGGTGCGCGGGTCGCGGTGACCGCGGGTTCGGACGCGAAGCTGGAACTGTGCCGGGAACTGGGCGCGACGGTGCTGATCAATTACCGCGAACATGATTTCGTCACCGTCATCCACAGCGAATATCCCGGTGTGGACATCATTCTCGACAATATGGGTGCGGCCTATCTGGAACGCAATGTCGAGGCGCTCGCCGATGACGGCCGACTGGTGATCATCGGTATGCAGGGCGGGATCAAAGCGGAACTGAATCTCGGTGCGCTGCTTGCCAAACGCGGCACCATTCACGCCACGAATCTGCGCCGCCGCCCCGAGCACGGTCGCGGCTCCAAGGCCGAGATCATCACCGAGCTGCGCAGGCACCTGTGGCCGATGATCTCCGACGGCACCATCGTCCCCGTGGTCTCCGACGAACTGCCCATAACCGATGTGGCACAGGCACATCGGCTGCTGGACTCGCCGGAGAACTTCGGGAAGGTGATCCTGCGGGTCGACTAGGTGTCGAGTGCGGTGAGGGCGCGGCCGAGCTGATCGATCTCGAATTTGGTCGTATACGGGGCGAGACCGATGGTGACCGCCCCGCCCTCATCGTTCACCCCGAGCGCGTCGAGCAGGCGGGAGCCGCCGTGCGATCCGCTCAGCGTGCCGATGCGGGCGTCGGCCAGTTTGGCCGAGACCTTCTCCGCCTGCATGCCCGAAATGGTGAAGCTCACCGTCGGGATGCGGGTGGAGGCGCGGCCGATGACCGTCAGGTTCGGGATGGTGTCCAGCACCGACATCAGATGTTCGAAGAGCTGATCGTGATAGTCCTGCAGCGACGTGATGGACATCTCGAGGCGTTCGCGGCGGGTGCCGGTGGCGCGTTCGTCGAGTCCGGCCAGATAGTCGACCGAGGTGGCCAGGCCCGCCAGTAGCGCGTACTGGTGCCCGCCGACCTCGAGCCGCTCCGCGCCCTTGGCGTAGGGGTTGAGCGACATGGACGGAATCCGGTCCAGGAACGCGGGATCACGGAAGACCAGTGCGCCGATCTGCGGTCCGCCCCACGCGGGTGCGCTGAGCGCGATCACATCGGCATTGAGTTCGTCGATATCGATGAGCGCGTACGGCGCGGCCCCGAAGCAGTCGGCGACCAGCAGGCCGCCCACCTCGTGCACGCGATCGGCGGCCACCCGCACCGCGGGCGCGGAGCCGACGATCGGGGAGGCGGCGGTCAGCGCGACCAGCCGGGCGGTGGGCCCGATGAGCTCCTCGAACTGCCAGGCCGGCATTTCGCAGGTCTCGATCTCCACTTCGGCCCAGCGCACATGTGCGCCATAGCGATTCGCGATGCGCAGCCACGGCGCGACATTGGCTTCGTCATCCAGGCGCGACAGCACGATCCCGGTGCCCAGACCCAGTCGGGAGCTCAGCGATTCGGCCAGCCAGGCCAGCAGTACCGCGCGATCCGGGCCGAGCACCACGCCCGCCGGGTCGCCGCCGACCAAATCCGCGACCGCCTCGCGAGCGGCCTCCAGAATGGCGGCGCTGCGCTTGGCCGCGCCGTGCCGATTGGTATGCGAGAAGGCGGAGGTCCGGAAACCCGTTGAGACGGCTCGGGATACCGAATCGGGGACCAGCATGCCCGCTTGCGGGTCGAGGTGGATCCAGCCGTCGCCCAGGGACGGTATTAGGCCCCGAACCCGTGCGACGTCGTAAGTCATGCTGGTCACTCTAAAGGCAGAGGGCAAGTCGGCGTAACGGTGTGTGCGGTTTGGGTGGGTGCCGCTTAGCGCCGTCGGCGGTGACGGGACATGATGGGGGGATGACGCAATCGGATGGGGCGCCGGAATCCATTGTGGTGATCGGCCCCGAGGGCAAGCCGTTGATGATTCCGGCCGCCGCGCAGATCGGCGGCGAACCGGTCGAGGTGACCGGACAGGTTGTCGGTGAGGGTAATTCCGGCGATTCCGGCGAACAGGATGAGTCGCTCGCCGACATGGTGGAACAGCCCGCGAAGGTCATGCGCATCGGCACCATGATCAAACAGCTGCTGGAGGAAGTCCGGCACGCACCGCTCGACGACGCCAGCCGCACCCGGCTGCGCGATATCCACCGCACCTCGATTCGCGAACTCGAGCAGGGCCTCGCGCCCGAACTCCGCGAAGAACTCGAACGCCTCGCCCTGCCCTTCAGCGATGACGTGATCCCCTCCGACGCCGAACTGCGCATCGCCCAGGCGCAATTGGTCGGCTGGCTGGAGGGCCTGTTCCACGGCATCCAGACCGCCCTGTTCGCACAGCAGATGGCGGCCCGCGCGCAACTCGAGCAAATGCGCCACGCCCTCCCGCCCGGCATGAGCGGAACCGATTCGCGCGGTGGGTCGTCCTCCGGCGGTGGTGGCCAATATCTCTGACCATCTGCGGGTCGGCAGCAGGTTCCCGACGCAACTCGCGGGCTATTAGATAGGGTCGGGGACTGTGCCTGCTGCTGCTCCCCCCGACTCGGCGACGACCGAAGTGCGCCCGGATGATGAAACGGTGACGCTGGTGTCGGATTCGCAGTCCTTCGCGCGTGCCTTCAAAGACTTCCGCGACGGATTCTCCCAGCGTGAATTGTGGCTGGCGCTCGGCTGGCAGGACATCAAACAGCGCTATCGGCGTTCGGTGCTCGGGCCGTTCTGGATCACCATCGCCACCGGTTTACAGGCGGCGGCGATGGGTGTGCTGTACGCCACCCTGTTCGGGCAGTCGCTGAATTCGTATCTGCCCTATGTGACTGTTGGCCTGATTGTCTGGAATGTCATCAATGCCAGCATCATCGAGGGCTCCGATGTCTTCATCGCCAATGAGGGCCTGATCAAACAACTTCCGTCGGCGCTGAGCGTGCACGTGTATCGCCTGGTGTGGCGGCAGTTCCTGTTCTTCGCGCACAACCTGATCATCTACGTGATCATGCTGGTGGCGTTCAGCATCTGGCGGCATCTGCACTGGTCGGCACTGCTGGCGATTCCGGGCCTGCTGCTGATTTTCCTGAACGCGCTCTGGGTGACCATCGTGTTCGGCATTTTCAGCACCCGCTACCGCGATCTCGCGCCGATCCTGGGCAGCACCACGCTGATGCTCTTCGTGCTGACCCCGGTCATGTGGAAGCCGACCGCGCTGACCGGCACCGCGAGCGATCGCGCGAAACTGGCCGAGCTGGTGCCGACCTTCCACTACCTGGAAATCGTGCGCGCGCCGCTGCTGGGCGATCCGATTCACCTGCGCAGCTGGATTGTGGTGCTGGCCATCACCGTCGTCGGCTGGATAGTCGCGATACTGGCCATGAAGAAGTTCCGTTCCCGCGTCCCCTACTGGGTGTGAAGGCTCAATGACCGACCATGTGAGTATCGAAACCCAGCACGCGTGGGTCGAGTTCCCGATCTTCGACGCCAAATCCCGATCGCTGAAGAAGGCGGTCCTGGGGTCGGCCGGTGGCGCCATCGGGCGCAATCAGTCCGATGTGGTGGTCGTGGAGGCGTTGCGCGATATCACCATGTCACTGAAAGAGGGCGACCGGATCGGCCTGGTCGGCCACAACGGCGCGGGCAAATCGACGCTGCTGCGGCTGCTTTCGGGCATCTACGAGCCGACCCGCGGCAGCGCCCGGATTCGCGGGCGGGTCGCCCCGGTCTTCGATCTGGGCGTCGGCATGGATCCGGAGGTCTCCGGCTACGACAACATCATCATTCGCGGTTTGTTCCTCGGGCAGACCCGCAAGAAGATGCTGTCGCTGATCGACGAGATCGCCGAATTCACCGAATTGGGCGAATATTTGGCGATGCCGCTGCGCACCTACTCCACCGGTATGCGGGTGCGCCTGGCCATGGGCGTGGTGACCTCCATCGATCCGGAGATCCTGCTGCTCGACGAGGGTATCGGCGCGGTCGACGCGGAATTCATGAAGAAGGCGCGAATCCGGTTGCAGGAATTGGTTTCCCGCTCCGGCATCCTGGTTTTCGCGAGCCACTCCAACGAATTCCTCGCCCAACTATGTGATTCCGCGATGTGGATAGATCATGGACAGGTACGCATGCACGGCGGCATCGAGGAAGTCGTGCGCGCGTACGAAGGCCCGGAGGCGGGCGATCACGTGGCGCAGGTGCTGCGGGATCTGGCACGTGAACCCGAACGGAATCCCGCATGAGCGACCGTCAATCCGGCACCGCTGACCAGACCACACCGCATTTCGGCGACGATGCCCGCATCGTCGCCATCGTGGTGACCCATAAACGCCGGGAACTGCTGGCGGAGTCACTCAAGGTGCTCTCCACCCAGACCCGGCCCATCGACCACCTCATCGTCGTGGACAACGGCAATGAGGCCGAGGTGGGTGAGCTGGTGCGCAACCAGCCCATCGAATCCACCTACCTGGGCTCCGCGCACAATCTCGGCGGCGCGGGCGGTTTCGCGCTCGGCATGCTGCACGCGCTCACCATGGGCGCGGACTGGGTGTGGCTGGCCGATGACGACGGCCGCCCCGACGGGCCGGAAGTGCTTGCCACACTGTTCGATTGCGCGAAGCGGCATCAGCTGGTCGAGGTGTCGCCGGTGGTCGCCGATATCGACGATCCGGACCGGCTGGCGTTCCCGCTGCGCCGCGGCGTGGTGTGGCGGCGGCTGCGCTCCGAACTCGGCGACGAGGATTTCCTGCCGGGCATCGCCTCGCTGTTCAATGGCGCGCTGGTGTCGGCGGAGGCCGTGGACATCATCGGCGTACCGGATCTGCGGCTGTTCGTGCGCGGTGACGAGGTCGAGGTGCATCGGCGGCTGGTGCGGTCCGGGCTGCCGTTCGGCACCTGTCTGCAGACCGCGTACCTGCACCCCAACGGGTCCGAGGAGTTCAAGCCGATTCTGGGCGGGCGGATGCACACCCAGTATCCGGACGATCCGGTGAAGCGGTACTTCACCTATCGCAATCGCGGATACCTCATGGCGCAGCCGGGCATGCGGAAGTTATTGCCGCAGGAGCTGGCTCGGTTCGGCTGGTTCTTCCTGTTACAGCAGAAGGATCCGCAGGGATTCCTGGAGTGGCTGCGGTTGCAGCGACTCGGGCGGCGCGAACAGTTCCGCAAGCCGGAAGCCAAGGCATAGGCGCTGGTCAGAAAATCGATTGCGCCGATCGGGCGAACCTGACAGGGTTGGCCCCGTTCTTATTCGGCGTCGCGATCGCCCCGGTGATCGCCAAGGGAGAGATGAGGAGGTGGATTACGTGACTACAGCAGCTCGGATTGTCGTGCCCGCGCGTGTTTTCGCCGCGCCGTGCGTATCCACCTCGAATATCTCGCGCTGAGTCCCGGACGGGCTCGGCCCGTCGAAGGACTCTCCCACCATGTCTGTGGTCGACTACGACCTGCTCTCCCCCTACGGCTGGACCGCCGAGGTGGCCGCCGAATACCTTCCGCTGCTGGGTGATTCGCTGACCCCGGCGCGACTGCTGCGCATGGATCGCAGCGAATGCGATGTGGCGGTGCCGATTTCCGGCACTCGCCTGCCCGATCAGGCCGCGGCGGTCATCGTGCGCGCCCGCTGCCCGCGCTCGGACTCCGATGTCACCGGACTGTGCACCGGGGATTGGGTGGGGCTGAGCACCGAATCCGGTGAGCGGCCCGTGACGCGTGGCATGCTGAATTCGGCGGTGGTGCGAAAGCTGTTGCCGCGCAAGACCGCCATCGTGCGGGCTGCCGTCTCCGGGCATTCGGATTCGCGGGCACGCGCCGGGGATCAGGTGCTGGCCGCCAATGTCGACACCGTGCTGATCTGCTCGCCCGGTGACGGGGATGTGGATCTCGGGCGCATCGAGCGCATGCTCGCGCTGGCCTGGGAATCCGGGGCGCAACCGGTGGTGGTGCTCACCAAAGCCGATCTCGCCCAGGATCTCTCGCTGGACGAGGTGCGGGCGGCGGCTCCGGGCGCGACCGTGCTCGCGGTGAGCGCGTCGACCGGACTCGGCATGGAGGTGCTGACCGCCGTACTGGACGGCACGGTGGCGCTGCTCGGACCGTCCGGCGCGGGCAAATCCACCCTCGCCAATGCTCTGCTGGGTTCGGAAGTGTTCGCCACCAACGCGGTTCGCGAGGGTGACAAACGCGGACGGCACACCACCGTCCATCGCGAACTCCGCCCCCTGCCCGGCGGCGGCACCCTCATCGACACCCCCGGGCTGCGTTCCATCGGCCTCTGGGATGCCGCCGAGGGTATCGGCCGCACCTTCAGCGATATCGAATCCCTGGCCGCCGCATGCCGTTTCACCGACTGCTCGCACGACAGTGAACCCGGCTGCGCCGTGCGGGCGGCCATCGAATCCGGAGAAATCCCCGAACGCCGCCTCACCAGCTACCGCAAGCTCTCCCGCGAGAACGAGTGGATGGCGGCCCGCTCCGACCACCGCCTGCGCGCCGAACGCGAACGCGCCTGGAAACAAATCGGCAAGGACCAACGCCGCATGTACCGCGACCGCACCAAATTCGGCCGATGACCGCACCGACCGCACCCCCGCACCCCCTGGCCGCCCAGGTCCTCAAAGCCTGGGCGCGCTGGGGCCACCTCCCCGACCTGCCACCCCCACCCCCGAAACCCTGGATCGGCGGCGGTAGGCCCTAGCGCCTGCCGGAAACACAGTGTCGGGGGCCACACCCTCACCTCCCCCGTCATCCCGGCATGCTTTTGGCCGGGATCCACACCGATCAGCGCATGTACTGCGGGTGTGGATCCCGGCCAAAAACGCGCCGGGATGACGAGGGAGCTTCGCCGAGAGGACGAGGGGCCGTATCGAGCCAACGGGCGGTTACGTGTCGGGGCGCTGGACGAGCGAACAGGTGGGGGCAGATAGGTTGGAAGAGTGCGAAGAGCTGCGAGTTTTCCCGATGCGGGGTTGGGTGCTGCCCTGCGGTGGGTGGCGGCTCGGGGCGAGTTGACGGCCGGGATGAGCCGGTGAGTTTCGTGGTGGGGTGGGTTTCGGGTCGGCTGCGGGCCATGCCGAGCGCGCTGGTGTACCTCGGGATCGGGGCGGTCAGCTCGGTGGTGTCGGTGCTCGCGGTGGTGGGGCTTCTGCTGGTTGCGGCGGCCTGTGTGGTGGGGGTGGGGTTGCCGCTCATGCCGGAGGCCGTGCGGGTGGTGCGGCCGCTGGTGCGGTTCGATCGGCTGCGGGCGGGGGCGTACCTCGGTGTCGAGGTGGCCGAGCCGTACCAGCCGATGGCCGGGGATTGGCGGCAGCAGTGGGGGACGCTGGTGCGGGATCCGGCCAATCGGCGGGATCTGGGGTGGCTGGTGCTGCACGCGGTGACCGGCATCTTCGTGGGCACCATCGCCGTCGCGTTGCCAGTGGCCGCGGCGGCGCAGGCGCTGCGGCCGTGGTTCTGGAAGGTGCTGCCGGAGGGCAGCGTCGAGGGGCTGGGGTTCGTCGTCGACTCCTGGGGTTGGGCCCTGGTGGGTTCGATCGCGGCGCTGCCGTTCCTCTGGTTGGGCTTGCAGGCCCCGGTGGTGGCGCGGTGGCAGGCCCGAATCGCGGCCGCGCTGCTCGGCCCCGCGAAGGGGATCGTGCTCGCGGATCGGGTGGCGGCGTTGACCGCGACCCGTGCCGCCGCGCTGGATGCGCACGGGGCGGAATTGCGGCGGATCGAACGGGATCTGCACGATGGCGCACAGGCCCGGATCGCCGCTGTGATCATGCAGCTCGGAGTGGCTGACCAACTGCGGCAACGGGATCCGGACGCGGCCGATGAACTGGTGCGCAAGGCGCAGGACACCGCCACGGCCGCGCTGTCCGAACTGCGCGATGTGGTGCGCAGCGTCTACCCGCCGGTCTTGTCCGATCGCGGTCTCGCCAGCGCGATCTCGGCCCTCGCGGCACGCTGCCCGATCCCGTGCACGGTGGATCTCGGCGATGGCGCACGACCCGCGAGTCTCGAAGGCTCCGGACACCCGCGAGCGGATGTCTTTCCCCGGCGGCCCGCAGCGGTCGAGGCGGCAGCATATTTCGTGATCGCAGAGGCGCTCACAAATGCGACCAAACATTCTCGGGCCGAGCATGTTTCGGTGACGCTCGGCGGGGCGACCGACGTATTGACCGTTGTGATCACCGATGACGGGGTCGGAGACGCGCAGGATGTCGAGGGCGGTGGGCTGGCCGGAATCAGGCGGCGGGCAGAGGCTTTGGATGGGCGCATGCTGCTGAACAGCCCCGCCGGTGGGCCTACCGTGGTGCGCGTGGAGTTGCCGTGCGGGTTGTGAGAATCGGGAGCACCGCTATGCCGTGGGGCGAAAGAGAGGTGTCGTCGTGCGGGTGATCATCGCCGAGGATGACGCGCTGTTGCGGGAGGGGTTGGCGCTGCTGTTGAAATCCGCCGGGATCGAGGTGGTGGCGGCGGTCGACAATGCCGATGATCTGCTCGCCGTGGTGACGGCGGATCGGCCGGACGCGCTGGTAGTGGACGTGCGGATGCCGCCCACGTTCACCGATGACGGATTGCGGGCGGCGGTGCGGGCCAGGCGGATTCACCCCGGACTGCCGGTGCTGGTGCTGTCGGCGTGGGTAGAGGACAGTTATGCCGCCGAACTACTCGGGGACGGTGCGGGCGGGGTGGGGTATCTGCTCAAGGAGCGGGTCGGGAAGGTGGATCGGTTCCTGGAGTCACTGCACCGGGTCGCTGCGGGCGGGACCGCCATGGATCCGGAGGTGATCTCGCAGCTGCTGGTGCGGCGCAAGGCCGATGATCCGCTGTCCGCGCTCACGCCCCGGGAACGGGAGGTGCTGGCGCTGATGGCCGAGGGCCTGGACAACAGCACCATCGCCGAACGACTGACGGTGTCCGAAGGCGCTGTGCTGAAACACATTCGGAGTATCTTCGCCAAGCTCGGCCTGTTCGCCGACGAGGTCGGGCACCGCCGGGTGCTGGCGGTGCTCGCCTATCTCAACGCCTGACCGGACGCATCAATCCCGCTGGCAGGTCACATCATTCGCAGGCAGCGTGCCGTCCAGGAAATACTTGTTCACCGCCGCGTACACGCAGTTGTTCGGATAGCGGCCGAAGATCCAGTGGATGGCGACATTGTCCAGCGTCACCATGCGCGAGGCCGTCATCGCCCGGTGCAGGCCCTGGGCATTGCCGTAGCTGGTGCGGGTGTCGCCGGTGGACTGCACGATCAGCGCGGGTACCGAATTGTCCACGGCCGTACGTTCTTCCAGCGGCGGAGCCCAGAACGCGCACGGGGTGATGTTGTTGGTGAACGCGCCGAACACCGGCTGGGTGGGGCGGGCCGCTTCGATATTGCGCCAGTACCACGCCGGATCGCGGGGCACCGCGGCATCACCGCACATGATGGCCATCTGCGCCGCGCCGTCCTCCGGATCGGCCTTCAGCATGTAGGCCAGGGATTTCAGAATGCCCGGGTCCGGATCGATCGGGAGACCGTCGGCCGCGTCGGCGAACAGCCGGACCATATCGGAGACCGCGTCGTAGGCGCGCGGATCATCGAGGACGGTGAACAGCATCATCGGCAGCGCATGGTCGTCCACATCGTATTCGCCCACCCGAATGGGCTTTTCGGCCGCGCGCCGAATCAGATTCTGAACGGTGGCGCGCACTTCTTCCCGGGTGCCGCCGAGCCGGTAGGTGTTGTTCTTCGCGGCCGCGGAGTCAGCCCAGGCGTCCAGGGCCGCCTCATTCGGCACGCCCATATCCCGCACCATGTCCACCGCCCCGTAGCGGGCCGGATCGACCGCGCTGTCCAGCACGATGCGATCACTGCGCTCGGGGAACATCTGGGTGTAGACCGCGCCCAGGTAGGTGCCGTAGGAGGTGCCGAAATAGCTGATCTTCTGCTCCCCGAGCACCTGGCGGATGACATCCATATCGCGGGCGGTATTGCGAGTGGTGAAGTACCGCAGTCGTTCTCCGCCGGAGGTGGCGCAGCGGGCCGCGAGTTCAGCTTGGGAGGCAACCGATTCCGCGTAACCCGCGGCGTCGATTCCGGCCGATTGCAGACCGAATCCGCGCGGCCAGCCGCAGTGCACCGCGGATGAGCGGCCGATACCGCGCGGGTCCATGCCGATCAGGTCGTAGCGGGCGCGCACCTCGGGGGTCATCGCGGCGGCGATCTCCGGGGTGAAGTCCAGGCCCGCGCCACCCGGGCCGCCCGGATTGGAGAGCATGATGCCGCGCCGGTTCGCGGTATCGGTGGCGGCCATCCGCGATATCGCGACGGTGATCGTCTCGCCCTGCGGGGCAGCGTAATTCAGTGGAACGGTGATATCGGCGCACTGCGCACCCGCCTTGTCCAGGCTGGCCACATCGCACGATTTCCACTGCGGCCGTTGGTCATAGAACCCGTCGAGCGCGGGTTCGGCATCGGCGGGCGGGACGATGGGGGTGACGAGCAGCGCGCCGATCACCGCGGCGACACCGGTCAGGACGCCCGCGCCGATGGTCAGGCGGCGTCTGGTGCGGCGGTTGCCGCGCGGGGCTGCAGCGCCGGAGACATCATGGGAATTCACCGCGTCGGGGGCATCGTGCGAGGACGCCGCCTGATCGCCGGGGCGGTCGCGCTTGGAGTGGCGCACAGTTATTCCTTCCAAACATGCTGAGATGACGGGTCGGGTTGCGGCTCAGTGCGATTCAGCTCGCGCAGAACGCGGTGTCCACGACCTTGACGACCAGCTCGTCGGTCGCCTCGTCGGTGGGGAGCTGGTTCACCGTGACGGTGATCGCGGTGCCGTCGGCGAGCACGCCGTTGCGGGTTTCGAAGCCGGGGATGCTGCCGCCGTGGCCCCAGATCTCCTTACCGCAGGTGTTGGCTTCGCGTATGAGGCCCAATCCGTATCCCGCGCCGGGCATCCGGTCGAAGGGCACGGTCTGCTTCATCTGCTCGAGCAGGGCGGTGGGAACCAGGTCCCCCTTCATCAGTGCGATGAAGAAGCGATTGAGTTCGGCTCCGGTGGAGACCATGGCTCCCGCGGTGCCGCCCCAGGAGGGATTGAGATCGGTGTAGTCCTGCTGCTTGCCGTCGATCACCTGGTATCCCCTGGGATGTGGTCCGCGGATGACGGTTTCGCCATCGGCCGGGAAGTAGGTGTCATGCAATCCGAGTTTGCCGATGATGCGGGCGTCGATCTCGGCGGCGGCGGATCGGCCGGTGATCTTCTCGATGAGCATGCCGAGCAGCTGGTAGTTGGTGTTGGTGTAGACCGAGCGCGCGCCGGGCGCGTATTGCGGCGGCATCGTCATCGCGGTGCGGACCAGTTCGGCCGAATCATATTGCCGGTAGCGGGTTTCGGGCCGCAACACCTGCACCTGTGCGGGATTCGGGGGCTCCGTCGCCGCCGGGTTGGCACTGGCGAGGTAGTCGGGCAGACCGCTGGTGTGCTGGAGCAGTTGCCGCACGCTGATCTTGTTGCCGTCATTGCCGCTGCCCTGCACCACGCCCGGCAGATAGCGCTCGATGGGCGCGTCCAGGTCGAGCTTGCCTTCGGCGACCAGTTGCAGCAGGACCGTGGAGACGAATGTCTTGGTATTGCTGCCGATTCGGACCTGCGCGTTATCGGCGATGGGTGCGCCGGTGGTGACATCGCCGACGCCCGCGGTCAGGGTGCGCTGTCCGTCCGGTCCGGTGATGACCACCTGGACGCCCGGGATTCCGCCTTGCACGGCCGCGTTCATGGCGTCGGCGATGGCGCGGTTCCGGTCGGGGCTGTTCGGTGCGGGCGTGGTGTCCCCGCTACCGCATCCGGCCGCGGTGAGTGCCGCGACCAGTCCGAGTCCGGCCAGCGCGGTACGGCCGCGATGCCGCGCGAGTGTCCTCATGAGAAGGCGTTCCTCCTGTTCAGGCCGGGTTGTCCGGCGGATTCCAGCCTAGGAAAACGGCTCTGACCTGCCCATCCGGTGAACACCCTGATCTTTGGTAGCGCTAGCGCTACCGGTGGTATGCAACTCGTTGCATAACGCGGCGAATACGCCTACTGTCCGAATTGCAGGGTTTCGCCCCGGCCTCGCATGGACGCGCGGATTATCGAACCGGGGCGAAGGCAAGGGAGAGGGAGCTGACCATGACGCAAGAACGCAAGCCGCTGGCGGGCCGGACCATGATCATGTCGGGCGGCAGCCGCGGCATCGGGCTGGAGATCGCCAAGCGAGCGGCGGCGGACGGCGCGAACATCACGCTGATCGCCAAGACCGATACTCCGCATCCGAAACTGCCCGGCACCATTCACACCGCGGCGGCCGAACTGGAGCAGGCGGGCGGCACCGTCCTCAAGTATGTCGGCGATGTCCGCGATGACGGCGCGGTGGCCGAGGCGGTACAGCAGACCGTGCAGCGTTTCGGCGGCATCGATCTGGTGGTGAACAACGCGTCGGCAATCGACCTGTCCCCCACCGAGATTCTTCCCATGAAGAAGTACGACCTGATGCAGGACATCAACTGCCGCGGCAGCTTCCTGCTCTCCAAGACCTGCATTCCGGCCCTGAAGGATTCCGCCCAGGCGGGCCGCAACCCACACATCCTGACCCTGTCGCCGCCGCTGAACCTGGACCCGAAATGGGCCGGGGCCTCACTCGGCTACACCATCGCCAAATACGGAATGTCCCTGACCACACTGGGTTTGGCCGAAGAACTGCGCAAGTACGGCATCGGCGTGAACTCGCTGTGGCCCCGCACCACCATCGCCACGGCAGCGGTGCGCAACCTGCTCGGCGGCGAGGAAATGGTGGCCACCTCCCGCACCCCCGACATCTACGCCGACGCCGCCTACCTGGTCCTGACCTCCCCCGCCAAGGACACCTCCGGCAACTTCTTCCTCGATGACGAAGTCCTTGCCGCCCACGGCATCACGGACCTCGACAAATACCGCGTCATCCCCGGCGACGGCCCCCTCACCACCGACCTGTTCCTCTGACCGACAGCACCGCGACAACGAAAGTGATTGCGCGATAACGTAATTCCGGCACTCTGCGGCTCCAGGTATATTCGCGTTCGATCGAAGGGAGCGAATTCACATGGAGCAGCAAAGGTTTGCCGTCGGGCTGGGTGTCACCGGGATACTGTTCGCGGTCGCCATCGGCTCCGGCGCGCCACAGGCGGCCGCCGACGAGCTCGCACCCGGCGTGTCCTGCAACGGATACAGCTGTGTGAACGACACCGATGACACCTATCGGATCGAGTCGGATGTGGAGTGTTCCGCCTGGACGGTCATGAGCCGTCGGACCATCCACATCAAGACCTACGTGGCGCCGCACACCACCGCGAAGGTGGTCGCGTCCTGCCCCATGTACCAGGAGCCGGCCACCTCGCAGTCGGTGCCGCCGACCAGGCGGCCGGACGGCACCTTGCAGCACCACCTGCCGGAGACCGTGCCGGGGAAATTCATCCCCACCTATCCACAGGCCATTCGGTACCGGAGCGCACAGGTCGACAACAATCCGCCACCCCCGCCCACCGGCTCCTTCGGCTAGCGGTGGCCCGGTCGAACACGGCTCCAGATGCTGGAGCGTGCCTCGCGCTCGGCCAGCGCTTTCAGGGTCAGCAGTTGTTTGCGCATCATGAGGAAATCGCCCAGGACCGGTAGCGCGAGGAGCCAGGGCGGACCGGGGAACCGGACTCGGGCGTGCAGTCGGCTGGTGCCCGGCGCCGGTCCGGGGTGGACCGCGTAGGTGACGACCGCCGCGCGGGCGCGCAGGGTGATGCGCGTTCCCGGGGTGAAATCGACGAGTTCGAACAGGGTCATGAAGCGCTGTCCCACAGCCAGTTCGGTGAGTTCCGGGGTGCGGCCGGGTGGGCTGTGGCGGCCGAAGTTGTCCAGGAGGTCGTAGCTGTAGGGCGCGACGCGAAGTTGGCAGAGCCAATCGAACACCAGCTGCGGTGCGGCGTCGACGGGAACGGCCCGGTCGCAGACCACCGCCGCGCCGGAAGCCGCACCGTCGCAAGGCAATCGCATGGCGATCTCGGCGGGGGTTACGCCCCAGCGCTGCCCGATCACACCGGCGTCCGCACGGCGGCGGCTACGCGTCTGAGCATGGCTCGCACCACCAGACGATGTCCGCCGGAACCGATTACCAGGGCGCGGTAGAGGCGGCCGTGCAGGCCCGGGAACACGGCGCGGGTTTCGGCGGTGAGGCGGGTTCGGGTGGGGGTTTCCTCGGTGAGGGTGAAGGTGAGGGCGTAGCGGGAGAAGGGGTGGTGGCCCACGGCGGCGAGCCGATTCGGCGGGTCGGCGGCGTCGAGGGTGAATCCGCGCGGGAGTGTGCTGAGATCATTCGGGTTCTCGCAGGTCGTGCGCAGTAGGGCGGACCATGTTCCGGCGCGGTCGGCGGGGACTATTGTGGAATGCTCATCGATATAGGGCAAACGCTCCATATAGAAGGACTGTACTAGTTCATGGCACCTCCCCGGAAGCACGACACCGATGTGATCCTCGACGCGGCGCGCACCCTCGTGCTGCGCGATGGGCCGCGGGCGGCCAGCGTGGCCGCCATCGCGGAGGCCAGTGGCGCGCCCGTCGGGACGCTGTACCACCGGTTCGGCAATCGCAATGGGGTGGTGATCGCGGCCTGGCTGCGCGCGCTGGAGCGTTTTCAGAGCGGGGTGGTGAACGCGGCTGTGGCGCAGCCGGATCCGATCGAAGCCGCGGTGGCCATGACCACCGCGTCGCTGACGTTCGGACGGGAGTTGCCCGAGGACGCCAAACTGCTGCTGAATCTGCGGCTCCGCGATCTGCTCGACGGCACACCGGATACCGAATTCAACGAGCGACTGGCCGTCATGAACGAACCACTGTTCGCCGAATTCCATCGGATCGCGCGGGGCATCTTCGGTTCCGACGGCGAACGCGAACTCGACGCGGTCCGCCGCGCGGTGGTGGACCTGCCCTACGGCGCGCTGCGGCGTTTCGCGCAGACGGCGTCGTTCCCGGACTGGCTGGACGACGACCTGACCGCCGCCACCCGCACGCTGCTCACCGCACCGCGCTGATCCCGCCACATCGATACGAACGAAGCGGCCGCACCCCTGTGAGGTGCGGCCGCTTCGATGTTCGGATCGAACTCACTTCGGGTCGATGCCGTAGAGGCGTTCCCAGTTCTCGCGGCTGGTGAGTTCGGGCATGGCGGCGCGCCACTGCTGCTGCAGGGACGGGAGCTCCTCGCGCAGCTGCTTGAGCACCTTGTACGCGCGGACCAGCAGACGACGCGCGGTTTCCTTGTCGCGGCGGCGAATTCGCACACCGGACTGGGAGGCGTCGGTGACCACCACGTGGTCGTAGAGGCCGATATGCCACCAGTGCGCGTCTTCGCGGGTGACGCCGACGACGCCCGGAATGGTGCGGCCGGTCCACTGGGTGAAGGCGCGCTTGAACAGGATGAGCAGCGGGCGGCTGGGTTCACCGCCGGCGCGGCGCAGGTGCACGTGCGCGTTCACGACCGGTGCGGTCGCCGCCGGATGCTTGATGGTCTCCGGGTAGTCGGCGCGCGAGCCGCGGGCGGTGGCGAGGGCTTCGATTCCGCCGTCGCGCAACGCCTTCGGGCCGCGCAGGTAATCCTCGATACCGGACAGGGTGGTGTGCGCGAGACCGTACTGCATACCGACCAGGTATTCGCCGATCTCCCGGAAGAGCTGGCGGGTAATGGCTTTGGCGTCGAGATCGTGATGCAGCGAGGACACGATGAGCGAGTTGCGCGAGCTGAAGTAGCGCGCCCAGTCGTCGAAGTCCTTCCAGTAGAAGTCGGCGTGCCAGACGGCGGCGTTGGGCAGGGTGACGGTGACGAAACCGTTCTCCCGTGCGCGCAAACCGTATTCGACGTCGTCCCACTGGAAGAAGATCGGCACCGGCAGCCCGATCTTCTTGACCACCTCGGCCGGGATGAGGCAGGTCCACCAAGCCTGGTAGCCCGCGTCAACGCGGCGTTCCTGGTTCTTCTTGAGCATGCTGGTGTTGCGCAGCGCCTTGGACACCTTCTGCCCGTGCCGCAGCGTGGCCAGATTCGTCTCCTCCGCACCGACATTGAGGTAGTCGGGGTTGTAGAGGAACAGCATCTGCGCGCCCACCAGGGTGGGTTCGGTGGTCATGTTCGCGAAAGCGTTGAGCCGCAACACCGTTTCCGGCTCACACAGGATGTCGTCGTCCATCAGGATGATGTCGGCGTGCTCGTTGGCGCCGGACACCTCGTAGAGGCCGCGCGTGAAGCCGCCCGCGCCACCGAGATTCGGCTGCCGGATGTAGCGCAGCTTGTCACCCAATTTGGGTGCCGTCTCGGTGTAGAGGGGTTGATCCTGCACCAGATCGCTGCCCTGATCGACCACGTACACCGCGTCGATGGCGTCGAGCACGGTGGCGTCCGAGGCGAGCGCGGCCACGGTGGCCGCGCAGTCCGGCGCGCGGTTGAACGTGCAGATGGCGATGGCCACCGGGCGCACGTGATCCGGTGCGGGCGCGGTCCATTCCAGATCGCTGACGGTGACCTCGCCGCCGATGGCGTCGATCTCCAGCCACAGCGCGCCGCCGTCGATGAACATGTCCAGGGCCGTGGTCAATACGACCCGCCCGGTCTCGCCGGTTTCGGCGGTCGCGACGACACGCCGATGCCCGGCGATATCGGAGGCGGCCAGTCGCACCTTGGTCTTACCGCCGACCTCGAGGGTCATGGCGACCTCGACTGCGGTGACGGTGGTCCAGCGCTGCCAGTAGCTGGCGGCGAAGCGACCGAAGTAGGTGTTGGTGTGCGCCTTCGCGCCTTTGTCCAGTCGCAGGCTGAAGCGTTCGCGATGTGCCTTGCCGCCCTTGACGACCGCGTACAGCTCATCGCTGATCCGCGGCGCGGGACCGGTGAACAGTCCGCGCGCGAGCACCAGCCGCTCGGGAGCCGCGTGATCCGCACGTAGCGTCGCGGGGGCTCCGGCGGTCAACCGGTCATTGATTTCGGTCACGGCTTGGCCAGCCGACGCATCCATGAATTCCCTCGACATCCTTTGAAAACAACAGACACCGGCAACACTTGACGTGGACGCACACCCACTGTCACCGCTCGGCCCGGCGACAATATCAATCGTCGGGCATAGCGTCAGCGCGAACCCGCGTTAACGCGATTCTTCGCGCGCGCCGGTGAAGACGAATTTGTCATATGCCCAGTAGCGGAAGACAACCGCGACGATCTGGCCGATGAGTGTTCCGGAGATGTTGTCCGCCAAGGGACTGGACAGGTCGAGCACATACCGGGAGAAGCCGAGGCAGCTCAGTTGCAGTCCGATGGCGACCACATTGAACAGGGCGTAGAGGACGTATTCGCGCGTCTGGCTGCCGCCCTTCTTGTGCGCGAAGGTCCACCATTTGTTGCCGAAATAGGTGACCACGGTGGCGACGCCGATGGCGATGATCTTGGCGAGCAACGGCTGATGGAACAGCGGGCCCTCGCCGCCCGCGAACACCAGCAGGTTGTAGGTGCCCGCGTCCACGGCGAAGCCGAGCAGGCCCACGACCAGGAACGCACCGCCCTGGCGTAGCGCCGAACGCACCTTGTCGACGAGGGTTTGCGGAACGCTCTCGGCGGACTCCGCGGGACTGACGCCGGGGGTCGCCGACTCACTGCTGGGCACTCGGCGACGGTACCGCAGCATTCTCGGGTACCCTCCCCGTGTTCGTATTCGCCTTCCGATCACATCGAGGATTGACCGGGTGGACCCCACCGAGCTCCGAATTGCCGCCGTGGTTCCGTGCCACAACGAAGAGGCCTCGGTCGCACAGGTCGTCACCGACCTCAAGGCCGCCGTGCCCGGAATCGTCGTATATGTCTACGACAACCGGAGTACCGACGCGACCGCAGAGCGGGCGCGCGAGGCCGGCGCGATCGTGCGTCACGAATATCGGAAGGGCAAGGGCAATGTGGTGCGCCGTGCCTTCGCCGATATCGAGGCCGATGTCTATTTGATGATCGACGGCGATGACACCTATGACGCGTCCGCCGCACCGCGCATGATCGAAGCGCTGCTATCCGGGCCGTACGACCATGTGCTGGGCGTGCGCCGCGAGATCGCCGGTGAATCCGCCTACCGCCCGGGCCATGAGACCGGTAACAAGGTCCTCAATGGCGTTGTGGCGCAGGTGTTCGGCGAGAATGTCGAGGACATGCTGAGCGGATACCGGGTGTTCTCCCGGCGATTCGTGAAGAGTTTCCCGGCGGTTTCGCGCGAATTCGAGATCGAGACCGAATTGACCGTGCATTCACTGCATCTGCGCGTCCCGCAGACCGCGGTGCCGGTCGGATTCAAGGATCGTCCCGAAGGCAGCGAATCCAAACTGCGCACCTACACCGACGGTTTCAAGATCCTGCGGCTGATCGTCGGCCTGGCCCGGCATGAGCGCCCGGTCGCGTTCTACGGCCTGTTCGGCACGCTGGCCTGGTTGATCTCGATCATTCTGATCACCCCGATAGTGATCCAGTTCTACGAGATCCACGAGGTGCCGCGGTTCCCGACGCTGTTCCTGGGCTTCACGCTGCTGCTGCTCGGCAGTCTGGCCTGGACCGCGGGCCTGGTGCTGGACGGTATCCGCCGGTCCCGGCACGAGGCCGCCCGGCTGATGTACCTGCGCTATTCCGCCGTCGGAGCGGATGAACCCGCCGATGAACGCTCGGGCGGTACCCGGCGATGACCCCGCCTGCCACACCCACGAATGGCCGTACAGCACAATCGGACATCGTGGTAACCGAGGCAAGCGACAGCACGGCCGCGAACGCGACGGCATCCCCGGACGGGGCGGTGCGGACCGTCATCACCGCACCCGCGACAACCGCGCCCGAACCGGTGGAACCGGAATCGAGCGGGCTCGCGGGCGCGATCGCCGGAATCGAAAGGCGTTTCGGCGCGGCCGCTTTGGCGTTCCTGCTGATCGCCGGGGTGTTCGGCGCGGTGTGGTCGGTGCTGACGCCGCCGTTCTGGGGGCATGACGAGATCACCCAGTTCGGGCGCGCCTATCAGGTGGCGCACGGCGGGTTCCTGCCGGAGAAGATCAAGGACGATCGCGGTCCCGCCTGGGGCGGTCAGGTTCCGGTCACCATCGACGCGCTGCAGAGCTACGCGTTCGACGACTATCAGAACAACAATGACGAGCCGGAGCCGAAGGTCGCCGATCCGGACGCCTACGACCGGCTGGGTTCGGCCGCGGTATCCAAGCACACCACGCAGGTGTGGTTCACCAATACCGCCGCCTACTCGCCGATTCCGTATCTGCCCGCCGCGGCGGGCATTCGGATCGCCGAGGTGCTGGATCTCGATGTCGGCGGGACCATTCTCGCGCCGCGCTGGGCCGGACTGCTCGCCTATCTGGCGATCGTCGGGTTCGCGCTGCGCACGCTGCGCGGGCATCGCATCCAATGGCTGGCGCTGACGGTGGCGGTGCTGCCGATCGCGCTGTTCCAGGCCGGGACCGTCACCGCGGACACCGTCACCAACGCGCTGGCGCTGCTGGTGTCGGCGCTGGTGGTGAAGGGCCTGTTCCTGGGTGAGCGGCTGTCCCGCCCGGAAACCGTTGCGGCGCTTGCCGCCACGATTCTGCTGCCGGTGTGCAAGCCGACCTACGTGCTGCTGGCCATGCTCATCGTGGTGATCCCGGCGCGCAATCTCGGTTTCGGCGGTACCGAGCGCATCGCGGTGTGGCAGCGTCTGCTGCCGTGGGCGGCCGCCGCCATCGGCGGTATCAGTTTCGCGCTGTGGATGAAGATCGCCGCGCCGACCGGTGACGGCATGAGCCTGATGCGGCCGCAGAAGCAGTGGGGCACAGTGCGTCCCGGCGATCAGCTGCATAACGTCCTGACCGATCCGGGCCATTTCATCCGGGTGTTCGGCGACAGCATCGCGCGCCGCGATCAGCGCTGGTTCATGCAGTTCTTCGGTGAATTGGGCTTCGCCTACGTCGATGTTCCGGCACTGACCGTCTGCGCGAGCCTGGTCGCCTTCGCCGTGAGCGTCGGCATCGCCGACCGCCTCACCGGCGACCGCCTGCGCACCTGGGTGGTCCTGCTGACCATGGCGGCAAGCGTCGCGATGATCTACGTAACCCTCTACATGTCCTTCACGCCGGTCGACTATTTCATCATCGACGGCGTCCAGGGCCGCTACTTCGTCCCCCTGGCCCTGCTCACCCTCGCGGTGTTGCTGCGCTGGATGCCGTTGCGCCTCACCGGTTCCGATAACCGCACCCCCAGCCGGGGTCCGGCGATCACGGTGATAATCGCGACCGTCATTTCGCTGACGGCCGCGGCGGTTACCTATTCCACGGTCGTCTGGGGCTAGAGGACTTTTTCCCCGGCGGCCGCGTAGGCGTTCTCGGTGGCGGTTTTCTGTGGCCGCCACCAGTTCTCGTTGTCGCGGTACCACCGCACGGTGTCGGCCAGTCCGGTGCGGAAGTCCGAATATCGGGGTTTCCAGCCGAGTTCGGTGCGCAGCAGGGTGGAATCGATGGCGTAGCGCAGGTCATGGCCGGGGCGATCGGTGACGTGATCGAAGTCGTCCGGAGCGCGGCCGAAGGTCTCCAGAATGAGCTGTACGACGGATTTGTTGTCGCGTTCGCCGTCCGCGCCGATGAGGTAGGTCTGCCCGATTCGGCCGTGCTCCAGAATTTCCCAGACGGCACTGTTGTGGTCGTCGACGTGAATCCAGTCGCGCACTTGATGTCCGGCGCCGTAGAGCCGCGGCCGCACCCCGTCGATGAGATTGGTGATCTGCCGTGGAATGAATTTCTCCACATGCTGGTACGGCCCATAGTTGTTGCTGCAGTTGGAAAGTGTGGCCCGCACCCCGAAGGACCGCACCCAGGCGCGCACCAGCATATCGCTCGACGCCTTGCTGGCGGAGTACGGACTGGACGGGTTGTAGGGCGTGGCCTCGGTGAACGCCGCCGGATCGTCGAGCTCGAGATCGCCGTAGACCTCATCGGTGGAGATGTGGTGATACCGCACCTGATGCTTGCGCACGGCCTGCAGCAGCGAATAGGTGCCGACGATATTGGTTTGCACGAAGGGCCAGGGATCGGCGAGCGAATTGTCATTGTGTGATTCGGCGGCGAAATGCACCACCGCGTCCACTCCGCCGACCAGACGGTCGACCAGCGCCGCGTCGGCGATGTCGCCGTGCACGAACTCGATGCGATCGGCGATCGAGGCCAGCGAAGCCCGATTCCCGGCATAGGTGAGTTTGTCCAGGACTGTCACCTGGACATCGGGACGGGTGGTCACGGTCTGATGAACGAAGTTCGCGCCGATGAAGCCGGCGCCTCCGGTTACGAGCAATCGCACATCGAAAACCCTACGTCGCCTTCGGAGTCCGGCGGCGTGCGGTCTCCATGTTGCGGTTCCTACACCGTTCCACCGTTTCCCGGGAGCGGAATCGGACACAAGAAGGAAACAAGTTGACCACCGAATACTCGTACTTTCATACGGAAAGTCATGAATTCGTGGAATACCCGAGACTTTCGGGTCAGGATCATTCCGGTTTTACGGGAAAACACTGTGACCTTCGCCACAAAGAGACCGCATAGTAACGAACCGGCCGACAGGAAGCACACCCGAAAACCATACGTACGCAGCACATTTCCGGAAGCTGACGAACCGCGTGACTGGCGAGGTGAACGTAATTTGAACAAACGGTCACGGCCGGTTCACCGCTCGTTAGCTGTCCTGGATTTCGATTCTCCTGTCCCCCCGAGCTCTTCCCCGATGAGGTTCTGAAAAAAATGCTGATGAGGAAATTCGCCGCCACGTCGGCGCTGCTGATCGCCGCTATGGGCATCACCGCCGGCACCGTGAACGCGGCGCCCGCGACCGATGAGGCCGCTGCGATCAACTACACCGCGACCACCACCGACACCAACACGGTCATCCGGACCGATGCCGGCTCCATGGTCGTCGAGGACGGCGTCTTCAAGATCAAGGCCGCCAACGGCGCCACCATCGCGGGCACCGAGCTCAACTTCCGGGTGGACGACTTCGTGTTCCCGATCGCGGCCAACATCTCGGACCACACCGCGACCCTGACCCCCGAGTTCGTCGCGGACAAGGCCGTTTACAAGCCTGTCGCACTGCCTTACGAGAACCAGGCTCCCTGGAAGAACGACTACGACCGTGAGCAGGCCGCCTGGAACCGCCTGAAGGACACCATCTCCATGGGCGCCACCATCGGCACCCTGGTCGGTGGCATCGGCGGCGCGGCCATCGGCTGTGTCATCGGTGGCGCGGTTTCCGCGACCCTGACCGGCGCCCTGACCGCCATGTTCGGCGCGCTGCCGGCCGGCATCGTCGGCTGCATCGCCGGTATGGCCGCCATCGGCTTCCTGGGCACCCTCGCGGGCCAGCTGTTCGTGACCGCCCCGGTCGCCATCCTGGCCGCGGTGCAGTACTTCACCACCATCAACGCCGCCCCGGTGGCTCCCGCGAAGTAATTCGCAAGCAGTACAACGAAATCCCCCGCCCGGACCACCCGGGTGGGGGATTTCGTCGTATCAGGCCGTCCGGGCGATCTGCGCGGATTCGATTCGGGCGCGGACGAATTGGGCCACGTGCGCGAGCGCGGCCCGGCTCTCGGGCATATTCGGGAAGATGGCCATGAACGCGTGCACCTGGCCCCGCCAGATCTCCAGGGTGGCCGGTACGCCCGCCTGGGCGAGCCGCTGCGCCATGATCTCGCTGTCCCGGCGCAGCACCTCGTCCTCGGCGACGATGAGCAGCGCGGGCGGCATTCCGGCGAGCGGGTTGTTGACCGGTGAGAGTTGCGGATCCAGGCGGCCGTTCACCTCCGCGCCGAGCTTCACCACGGTTTCCAAGGCGGAGAGCGGGATCAGCGAATCGCGGTGGTAGTTGGGGTGCGCGCGCTTCTCGGTGCAGTCCAGATCCAGTGCGGGACACAGGCCGACGAGTCCGGCGGGCACCGGGAGTCCGGCATCGCGGGCGCGCAGTGCGGTCGCGAAGGTCATATAGCCGCCCGCGGAGTCACCGGCGAACACGATGCGCGATGCGGGCACGCCGTGGCTGAGCAGCCACTGGTAGGCGGTGAGGCAGTCGGTGACCGAACCGGCGATATCGGTCCGGGGCAGTTGCCGGTATTCGACGCTGACCACGGGCATTCCGGTGCGCCGGGCGATCGCGGCGACCACGGGCCGATGCGTATCGAGTCCGCAGAGGAAGAAGCCGCCGCCGTGCATGTACATCACGACGCCGTCGCTCATGGCGCTGCGCGCTCCGGCGGGCCGCACGATCTCCATGCGGAAGCCGTTGAGCCGCACCTCTTCCCGTTCCACCCCGCGCGGTGCGGGCCGCAGCCTGGCGAGACTGTTGATGACGCCGCTGACGATCGGCATGGCGCCTTCGGTCAGGGTCATGAGTTCCCCGGCGGGCCGGATGGTCGCGCGGCTGACGGCCTCCAGGGTGCGTGCGTAGACGCTGACGGTATCGGGATTGACGACCGGGGCCTCGGCGTGGTCGTCGCGGGTCTTCGCCATTGCGCACCTACCTCATTGTTGGCGCGCCGAGCCGTTCGTCCGGAGAACCGAAGCGGGCTCGGGTTACCGGCGCGGGAGAGTCGGCGCTGACATCTCACATAGCGTCGTTTCAGAACACCATGGGAACGTGACCTACGCAACAGATATCGCCGGAATGGTATGGCCGCAAACGACCGTGACGGTTTCGCGGCGCAGTCGGAACCTCCCCGCTCTCGCTCGCAACGGAACTGGCAGACTCTCGTGACATGCGTGGAATCATCCTGGCGGGCGGCACGGGGTCGCGTTTGCACCCGATTACGCGCGGGGTGAGCAAACAACTTGTCCCCGTGTACGACAAACCGATGGTGTACTACCCGCTGTCCACCCTCATGCTGGCGGGCATCCGGGACATCCTGGTCATCACCACCCCCGAGGACGCGGACGCGTTCACCCGGCTGCTCGGCGACGGCAGCCAGTTCGGACTGAATCTGAGCTACGTCGTGCAGCCCGAACCCGACGGGCTGGCGCGCGCCTTCGTGCTCGGCGCGGAGCACATCGGGAACGAGACCGCCGCACTCGTGCTGGGCGACAACATCTTCCACGGTCCGGGCCTGGGTCAGAGCCTGGGCGGGTACGCGCACGTGGACGGCGGCGCGGTGTTCGCGTACCGGGTCTCCAATCCGACCGCGTACGGTGTGGTCGAATTCGCCGACGGCAAGGCCATTTCCATCGAGGAGAAGCCCAAGACGCCGCGCTCGAACTACGCGATCCCGGGGCTGTACTTCTACGACAACGACGTGCTGGCCATCGCGCGCGAGCTGAAGCCGTCCGATCGCGGCGAATACGAGATCACCGATATCAATCGCGCCTACCTCGAACAGGGCCGATTGAATGTGGAGGTGCTGCGCCGCGGCACCGCGTGGCTGGACACCGGCACCTTCGATTCGCTGCTGGATGCCGCCAACTACGTCCGTACCATCGAGGAGCGCCAGGGCCTGAAGATCGGGGTACCCGAGGAAGTGGCCTGGCGTATGGGTTTCATCGACGACGAGCAATTGGACGCGGCCGCCCGGCCGCTGGTGCGCTCCGGTTACGGGGCCTACCTGCTGCGCCTGCTGGAACAGGGACGAGTGGAATGAGCATGCGAATTCGCGAACTGGCGGTGCCCGGCGCGTGGGAGTTCACCCCCGCCCTGCACGGCGACCAGCGCGGAGTCTTCGCCGAGACCTTCAAATCCTCGGAGTTCGAGAAGATCGTGGGGCGGAAATTCGAACTGCTCCAGGTCAATACCTCCACCTCGGCGGCGGGGGTGCTGCGCGGTATCCACTACACCGAGGATCCGCCGGGCCAGGCCAAATACGTGACGTGCGTGCGCGGCGCGTTCCTGGACGTGGTGGTGGATCTGCGGCCCGGGTCGCCGACCTTCGGGCGGTGGGACAGCGTCGTCATCGACGATGTGGAGCGTAAATCGGTATTCCTGGCCGAGGGGCTGGGTCACGCGCTGCTGTCGCTGGAGGACGATTCCACCGTCATCTATCTGTGCTCGCTGGAGTACGCGCCCGAATTCGACCGGGATCTGGACGCTTTCGATCCGGACCTGGGCATCGAATGGCCGGAGCTGGATCGCTACGGGAACCCGCTGAGCTTCACCCGCTCCCCCAAGGACGCCGCGGCTCCGCGCCTGGCGGATCTGAAACTGCCGCACTGAGAACGACTTCCGAATACACCACTGGGGCGCACCGTGTACTACGGTGCGCCCCAGGTCTTTCGGTATGGCCGTCGCCCGTGTGAGCGGCGGGCGTCGGCCCGGTGTCTCAGCCGACCAGTGCGACCTCCGGCTCCTGCTCGACGGCCTTACGCGCCTTGCGCTTGGGCAGGTAGACCGTGAGGGCGACCAGCGCGCCGACAATGGCGACACCGGCGGCGAATTCCAGTCCGGGGCGGTAGTTGTCGAGCACCGCGGCGGGGCTGGTGTCGGTGTGCGATCCGGAGGAGATGATCGCGGTGGTCACCGCGAGCACGATGGCCGCGCCGACCTGCATGGCGGTCTGCAGAACGCCTGCCGCCAGGCCCTGTTCGTCGTCATCGATGCCACTGGTGGCCTGGATGTTGATGGCGGGGAAGCCGACCCAGCCGATGCCGACCAGCAGTACGGCGGGCAGCAGCACCGTCAGGTAGGCGGGTGCGGTGTCGATGCGCAGGTACATCAGGTAGCCGATGGCCATGATGGTCATGGTGACCGCGATGATCGGCCCGGTGCCGAAGCGATCGACCAGCTTGTCCGAGACGAAGGCCGAGGCGACCACCAGCAGACCGACGGGCAGCAGCGCCAGCGAGAGCTTGAGCGGCGACCAGCCGAGGGTGTCCTGCAGGTACAGCGTGGTGATGAACTGCCAGCTGAAGAAGGAACCGGCGACCGCGATGATGGCCAGGCTGGCCCGCCACAGCGTGGGCTTCTTCAGGATGCCGAGGCGAACGAGCGGGTAGCGCACCCGCTTCTCCACCGCGACGAATCCGGCGAACAGTGCGGCGACCGCGACGAACGAGATGATGGTGCGCGCCGAGGCCCAGCCGGCTTCGGGAGCCGAGACCACGGTGTAGACCAGCAGCAGCATGCCCGCGGTGGACAGCAGCGCGCCGAGCAGATCGTGACCGCCCTCTTCGGCGGGCCCGTCCTTGGGCACCAGGTAGAAGGCCGCGATCAGGGCCGCGATGGCGACCGGGAAGGGCAGCAGGAAGGTCCAGCGCCAGCCGAGACCGGTCATGAGTCCGCCGAACAGCAGGCCCATGGAGTAACCGCCCGCACCGAACACGGTGTAGATGGACAGCGCCTTGTTACGGGCCGGGCCCTCGGCGAAATTGGTGGTGATGATGGACAGTCCGGTCGGCGCGGTGAACGCGGCGGCCAGGCCCTTGATGAAGCGGGTCAGGATCAGCAGCGGACCGGAGCTCACCAGAGCGCCCGCGAGAGAGGCGATGGCGAATACGGCCAGGGCGATCAGGAAGACCTTGCGCCGGCCGAGCAGGTCGGCGGTGCGGCCGCCGAGCAGCAGCAGGCCGCCGTAGCCGAGGACATATCCGGAGACCAGCCACTGCAGGGTGGAGGTCTGCAGGTCGAGTTCGGTGCCGATGGACGGGAGGGCGACGCCGATCATCGATACGTCCAGGCCGTCGAGGAACAGCACGATGCACAGGGTGATGAGCATGCCCCAGAGCCGGAGCGTCCACTGCGTGGAGTCTGCCGCGGTGCTCACTGCGGGGCGTAGGTCTGTGGAAGTCACGAGAGAGGACAGTACATGCACACGCATATGTTGTCCAAACATTTAATGCGGTTGCATGAGTTGCACTCTCGCACTAAGATGGCGGCCATGCCGAAGCCGACAACGACTGTCGAACAGGTCGTTCCTGATGCTCTAGTAGCTCAGTGGCGCGATCTTCTCGCCCGGCACGCGACGACCTCCTGCGCCCTCGAGAAGGAACTGCAAGGCCGCCACCACCTCGGGCTCAGCGAATTCGAAACCCTCGACCGGCTCATGGACGCCGGGGTCGAGAGCTACAAGATGGCCGATCTGGCCCACGACATCCATCTGAGTCAGAGCGCGCTCTCACGTGCGGTGGCGCGGCTGGAACGCGATGGACTGGTCAGCCGCACCCTGTGCGCGGAGGATCGGCGAGCAATCTTCGTGTGCCTCACCGATAAGGGCCGCGAACTGCACAGCGAAGCCGCGCCCACGCACCGCGAGGTGCTGGAGCAGTCGCTCAGCGAATAGATTTCGCGCGAAAAATACTGCGGCGCGGCGGTTTTCACCACCGCGCCGAGTAATGAGCCGCGTTCAGACCGTGGCGCGAATGGTCTCGATCAGCGGGAGCGCGTCCACCGCGATGGTGGCCGCCGCCGCGAACGCCTCGCGATACCGCTCCACATCGGGTTCCTTGTCCAGATAGGACGCACCCGTCAGCGATTCCACGTAGACCACCGGCGGTTCGGTCTGTTCGGTTGCGGTGGAAGGGAATTCGAGCAGCACGAAGCGCCCGGCGTCCATCCCGTGGTGATAGCCGCAGTCGGCGGGCAGCAGCCGCAGCCGCACATTCGACAGCTCACCCAGTTTGCGCAGCTTGTCCAGCTGGCCGATGGTGACCTCGTCACCGCCGATGCGATGCCACAGCACGGCCTCGGAGATGATCACGTCCAGATGCACCGGCGATTCGGCGCGGGTGAGCAGCGACTGCCGGGCGGTGCGCACCCGCACGCGCCGGTCCATCTGCTCGGCGGAGATGCCCGGATTGGCACCGGCCAGCACCGCGCGCATATACGCCTCGGTCTGCAAAAGCCCGGGTACCAGCTCGTTTTCGTAGGTGGTGAGCCGTGCCGCCGCCTCTTCGAGCCCGATGTAGACCTCGTACCCCTCGTCGATCACATCGCCGAACTCGGTCCACCAGCCGCGCGCCTTGGTTTCCCGGGCCAGGGCGGTGAGCGGTTCGATGGCGTCCTCGGGCGCGCCGTAGATGCGGCACATGGCCTCGACATCGAGGCTGCGCAGTGAGGTCTGCCCCGTTTCTATTCGCCAGATCTTGGCTTCGGACCATTCCAGCCGCTGCGCTGCCACCCGGGTCGTCATCCGGGCGCGATTGCGCAGGTCGCGCAGGTGACGGCCGAGTTGCCGCCGCGGCATGGTGGATCCGGTGATGCCCTGCGGTAGTGCCATCCCTCCCCCTTACGAGTCTTGCGCTCGCATTGTTGCACAATTACTTGCGCGACGACCGTCTCCCGAAGCGCCAGAACTGCACGGCGCGAACATCTTCCGACAATTGATTGACCGGTTCTGCCACGTCGGAAAGGGCTTGGAACAGGTCATCACCCATCTCGGCGATGTGCTCCACCCGGCTTGCCAGCCGTGAGGCGTTGAGCACGAATTCCAGCAGCAATCGCACCACCGCGGCGATGGTCAGGCCCAGTGGAATCGCGAAGACCACCGCGAAGACGATGCCCAGCCAGGCCGAAACCCGCCACAGCCCAATGGTTCCCACGATCGGGATGGCGAAAGCGGCTGCCAAGCCCAGGATGTAGGCCAGCGGCAGCAGGGTGCGGGTGGCGGCGCGATGGAATTGCACGTCCAGCAGCGCGCGGATGGCCTCGAGACTCCAGGACCCGAAAGCGCTTGGGCTGGCGAAGGGTTCGACGGGCTCCTCGTCGGCCACGGCCTCCTGTTCCAGCCGCCGGGTCATGCGCCGGGCCGCGGAGTCCTTGAAAGCGGCCCACCGCCCGATCTCGAACTCCTCGACCTCGAGTTCATCGAGTTCGGGTGTCTTGCCGTTCGATTGGTCGGACATGCCGTCGATCTCCTCTCCCGCAGACCTTTTCGACCATGCGAAGTCTCATCGCTATCCCCCTTCTGGGACAGATCGAAACAGTGTGTTCTAGAACACTCCGAGGTTGGATGTTGCATTCCTGGGTAGCGCGAGCGATAGACCTCCTGACGGCGTCTTCGCAGGCAGTGGGCTCCTCCCCCGGACCTGTCACAGATGTGCCAGCGACTCGGTCGCGCCACGAACAAGGACGAGCCGTCTCTTTTGGAGGGAAAAACCATATCGGCGCAAAACAACGTTGTAACGCAACGAACGGCTCGTTCCGATACCCCGCACAGAGCAGGACATAGATCTACCGGGGAATGGAGAAACCAGTGCGAACGACGTTTTCGTCTTCCGTCATGGCGGCAGCACTGGCCGCCTCTGCGCAGGAGTACACCGAGCGTGGATGGACGGTCGCCGAAACGGCCAATGGCATCAGCCTGGTCACCGATGAGAACCTGTCGGGCATCGAGGTAACGGGTGAGACCGCCGCCTTCGTCCGCCGGTACTTGCGGGCCAACGATCTGACCGGGCCGGTCATCGAGATCCCGGGCGCCGAGCGCCGCGAGATCCACCTGGTCACGGGGCTGCGCAAGGCCGCCATGGCCATCGAGGCGCTGCGTGCCGCGGGCGCCATCGTGCACACCGACGGCGCGGGCATCCCGCTGCCGCCGACCCAGCTGTTCGACGGTTCGGCCTGCTGGGGCGTGGCACCGCACGAGGCCCGCTGGGTCCCGCCGGTGGTCGCCATCTCGGCGGCGGTGCGCGCCGCCGCCAAAGGCGGAGTCAAGCCGCAGAGCACCCGCATCGCTTCCTGAGGGGAATGACGCAGCATCACATGTGAATAGGCACTACCGCCGGTAGCGAATAGCTATAACAGCAGAACCGCGGATGCTCCCCGGCATCCGCGGTTTTTGGCGTATCTGGAAGTGGAAACTCTTCAGGCGGTGCGCAGTCGGCGTGACGGGTGTGAATTGTGATGTGTGAGAGCTGCTCTGGGGCCGGAGGGATGACCCGATTGCACCGGCGGCTCATCGCCGAGCACCTTGGCGCGGGCCGCGCGGCGATTGCGGACGCCGAGGGTGCGCAGGATGGCCGAGACGTGGTGATCGACGGTCCGGACCGATAGCACGAGGTATTCGGCGATCTCCGCATTGGTCAGGCCCGCGCACAGCAGGTCCAGAACGTCCTGCTGGCGACCGGTCAGCCCGGGCACGGTGTGCGAGCCGGGCGACGGTGCCGGAGCGGGCCGCGGAATGCCCGACCGGGCGGCCGGAGGCGGCACCGGGGCGTCCGGCAGCGGGATGAAGATGCCGGTTTCACCGCCGACGCTGAGCACGACCGCGGATCCGGTGCCCGCGGCGATATCCTCCCAGGCCGCGCGCAGGACCTCGAGTGCTTGTGTTCGCTCCAAAAACCGCATGTGGCAAGCCTGGTCGCGGTGGCCCGGCCGCGTCTGTCTCCGCCGACACGGTCGGTGTGTCGGAAAACCGACACTCGCAATTGATGCCCAGTTGACGCGTTGCTGTTTCCGTTGTCGTGCCACCGCGCGATGATGAGGTATGACCCCCGCCATGAACACCTCGCGGACCCTGCCGCGCACCTGTCCGCTGTGCGAGGCGGTGTGCGGGCTGGAGATCACGCTCGACGCCGATGATCACGTGACGGCTGTACGCGGCGATAAGGCGGATCCGTTCAGCCGGGGTTTCATCTGCCCCAAGGGTGCGACGCTCGGACATCTCGACGAGGATCCGGATCGGCTGACCGCGCCCATGATTCGGGACCGCGCCACGAATACCTGGCGGGCGGTGAGCTGGGATGAGGCGTTCGGGGTGATCAGGGAGCGGCTGCCGCAGGTCACCGCCGCGCACGGCAATCAGTCGGCGGGCCTGTATCTCGGCAATCCGAACGCGCACACGGTGGCGGGGGCGCTGTATGTGCCGCTGCTGATTCGGGCGCTCGCCACCCGGAACCTGTTCTCCGCCAGCACCTCCGATCAGATGCCCAAACAGGTGGCGTCCGGGCTGATGTTCGGCGATCCGCTCACGGTGGCGGTGCCGGATCTGGATCGCACCGATTACCTGCTCATGCTGGGCGCGAATCCGCTCGAATCCAATGGATCGCTGTGCACCGCACCGGATTTCCCGGGACGGTTGAAGGCGCTGCGGCAGCGCGGCGGGAAGTTCGTGGTGGTGGATCCGCGCCGCACCCGCACCGCGAAACTCGCCGATGAGCATCTGTTCGTGCGGCCGGGCAGTGATGCGTACCTGCTGTTCGGGATCGTGCACACGCTGTTCGCGGAGCATCTGACCGAGGTGCGGGTGCCGGTGCGCGGACTCGATGAAGTCCGCGATGCCGCAGCGCCTTTCACCCCCGACGTGGTGGCCGAGCGCACCGGGGTGGCCGCGGACACCGTGGTCCGGCTCGCGCGTGAACTCGCCGCCGCGCCCACCGCCGCCGTCTACGCGCGCATCGGCACCTGCACGGCCGAATTCGGCACCGTGACGCAGTGGCTGGTCGATGTGATCAACGCGCTGACCGGCAACCTGGACTCACCCGGCGGCGCGATGTTCGCCAACGCGGCGGCGCTCGGCATCGTCCGCACCCGGGCGTTCCGGCTCGGGCGCTGGAACAGCCGGGTGCGCGAACTGCCCGAGGCCATGGGTGAACTGCCGGTCGCGACGCTGGCCGATGAGATCCTCACACCCGGTGACGGGCAGATTCGCGCCATGGTGACGGTCGCGGGCAATCCGGTGCTGTCCGCACCCAGTGGGCCGCGCCTGGCCGATGCCTTCGCGGGGCTGGACTTCATGGTGAGCGTGGACCGCTACCTCAACGAGACCACCCGGCACGCCGATGTGATCCTGCCGCCGCCGCGCATCCTGCAATCACCGCACTACGATTTCGCGCTGCTCAACTTCGCCGTGCACAACTACGCGCGGTACTCGCGGCCGCTGCTGCCGCTGGGTCCGGATGAGCTCTCCGAATCCGAGATCATGGCGCGGCTGGCGCTGGCCATCACCGGTCAGGAGACGCAGCCGGGCGTGGATCCGCTCGCGGCCGTGGACGAATTCGTGATCGCGGGGACGCTGCATAAGGCCGGGCTCTCGGAACGGCGGTCGGAACTGCTGGGCGAGAACACCATCGAACAGCGCATCGACCTGATGGTGCGGCTCGGTCCCTACGGCGAGTGGACGGGCTCGGATCGTGCGCTGAATCTGCAAGTGCTGCTGGATAACCCGCACGGAATCGACCTCGGCCCGCTCCAGCCGCGACTGCCGGAGTTGTTGCTCACCGCGTCGAAGCAGGTGGATCTCGCGCCGGAGGCACTGTTGGCGGATGTGACCCGGCTGCATGAGCGGCTGGCGGACGCCGCGCCCGCCATGGTGCTGGTCGGGCGCAGGCAGCTGCGGTCCAACAACAGCTGGCTGCACAATGTCCCGCCGCTGGTGGGCGGTGCGAATCGGTGCACGCTGCATATTCATCCGGACGATATGACCCGGCTCGGACTGGACGAACATGCGGTGGTGAAGTCCGCCGCGGGCGCGCTCACCGTGGATCTGGAGCCGACCGAGGACATCATGCCGGGCGTGGTGAGCCTGCCGCACGGCTGGGGACACGGCGATTCCGAGCAGTCGGTGGCGCGGGCGCACGCCGGGGTGAATGCCAATGCGCTGACCGATGATTCGCTGGTGGACGCACCGTCCGGCAATGCCGTGTTCAACGGTGTGCCGGTGACATTGACACCCGCCTGAGACACCGGGCGGACAGAACGATCGTGAGACCGAGCGGGGCGGGTATGCCGGCCGCTCGGGTGGAGAGGGGCGCGCCGTGACCGCGGTTGGCACAGGCCGGATTTCGATATCGCGGGTGGCGCTGTGGGCGGTGCACGTGGCGCTGCCCGCCGCCGGACTGCTGCTGTTGATCACGCATCCGCCGCTGGATCACATGTACATGGACGGCGGTGTGCACTTCTGGCTGATCCTCGGCGCGGCAGTGCTGTCGCTCGGGCTCGGGGTGCTGCTGTTGCGCGCCGCCCGCGCGCACCGGGATATGCGGTTGATCCTGGTTTCGCTGGTGTTCCAAGTGAATTCGGGTTTTCTGGGGCTGCACGCGCTGGCCACACCGGGTGTCATTCTCTCCGAGCCGAATGTGGGCTTCACCGGAGCCGTCCCAGTCGGTATGGTGCTTGGCGGGCTGGCGGCGCTGGCCTCGGTCGTGGAGTACGGGCCCACCGCGCGGGCGCACCGCTTCACCGAGCTCCTCGCCGCCCTGCCTCTGACTCTCATGGCGGTGTGGGCACTGGCCTCGCTGACCCGGGTGCCGCCGTTCGATTCGGTGCCCGATCCGGACGAGGTACAGGGGCCGCTGGTGGCGGCGGCCTTCGTCGGCGGGGCCTGCTATCTGGTGGCCGCGGGCGCGTACGCCGTTCTCTACCTGCGCAATCGGTCGACGATCCTGCTGAGCGTGCTCACTTCGTTCGTACTGCTGGCCGAGGCCATGTTCGCGGTCGGGTTCGGGCGCAGCTGGCGGCTGTCCTGGTGGGAGTGGCATGTGCTGCTGGGCGTGGCGTTCGCGCTGATCGCGATCAGCGCGCATCGCAGCTTCCTGCGCGAGGGCTCCGCGCGCGGACTGTTCGACAGCATCACCCAGCGCAGCACCCTGGCCGCCATCCAGCGCGATTACGCGCGGGCGCTGGAGGAGATGGTGATCGCGCTGGATCAGCGCGGCACCGGCGGGGTGCGCCCGGATGAACCGCTCGGCGCTGTGGGACAGGAGCTTTCGCGGCGCTTCGGCCTCACCGAGCGACAGGTCGCGGTGCTACAGCAGAGCGCGCACGCGCTCGGCGATGAGCGGGAACAGGTGCGGCGGCTCGGTGCGCTGGTCGCGGTCGGCGAGCGTGCCAATGTGATTCGCGGTGAGGACGAATTGCTCACCGAGATACAGCAATTGGCCAATCACGCCTTCGACCGCGACCTGGTGCGCATCGGGGTGCTGCGGCAGGGACGGTTGCATTTCAGCGACGGACAGCCGCCGAATCCCGCCGCGTTCGCATACCCGTTGACGGTCAAGGGAATTCGCACCGGCGTGCTGGAACTGTCGCGCACCGGGCCGGGTACGCCGGCGCAGCTCGGGCCCGCCGAACACGCGGTGGCGCAGTCGTTCGCCAGCCAGACCTCGGTGACTCTCGAAAACGCCCGGCTCTACCAGCAATTGGACGGACTGTTCCGGTCCTATATGTCGCCGCAGGTGGCGACCGCGCTGCTGGCCGATCCGTCCCAGGCCGGATTGGGCGGCGAGGTGCACGAGGTGAGCGTGCTCATGGCGGATCTACGCGGGTACACGCCGTTCTCCGAACAGGCCGGGCCGGTGCAGGTCATGCGCATGCTCAACACCTACTACGGGGTGATCGTGCCCGAGATCCTCGCCGAGGGCGGCACGGTGGTGCAGTTCGTCGGCGATGCGGTGATGGCGATCTTCAATGCGCCGGTGCGGCAACCCGATCACGCGCTGCGCGCGGCACGGGCGGGGCTGGCGATCCAGCGCGCGACGGCCGCGGTACGCGAACGCCAGGGCACGGCATACGTCACGGCGGGGCAGCCGGGAACGCCGGGATCCACCGGCCCGGCAGCCACCGGCGGCCCGGGACGAGGGGTGCGGACCGGACCGTCCGGGCAGGCCGGGTCCGATCCGGCCGACGAGGCGACGGTGCGGTACGGCCGGGTCGGCACCGGCGACACCGTCCAGATCAAGCGCGCGAGCGGTACGACCGCGCTGGAGTGGCCGATGTTCCGGGTCGGGGTGAATACCGGTCCGGCCATCGTCGGCAATGTGGGCGCGCGGGAGATGCGGAATTTCACCGCCATCGGCGACACCACGAATCTGGCCGCGCGCCTGGAGGGTTTGGCCGAACCGGGCACGGTCGCGATCGGGCCGCTCACCCGGCAGCGGCTCGGCGATCGGGCGCAGGTGACGAACCTGGGCGATTTCGACATCAAGGGCAAGAGCCTGCCGGTGACGGTGTACCGGCTGAACGGACTGCGGTGAGGTAGTGGCGGAATTCGAACTGCTGGAAGGTCTTTCGCCGGAGGAACGGCGGGAGTTCATCGCGGCGTGCACACCGCGGCGGTTCCGCCGCCGCGATATCGTCTGCCACGAGGGCGATCCCGGGGATTGCGTGCACCTGATCCTGTCCGGGCGCTATGTCGTGCGCATCACCACGCCGCTGGGCAATTCGGCCACCCTGACCATTCTCGGGCCGGGTGAGATGTTCGGTGAACAGGCGCTGCTGAGCCCGGACGCGCGGCGCACCGCGACCATCGTGGCGGTCACCGACGGTGAGACGCTCACGCTGAACCGGACCCAGCTGGAGCGGTTGCGGCGGGAGCATCCGCAGGTGGAGCGCTTCCTCACCACTTCGCTCGCGGCACAGGTGCGGCGACTGTCGGCGGCGGTGCTGGAGGCGCTGTACCTGCCGGTGGAGACGCGGGTGCTGCGGCGGCTGGCGCATCTGGCGGCGGTGTACGGCGACGGGGACGGTAAGCCCGCGCTCATCCGGCTCACGCAGGAGGATCTGGCGTCCATGGCCGGGACCACGCGGGCCACGGCCAACAAGGTGTTGCGCGAGCTGGAGGATGCGGGCGTGGTGCGGCTGGGGCGGGGTTCGGTGCTGGTGCTGGACCGGGCGCGGTTGACGCGCGGACGATAAGGGGGATTGCGGCATACCGGTGGTTAAGGGTCCGAAGACCCTTGTTCTCGCGCATTCGCCGGACGAAAATAGCTAAACCGTATAGCATTTCGGATGGCCTGAGTTCGTGGCCGAGCCTCTTTTCATCCGGTATTCAGCTACCAAAGGGGTCGGACGATGCCCGGTATCAGGAACGGCAGCGACGGCGAGCGAGAACTGCAGGAGCGCTACGGCACCCAGGAACGAGCCGATCGGTTCTATTCCGATCAGGTCCGGAATCGGTTGAATGCGCAGATGATCGAATTCATCGGCCGGATGGATATGGCCTTCATCGCCACCGCCGATAAACATGGCGAGTGCGACAACAGCTTTCGCGCCGGAAAACCCGGTTTCCTGCATGTGATCGACGATCGCACGCTCGCCTATCCGGAGTATCGCGGCAACGGGGTGCTCGCCAGCCTGGGGAACATGCTGGAGAACCCGCACGTCGGCATCCTGCTGGTGGATTTCGTGCGCGATCTGATCGGGCTGCACATCAACGGCACCGCCCGCATCGTGGACGACACGCTGATGCGCCGCTGTGTGCCGGAGCTGCCGCCGGGTGAGCGCGGGCGGCAGGCTGAGCGCTGGGTGGTGGTCGATGTGGAAGAGGCATACATCCACTGCCGCAAGCACATTCCGCATCTGGTGCCCGCGCAGCGCGAGGCCGTGCAGTGGGGCACCGACAATGTCCGGGCCAAGGGCGGCGATTACTTCCACACCAAGGCCGAGGCCGAATCCGGTGCCCTAGTGGATTACTGACCTACCGCAGGTATGAGGCTCCATTGACGTCGAGCACGGTGCCCGCACTCCAGATCGCCTCCGCCGAGGCGAGATAGCGCACCGCCGCGGCGATCTCGTGCGGTTCGGCCACTCGTCCGAATGGGCTCTGTCCCTTGACCGCATCGGTGACCCGGTCGGCCACCCGTTCGGTGGCGACGAAGCCGGGAGCGACCGCCGCGACGCCGATGCCGTAGGGCGCGAGGGCGACAGCGAGCGATTGTGCGAGGGACTGCGCGCCGGCCTTGGTCGCGCCGTATGCCACGTGATCGGGTTCGCCGCGATAGGCCCCGCGCGATCCGATATTCACGATTCGGCCGGGTACGCCGCGCTCGATCATGTTCCGCGCCACCAGGAATGACACATTCGCGGTACCGATGAGATTGACGTCGACGGTCTGCCGCCAAATACGCTGCCACTGCTCGTAGGAGGTATCCGCGACCGGTTGCGCCAAATTCACGGCGGCATTGTTGACCAGCACGTCGACGCCGCCGAGTGCGTCGATGGCGGTGTCCACCACCAGTTTCGCGCCGTCGGGGGTGGAGATGTCGCCGCCGATCAGCACATGTCCGGATCCCGGCAGCGCGGCGAGCGTCCGCTGGGCCTCTTCGCGCCGCGAGGAGTAGTGCACCGCGACTCGATCTCCGGTTTCGGCGAACACTGTCGCGACCGCTCGGCCGATCCCCCGCGAGGCTCCGGTGACCAGTACCGCCCGGGTCATAGTTCAACCACCATGCGATTCACCCTGCCACGTGCGAGGGCGGTCTAGTTGATCTTGAAGATGACCGCGCGCTGCACGATGAAATTGATCACGGTCGCGGTGCCCTGCGCCACGCAGAACGCCAGCCAGATCCGCCACCACTGATCGGGCAGTGCGTAATAGCAGAGCTGGTTGATCCCCACCTGAATCGCGAAGGTCGCCGCGTACAGCACGATGACCGCGATGAAGCGGTTGCGGTTCGGCTCGGCATTGAAGGTCCAGCGCCGGTTGATCAGGTAGGCGGTGGTGGTGCCCGCGATGAAACTGATCGACTTCGCCACCGGGAGCGGCAGTCCGAAGACCTTGAAGAGCAGCGTGTAGAGGCCGAAGTCGACAATGGCCGACAGGCCGCCGGTGACGCCGAACCGGATGATCTGGGTCTTCAGATCGACGTCCGTACCGCCCGGCTCGTCGACGAGGGGCAGCTCGGGCGGCAGGGGCAGATGGGGTTCCGCGGTCACAAGGCATGAGGGTATCGCCCGGGACGAAGGACACAAGCCTCGAGACGGTTATGCCTGTAGCCTCTATCCCGATGTCCACGAAAGCTCAGACCACCACCACGGCCGCTCCCGATACGAAATCGGCGAGTGCGGGTGCGGACGTAGCGTCGAACGGTTCGTATGAACTGCCCACGCAGACCCGCCGCCTGACCGGTTGGGGTCGCACCGCAGCCACCACATCTGAAGTCCTGTCGACCAGTGATCCGGAGGTGATCGCCAAGGCGGTCGCCATGGTCGCCGACGACAACGACTCCAAGCCCGCGCACCTACGCCGCGGCGTCATCGCGCGCGGCCTCGGCCGCTCGTACGGCGACCACGCGCAGAACTCGGGCGGGCTCGTCATCAACATGCCCGCGCTGAACCGCATCCACCGCATCGACCGCGATTCGCGCCTGGTCGACGTGGACGGCGGCGTCAGCCTGGACCAGTTGATGAAGGCGGCGCTGCCGTTCGGGCTGTGGGTTCCGGTGCTGCCGGGTACGCGGCAGGTGACGATCGGCGGCGCCATCGCCTCCGATATCCACGGCAAGAACCACCACTCCGAGGGTTCGTTCGGCAATCACGTGCGGTCCATCGACCTGCTGACGGCCGACGGCAAGGTGTCGACCATCGGGCCGAAGAAGAACGCGAAGCTGTTCTGGGCGACCGTCGGCGGCAACGGGCTGACCGGCATCATCCTGCGCGCGACCATCGAGATGGTGGCGACCGAGACCGCGTACTTCATCAACGACGGTGTGAAGACCAGCACCCTCGACGAGACCATCGCCGCGCACAGCGATGGCAGCGAGGCGAACTACACGTATTCGAGCGCGTGGTTCGACGTGATGAACCCGCTGCCGAAGCTGGGGCGCGCCACCATCACTCGCGGGCGCTTGGCCAAGGTGGATGAGCTGCCGAAGAAGAAGCAGCGCAATCCGCTGAAGTTCGACGCGCCGCAGCTGCTGACGGTGCCGAACATCTTCCCGAGCTTCACCGCGAACAAGCTGACCCTCGGTTCGGTCGGCGAGGCGTACTACGCCATGGGCGGCAACTACACCGGCAAGATCCAGAACCTGACCCAGTTCTATCACCCGCTGGACATGATCGCGGAGTGGAATCGGGCGTACGGTCCGGCCGGATTCCTGCAGTACCAGTTCGTGGTGCCGACCGAGGCCGTCGATGAGTTCAAGAAGATCATCATCGATATCCAGGCGTCGGGGCACTATTCGGCGCTGAATGTTTTCAAGCTGTTCGGCCCGGGTAACCCGGCGCCGTTGAGCTTCCCGATGCCGGGCTGGAACATCTGCGTGGACTTCCCGATTCGGGCGGGGCTCAACGAACTCGTCACCGAGCTCGACCGGCGCGTCACCGAATTCGGCGGCCGGCTCTACACCGCGAAGGACTCCCGCACCACGGCGGAGACCTTCCACAAGATGTACCCCCGGATCGACGAGTGGATCAAAATCCGCCGAAGTGTCGATCCCACAGGCGTTTTCATGTCCGATATGGCGCGAAGGCTGGAGCTTCAGTGATCAATGCGGTAGGGAATCCGCAGTCCATTCTGCTGCTTGGCGGCACCTCCGAGATCGGTCTCGCGATCTGCTCGGAGTACCTCAAGAAGGGTCCCGCGCGGATCATTCTGGCGGCGCTGCCCGGCGACCCGCTGCGCGAAGAGTCTGTCGCGCTGCTGAAGTCGGCCGGTGCGTCCGAGGTCGAGGTCATCGACTTCGACGCGCTGGAGATGGACTCCCACCCCAAGGTCATCGACGCGGCCTGGTCGCACGGTGACGTGGACGTCGCCATCGTCGCGTTCGGCATGCTCGGCGACGCCGAGGAGCTGTGGCAGGACCAGCGCAAGGCCGTCATCGCCTGCGAGCTGAACTACACCGCCGCCGTCTCGGTCGGCGTGCTGGTCGGCGAGAAGATGAAAGCCCAGGGCTACGGGCGCATCATCGCCATGTCCTCCGTGGCCGGTGAGCGCGTCCGCCGCTCCAACTTCGTCTACGGCTCCACCAAGGCGGGCCTGGACGGCTTCTACCTCGGCCTCGGCGAAGCGCTGCGCCCGCACGGGCCGCGCGTCACCGTGATCCGGCCGGGACAGGTCCGCACCCGCATGTCGGCGCATGTGAAGGAAGCGCCGCTGACGGTGGACAAGGAAGACGTGGCGGCGCTGGCTGTCGCGGCTTCGGAGAAGGGCAAGGAAATCGTCTGGGCCCCGGGGACTTTCCGGTACATCATGATGGTGCTGCGGCATATTCCGCGGCCTGTCTTCCGGAAGCTGCCTGTGTAGGCGGGAGCGAAAACGCAACGAGCGGTGGCCGATTCGGCTGCCGCTCGTTTTTCGTTCGGGGGATAGATAAAACTTGGATATTCTGAATAGCTCTGTATCACAATAGAATTCGGCTTTCGGGGTCTGTTTTTCGGGAGTAGAATAGAGGTATGAATCCAAGGGAGAACATCGCAATCACGGACAGTGCATCAGCACTCTCCGCTGCGATCGATTCCCTTGTTTCTCAGCCGCTTATTCCGGTGTCGGACAACGACATTGTCGAATTGATGCAGCAGATCGAGACCGCCACCCGCAAACTCGACGCGCTCAAGCTCGACCTGGTGGTGCAGACCTGCTCGCGGTCGCTGCCCAAGCGCGCTGGAGCGGGCAGTGTCGCACTGTTCCTGCAAGACACACTGCGGATTTCGCACGGGGACGCGTTGAACCGCTGGCATTGCGCCGAGCAGGCCGCGATCTGGCCGCGTGTGGGGGACAACAACGAAATCTCCACACCTGCGCCTGTGCTGCCCAATACCGCACTGGCGCAAGAAGAAGGCGCGATCGGCCTCGACCACGTGCGCGTGATCCGGCAGGTCATGGACCGGCTCCCCAACCAAGTCACCGCCGAAGACCGCGCACTCGCCGAAGAGCATCTGGCCCGCCATGCTCGCGCGTTGAACCCGAACCAACTGCCCAAGATCGGTGACCGGATCCTGGGCCACCTCGATCCTGATGGCACCCTCACCGACGACGCGGACCGTGCTCGTATGCGCAGTATGCGGTTGAGCCCCCAGGGCTTCGACCTGATGTCCACCATGACTGTGGTGTTGACACCTGAAGCACGCGCCGCGATGGACGCTGTGCTGGCCAAGCTCGCCCGGCCCGGTCTGTGCAACCCGGCCGACCCGGAGAGCCCGTTCGTCGTGGATGACAAGCTCGATCCGGAGGTCGTGAAGGCTGCGGCCGCACGGGATACGCGCACGACGGTGCAGCGTCAGCATGATGCGCTGTTCGCGCTCCTGCACCCCGACTTCAACCCCGCCCACCTGGGCTCACACCGTGGGCTCCCGGTCACCACGATCCTGACCATGTCCATCGCCGATGTAGAGCGCGCCGCCGGAGTGGCGACCACCGCCACCGGTGGGACTGTGCCGGTCGCGGTCGCGTTGGAAATGGCTGCACGCAAGAGCAAGACCTTTTCGGTCGTCACCGATGGCAACAACATGCCCCTGCACATCGGTGAAGCCCGCCTTGCGAATCCGGCACAGCGGATGGCGTTGATCGCCACCGAACGGGGTTGCACTCGACCCGGCTGCACCGCACCCGCGAGCATGGCCGCCGTTCACCACGTGACCGAGTACATCAAGGGCGGCCCCACCGACATCGAGAACCTCACCCTGGCTTGCGATCACTGCCACGCGCTGGTGAACGACACCCCGACGGGCTGGACAACCATCAAGCTCGGCAAGGATTCGGCCTTCGCGGGACGTACCGCGTGGATCGCGCCCGCGCACATCGACCCGACCCGCACACCAAAGGTGAACCACCTTCACCACCCGGACGAGTTGATCGCCACCGCCCCGGCCGCGCCGCCGCTGCCCGCTCGCCCGCCCCGGGCGTGCGCGTCGAATCGGATGCGCCAAGCGCGGCCGTGGGTTTTGCCTCGCCCGGCTTGCCCAGCCCGGCAATAGGTTCCACCACCACCTGTATCCACCGTCAGGGAACACCCTGCCGGTCCTACAGGCATGTCCGCATCCCGCTCGAGGTGCCAACGTGCGGTTCCAGCCCTCCCGCAGTCCGGGCAAAGAAGCAGTGCTGGTTACTTCGCCTGCCGTACCCGACTTGCTCTCCCGCAACCCAGGCCAGTACCTCACGCACCGGACGGGGTGACCGGCCGTGGTTACCTTCAGAGCCTCCCGAACCCAAGGGCCCCGAGTGGGTCGGGAGTTGGAAGGTGAACGTAACCCGGGCTGGGTCTGGGTTTTGTCTTTGTTCTTTATCTTCTTGTCCGGGCGTCTTTTGTCTTTGGTTCTTTTGTCTTTCCGGGTTTTGTCTTTGGGGTTTTGTCTCTTGGGCCTGGGGCTCTGGGGGTGTTGTCGGCCGGGCGAGAGTTCATGGGGGTCCGAAGATCGTTAGGCTTCGCTGCGGTAAGCGGTCCATGGAAGCGAACCCGGAGGCGGAGTGGGAATGAGCGAGAAAGCAGGCAGCCGGGGGGCGATGCTGATGCGGCAGGCCGGAGGTGCGCTCGGTGAGGGCGCGCTGGCGGCAGCCGTGGCGGCAATCGTGGCCGGTATCGGTCTCGTGGCGTTCTCGACCGTGCAGTGGCCCGCCTTCAACTCTTCCAACGTGACTCGGGCGCTGACGACCGTCGGCCAGGTGGTGACGCTGGCGCTGCTGGTCGCGGCGATCGTGCTGGTGCGGATGGACAAATGGCCGTGGGTGGCGAAACTGCTGTCCTGGGTCGGTATTTCGGGGTTCGCGACCGTCACCCTGGGGATGCCGCTGGCGGCTACCAAGCTGTATCTGTTCGGCATCTCCGTTGACCAGGAGTTCCGGACTCAATATCTGACGCGGCTGACGGACAGTGCGGCACTGCACGATATGAACTACGTGGATCTGCCGCCGTTCTATCCGGCCGGATGGTTCTGGGTCGGCGGACGTTTCGCGAGTCTGACCGGTATGGCGGGGTGGGAGGCGTTCAAGCCGTTCGCCATCATCGGGCTTGCGGTGACGGCCGTTCTCGCGGTTGTGCTGTGGTCCAAGCTGATTCGCGCCGACTGGGCTATCGCTGTGGCGGCAGCTACCACCGCCGTCACGCTGGCCTACGGGTCGCCCGAGGCGTACAGCGCTCCGCTGGTGCTGCTGTTCGCGCCCGCGATGGTGCTGGCCTGGGGTGCGTTGTACCGGCCCGCCGAGCCAGCGGCCGCCACGGCAGGCGGCTGGGGCGCGGTGCTGGGAACCGGACTGTTCCTCGGTGTGGGGGCGATGCTCTACACCTTGTACTTCGTCGTCGCGGTATTCGCGGTGTGCCTGATGGCACTGGTCGCGGCCGGGCTCGCACTGCGCGAGCGCGGTAAAGCGGTACGGGCCCAACGGCATCGGGTCGACGGTGAACCGGCCGTCCCCGGACGCTGGCGCGTAGTGTGGCCGATTCTGTTGCGCCTGATCGGCGCCGGCGTCGTCGCGGGCCTGTTGGCGCTGACAGTATGGTTCCCGTTCCTGCTGAAGCTGCTGGGCGGCACCATCCCCAAGTCCGGCACCGCATTCCACTATCTGCCCGAGGGCGGGTCGCAGCTGCCGCTGCCCATGTTCGACTTCTCCCTGATCGGCGTCTTCTGCCTGCTCGGCACCGTGTGGCTGGTGCTGCGGGTCGGAAGTTCGCGTCGCGCACAGGCTTTGGGCATCGCCGTCGTGGCCATCTACCTGTGGTGCCTGCTGTCCATGACCGCGACCGCGGCGGGGACCACACTGCTGTCCTTCCGCCTGGAGCCGATCCTGTACGCGCTGCTGGCCACGGCCGGGGCGTTCGGGTTCGTCGAAGGCGCTCGGGCGATCTATCAGGTGCTGAACGAGCCCGCGCGAATGCCGTTGGCGGCGGGGGTGATCGCGGTGATCGGCGCCGTCGCGTTCGCGCAGCAGATTCCGCATGTGCTGTCCAATGAGATCACCACCGCCTACACCGATACCGATGGCAACGGTGAGCGGGCGGATAAGCGGCCGCCGTCCGCGGTGTCGCACTACCGGGATGTGGATGCGGCGCTGCTGGCGCAGACGGGGCGCGCCCGCGATCAGAGCGTGGTGCTGACCGCCGACACCAGTTTCCTGTCGATCTACCCGTACTACGGATTCCAGGCGCTCACTTCGCATTACGCGAATCCGCTCGCCGACTTCGCGGCACGCTCGGCGGAGATCAAGCGGTGGAGTGAGTTGAAGTCTCCTCAGGAGTTGCGGGACGCGCTGGCGAAGTCGCCGTGGCGGGCTCCGGACGCGTTCCTGTTCCGGCGTTCCGGGGACGACTACACGCTGCGGCTGTCCGAGGACGTGTACCCGAATGATCCGAATGTGAAGCGGTACACGGTGGCGTTCCCGAAGTCGCTGTTCGCGGATCCGCACTTCCGGATCACCGAGATCGGACCGTTCACACTGGTGGTCGTTCAGCCCTGAGAGTTATAGCCGGGGCCACTCAAATGTGATGTGGCCCACGGTACTTATCCCCAAAAGGGGGCAGAAACCTGGGGATGAAGGCCCTTTTCTGTGGATAACTCGACAAACTTGCCAGCGCGGTCTCAGATGCACGCGGTAGCGTGGGCCGCTGTTCTGAAGGCAAAAGGGGTTATCGCGTGGCACAGGGGTTCGACACCGTTCTCGACCGAACAGTACCGAAAACTGTTGCCCCGGAGCGCACTCGCGGGCAGCGTGTCGCGCACCGGGTGCGCGCCGCCCGCGCCGATCTGATCGTCGCCGCCGGATACCTCTCGCTCGCCGTGCTGGTGTTGTCCGGGCAGTGGCTGCACACCGATCGCGGGTACCTGATCAAGAGCGGTCAGGACCAGACCATGTGGGAGTGGTTCTTCGCGGTCACCGCGCACAAGATCGCGCATCTGGAGAATCCGCTCGGCACCGGCCTGCAGAATTATCCCGACGGTGTGAACATGATGGCCAATACCGCCATGTTCGGGGTCGGTGTCCCGCTGACGCCGGTGACGCTGCTGTTCGGGCCGACCGTCACCTTCGTGCTGGTGCTCACGCTCGGGCTGTTCGGCACCGCGTTCGCCTGGTACTGGCTGTTCTCGCGGGAGCTGGTCACCTCCAGATTCGCGGCGGCCGTGGGCGGTTTGTTCTGCGGGTTCGCGCCCGCCATGATCTCGCATGCCAATGCGCACCCGAATTTCGTTGTGCTGGCGCTGCTTCCGTTGATCGCCTTGCAGCTCATCCGGGTCGCCAGGCTGTCCGGCACTCCGGTCGAAACCCGCAAGGCCCGCAGACTGCGCGATGCCTTCATCCTGGGCCTGCTGATCGCCTTGCAGATCGCGCTCGGTGAGGAGCCGCTGCTCATTTTCGCGCTGGCCTTCGGGCTGTTCGCGTTCGTCTACTACCTGCACGCACCGCGTACCGGACTGCGCGCGGTGCGCACGGTCGCGCCGACCGTGCTGCTGGCGGCGGGAATCACGCTCGCGCTCACCGAGATTCCGCTGTGGTGGCAGTTCTTCGGGCCGCAGTCCTACCGGTCCATCGATCACGGCCCGATGCAGAACGATCTCAAGGCGCTGTTCCAGTTCCCGTCCGAATCGCTGGGCGGGGTGTTCCAGCACGGGCAGAACGTGGCCATCAATCCGACCGAGGAGAACTCGTATTTCGGCTGGCCGCTATTGCTGCTGGTGCTCATGACCGCCGTCTTCATGTGGCGCGAACGGGTGGTGCGGGCCGCGGTCGTGGTGATCGCGGCGGGCACCCTGCTCTCGCTCGGTTCGACCCTCACGATCGGTAAGCGCGACACCGGAATCGCCCTGCCGTGGCAGTGGTTCGAGCGGGTGCCGCTGCTCAACTCGGTACTGGAATCGCGGTTCACGATGGCCGCCATTCCGGCCATCGCGATCGTGCTCGCCATGGGAACCCAACGCGCTCTGGACTATTGGCGGGTGTCGGCCACCGATTGGCGGCCACTGGCCTGGTTCGCGGCCGTAACGCTGGCACTGCTGCCGCTCGCCCCCACCATCCTGCCGGTGGTGCAGCGCCCGGCCGCGCCCAAGTTCTTCACCGATGGCACTGTGCGCCAGTATGTTTCGCACGGTTCGGTGGTGATCGCGCCGCCGCCCACGCCGCCGGATGCCCGCGCGCTGCAGTGGCAGACTCGCGCCGATTTCCAGTTCCCTTTGGCCGGAGGCTATTTCGTCGGACCCACCGGAACCGAGAAGAAGGGGCGGTACGGGCCGGATGACCGTCCGACCGCCAGCCTGTTGATCAAGGCGCAGCAGTCCAACAAGGTTCCGGTCATCGATGACGCCGTGAAGGCGCAGGCCCTGGCCGACCTGCGGTTCTGGCAGGCCGATGTGATCGTGCTGCCGCCCACCGACAATGCCGATGTACTGCGGTACACCGTGGATCAGCTGATCGGCATCCCGGCCGAACGTGTCGACGGCGTATGGCTCTGGGATGTGCGCGGACTCGTCAACTGACCCTCGTATAGGTGACGTGTCCGCTGATATCCAGGTCCCGGACTATCTGCCCGCCGGTCAGCCGCAACACCTGGGTGGTCTGGGGATGACAGTTCGAACCGCCGCTTGTGGTGATGCCGTTGCCGACGGTGATATCGGTGGCGGAGACGTCCAGTAGCCGATAGTCGAAGGAGCACACCAGGGTTCCATTGCGGTACACCGTCGAGGTTTCCACGACCTGGTTCAGTTCGCCCTGCCGAATGGTGAGGCGGTAGTCGTCGGCGTTCTGATCGCTGGAGCCGGTCCACTCCCCCAGGAACGCGGCGGGCACGCGACCGGCGGGTGTGGCAACGGTGGTCGCGGTCGGCACGGTGGCGGTGGGCGCGGTGAACGCCGGGGTGACCGGCGCGGTCGCCGCCGTCTGCACGATGGCCGACAGCGGTGCGCCCGGCGTGCTCCCATTGCTCTCCAGCTTGTAGGCGAGCAGGAATCCGCCACCGGCGAGCAGTATCGCGACCGCGCCGCCGAGCACCCCGGCGAGTACGCGGGAGCCGCCGCGTTCGGGTGGCGGCACGGGGACCGGAGTCGGCGGCGGGGTCGGTTCCGGCTGCGTATACGGGGGCGCGAACCCCGATGCGCGCAGCGTCGTCTTCATCCGCGCCGGGTCGACCGGCGGAATCGGCCGTGGCGCACTGATATACGGCATCTGGTCGGCGGTCACCGGCCCGGACAGGGCGGTCCACGCGGCATCCACGAAATCGGCGCAACCGCCGAACCGGTACTCCGGATTCTTGGCCAGCGCCCGATCGAACACGAAATCCAGAGCGCGGGGCAGGTCCGGGCGCACCTGGGTGATGCGCAGCGGCGGAATCTGGGTGTGCGCGAGCACCCAGCCCGCGAGATCCTTGGCCATATACGGCCGATGCCCGGTGAGCAGTACGAAAAGCGTGCAGGCCAGCGAATATTGATCGGTGCGCGGATCGAGATCGCGTCCGGAGACCTGTTCGGGCGAGGCGTAGGCGAAGGTGGCCGCCACATCGCCGGTGCGGGTGAGATGGGTGGATTCGTCACGCAGCCGGGCGATTCCGAAATCGGTCAGCAGTGCGCGCTCGGCTCGCCCGTCCTCGGCCGGGGAGAGCAGGATGTTCGACGGTTTCACATCGCGGTGCAGGACGCCCTTGCCGTGCGCGTAATCCAGCGCCGAGGCCACCCCGCTCGCGATGCGCAGCGCCCGTTCGGGATGCGTACCGCGCAGGGCGTCGGCGTCCTTGCCCTCCACGTACTGCATGGAGATCCACAGCCGCCCGGCGTCTTCCCCGGTGTCGTAGACGGCCACGATATTCGGATGGTCGAAGCGCGCGGTGATATCGGCCTCGCGTTCGAAGCGCTTCCACGCCTCGGCATCGGCGTGCACCTTGTCACTGCCGAAGACCTTGATGGCGGCCAGCCGGGGTAGTCGCGGATGGCGGGCCAGGTAGACCGCACCGGAGCCCCCGGCACCGATACCGCGTTGAATGACATACCCGGCGATCACCTCGCCGGGACGCAATTCCGCCATGACGCACCTACTTCAGCGGCGCTCGGGAAAGCCAGTCGCTCAAAACATTATCGACGGTGTGGCCCGGCCAGCGGAGCAGTAGCACGAAACGTGACCTGGGATCGCCGTCCGGAAAGCTGACCGCGGCCATCGCGTGCCTGGCATCGGTATCGGTGAAAGTGGCCGGGTCCACGCTGTTTCCGGTGGTGACGGTCAGCGCGCCGGCCACATCCTGATGCGGGAACGAGAGGGTGCGGGCATTGCCGCCGAAGAACAGCGCCGCCGCCGATTGGGCCGGGCGGACACCGAAATCGAAGAGGCTGAAGCGGACCTGACCGGTCGGGTCCGCGGCATTGCAGAGCACCCGGTGCGCGCCCTGGGCCGGTTCACCGGCAGCCGGATCGAGTTTCTGGCAGTTCGCGCCCTGCCAGCCCACCGCACCGCCGGTGGACGCCAGTTGCCCGATCAAGCTCGGGAAAGCCTGTGCGATGGGTTCGTGGTCGCGGCCCCAGGAATCGGCGACCGCGCCCGCGCTGGTGTACGTGATCAGCCCGCTCACATCGGTTTTGCGGCTCACCCGCCCATCCGAGAGCAGGGTGAGGGTGGTGGGGCCGTTGGCGCGGCAGGCATTGGCCGGTTCGCGGTCGACGATCTCGGAGGTGCCGATGAGCAGGCGGTCGCCGTCGGCGGGCACCTGGCCGAGCGGGGCGGCGAACTCGCAGTGGAAGGGGGAACCGTTGGGCAGTACGCCGTCCACGCGGTTCTGCAGAATCGAATCGCCCACCCGGCCCTGCTGCACGATGAGGCGATAGTTGGTCTGGCCCTCGGTGGCGAGCCAGGTGCCGACGAATTTGTCCGGCACCGTGCCGGTGTCGACGGCGGGCGGTTCGGAGCCGGTGCGGTAGAGCGCGAAGCTCACACCCGCGGCGACGATGGCGGCCGTGATCACGGCGACGCCGATCTGTCTGCGAAACAGTCTCCGGGCCAGCGGTTTTCGTGGTGCGGACACGGGCGATGCGGCGGCCCCGCGCGCGGTGACGCGAGCGGGCGCGGTGACCGCGAGCGCGGGGTCCGAGTAGTAGGCGGCGGTGGCGGCCTCGGCGAATTCGCGGCAGCTGGGATAGCGGTCGGCCGGATCCTTGGCCAGCGCCCGCGCGAACACCGGGTTCAGCGCGGCGGGCAGGTCCGGGCGGATATCGCTGACGCGCAATGGTTTTCCCTGCGTGTGCGCGTGCACCCAGCCGAGCAGATTGTCCGCGGTGAAGGGGCGCTGATCGGTGAGCAGGACGAACAGCGTGCAGGCGAGTGAGTACTGATCGGAGCCGGGACCGACCGGTTTCCCCGAAACCTGTTCGGGCGAAGCGAAAGCGAAGGTCGCCGAGATATTTCCCGGACTCGTCAGATTGGTAGTCTCGTCCCGCAGCCGGGCAATGCCGAAATCGGTGAGCAGCGCACGCTCCGGGCGACCGCTGTCCGGGGCGGCGATCAGCAGGTTCGACGGCTTCACATCGCGATGCAGCACGCCCTTGCCGTGCGCGTAATCCAGCGCGCCGCCGATCTCCTCCGCGATCCGCAATGCCCGATCCGCCGAAACTCCTTGCAGCTCAGCGGCATCGGTGCCCTCGATGTACTGCATGGAGATCCAGAACCGATCGTCCTCGATCCCCCGGTCGTACACCTGCACGATATTCGGATGATCGAAGTGCGCCGCGATATCGGCTTCCCGCTCGAATCGCTTCCACACCTCGTCGGCCGCGGTGACATCATCGCGCTTCAGAATCTTCAGCGCCGTCAACCTGGGCAGCCGGGGATGCCGCGCCGCGTACACGACGCCTGATCCACCAGCACCGATTCGCCGCGCTATGACAAACCCGGCGATCACTTCGCCCGGACGCAGCTCGGTCATGCTCCCTCGTAATCTCCCGGCCCGGCCCCTCGCCCAGTTCGGATAACAACCATCCTGACGTGTTTCCACCGGAAGAGCCAGTTTCCACCTCGCGGGGGAAGATGAACGCGGCGGGGGCACAGGTTATTTCGACGCCGCGGTAGCCCGGCTGCGCCGCGTACCCGAGCAGGGTGGATAGCATCGGCACTCGTGCGCGAAGACACCCGAGCGTTTCATCGAGTCCGACTGCTTGCCGTGGTATCCGGAATTCTCGGATTCCTGCTGGCGGTGCTGACCCCGATCCTGCCCGTCCGGCAGGACCGGCCCACCGTGCACTGGCCACAGGGGGATTCGGCGAATATCGACGCGCCGCTGGTGTCCTATGTGCCGCTGAACCTGGATGTGAACCTGCCGTGCCAGGTGCTGCGGGAACTGCCGAAGGGGACGCTGTTCTCCACGGTGCCGGTCGCCTCGGGCAAGGCCATCGACAAGGGCCTGGTCATCAAGGTCGACGAGGGGGCCGAGGCCGCGCCCACGCTGTCGGTGCTGCTGCGCAATATCCCGCTGCTGTCGGCGCCCGTCGCCGAGATCCAGGACTGCACGGCGCTGACCCTGCACTCCGATGCCGGCGTGACCCGGGTCGAGCTCACCGGTGTCAGCCGCAAGGACGGCACGCCGTTCGTCGGCAGCGTGGGCGGGGACACCCGGCCGCAGGTGGTCGGCATGTTCACCGATCTGAGCCGCGCACAGCTCGGAACCGGTGCCGCGCAGGCGGATATCGACGCCCGATTCACCTCCAGCCCGAGCTGGCTCAAGTACGCCGCGATCATCGGCGCGGTGCTGTTCACGCTGCTGTCGCTGTACGCGCTGCACCTGCTCGACACCCGGGACGGGCGGCGGCCGCGCCGGTTCCTGCCCGCGCACTGGTGGCGCTTCCGGCTCGTCGACGGCGTGGCGCTGGGCACGCTGGTGCTGTGGCATTTCATCGGGGCCAATACCTCCGATGACGGCTACATCCTGAATATGGCTCGGGCCTCCAAGGTTTCGGGCTACATGGCCAATTACTACCGCTGGTTCGGCGTCGCCGAAGCACCGTTCGGGTGGCCGTACGAGGTGCTGGTCTGGATGACCCGGATCAGCGATTCCAGCCCCTGGATGCGCCTGCCGTCACTGCTCGCGGGCATCGTGTGCTGGCTGGTGATCAGCCGGGAAGTGCTGCCGCGCTTGGGCGCTCGGGTGCGCCGCGACAATGTCGCGGTCTGGACCGCCGCACTGGTGTTCCTGGCCGCCTGGATGCCGTATGACAACGGACTGCGGCCGGAACCGATCATCGCCGCGGGAGCGCTGCTGACCTGGTGCTCCATCGAGCGCGCCATCGCCACCGGGCGACTGCTGCCCGCCGCCGTCGGCGTGCTGATCGCGGCCTTCTCGCTCGCCGCCGGGCCGACCGGGCTCATTTGCATCGCGGCCCTCATCGCGGGCTCGCGACCGGTGCTCCAGGTGATCATCAAGCAGGCCAAGGGAACCGGATCGGCGCTGCTGCGGTACGCCGCACTGCTCGCGCCGGGCGTCGCCGCCGGAACCCTGGTGCTGGTGGTCGTCTTCGGTGATCAGACGCTGGCCTCGGTGCTGGAGGCCACCCGGGTGCGCAAGATCATCGGGCCGAATGTGGCCTGGTTCGACGAACGCACCCGCTGGGATTCGCTGCTCATGCTCTCCCCCGACGGATCGCTGGCCCGCCGGTTCGGCATTCTCGCCATGCTGCTGTGCCTGGGCGTCTGCGTCATGGTGATGCTGCGCAAGAACGGCCGGATTCCCGGGGCCTCACGCGGACCGTCCGCGCGCATTCTCGGCATCGTGTTCATGTCGCTGTTCCTGATGATGTTCACGCCCACCAAGTGGACGCACCACTTCGGCGTCTACGCCGGACTCGCCGGATCGGTGGCGGCGCTGGCGGCGGTCGCGGTGGGCGTCAACGGGATTCGCTCTCCGCGCAACCGGACGCTGTTCTGCGCGGCGGTGCTGTTCCTGCTGGCCATCACCTTCACCGGGCCCAACGGCTGGTGGTACGTGTCCAGCTACGGCGTGCCGTGGTTCGACAAGGCCCCGCTGATCGCGGGCAAGGGCCTGTCCACGCTCTTCCTCGGCCTGGCCATCCTGTGCCTGCTCATCGCCGCCTTCCAGCACTATCGCGAACCGTACCGGCAACCGAAACCGGTGCGCGCCTTCGACAAATTCGCGAGCATGCCGCTCACCATCGCGGCCGCGCTGCTGGTGCTGTTCGAGGTGCTGTCGCTGGCCAAGGCCGCGGTCAGCCAGTACCCGGCGTACAGCATCGCCAAGTCGAATATCGATGCGCTGAAGGGTGATTCGTGCGCGCTCGCCAATGACGTACTGGTGGAGACGAATACCGCGGACTCGCTGCTGCAGCCGTGGACCGGTGCGGCCGCCGACGGATTGGCCGCGGAGAACACCGGATTCACCCCGAACGGCGTCGCCACCGATCTGACCGCCGATGCCGAGGAGACCGTCACCGGCGGTGCCAACTCGGTGAACAAGGACGACAACAAGACCACCAACACCACCGGCGCGGGCACCGGCGGCGGTAAGACCACGCAGGCCGGTGTCAACGGCTCCACGGTGGCACTGCCGTTCGGGCTGGACGCGGCGCGCACACCGGTCATGGGCAGCTACACCGAAAGCGATCAGGCTCCGGCCAAGCTGACCACCGAGTGGTACAGGGTCGACCTCTCCGACAGCGTTCGGAATGACCCCGCCTACCAGGTGCTCATCGTGACCGCGGCCGGACGCATCCGCTCGATCAACAAGGATCACGTGGAGACCTACGGCGCGGACCTGTGGGTGGAATACGGCACCCGCGCCGCCGACGGCTCCATGAGCGAGGTGCATCGGATTCGGCCGCTGGATATCGGTGGCGCACCGTCGTGGCGCAATCTGCGGGTGCCGATCGCCGATATCCCGGTGGGCGCCAACAGCATCCGCCTGGTCGCCAATGATCCGGACATAACACCCAAACAGTGGCTGGCTGTCACCCCTCCTCGACTGCCGAAACTGCAGACCCTGAATTCGCTTGTCGGCCATCAGGCTCCGGTGCTGGAGGACTGGCACGTCGGCCTGGCCTTCCCCTGCCAGCGCCCGTTCGACCACCACGACGGCATCGCCGAGGTGCCGCAGTGGCGCATCCTGCCCGACCGCACCGGCGCGGACGCCTCCAATGCCTGGCAGGACGATATCGGCGGCGGCCCGCTCGGCTGGACCGGACTGCTGCTGAAATCGCAGACCAAACCGTCCTATCTGAACCATGACTGGGGCCGGGACTGGGGTTCGCTGGAGCAGTTCACCCCGTACGTCCCGGACGCGGTGCAGGCCGCGCCGGATGTGACGGTGCAGACGCGCTCCGGACTGGCGAAGGACTCGCCGATCAGGGCGAAGTAACCGGCGACACCGCGGGAATCGGGTGCGACACGGCATACGTGTCGCGCCGCCGGAGTGAAGAGCGCCACTCGGGCCGGGGGCAGATACCATCAGCAACCGTGCCCGACGCCTCCGCTGTATTGAGCAAACCGCCAACGCCGCCGATTCCCACCGCGACGCCGCGCGACTTCCGCATCGCGAAGATGATCGCGATCGTCGCCGGTGTGCTCGGTGCGCTGTTCGCGCTGGCGACGCCGTTCCTTCCGGTCACCCAGACCACCGCGGTGGTGAACTGGCCGCAGAACGGCACCCTCGGCAATGTCGACGCACCGCTCATGTCGCAGGTGCCGATCGATTTGAGCGCCACCATCCCCTGTTCGGCGATCGGGCAATTGGATCCGCGCGGCGGCATTCTGCTGGCAACCGCGCCGCCGCAGGGCAAGGGCGCGGACCTGGAGGGACTGTTCGTCCGAGTCTCCGGCGACACCGTCGACGTGCTCGATCGCAATGCGGTCGTGGTGTCGGCGCAGCGCTCGGAGATGACCGAATGCTCCGCCATCGTCATCGAATCCGACGCCAAGCGCACCTACGCGAAGTTCGAGGGCCTCAACCGGACCATCGAGAAGCCGACCGCCGACGGCGGCCGCGAACTCGTCACCGTGCCGGTGGAGAACTCGCTGCTCGGGGATCTGCGGCCGCAGGTGGTCGGCGTCTTCACCGATCTGAAAGGTGATGTGCCGCAGGGCCTCTCGTTCCACATGAATGTGGATTCGCGGTTCTCGTCGTCGCCGACGCTCATCAAACTGGTCGCCATCATCGCGGCCGTGCTGTTGACCCTGCTGGCCATGGGCGCGCTGGCGGTGCTCGACACCAGCGACGGGCGCGGGCACCGGCGCATCTTCCCCCGGCACTGGTTGCAGCCGACCTGGGCGGACGGCGGCATCATCGGCACGCTGACGCTCTGGCATTTCGTGGGCGCCAACACCTCCGACGACGGCTACATCCTGACCATGGTGCGCGTCGCGCCGCACGCGGGATACATGGCCAACTACTTCCGCTGGTTCGGCGTTCCGGAAGCGCCGTTCGGCTGGTACTACTACGTCATCCAGGCGTTCGCGGAGATCTCCACCGCGAGCCCGTGGGTGCGAATTCCCGCGCTGCTGTGCGGCATCCTCTGCTGGCTGGTCATCAGCCGCGAGGTGGTGCCCCGGCTCGGGCGCGGCGTCGCCACCTCCAAGGTGGCGCTGTGGACCGGCGGCCTGGTGTTCCTGGCCTTCTGGCTGCCCTACGACAACGGCCTGCGCTCCGAGCCCATCGTCGCGCTGGGCGCACTGCTGACCTGGGTCTCCATCGAACGAGCCATCGCCACTTCACGATTGCTGCCCGCCGCGGTCGCGGTCCTGGTCGCGGCCTTCACCTTGGCCGCGGCCCCAACGGGTTTGATGTGTGTGGCCGCACTGCTCGCCGGTATCCGGCCGCTGGTGCGGATCGTGGTGCGCAGGCGCAAACAATTCGGTGATCTCGCACTGCTCGCACCCATCGCCGCGGCCGGATTCCTGGTGCTGGTGGTCGTCTTCGGTGATCAGACCTTCGCCGGAATCATGGAGGCCAACCGGGTGCGGCAGGCCACCGGACCGAATCTGGCCTGGTACGAGGACTATCTGCGCTACTACTACCTGTTCGTCGAAACCGTCGACGGATCACTGGCACGCCGCTTCGCATTCCTGGTGATGATCCTGTGCCTGGTCACCACCCTGCTGGTGCTGCTGCGCCGGCGGCAAGTGCCGGGCATCGCCTCCGGACCGACCTGGCGACTGCTGGGCGTGGTGTTCGGAACCATCTTCTTCATGATGTTCAACCCGACCAAGTGGACCCACCACTTCGGTTCGTACGCGGGCATCGCGGGCGCGCTGGCGGCGGTGACCGCGGTCGCGGTGTCCGCCACCGCATTGCGCTCGCGCAAGAACCGCTCGGTCTTCCTGGCCGGGCTCATGTTCACGCTCGCGCTGGCGTTCTCGGGCATCAACGGCTACTGGTACGTCTCCAGCTACGGCGTGCCGTGGTTCGACAAGCGCGTCTCACTGCACGGCTTCCAGTCCAACACGCTGATGCTGGTGTTCTTCGGCCTCGCGCTCGCGGTGGTGGCCTGGCAGTCGCTGCGCGAGGGCTACGCCAAACCGATGGCGAACGGAAAGACCGCGCGCGGCAGGCGAGTTCGCAAATTCGCGGCCATTCCGCTGACGGTCGTCGCGGCGCTCATGGTGGCGTTCGAGGTGCTGTCACTGGTCAAGGGCGCGGCCACGCAGTACCCGGCGTACTCGCTGGCCCGCTCCAACTTCGACGCGCTGTCCGGTAAGAGCTGCGGGCTCGCCAATGACGTGCTGGTCGAACCGAATGTCAACGGCGGCAACCTGACTCCGGTCATCGATCCGGCGCATCCGCCGCTGAACGGCGATCCGCTCGCCGGTGCGGATCCGAAGGGCTTCTCCCCCAACGGAGTTCCCGAGAAGCTCGACGCCGACAGCGTCGAGGTGAAGCCGGGCACCGGCAACACCTCCAACCAGACCGTCGGCCCGGCCTTCGAGAAGGGCCAGAACGCGGGCACCGGCGGCGGTAAGGGTGCGGAGGGCGTGAACGGATCCACCGTGGCACTGCCGTTCGGCCTGGACCCGGCCACCACCCCGATCATGGGCAGCTGGCAGGACGGCGTGCAGCAGCCCGCCAGCCTGATCTCCAGCTGGTACCAACTGCCCGCCCGCTCGGCCGATTCACCGCTCATCGTGATCTCGGCGGCCGGGCGCATCATGTCCTTCGACGACACCGGCAATATGACCTACGGGCAGCAGCTGCTGGTCGAGTTCGGCCATCAGAACGCGGACGGGTCGGTCAGCCAGCTGCCCGGCAACTACCGGCCGCAGGACATCGGCCCGGCCCCGTCCTGGCGCAATCTGCGGGTGCCGGTGGACGCACTGCCGGACGGCACCGACGTGATTCGCATCAACGCCAACGATCCGATCCTCATCGGTGATCAGTGGCTGGCGTTCACCCCGCCGCGCATGCCGAAGTTGCAGACGCTCAACAGCTACCTGGGCACCGAACAGCCGATCCTGGAGGACTGGGCCGTCGGCCTGCAATTCCCGTGCCAGCGGCCGTTCGACCACCGCTACGGCGTGGCCGAGGTGCCCAACTTCCGCATCCTGCCGGACCGGCCGCTCGCCATCAGCTCCACCAATACCTGGCAGGCGGAGGAATTCGGCGGGCCGCTCGGCTGGGCGGAAATGCTCGGCTCCTCCGAGACCGTGCCCACCTATCTGAAGGACAACTGGGCGCGCGACTGGGGTTCGCTGGAGAAGTACACGCCGTACTACCGGGCGAATCCGGCCGAGATCCAGACCGGGACGCAAACCCGCTCCGGACTCTGGTCACCGGGCAAACTCCGGGCCTGACCTCCCCTCGAACGACAACCGGCCGTCCGCGAAACGCGGGCGGCCGGTTCCGTTTCCGGGGTCGCCTCACCACCAGTGGGCACCCGTTGTGAGACCGGCGCGACCCACCCGGGAGGATAGAGCCCATGGTGAACATGCAACTCGGCGATGTGGCGGCCTGGTACGACGTGCACGGCGACGGTGAAGCCGTGGTCCTGCTGCACGGCGCCTTCGTCGATTCGCGCATGTTCGCGCCCGCCATGCCCTCGCTCGTCGGCCGCTTCCGGGTGTACACGAACGATCGCCGCGGCCACGGGCACACCCCCGATGTGCCCGGCCCGATCTCCTATGACGTCATGGCCGAGGACACCATCGCGTTCCTCGAACAGGTCGTCCGCGAACCCGCGCATCTCATCGGGCACAGCGACGGCGCGAACGTGGCCCTGCTGGTGGCATTGCGCCGCCCCGACCTGGTCCGCAAGCTCGTGCTGATCAGCGGAAACTTCCACTACGACGGCATTCTGCCCGGTGTGCTGGACGGTTTCGAAGACGAAGAGACCATGCGCTACCTGGGCTCGAACTACGGCGCGGTCTCACCCGACGGCGAAGAGCACTTCCCGATCGTGGCCCGCAAACTGGCCGAAATGTGGGAGACGCAGCCCGATCTCACCCCCGAGGATCTGAAGGCCGTCTCCACCCGCACGCTGGTCATGTCCGGTGACGACGACTCCGTCTCCCTGGAACACACCATCGCCCTCTACCGGGCGATTCCCGATTCCGAACTCGCGATCATTCCCGGCACCTCGCACCTGCTGGTCATGGAGAAGCCGAACGAGGTCTACCCCTTGATCGCCGACTTCCTGACCAACGATCCGGTCCCGACGCGACAGCCCATCCGCCGCGCCGCTCCCGCCTGATCGCAGTGCTTATGCTCTCTCAGTGCCCGTCCGAGTTCATTCGGTGCCTGTCCGAGTCAACTCAGTGCTCGGTGTGCGCGACCCACTCGTAGACGGGGAGGCTGCCCTCCGGGGTGTCCTCCCACCGCGGCGTCACCTTGAACCGCTCGTACCCGCCCCCGTGCGCAACCCTCAACTCGATACCCGGCGGCGTAATGGGCACGATCCGCTGTTCCAGCCCGTCAGGTCCGCCTTCGAGCAATGCCTTCGGTGAGCTACTCATAGCTGAAGGCTCTCACATCCACCCCACCCGACCGACCGATTCAGCACAATCGGCGAGCCGCGCCTACAGGGGCAGCAGGTGGTGTTTACGGGGGTTGCGCGGCAGCGTCTTATCCCGCAGGACCTGGAGGGCACGGCGGATTTCCAGCCGGGTCGAAGCCGGGTCGATGACGCCGTCGATATAGCCGCGCTCGGCCGCCACCCAGGGGGTCGCGATGGTGGCGTTGTAGAAGTCGATCATCTGCTGCCGCATGGCGGCGCGCTGCTCCTCCGGGGCCGCGTCCAAAGACTTTGCGCCGATGAGGGTTACGGCCGACTCCGCGCCCATGACCGCGATCCGCGCGGTGGGCCAGGCCAGATTCACATCCGCGCCCAGCTGTTTGGAACCCATGACCGCGTAACCGCCGCCGTAGGACTTGCGGATCACCACCGTCACCTTGGGGACCGTGGCCTCCACGAAGGAGAAGATGAAACGGCCACCGCGCTTGATGACGCCGATCTTCTCCTGCTCCACACCGGGTAGGAAGCCCGGGGTGTCGACCACGAACACCAGCGGAAGTTCGAACGCGTCGCAGAGCCGGACGAAATGCGCGGCCTTATCGGAGGCGCGGGCGTCCAGGGCGCCGGCGTAGACCAGCGGCTGATTGGCGACCACACCCACCGAACGACCGTCCACGCGCGCGAAACCGCAGATCACGTTGCGCCCCGCGGATTCTCCGAACTCGTGGAAATCGCCGTCGTCGAAAATGCGCAGCAGGATGTCGTGCATGTCGTAGCCCGCGTTATCGGCATCGGGGACGATGCCGCGCAGTTCCAGATCCGATTCGGTGAGCTCCGGTTCCATACCCGGATTCACGATCGGGGCGAGCTCCTGACAGCTGGACGGCAGGAAACCGAGATAGTCCCGCACCCATTGGAACGCTGCCGCTTCATCTTTCGCGACATGGTGGATATTGCCGTACTCGGCCTGATTGCGCGCGCCACCGAGCTCCTCGAGGCTCACATCCTCGCCCGTGACCTCGCGAATCACCTTGGGACCGGTGACGAACATGTACGCCGCCTCGGTCGCCACCACCACATCGGTATTGATCGGCGCGTACACCGCACCACCCGCACAACTGCCCAGGATCATCGAAATCTGCGGCACCAGACCGGAAAGCGGCTCCTGGCGGCGACCCAGCTCGGCATACCAGGCCAGCGAGGTGACCGCCTCCTGCACGCGCGCGCCACCGGAATCATTGATGCCCACCACCGGACAGCCGACCTTGGCCGCGAACTCCATGATCCCGGCGACCTTGCGGCCGAACATCTCTCCGACCGAACCGCCGTACACGGTCTGATCATGGGAGAAGACCGCCACCGGACGGCCCTCCACCAAACCGTGCCCGGTGACCACACCATCGCTGAACAGGGCGTTCTTATCGCCCGGATTCCGCACCAGCGCACCGATTTCCACGAAGGTGCCCGGATCCAACAGCATGTTGATCCGATCGCGGGCGGAAGGGATACCCTTCCTGGCCCGCTTCGCCAGCCCCGCCGCACCCGCCGGTTCTCTCGCAACGGCCAACTTGTGTCGCAGGTCGGCGAGCTTCTCAGCGGTCGTGGTCACGGGGCTCCCTTCGGTAGAAACCTACTTTCGCAGAACCTTTTTCACGGTGGGGCTATTTCGGGGTCGTGTCGATTGCCCCAAGTTTCTTGGTCAGATCGGCACCGATGACCCCGATACGCGGTTCATCGATGATCTGGAGGTGATCACCCGGGATGTGGATGACCTCGAGATCCGGAATGTGCTCTTCCCAACCACCATTCGGGCGACGATCCGCGAATCGCGGTTCCAGCTCGATCATTCCGTCGTGGTACCGATCGGCCAGGTAGAGCGTCGTGGGACCGTCGTAGCTGGAGAGCGTGACATTCTGAAGTTCGCGGCTCTCAATCCACGAGGTGCGCTGATGCTCGACCACGCCGCCGGGGATCTGGACCCCCGCGAACTTGATCAACTGCAACACGATATCGATCTGCTCATCGTCGGAGGCAGCGGCAAGTTCCTCGAGCTGCTCCTCGTCCAATTCACCGTTGAAGCCATAGGTCTTCTGCGCGAATGCCTGGAAGCGCCGCATCCGCTCAACCCGCTCCTGCGGATCGTTGCTTTCCGCTTCGACCGGGATGGCCAGATCGATCAGACCGACCAAACGCACATCGGCACCCTCGGCACGCATGATCTGCGCGACCGTCAGCGAGAATACCGCACCCAGCGACCATCCGTAGAAGACGTACGGCCCCTCGGGCTGCCGCTTGCGGATCTCCGGAATGTACTGGCGCGCACGCTCTTCGATGGAACCGTCGACCCGCTCGAAACCGTACATGGGCGTGCCCGCCGGAAGACGCTTGAGCAGCGGCTCGTAGACGAGGGTGTTACCGCCCGACGGATGGAACACGAAGACCGGCGTCGCGGTCGAACCGGCTTCCCGCGCACGCAGGGTGCGCACGAAGCCCTCGACGTCATCACCGTTCTCCTGGTACTTGGCGACCACATCGGAGATCTGCTCGATGGTTCCGCAGGCGCGAATCTCCGCCGGATCGATCTCCGCCTTGGCGCGCTCGGACAGACGTGCGACCAGCTTGTCGAAGGTCGCGTCGTCCAGTGCCGGAAGCGGATTGAAGATGCCACCCGCCGACTTACCCGTCACCAGCGCCCAGGTGGCGAAGGCCAAGCGCTCCGGCGCATTACGCGGCGGAACATTGTCCTTATCGGTTCCCGCGAACTCCGGCGCGGCCTCGATATCGGCCGGGGTCAGCGAAATACCCTCGGCGGCTTCGGCTTCCACGACGATCTCGGTGGCCGCAGCGACCACGTCGGTGGTCTCACGGTCCAGGCGATCGGCGAGCGACGGCACCGCGTTGGCGGTGGCGTCGGGCAGCGCGGCCAGCGGATCGGTGCCCGCGGCCATGGCGGCCCGTGCCGCACTCACGAAATCGGCGTCGACCGCGATGTCCTCGCCCGCGGCCTGCCGCTTGGCGATGGCGTCCAGCTGATCACGATGCTCGATGGCGTAGCGCAGCACCTTGCCGACCTCGAGCAGGCTGGCATCGCGGACCGCCTGCAACTGCAGCTGCGGGATGTCGAATTCGTATTCGACGCGGTTCTTGATGCGCATGGCCATCAGCGAGTCCAGACCCAGCTCCATGAGCGGGATCTCCATCGGCAGATCCTCCACGGCGTAACCCATGGATTCGGCGACGATGATCGCCAGGCGCTGCTCGATGGTCTGCGAACCGTTCGGGTTCCAGCGCTCACCGGCCTCCTCGACCACCTCGACGGCGGCGGCCAGCGCGGTCTCGGCGCTCGCCGCGGCCGTAACCGGCTGTGTCACAACCGATTCCGGCAGCGGCGCACCCGAGGTGACCACGGCGTCGAACAGTGCACGGAAGGCGTTGCCCTCCTTGGCGTGCACCGACACCGACGCGCCGCCGGGATGCGGGGTGAGCGTGGTGGTCAGGGTGCCGGTGGCCGGAATCGCGCCGTGCGCCACGGACGCGCCCACGGCGACATCCGAAAGCACCTGTGCCGCAGCGGCCTTCACCAGCGCGGTGAGGTCCTCGGCGGCGGTGGCCTGCACCTCCCACACGTGGCGGCCGTCCGGCAGCGCGACGTGCGCGCCCGGAATCCGGCTGCTGCCGGAATCACCGGACAGGTTGACCTTGGGCCAGTACTGCTTGCGCACGAACGCGGTGCGCGGCACATCGGCGTAGTCGCCGGCGGACAGCAGCGACGGCAGATCCACCGGGTGGCCCTGCACGTACAGCTGCGCCAAAGCCGATACGACGGCGGCGGATTCGTCTTCCTTGCGCTTGAGCGTCGGAATCAGCGCGGCATTGTGCACGCCCGCCGCGAAGGTGGTGCCCAGCACCTGCATGAGCGCCACCGAATTCGGCGCGAGCTCCAGGTAGGTGGTGATGCCGGTGTCCACGGCCTGCCGGATGGCATTGGTGAAGTACACCGAGCCGCGCATATTGGTGACCCAGTAGTCCACATCGTGCACGGGGGCGTGACCGGCGCGGTAGACGCCGTCCTTGTGCACGGTCGAGTACAGGTCGTGCTTCAGCGCGGCCGGCTCCAAACCGGCCAGCTCAGCGGCCAATTCACCGAGCAGCATGTCCATCTGCGAGGTGTGGCCCGCGCCGCGGGTCTGCAGGACGCGCGCGAACTTGCCCTCGGCCTCGGCGCGCGCCACGATCGCGTGCACCTGATCCGGCGGGCCGCCGATCACGGTGTTGGTGGGCGCGGCGTACACCGCGACCTCCAGATCCGGATAGTCGACCAGGACTTCCTCGATGGCCTCGGCCGAATACTCGACCAGCGCCATATTGCGCACCTGATCATCGGTGAGCATGGCCTCACCCTCGGCCATCAGCCGCGAGCGGGCGCAGATGACGCGGACCGCGTCCTCCAGGTTCAGGCCGCCGGAGATGTACGAGCCCGCGACCTCACCCTGTGAATGTCCGACAACGCCTTCCGGCTGTGCGCCGTGCGCGCGCAGCACGGCCGCCAGGCCGAGCTGAATGGTGAAGGTGCCGACCTGACCGGTGCCGATATCCCAGTCCTGCTCATCGTCGAGGATCATCTCGACGACCGAGTAACCGGCCTCGTCCTGCACGTATTCGTCGACCTGGTCGACGGTCTTACGGAAGATCGCGTTCTCGGTGTAGAGCTGCTTGCCCATCTTGCGGTGCTGTGCGCCGAAACCGGCCATCACCCACAGCGGGCCCTTGGCGGCCGGGGCGTCGGCGGTGAAGACGCCGGTGCCCGGCTTGCCCTCCGCGATGGCGCGCAGCCCGGCGATCGCCTCATCGCGGGTCGTGGCGATGACCACGCCGCGCGAACGGCCGTGATTGCGCTTGGCCAGCGAACGGGCCACATCCTCGAGCGGAGTCGCCTGTCCCACTTCGGATTCCAGCCAATCGGCCAGATCCGCGGCGGCACGCTTGCGGCGCGAGGGCAGGTACGCCGACACCGGCAGGATCACCGGCAGCGGCTCCTCGCGGGTCCACTCCTGTTCCGGCGCAGCGGTTTCGGTGCCGTCGGAGACGATGCGCTCGGCCTCGGCCAGCACATCGGTGGTCTCGTCATCGAGATCGCCGTCGACGGTATCGGCGGCGGGAGCGGAAGCGGCCGCGGTGGGCACGTATTCCTGAATGACCACGTGCGCGTTGGTGCCGCCGAAACCGAAACCGGACAGACCGACGGTGGCGGTACCGCTGTAGCGCGGGAATTCGGTCGGCTGCTCGACGACCTTCAGATGCGCGCTGTCCCACGGGATGTAGGGATTCGGGCCGCTGTAGTTGATGCTCGGCGGAATCACATTGTGCTGCAACGCCATGATGATCTTGGCGAGACCGGCCGCACTCGCGCCCGACTCCAGGTGACCGAAGTTGGTCTTGACCGAACCGAGCAGCGCGGGCTTATCGGCTTCGCGGCCGCGGCCGACCACCCGGCCCAGCGCGTCCGCCTCGATCGGATCGCCGAGCAGCGTGCCGGTGCCGTGCGCCTCGATGTAATCGACGCTGGACGGGGTGATTCCGGCATCCCGGTAGGCGCTGCGCAGCACCTCGGCCTGAGCATCCGGATTCGGCGCCAGCATGCCGTTGGAGCGGCCGTCATTGTTGACCGCGGAACCCTTGATCACCGCGTAGATCTTGTCGCCGTCGCGTTCGGCGTCGGCCAGGCGCTTGAGCACCACCAGCGCGCCGCCCTCGCCGCGGACCATACCGTCGGCATCGGCGGAGAACGCCTTGATATGACCGTCTTTCGCCACACCGCCATTGGCGTCGAAGCCGAGCGAGGCCATGGGCGCGACGAGTGCGTTCACACCGCCCGCGACGGCCAGTTCGGTCTCACCGTTGCGCAGCGAACGCACCGCGTCGTGCACCGCCACCAGCGAGGACGAGCACGCGGTGTCGATGGCGACCGACGGGCCGCGGAAGTCGAAGAAGTACGAGGTGCGATTCGCGATGATGGACGAAACGCTGCCCATGATGCCGTAGGCCTCCGCCGACAGCGGGGTCTTCTCGTCACCGGTGATGCTGCCGACGCCCAGCGCCGCGATCAGCATGAACTCATTGCCGGACGAGCCGATGTACACGCCGACCGGCTTGCCCTTGAGGGTGTTCGCCGGAATCCTGGCGTGCTCCAACGCTTCCCAGGTGAGCTCCATGGTCAACCGCTGCTGCGGGTCCATGCGCTCGACCTCGACCGGCGAGGTGGCGAAGAATTCGGCGTCGAAGCCCTTGATGACCTCTTGATCGAGGTAGCCGCCCTTGGTCATCGCGTTCGCGACGGCCTCGGCGGCGCGCGGATCGCTGGTGAACTCGGACCAGCGGCCCTCGGGTAGATCGCGGATGCCGTCACCGCGATTGATCAGGAATTCCCAGGTGGATTCGGGCGTCTCGCCCGCACCCGGCAGACGCGTGGACAACCCGACGATCGCGATATCGTGCGCCTCGCCCGGGGTGTAGCCCGCGGTGTAGAACGAGTCGTCAGCCGATTCGGCCGGAAGATCGGGTTCCCCGTTGATGATTCGCTCCGACAGCGAAGCGATCGTCGGGTGCTGGAACACGATGGTCGGATTGAGGATGACCCCCGTCAGATCCTCGATGTCACCGCCGAGCGCGAGCCCATCGCGTGAGGCCAGGCCGAATTCCTCCAGCGGCCGGTCCGTGGTGATCTTCTCGATCGGCTGCCCGGTCGCGTCGGCGACCCAGCGGCGCAGCCACTCCTGCAGCTCGCCCACGGACATGTTCGCACCGGTGGGAGCCGGTTTCGCGGCGCCTTCGGACACCGTCGGAGCATTGTCGGTCGTCTGGGTGGGGGACGTGCCCTCGTTCTCAGCCATCAATTCCTCAAGTTACCTGTCTGCGTACCGTGCGCGGCGGTATTGAGATTTCACCGTTCCCGTCGGGGACGGTGGTGTGCTCCAAGCATGAATGGCGCGGACCTGTCCGGCCCGCGCCACTCCACGTTAGATGCTCGGCCTCACTCCTCGTCAGGAGCATCGGGGAAGGCCTGCTGCGTGTAACCACCACGCAGCGTGCCTTCGATGTACGCGGCCTTGCATGCGGCACGCGCGATCTTGCCACTGGAGGTGCGGGGAATCGAGCCCGCGGGTACCAGCAGAATGTCGCGCGCGGTCACTCCGTGACGAGCGGAGAGCGCACCGCGGACCGCGTCCGCGATCGGACCCGGATCGGCCTTACCGGCGCCCGGACCACGCTCGGCCACGATGACCAGCTGTTCGGAACCGTTGTCCGCGTCGAAGGTCAGACCCGAATGACTGTCCGCGGCAAAGACTTCGGCGGGCAGCTGATTGGCCGGGACCGAGAACGCGGCGATGAAACCGGCACGCAGCGCGCTGGACGCCTCCCCCGCGGAGTACTCCAGATCCTGCGGGTAGTGGTTGCGGCCGTCCACGATGACCAGGTCCTTGACGCGGCCGGTGATGTACAGCTCGCCGTCCACGTAGACGCCGTAGTCGCCGGTGCGCAGCCAATTGCCGTCGGCCGGAACACCTTCGGCGTGCGAACCCTCGGCGACCCGGTTGACGATCCGATTGCGGAAGGTCTTCTGGGTCTCCTCGGCGCGACCCCAGTAGCCGATGCCGACATTGTTGCCGTGCAACCAGATCTCACCGACCCGGCCCTCGGGCAGTTCGGTCGCGCCCTCGGGGGAATCGAGCGATTCCGGATCGACGATCGCACCCCACTGCGAGAGTGCGACATAACCGCAGGACACCTGGGCGATGGAGTTCGGCGTACCGTGCTCCACCTTCACGATGCGACCGGCATTGAGCTCGGTGCGATCGACGTAGATGACCTTGGCCTCGTCCTCGTGCCGGGTGGCCGATACGAACAGGGTCGCCTCGGCCATGCCGTAGCAGGGCTTGATGGCGGTCTTGGGCAGGCCGAACGGGGCGAACGCCTCGTTGAACTTCTTCATGGATCCGGTGGTCACCGGCTCGGAGCCGTTGATCAGGCCGATCACATTCGAAAGATCAAGTGATTCACCGTTCTTCGGCACGGCACGCGCGGCGGCGTGCTCGAACGCGAAGTTCGGTGCGGCGGCGAAGGTTCCGGCGCCGTCGGAGACCGCGGCCAGTTCCTGGATCCAGCGCGAGGGCCGCCGCACGAACGCGGACGGCGACATGATGGTGATGTACTTACCGCCCACGGCGGGCAGGATCACCGTCAGCAGACCCATGTCGTGGTACAGCGGCAGCCAGGTGACGCCGCGTGAATTCCAGTTCAGGTCCAGCGCGTTCACCATCTGCAGCACGTTGGTGCCGACCCCGCGGTGGGTGATCTCGACACCCGCCGGGACGCGTGTCGAACCCGAGGTGTACTGCAGATACGCGATATCGTCGACCGCGATATCGGGCCGGATCCACGACTCTCCGACACTGTCGGGAATCGCGTCGACCGCGATGATGCGGGGCCGCTGCGCGGCGGGCAGACCACGGAAGAACTGGCGGACCCCGGCGGCGGAGGAGCTGGCCGTGAGGATCGCCGAGGGCGTGCAGTCACCGAGCACCGCGTGCAGGCGGTCGGTGTGGCCCGGCTCGTCCGGATCGAACAGCGGTACCGAGATGGTGCCCGCGTAGATGGCAGCGAAGAAGGAGATGACGTAATCGAGGCCCTGGGGGGCCAGGATCGCGACACGATCACCACGCTTGGTCACCTGTTGCAGACGTGCAGCCACCGCGCGCAGCCGAACGCCGAACTGACTCCAGGTCAGATCCTGATACACACCGTCGCGCTCGCGTGAGTAGTCGATGTACCGGTAAGCCAGATCATCGGCGTCGTTCCCGTGGGTGTGCTTCTCGACGTAGTCGACGAGGGTGCGCCCCTCGGGAATCGTGATGTTCCCCGTTTCGTCGAGGTAATCGTCGAAAGTCTCGTCCATTCCTTCTTCTCCTCCGAGGCACACGCGACATGGGCGGCGACGATGCCGCTGTTGCCTGTGAGGCCCCGACTTTTCGCCCGCGGGAAGCTCTTGAAGAGCCGACCTGCAGAATTCCGTTGCGGTCTGCGCGGTGACCGTCTATTGGCTAGATGTACTCAAACCAGGGTCATGTTACAGAGGAGCCACCCTGCCATGCTCCGGAGCGGCTAAACATATCCCAGCTCACTCGACTCGCACATACGGGATCACCGGCGCGAATGCGATGGTTTGGGTGCGCAACCCCCCGCCCCGAGGGGTGGGATGTGAATTGCCGCACCCGGGTCGCCCGGGCGAGGGACGGCGCGGGTGTGCCGAACCCCACTGCTGTCATCAACACCTGCTCCTGGCTGTCCGGACCGAACCGCTTACCGGACTCGCCGGTAACACGACTCGGAGCACTTTACAGCGTGACCCTGAAACTGGGGGGTCGGTCGGAACTTCAGGAGTGGGCGGGATGCGGCGCGTTCTCAATCAGGCCATCTGCCCAGCTCACGGTCCACTGGGTGGCCGTGGTGCCGTTCTCGTCGACGACGAATCCGTTGTACAGGCTGTGCACCGGATTGCCCGCGGCCTTCACCAGGGTGCCGACGCTGCTGAGGATGTTCATCGGGTTGAGCGCCTGTTTGGGCGAATCACAGATCAAGTCGCCGGGGGCGCAGATCGTGAAGGTGCGATCGGCCACTGCGCCGAAGCCGTCCCGGGGACCGGTCATGGTGATGCCGGGAACATTGAGACCGCGCAGTGCGACCTCGGCGCCGACACCGGCGGGTGTCTGCCCGATCACGGTGGCCTGGCCCGGCCCCACATCGCGGCGTCCATCGGCGATGACCATCACGCCGAGCACCCGCTTCGCGGGGACAGGCCCCTTGTCAGCACCGATCTGCGCGGCAATGTCACCGGCGATCACAGCGCCTTGTGAAAAGCCAACGATCACATAACTGGTGAGCGGACAGGCTTTGTAGGTCGCGGCCAGCTGGTCGGTTGCGTGTTTCGCGCCCTCGGAGCGGCTGTTGTTGTAAGACTGCTGACCATCCGGCGGCAGCGCGATCGGATTGGAGAACTGCGCCACGTACGGCACGGTGTAGACCGCGAGCCGCGCCCCGGGGAACTTGTCCCGGACCGGATTCGAGATATTGAGCATGAGCGACGCCGGATTCGAGACCGGGTTGTACGGATCGTCCGTGCTGCTGGACTCCCAGGTACCCGGAACGGACAGCATGAACACGTCCGGGCAGTCGGCCGACTGCGAGGTCGGTTCCTTCGTGCCGGGCGGTTTCGGACCCGGCACCCGGAGTCGGCCTGCCAGCAAGTACCACAGCAGCAGCACCACGATGATGACGATCACGATCGCGGCGATGAGCAGTAGGCATCCTGCCGGTTTGGACCGGTTTCCGGAGCGGCGTCGGATACTCACTTGTTGCAGTAACTCTTCGAGGCGACTTCGTAGTAGATCTTGCCCGCCTGATCCACGGACATCTTCGACTCGTCGAAAGACGGGTCGGATCCGGCGATGGCGGTCACGTAGGTCATGATCTGATCCTGCGTGGCGCCCTCGGCGGTGCCCTGGCAGACCAGGCTGCCCGCGGTGAGCGCGATATCCGGTGCGCCCGGGGTGATTCCGCGCTTCTTGAGTTCCTCGAGGAAGGTCTTATCGCGGTCGGTGAGCGCGGGGGCGCCACTGGGAGTGGTGAGCTGGCTCGGCACCGGCTGCGGGCGCTCAGGCTGCGGCGCCGTCTCCGAGGACTGCGGCGCGGGCTGATCGGTGGGGCTGTTGGCGCCGGTAGTGGTGGCGGCCACCGCGGAGGTCTTGGTCGGAGCCAGCGTGGGCGTACTCGTCGCGGTCGAATCATTGTTGCCACAGGCGGCAAGCAGTCCGGCTGCGGCGAAAGTGATCACCACGCCGAAAACCTTTCCACGGGTCCGATGCATTTGATGGATTCCTTGATCTGTCTGCGGGCACAAGGTCGCCACCAGGCTAGCGGCAACCTTCGCGCACGTCCCCGCTCACTTCGCGAACCTCATGCACTTCTCAGTGTCTGATAGTGCCTCCCGCAGTACCCGAATACACATACGAAAAACACCTACCGGTCAGTTGGGACGCACTTCGGGACCGAGGGCCGGGATGGGCAGGGGGAACATTTCCGCCGGTAGCGCCGGTTCGACGGCCGGGGCCGCCGGTTGCGCCGGGGCTACCGGTTGTACGGGTGCGGCGGCGGGAGCCGGTGTGGGAGTGGCGGGGGCCGGGGGCGGGCCGCCGACGGGGCCGCCGATCGGCTTGCCGTCCAGGCCGAATGCCTGGGCGCGGCCGTCCTGCACCATTACCGTGCCGCCCTGGAAGGGTTGCTGCACAGTGCCATTGGGGTTGGTGCCCTCATCGCCGATCGGGAAGCCGAGGCCGCCGTTCTCGAAACCTTGTGCGGCCCAAGCCTCCATGATCGGTCCCTTGCGCACGCCCCAGGCGCCGGAGAGCGGGCTCCAGTAGATATTGCCGCCCTCGAAGGCCACGAAGCGGCCGAGGTCGCGCAGGCCCTGCTCCTCATTGATCGGGAAGCCGAAAGGACTGTTCTCGAAACCGATTTGGGCGTAGCGCCCCAGGATCAGGCCCTGCACCATATGCGCTCCGGTCTTGGGACTGAAGTAGATCGGGCCGTTCTCGAAGCCCTGCACCACGCCGTCCTTGTTGGGGGTGGCGATCTCCGGACCGTTCGGATATCCGGCCGGTCCGCGCTCGAAACCCTGTTTGCCCCAGGCGTCCAGGATCGCGCCGCGCACCATTTGCGCGCCGGTCTGCGGGGTCCAGTAGATGGAACCGCCCTGGAACGATTGGAACCGGCCGCGACCGTCGGGCAGTGGCGCGTCACCGCCGGTCGGGAAGCCGAGGCCGCTGGCCGCGCCGTTGAGCCCGGAGTAGCTGCCCGCGATCGCGCCGCCGACCGGCTGTGCGCCGGTCGCGGGCGAGTAGAGCATCACGCCATTGCGGAAGTCCTGTGCCACACCGCCATTGCCGGCGGGGTACTCGGGGGTGAGGCAGTCGCCGAGCCAATTGTTCAGGGCCAGCGCCCCGCCGATGGCGCCGCCGGGCTTGCAATCGCTGAGGCTGCTGTCGACGCCGAGCGCGGCCGCGGTCTGCGGCCAGGACTGGCGCATCTCGAAATCCCAGTACGGCCAGGTGTGCGTGCCGGACGGGCGGTAGCTCACCTGCACCGGGATATTCAGCTTGTTCAGTTTCGCGACGAAGTTCTGAGTGCTCAAGCGGGACAGCACTTCCAGGCCCATGCCCGCGTAATTGGTGGTCAGCCCGGGCAGTTCACCGGGTGGATCGGTGGCGCCCGCGGTGCCGCTGCCGCTGGAGACGTACAGTCCGATGCCCTTGAGCTTGTCGGCCAGTTCGTACGGGTCGTGCGCCTTCCACTCCGGGCTGGACGGCGGCCCGAACATGGCGCCGGAATCGAATCCGCCCGCGTCCTTCATGGCGAAATTGACCATCTGCGGCATGCCGAGCGTGGTGAGGGTGAGGAAGCCGGAGTACGACGCGGCGTGCCGGACCCAGCCGGGATTGCGGGCCGCGAGCATCATGGCGGCCGAGCCACCCATCGAAAGTCCGGATACCGCGCGCACATTGGTGGCGTGCCACTGGCTCTCCAGCAGCGGCGGGAGTTCCTTGGTCAGGAAGGTCTCCCACTTGTAGTTGCGGCCCTGATCGGGTTGCAGCCAGTCGGTATAGAAGCTGGACTGGCCGCCGACGGGCAGCACCACGGTGACGTTCTTGTCGGCGAAGAATCCGGCGGCCCCGGCGTCCTTGGTCCAGCCGTTCTCGTCATCGGTGGCGCGCAGGCCGTCGAGCATGTACATGACCGGGAATTTGGCGTCGGGTTTGGCGCGCCAGTCGCGGGCCAGTAGCAATTGCACCTCGACGGGTGCTCCGGTGGCGGGTGAATTGACCCAGAGGGCCACCCGGCGATCTCCCAGCCACACCGCTTTCTGCACGGTGGCGGGCACGCTCGGGGCGGCGTCGGGTTCGGCGGCGGCGATGCCCGCGCCGGTTATCCCGCCCGCACCCCCGAAAATAGCTGCGGCCAGCGGAAACACGGCTGCGGCGGCGCATGCCGCCCAGCGTCGGCGCGCCCGCTTCGTCCCACTGACAACTCCAACCACACAAGTGTTGTACCCCCGATCAGGTCCGCCGCCCGGTAGGACGCGCGGTAATCGAGGGCACTACAGCAAACGACCGGTTTCTTTTTGGACTCGTCCGGTACGAGTTCCCGGCTACGCGCCCAGCGCCGCCAGAATGTCCGGGCGCGCACCGGTCAACTGGTCTTGCCAATAGCCCCACGAATGCGTGCCCTTGGTCGGCAGGCTGTAGTGCGCGCCGATGCCGAGCTCGTTCATCCGCGACATGAACGACACCGTGTTCAACATCGAGAGCGCCTCCAGCGCCACCGCGTTCAAGGTGTTGAACGCGCCGTTCTCCGGATCATCGTGCGCGCCCAGCACACCCCAGGACGCCGAGATGTACATGGGCAGACCGCGCAGCTGCGGAGCGAATACGAACGGATCCATGCGCAACCACTGTGGACTCCACGGCAATGCCATCGAATCCACATTGAAGCGACCGGCATCGAGCATGGCGAGCCGGATGGCCTCGCGCATACCCGGGGCGGAGATGTTCAGGTAGCCGGAGAACGAGGAGGCGTGCTTGAACATATCGCGGTGGTAGGCCGCCAGCGCCAGCGCCGCGGAACCGCCCATGGAGAGTCCGGCGATCGCGTTCTTGGTGCGGGACACCCCCATCGGCTCCAGGAACGCGGGCAGCTCCTCGGTCAGGAAGGTCTCCCACTTATAGGTGAACTTCTGGCCGTTGGTGCTCGAGGGCGCGCGCCAGTCGGTGTAGAAGCTGGACCGGCCGCCTACCGGCATCACCAGGTTGATGTTGTCGTCGGCGAACAGTTGCAACGCGTTGGTCTCGAATGTCCAGGCGTTGAAGTCATCTCGCGCGCGCAACCCGTCCAGCAGGTACAGCGCCGCATCACCGCCGTTCTTGGCCCACTGCACCTGCACCTTCACCGGGCCCATGCTGGAGGGCACCATGAATTCCTCGAAGCGCGGGCGCGGCGGGGGTTCGGGCGCGGGCTCGGCGGCGGGCGCGCCGGGTGGGGCGGGCTCGGCCACCGGTGCGGGCGTCGCGCCCGTCTCACCAACGGGTTCGACTGTGCCATCGGGTGATTGGCGCAGCGAACCCACGGGCGCGGCCTGCGCCGTCCCGGCGATGCCGGGCAGCCCCGACATGCCCGGCAGCACGGCAACGCCCGGCAGGGCGGTGACGGCCAGGGCGGCCGCCAGCACCCGCCGACGCCAATTGTGCGCGCGCCCGGCAGCCGAGGTGCGCTGGGCCGAAACAGTTTTCCGAACCGAATCTGGGCATGACGCACCCGTTACTGCCATCAGAATGTGCTCCTGAACCGCAAAGGGGGAACGACACCAAACGTGACCGGCGTCACGGACAGGTCAGCACTTTACCGGTGCGAACCGGTCAATCGGCGGGTATCTCGGTCAGCTGGCGTGTATTTCGGCCTTTCCGTCGCGAAACTCGATGAATCCGTGCTGGAAATTCTGCCGCACGCCATTTGAAATAGGACTTTCATCGCTAATCGGAAATCCGAGTGCCCCAGTCGGTCCGGCGGCTCCCTCGTACGCGCCACCGATCATTCCGCCCACCGCATGCGCCCCACCCGCTTGCGACCAGAACACCCGGCCGCCCTTGAAATCCTGGGCCGCACCGCTCGCCACCGCGAACTCCGGCGTAACACACTCACCCAGCCACGATTTCGCCAGTGCCACAGGCAGAATCGCGCCGTCCGACGCACACTCCGGTTTGGCGGCCTCCACCCCCAGCGCGGCCGCCGCCTGCGGCCAGGACTGCCGCATCTCGAAATCCCAGTATGGCCACGAATGTGTGCCGGACGGACGGTAATTCACCTGCACCGGAATGCTCAGCTTGTTCAGTTTGGCCACGAACTGGGTCGAGGAGATTCGGGCCAGCAGCTCCAGCGCCGTACCGGTGAAGGTGGTGCTCACTCCCGGAATACCGGGGGGAATACCGCCGACACCCACCAGACCACTGCCGCTGGAGACGTACAGACTCACGCCTTTGAGATGCTCGGCCAGCGCGTACGGATCATGCGTGCCCCATTCGGCATCGGTGATCGGTCCCCACATGGCGTCGGAGTCGTAACCGTCCGCATCCCGCATGGAATACCGAATCGCCTGCGGCATACCGAGAGTAGTGGTGGTCAGCAGGCCGGAATACGACGCCGCGAAACGCGCGAAATCGGGATTGCGGCCGATCAGCGTCATGGCCGCGCTACCACCCATGGACAGTCCCGCCATACCGCGCACACTGCTGCCGCGCCAATCCTTCTCCAGCAGCGGTGGTAGTTCCCTGATGAGAAAGGTTTCCCACCTGTAGTTCTTGCCATTGTCCGGCCGGCGCCAGTCGGTGTAATAGCTGGACCCGCCGCCGACCGGCAGTGCCACTGTGACATTCTTGTCGGCATAGAAACCCTGCGCTCCCGCGTCCTTGGTCCAGCCGCTCTCACCATCTTCCGCACGCAGCCCGTCGAGTAGGTACAGGACCGGAAATCTGTTGCCCGGCGTGATATTCCAATCCCGCGCCAGCAGCAGCTGGACCTGTATCCGAGTACCCATCGCGGGAGAATCCACCCATAGCGCGACCCTGCGGTCGCTGAGCCACTGCACATTTCGAATCGCGGGAACGGTAAGCTTCGGCGCCACAACCGGATCAGCGCCGGCCGACCCCCCTGGCAGCAGGACCGTTGTGGCCACGATCAGCGCCGAAACCCCCGCGCGCCCGCGTCTCCACCTACTACCGCCCGCCACACCTGTCACAGTAGGTTTCTACCGCGCCGAGCCGATTCGTGGGAACCTTCCCGATCAGCACGGGATCAAATGCCCAGCGCGGCGCGGTTTTTCGAGTGCGTGTCAGCGCGCGAGCTGTTCCAGCACCCACCCCGCCGTATGAACGCTGGACCGCAGGGCGGAATGCCCGACGGGCGCCGCACCCGGGAACCGATCTTCATAGAAATCCATGGTCACGCCCGGTTCGATGATGATGGAACAGGTTTCGGGCGGCGTCGCGAATTCGTCATGACGGGACGCGAGCACCGAATAGCGGACACCGGGCTGTGCGATCGGGCCGTCGAAGATCGCGTGATAGACCGGCGACTGCGGTGTGAGTTGCACGGCGAGTGCGAGTTCCGGTGAGAGTTCGGTCAATCCAGCGGCCAGGAAGGGCATCTCGCGCAGTGCCCTACCGGGCGTGATCGGCGGATTCTCGATACCCAGCGGTGCCAGCAATCCGGCGCCGTCACAGTCGCGCGCCTCGGGTGCGAGCAATACCGCATGCGCCACCTGGGGCGCCCCGCGCAGTACCTTCAGGAAGTAGTTCGCCACCACGGTGCCAACCGAATGCGCGACGAGGTCGACACGCTCGGCGCCGGTGCGCTCGCGCACCCGGGCGATGAAATCGGCGGTCTGCCGAGCGCCGGTGGGAATATCACCTGCCCAGCGCTTCTCGTTCACCACGCCGCCCTGGAATATCAGTGTGCAGTAGCCGGCGGCACGCAGCGCCGTCACCACGGTGGCCCAGTCCGCGGCGGTGTCACCGGTGCTGCCGTCACCGCCCGGCAGCACAACGACCGGATTCGGCCGCCGCTCGGTGGGGTGGCAGTCGATCTCCGGTTCGACCACGGTCCCGGCGAAGGGCTGCGCCACCGGTTCGTTGGGCCCCGGTGCGGCAGCGGCGGATCCAGCGGACGCGAGCAATATCGCGGTGATACACGCGACCGACCTCATCCTCATACGCGGCAGTGCCTTTCCGGAGCTCCGTCGACTTCGCGGGAGGGTGGGCCGCCCGGCGGCCATCGCACCGTTGTATCCGATCGGGGAGGCGTGAGCGGAGCGACACGCGATGCCCGACCAAGATCGTTCCGTTTCGTCCGCCTTGTGGCATTGCGCACGAATCTCTTTAACTACGAACGCGATTGAGCGAGACTCCTGACATGCGGGGAATCATTCTCGCGGGGGGCACTGGATCTCGACTGCATCCGATCACCCGTGGCACGAGCAAACAGCTTCTACCGGTCTACGACAAACCGACGATCTACTATCCGCTGTCCACCCTGATGCTGGCCGGGATCCGCGAGATCCTCATCATCACGACCGTCGAGGACAGGTCCGCCTTCGTTCGGCTGCTCGGCGACGGGTCGCAACTCGGAATCTCCATCACGTACACGGTCCAACCCGAACCCAATGGTCTCGCACAGGCTTTCGTGCTCGGGGCGGAGCACATCGGGGACGGCCACATCGCATTGATCCTCGGGGACAATATCCTGCACGGCCCGGGTCTCGGCACCAGTTTGCGCCGGTTCGCCGATATCGACGGCGCGGCGGTCTTCGCCTATCAGGTGGCGAATCCACAGGATTACGGCGTCGTCGAGTTCATCGGGAGCCGAGCGGTTTCCATCGAGGAGAAGCCGGTCTCGCCGCGTTCGGACTTCGCGGTGCCCGGCATCTATTTCTACGATAACGATGTGGTCGAGATCGCGCGCGGGCTGCGACCCTCCAAGCGCGGCGAATACGAGATCACCGATGTGAACCGCAACTATCTCGAACTTGGGAAGCTACAGGTCGAGGTGTTGCGTCGCGGAACCACCTGGCTCGATACCGGCACGTTCGGCTCGCTGCTGGACGCTTCGAATTACGTGCACACCATCGAACAGCGACAGGGGCTCAAGGTCGGTGCGCCCGAAGAGGTTTCCTGGCAACAGGGCTACATCGACGACGAACAGCTGCGCACACTGGCCAAACCGCTGCTGAAGTCCGGGTATGGCCGCTATCTGCTCGGATTGCTGGGGGAAACGGAACGATGACCTTGTATGCACGCGAATTGAGCGTCTCGGGCGCTTGGGAATTCACGCCATCGGCCTTCGCCGACGATCGCGGATTGTTCCTCGAGGCGTACCGGTCCTCGGACCTCGAGAAGGCCGTGGGGCATCCGTTCGACCTCGCGCAGATCAACTGCTCGGTCTCGAACGCGGGTGTACTGCGCGGGATTCACTACACCGAGAATCCGCCAGGACAGGCCAAATACGCGACCTGTGTGCGCGGAGCCATGCTCGATGTGGTGGTGGATCTGCGTCCCGATTCACCCACCTATCGGCAGTGGGACAGCGTCTTGCTCGACGATGTGGATCGTCGGGCGGTGTACCTCGGAGCGGGTATGGGTCACGCCATTCTCTCGCTGGAGGACAACTCCACGGTCGTATATCTGTGCTCACGCGAATACGATCCGCGCCTGGAGCGCGAAATCGACGCGCTGGACCCGGGTTTGGCCATCGAGTGGCCCACAGTCGGGCGCGATGGCCGGCCGTTGACGCTGGTTCGGTCCCCCAAGGACGCCGCCGCCGCCGGTATAGAGTCGCTGCCATGAAGGTCGCGGTGCTCACCTATGGCTCACGGGGCGATTTCCAGCCGCATCTGGCCGTAGCCGCGGAATTGCGAACGCGCGGACACGATGTCGTGGTCGCGGCGAATACGAACAATATCGCGGCGGTGCATGGCGCCGGTATCGACGCGGTGCGGATACCGGTCGACATTCGGGCTTTTCTCGGTTCGCCGGCAGCGCAGCGCTTCCTGTACGCCAATGGGATTCTGGATCTCCCTGGCAAACTGCGATTTGCCCGCAAGATCGCCCGCCTCGACGCGAGCCGCGGCGGCTATGTGGATGACGCGCTGATCACGGCGTGCGCGGGCGCGGATATCGTGGTTACCGGACCGCTGACCTTCGCGCGCGCCCTGACCGTCGTCGAGGCGTCCGGCCAGCCGTTGGTCGGCTGCCTGCCCTATCCGCTCGAGGGCTCGAGCGAGTTCTCCTCCCCCAATATCGCTGGTCGCCCGCTACCGACACCGCTGCTTCGCAGCGCGTCGCACACCGTGTTCGAACAGGTCTACCTGCGGACCAACCGCGCCAGTTTGCGACGCACCCGGCGCAAACTCGGGCTCTCGGAAACCGTCCCGAATCCGTTCGCGCGCCTGCGTGAACAGCAGATCCCCATGGAGCTGCTGGTGAGTCCCGTACTGTTCCCCAAACCGCGGGATTGGCCGGAGCGCTGCACGATCGGCGGCACCCCGGTACTGTCGCCCGACCAGCGCGCGGCGTGGGGCGAACAGGCCATCGACCCCGAACTCGACGCCTGGCTCGCGGCGGGCGAGGCCCCGATCTTCTTCAGTCTCGGCAGTCTTCCGGTAGAGGATCCGGCAGCGCACCTCGCCATGGTCACCGAGGTGACCGGCAGGTTGGGCGCCAGAGCGCTGATAGCGGCGGGATACACGCGTTTCCCGCTCGGGCCGCACGCGCAGGGCCGCGTCCTGGTGAGTGGTCCGATGGACTATGACCGGGTGCTGCCGCGCTGCCGCGCGGCCGTGCACGCCGGCGGCCCCGGCACCACCCACGATGTGGCGCGCGCGGGCATACCGGCGGTGGTGACCCCGGTCTTCGGTGACCAGATCCTTTGGGGCTGGCGGGTTTCCGCGACTGGTCTGGGCCTGGATCTCCCATACCGCACCCTGACCCGGCAGCGGCTGACCGAGGCGCTGCGGCAGGTGACCGCTCCCGAGATGGGTGCGCGCGCGGCGGCGGCGGCGAAGGCCATCGCGCTGGAAAACGGTGCGCGACACATGTGCGACACGATCGAGCGGCGTGCCGCCAGGGGATGAGAGTCCGTAGACAATGAGCGTTTCCGATTCCGAACGGCTGACCACGCTCGTCTCGCCGCGGGTACGGCGACCATTGAGCGCCTATGAGCATGGCTTCTCGGTCATTCACGAGATGTCTCCGCTCAATGTGACGGCGTGGGCACGCGTACACGGCCGAGTGCCCGAGAAACTGCTGACCATGGCCGCGGCGCGGGCTGTCGCCGCGCATCCCCTGCTACGAGTGCGTGTCGCGCCGGGCAACGGTACGGGCCGGTGGTTCGAGCCTGTCGCGGATCCGGTGCTGCCGATTCGCATCGTTCGGGCGAACCCCGGTAGCGCCGACGCCGCGGCTGATGAAATCGATTCCGTGGAGCTGACGACACCCATCGATCAGCGCACCGCGCCACTGGTACGCATGGTGGACGTGATCCATGCGGAGGGGACATCCGACGAGGCCCACGATCTGATTCTGACCGGTGCGCATCTGATCGTCGACGCGACCGCGCTGATCGCACTCTTGCGCGAGATCATCACCACCGCAGCGGGATTCCGCGATGACACCGAACATCCGGCGCTGCCGTCCCCGTACGATCTGGTTCCGTCGCGGGCGCGCGGACTCGGGCGCACCGCCGCGATCATGCTGGCGGATCAGATCGTCGGCGCGATCCAGCGCCCGACGCGACTTCCGGTGGACGACTGGACACCGATCCGAGAGCGCCGGACCCGGCTGCTCCGCCGCACCATCGACGGTGAACGAATCCCCGCGCTGCTGGCCGCCTGCCGCAGGGAGCGGACGACGGTGCACGGCGCGCTGACCGCGGCCCTTGCCGGTGCGGTGGGCACCGACCTGCCGGGCCGCACCGGGCGGGTGACCATCGGGTCGGCGGTGAATCTGCGCACCGATCTGCGGCCCGCGATCGGTGCCGGTGAGCTCGGATCGTATGTCACCGATCTGCCCGGTCATATCGCCTTCGGTCCGAATTCCGACTTCTGGGAATCGGCTCGCGCCGCGACCCGAAATATTAAGCGGCGCAGATCTTTCGGTCAGCATCTCAGCACGCTCGCCGCGGCCCGGATACTCTTCCCACCGCGCTGGGAGAAAGCGAATCGGCGTGTGGTCACCCTGCTCGATCGGCAGGGTCCGTTCGGTGTCGGACTGTCGAATCTGGGTCCGGTCGAATTCCCGGACCGGGTCGGCGCGTGGCAGGTGTCGGACGCGCAATTCACCGCGAGCATCCCCACCGGTCGTATCGGCTGTTCGGTAACCACCGGAAGGGATGCCCTGTATTGGAATTTCGGTTATGTCGAGGGTTTGATCGCCACCGAGCGAGCGGAGCGACTCGCGGACGAAGCGGTGACGGCGCTGCTCGCCGCAAGTGAGTTCTGAGCGATCAATTCGGGTAGCGCGGCACTCAACGCGGTGCGCCAATGCCGCAGTGGCGCCATACCGGCCACCTGCCAACGGTCGTGGCCGAGCACGCTGTAGGACGGCCGCGGCGCCGGATCATTGCGGTCCGCGGTCCGTATGGGCCGGACCCGATCGGGATCGGCCCCCACCGCGCGGAACGTCTCACGCGCGAGTTCCCACCAGGTCGCCTCACCCGCATTGGTGCCGTGGTAGATACCGGCCGGGGCCCGGTCGTAGTCGATCTCGATGATGCGGTCCGCCAGGTCCGCGGACCAGGTCGGCTGTCCCACTTGGTCTTCCACGACTTCGATGGTGTCGCGGGTTCGTTCCAGTGTCAGCATGGTGTCGATGAAATTGCGGCCGTGCAGGCCGTACACCCAGGCCGTCCGGATGATGTAACCGGTGCGTGGCAAAACCTCCAGCACCGCTCGCTCGCCGAGCAGTTTCGTTCTGCCGTAGGCGTTCACCGGTCCGGTCGGATCGTATTCGCCATATGGTTCGTTCGCCTGGCCGCCGAAGACGTAATCGGTCGAGATGTGAACGAGTTTGGCATTCACGGTCGCGCAGGCGGCGGCCAGACCCCGCACCGCGTGGGCGTTGAGGATCAACGCCTCCGGCTCGTGCGCTTCGGCGGTATTGGCATTGGTCCACGCGGCGCAATTGATCACGATGTCGCACTCGAGCGCGTGCAGGGCCTCGGCCACCGCATCGCCGTCGAGAATGTCCAGTGCGGCCCGGTCCAGCGCGATGATCTCCAGATCCGGGCGTGCGCGCGAGCGCTCCCGTAGTTCTCGCCCCAAAAGGCCACCCGCACCGGTGATCAGCCAGCGCTGTCCGGTGTTCGCCTTGATTTTCTCCATGACTTCCTCCCCCGGTCCGCGCGCATCGGGGCGCGCGGAACCCCTACGGTTACTGCGTGTTTTTCAGGCGGGTCAACGTCATCGGCAACCCTTCGGACGGACCGCCCGGGAATCGGAAGCGCCAGGACATGTCATAGGTGTCCGGCATGCGCCATTCGTAGGTGCGCAACATCGCATCGATGATGGTGAAGACCTTCATGGTTCCCAGGTCCATACCGATGCACTTGTGATGTCCGGTGCCGAACGGCACCCACGACGCCCGGTGCGCACGGTCCTCCCGGCGCGGTTCGGCGAATCGCTCCGGATCGAAAGTCTTTGGCTGCGACCAATATTCGGGCAGCAGACCATTGAGCCCGGTGCAGACGCTCACCAATTGACCGGCGGGAATGAACTGCCCCTGGAGCTCGGTGTCCTTCACAGTGCGCCGCAACTGCGTCGGAGTGGCGGGCAGCAGCCGCATGCTCTCCTTGATCACCAGGTCCAGCACGTCCAGCCCGCGCATGGCGGTGGCGTCCAGCGGCTTGTCACCGCGTGCGAGCGACTGTTCGCGGGCCCGCTGCTGCCATTCGGGGTACAGACCCAGGAAGTAGATCGTCGCAATGGCGGTGTAGACCGTGGTGTCGCCGGAGGCCAGCAGCGTCAGGATCATGTGATCGGCGAGTTCGGCGGGGGTGAGACCCTCGCCCTTCTCGTCGGTGGTGCGGCACACGATCGAGAAGAAGTCCTCGCCGTTGCGAGCGCGCGCCGCCGGTACGGCAGCGGCGAGGTACTCCTGCAACCACTTTCGCGCCCGCAGGCCCCGATGCCACGGGGTGCCCGGCACCGGGAAGCGCACCGAGGTCATGATGGCCATCTCGCAGGCCTCGATGGCATCCATGATCTTCTTGCCGTCGCGCTGATACGGCTCGGCGAGGAAGACCTCGGTGGAGGCGGCCATGGAGAGCTTGCGGATCGCGGGCATCAACTCGATGACCCGGTCGGTCGGCCAGGCGGCGACGGTGCGTTCGATGGCCGCCGCCGAGGGCCCCTGATAGCTGTCGAGCACCGGCTGGGTATAGGCGCTCTGGATCATGCGCCGGTGGCGCCGGTGCTCATCGCCGTCGCGCATCACCAGGCCACCCTCGAACCAGGGTCCGATATAACCCCATCCGCTGGCGTAGGCCTTGTCCTTGTTGGTGAGCACCGCCTGCACCGCGTCCGAGCCGGCCACGGACAGGAATTTCAGGCCGATGCCGTAGAACCAGGCGATATCGCCGTGGCGGCGATGCAGTTCGTACTGGAAGGCCACGCCGTACTGCATGTAGTCGAGCATCATGCCGACGAACGGCAGACCCCGGTCACCCTGTACGGAATTCAGCCCGCTGCCCTCGGGGGCGGCGGCCAGCGGTCCCGGGCGCAGCGGCCGGCGGGCGAGCAGCTTGTCAACCCGGCGGCCGGTGGGCGCCCCGAGAATGCGGACTTGCGCTGCCGCCGAACCGGATTCGCGAACCTTACTGTCCATGTTCAAGCCAACTTCCTGGTGCCGCGATGGTTCAGCGGCGGTCGTCGAGGAATTGCAGAATGTGCCCGAAGACGTCGAGCGCGGCGCCCTTGCCGATAAAGGCGTCGAAGTGCCCGTAGCCGGGCACCTCCACATAGCGCACGTCCAGCTGCGGCTCGCGGGCCGAAAGCACCTCGTGGCACAGCTTGTTGGAGTCGCGCCAGAATTCGTTCTTGCTGCCGGACAACAGCAGCACGGGGCAGTCGATGCGGCTCGCCTGATCCAGGGCGTTCTCCGGCAGTACGGCGAATCGATCGTCGGCGTCATGCCAGCGCACCATGGTCTGGGCGAGTTCGACCCGGCGCAGGTGCGGAATGATCCACAGCGGAATCGGGCCCACCAGATCGGCCAGCCGGTCGTGGGTGCGCGGATCGATATTGTCGTGGTGGAACAGGGCGCCGCCCATTCCCCAATTGCCCTGCAGCATGCGGCATGTCGGATCCGGGCAGTCCGAGCGGCGGGACATGGCCCCGAACAGCGGCGTGTACTTCGACCAGAGTCCGACCTTACGGAAGTCGGTCGGTACATGATCGAAACGCGAGCGCAGCAGCTCACCGCCGAGGGCCACCCGCAGCCGGGACAGCCCGCTCATACGAGGTGTCAGGAAGACGCCCTGCGCCACCACGCCCGCCAGGCCCGGGAGCAATCCGGCGGTCATGCTCATGGAGAGCGTGAGCGCGCCGATGCAGTGCGCGACCACGTAGAGGGACTGTGCGCCGATGCGACCGCGAATGAACTCGACCGCGCCCGGAATGTCATAGACCGCGACCTCGTCGTAGGTGAAACGCGCGCCGGTCTCGTTGTAGGGCAGGCGGCAGCTGCCGCGCCAATCCAGCAGCCACGGTTCATATCCCGCGTCCAGCAGCACCTCGACCATATTGCGGATACCGGGTGCGAGGAACATGTCCGAGGAGGCGGTGTGCCCGTGCAACAGCAGTACCGCGGGCCGCGGCCGGTCGTCGGTGGTGACGCGCCGCAGGTGGAGATCGGTGCCGTCGGCGACGCGCAGCGGAATCTCTTCCACCATGGCTTCGAAGACCGGCTTGTGCAACGGAACCAGATTCATCAGGACAGCTCCTTCAGAGTCGCGCCGCGGCGCAGATCGAGCAGTTCGGCCGCGGCCCGCAACATGGGCTGCAGTGCGCCGCGGCCCACTTCGGCCCCGAACCAGGCGAGCCAGATCAATTTGGCGGTGCGCTGTTGTCGTTCCGGCAGTTCGGAATTCACCCGGAGACCGTCGATCTGGTCGCGCATGTAGGTGTCGGTGGGCACGACGACCTCACCGGTGAGGGTCTCGGCGGCGCCGTCGGGACCGATGCGCACGGACAGCGCGCGCACCTGCCGCCACACATCGCGTCGGGCGCGGGCGGTCTTCTCCCCTTCCAGCCACCAGGTTCCGCCGTCGGCATCGCGCAGGCGCAGCCGGTACGTCATGAGCGGATGACTCAGGCCGGTGCGGCGCGGGACGCCCTGCTGCGGGCGGATCCACAGATCGCCCCGTTCGACGACGAGCGGCTCCGCGTGAACAGCGGCACACGCCAAAGTGCCGGACACATCCACGCGGCGCTCGGTGAGCAGCTGGTACATGCTGGTGATGGACAGCGTCAGGTCCAGTTCGCAGGATTCGGTGACCGAATCGCCCGGCGCACCGACGAATCCGCGCATGGTCTCGGAGAACCACAGGTAGGGCGCGTCCTCACGCTGCGGTAGTCGAGCGACGCCGCTCTCGGCCATGAGCTCGAACGCGCGCTGCTGTGCCTGCGCGCCGTAGCGGACGGCCTCGGGCAATTTATGCGCGCGCACGAAGGCGAAGGTGCGGTCGCAGCGGGCGGGCGGGGCGGTCAGTGAGGCCACGATCAGATCGCTGGCGCCCGGCGACTGGAGCATCCAGCCCAGGAAGTCCAGCTCCGGAATCGGCTCGGAGACAATGCGATGCATTGCCTGCTCTCGCCAGTCCTGCCAGTCCTGGACCCGAACGTTCATACCGGACAGGTTCATTTCCCGCAGGACGTCGTCCATCATGTTCGGGATGCCGGTGAGGTTGTAGTTGAAGCCCCAGGCGCTGGGTTCGCCCACGATCGCGGCGCTGACCCGGCTCACCCAATCCACCGGCGCGACATTGAAACAGCGGAAGGCCGGCACCGTGCGGAATCGAGAGATGGCCGCGAGCATGGCGCTGCTGAGGTCCTGCGCATTGTGCGCCCCGGTCTCGCGATGGCCGCCGATACCGCCGGGCCGCAGGAAGGTGACCACCAGGCCGTGTTCGCGAGCCCGGCGCAGCGCCGCCTCGGCGGCCCATTTGGTCTTGTCGTAACCGGCGCCCAGCTTGTCGATATGGGCGACCGCGTCGTCCTCGCCCATCGAGGCGATGCCGATCTCGTTGAAGACCGCGATCGACGAAACATGGTGCAGCGGTTTGATCCGGCCGGTGACGGCGAGTTCGGCCAGGGTGAGCGCGCTGAGCACATTGCTCTGCCGCAACGAGGAGTAACCGCGCAGGAAGTCGACGGCGGCGGCGACACTGACGATCGAATCCGTTTCCAGCGCAAGCGAATTCCACTGTTCATCGCTGAGTCCCAGGCGCGGGCTGCGAATATCGCCGGGCAGCACGGTGATTCGCCGTCGCACCTCCGCCGACCAGGGCAGGCTGAAGCCGCGCAGCGCGTCGGCGAGTCGCCGCGCCCCGGCTTCCTCGTCCTCGCCGCGTACCAGGCAGACGACATGCGCTTCGCTGTGCCGCAAGAGATCCAGCAGCATATGACTGCCCAGGAAGCCGGTCGCACCGGTGAGCAGAATTCGCTTGGGCGCGGTCTGCGGCGGTGGGCCGACGAACGGCAGACGATCGGCGAGTGCGACATCGGCGAGAATCTGGGCGAGGGTTTCGTCCTCGTCCGCGGTGACACCGACGGTATGCGCCGCGAGGGCATCGGGCACTTGGACCGCGAGCGCGGTCCCCGAGGTTCGCCCGTGCGCGCGCAGCCATCGACGGGCCAACTGGCTCGGCCGGGCATCGGCGAAGACATCGTCCAGCGCCAGTTCCACACCGTGTTCGCGGGCCAGTTCGGCGACCAATCGCACCGCGGCGACGGAAGTGGCCCCGCTGTCGAAGAAGTCGGTGTCGACATCGATGACGACATCGGGCGCGACCCTGGCGGCGATGGCGGCGATCGCCGCCGCCAAACCCTCGACATCCCACTGCCCCGACCCGGTGGGCGCGGTGACGACATCGTCCGGCGTCACCGACGCAGCCGTACTCGTACCGCGCGCACCCGCGAGCAGTGCGGCCACGTTCAATCCGCCACCGCCACGTTCGATCGATTCGGCCTCATCGCGCCGATCGATACCCGGGTTTCCCACGGCGGCGTCCCCGTTCCGTTCTCCCACCTCAAACCCCTTCGCTCATCAGTTGTTTCCGTGCTGCGCCGGGATCTGTCATTGCTCCCACGACCGGAACTCGCGCAACCGCGCGGGCGCGATCACGGCTTCCAGGGCCGGATCGTCGATCGCGCCACCGCCCAGGGCCGAGACCAGCCTGCGGGCCGGGATATTGCGCGGGGTCACCTCGGCGATCACGCGCACCGCCGGATGGCCGAGGGCTTCGGCACGTTCGGCGAGGAAGGCCAGCAGGCGTTCCTCCACGCCACGGCCGAGCGCCCGGCAGCTCATATGCCAGCCGGTAACACGCAGCGCATCCGCCTCCGAGCGCAGCGCGAGCAGCCCGATCTGGCCGTAGTCGCCGAAGCGGTCGCGGGCCGCCACGGTCCACACCTCGCCGTCCCGCCGCCACTGGGACAGTTCGCCCTCGACGACCTTGCGCAATGCGAACTGATTGGTCCGGCGAATGAGCTGGGCCGCCCGCTCCTCGGTCTGCTCGGAAACCTCGGCGATATCCACCACCAGGTCGAGTTGTTCCAGGAATTCGGCGAATTCGGATTGCGCGCGGATGGCGTCGCGGTCCTGTTCCTGCCGGTAGAACTCGGCGCGCGCGGCATCCTCCCGGGTGCGGGCGATCGGGACGATCGGCCACAGGCGAGTGAGCAGTGCGGGCAGTTCCTCGACCGGCGGACAGGTGATGCTCAGCACTTCGGGGCGGGCGGCGCGCATGGCGGCGATCTCGACGGGGTTGTCGTCGAAGAACACGAAACTGTCCACACCCAGATTGAGCTGTGCTGCGATCTCGGTGAGACGATCGGACTTGCGATGCCAGCCCGCGGAGATCGCGGCGAAGTGCTCGGCGCGCAATACCGCATCCGGTCGATCCAGTACCGCACGTACCGTGTGCTCGTCGTTATTGCTGATCAATGCCAGCAACACACCGGAATCCCGCAGTCGCAGCAGTTTTCGAGCCAGTTCGGCACGAGCCCCGGTGAGATCCACCTGCTCCGGACCGATTTCGCCCGCGACACCGCTCCACAGCGTGTGATCACCGTCGACCGCGATCACCTTGGGCAGTTCGGTGTGTACCCCGCGTAGGACATCGGCGACGGTAAGGGCAACCACCGCTTGGAATTCCGCACTGAACGGCAGGTGCGCCAGTTCCTCGGTATGCCGATCGAATGGCTCGGCCACCGCGTGCACGCGGGTCCAGTCCCGCGGGCGCACCACCGCGATGCCGGGCAGCTCGGTGAGGCGTTCGGCGAGCGCCTCGGTCCAGCGGGTGAACCGTTCCTCGGCCGCCTCCGCAGGTGTCGGCAGCAGGCCGACCACGATCGGCACGCGAGTGCGCTCGACGAGTGCGGCCAGCGCCGCCGGATAGGCCTCGGCCAGTTCCACCAGCTGCTCATCGGACAGCGGCCCGAAGCGTGCGAAGTCGGCGACGCGCATCAGGACCACGCCCGCGTCGATTCCGGATCGGCGCAGTACACCCGCCGGATCTCGCAGACTCGCCAGCACCTGGTGATACGGCGCCTCCAGCACGACGGGCCCGGAGGTGCGGTCGGGATAGACCTCGGAGCAGGCGTACCCGAGCAGGCCGGGCAGGTCGCCGAGCGCGAAGGAGGCCGAGATGGCCAGGGTCGCGGGAGCTTGCGCCGCCTCCACACCGATCACGGTGGCGGGTGCGGCTGGGACGGCGGAGACCTGCGCCGGGGTCTGCGGGTCGGCCACCGCTTCGGCCAGCGTCGCGACGTAGGCCGCGCCGAGCGCGGCGCCCGCGATGTCGTCGATAATGTCGTGGTTATAGGTCAGCAGCACGCTCTGGAGGTCGGCCATGACGGTAACCATCAGATCCAGGTCGGAGTAGCCGACACCGGCGGGTACCAGCTCAGCACGCCGGAATCCGGTATTGGATCGCAGATAGTTGAAGTACACCTCCACCATGGGGGCGTTGTCGCGGTACAGGCCCTCGGCGGCGAGCGCCGCCAGCGTGTCGGAGAAACCCGCGCCCTCACCGAGCAGTCGGTGTAGACGAGATCCGGTGCGCCGCAACACATCCACTATTCGATCCGTCGGCTCCACCGCTGCCGGATACGGCACCGGAACCCCGAAATAGCCCACCCCGTCGAATGATTCGACATGAATGCGGGTATCCACGGGAACCGCCAGCACGAAACGACCGGCCTCGCGCAGGCGGGCGAGTTGTACGGTCAGCGCGCCCAGGAAGAAGGCGGCGGGGGTGACGCCCAGCTCCTTGGCGCGTTCGGTGATCTGCTCGAGCAGTCCGTCCGGCAGCGTCGCCACGGCGGTACCGGCCCGGTACGAGCGGGTGGCGGGGCGCGGACCCGACAGGGTCAGGTCCAGCCTGCGGCTACCGGTGAATTCCGCACGCCAGTCCGCGTTCTCGACGACGGGACCGCCCGGCTGTGCCCGCAGCAGATCGTCGAAATCGCGGTTGGACGGCCGCCCCGGTGTGAGCGCGCCCGCCAGTTCGGCATCGACCTCGGCCGCGACCAGCAACATGGACTGGGCGTCGCATACGCTGTGGTGCGCACCGAAAACGAGCACTTGATCGCCGGACGGGGCGTGCAGCAGTTCGAAGCGCCACAGCACTCCGGTGGCCGGATCGAACCGCGGCTCCATCAGCCGGCGCAGTCGGTCCGCGACCGTCTCCGCACCGCATTCGGGCACCGGCGTCCAGCGCAGCAGCGGACCGAGTGGTTCGCGATGTGCGACCAGTTCGCGGCCGTGTTCGGCGCTCGGCTCGATCGTCAGCCGCAGTGCGGCGTGACGTGCGGCGAGCCGCAGCAACAGCGCGCCGAGTTCGGGTTCCGTGGTCGGCGTGCCGCCCAGCCGAATGGCCAGGCCCAGGGTGACCGCCGCGGTCGGCACCCCGTGGCCGCTGCGCAGCAGGCGCATGACATCGCGGGTCGCGGGCGCACGTGTCTGCTCGGGCAGTCCGGGTTCGAAAGCCACGCCGAGTCCGGCGAGAACACCTGTCGCACTGAGCCGTTGCAGCGGCGTCGTCGCCAGTAGCTCCCGAATGCCCCGCTCGTCCAGGACGGTCAGGGCCGGATCCGCGACCGGTGCGGGCGCGGCCGGAAGTGATTGCGCCGGAACGCTCGCGGCGATCTCGGCGGCCAGAAAGCGGGCCAGCGCCGCGGGCGTGGGATTGTCGAAGATGGCCGGGAGCGGAATCGGTAAACCGGTGGCCGCGCGCAGGCCATTACGCATCTCCACGACCATGAGCGAGTCGAAGCCCAGGCTCTGGAAGGTGCCGTCCGGGTCGATATCGGACGGGTTCAGCTGTCCGGCCGCCCGTGCGGTGAGCTCGCGAACCAGGTCCAGCGCCGCCGCCACACCCTGCTCGGCGTCGAGCCCGGCGAACCGGGCCACGAAAGACACGGGGTCGTCCGTCCGGGAGCTCACCGCGGACACCGCCCGGCGCGGCCGGACCGGCACCAGGTCGCGCACGAGCGGCGGCAGTACCGGGGATTGCCGCAGCGCCTCGATATCGAGGCGAATGGGCACCGTCACCGGTTGGTCGACGCTGAGCCCGGCGTCGAACAGATCCAGCCCGCGCTGCGGTGAAATCGATTGCACACCAGCGTGTTTCAGGCGCAGGCGATCGGCTTCGGAAAGTTCTCCGGCCATGCCGGTGTCCCACAGACCCCACGCCAGCGAATGCGCGGACAGTCCCAGCGCGTGCCGGTGCGTGGCGAGAGCGTCCAGGAAGGCGTTCGCGGCCGCGTAGTTGGCCTGCCCCGGTGAGCCCAAAGTGCCTGCGGCGGAGGAGAACAGCACGAACAGCTCGAGGTCCAGATGTGCGGTGGCGTCGTGCAGGTGCAGGGCCGCGTCCACTTTGGGACGCAACACCCGGGCAACCTGTTCACCGGTGAGGGCGGCGACGGTGGCATCGTCATTGATTCCGGCCGCGTGCACCACACCGGCCAGACGCCGGCTCCCGATCAACTCCCGCACCTGGGCGGCATCGGTGACATCACACGCGGCGAAGGTGACCTCGGCCCCGAGTTCGGTGAGCGCCGTGCGTAATTCGCCGGTGCCCGGCGCATCCGCACCCCGGCGGCTGGCCAGTACCAGCTCCTTCACGCCGTACGTGAGCACCAGGTGGCGGGCGATCAGCCCGCCCAGCGCACCGGACGCGCCGGTCACCAGCACCGGGCCGCTCAGACCCGGTCGCGGTTCCGCGACACCCGCGATGCGCACCAGACGCGCCCGGTGTGCCTTGCCGTCCGAGAACAGCACCTGAGGTTCCCCGGTGGCGAGCAGTGTGGAGATATCGGCCGCGTTCAGCTCGGAAGCACTGTCCACCAGCGTGATTCGCTCCGGATTCTCCGACTGGGCGGACCGCACCAACCCCCACACCGCCGCGCCCGCCGGATTCGGCACATCCGCGCCGGGCAGCGCCACCGCACCGTGGGTGCGCACGATCAGATGCGCGCGCGCGAATCGCTCGTCGGTGACGAAGACGCGCAAGGCAGCCAGCGTGTCGCCGACCGCGGTGTGCACCGCATCCGCGTCATTGCCGGAAGCCGGTGCGAGCACCAGGACCTCGGGGATCCGGTCGAGATCGCCGAGTTCGCTCCACGACGCGACGCCGCGCGCAGTGCCGCCATTCGCGAGCGAGAACGACTGCCATTCCAGTCGATAGAGGTCGCGGTGCCGCTCGGCGGGCCGGGCGGCGGCCAGCTGTTCCGGGGTCACCGCCTGCACGTACAGCGAATCCACCGACAGCACCGGCGTTCCCGCGCTGTCGGTCGCGGTCAGCGTGAACAGATCCGGTCCCGAGCGCGCCAATCGAATGCGCAGGGCCGTCGCCGCGGAGGCCGCCAGCCGCACCCCGGACCAGGACAGCGGTAGCACCACCCGGTCGTCGGCATCTTCGAGCAGCGCCAGTGCGTGCAGTGACGCGTCCAGCAGTGCGGGGTGCAGCCCGTACTCGGCGGCGTCGCTGTGGGCGCTCGCCGGCAACGTGATCTCGGCGAAGATCTCATCCGCGCCGCTCCAGGCCGCGTGCAGGTTCTGGAAGGCCGGGCCGTATCCGTAGCCGCGCGCGGTCAGGTTCGCATAGAAGTCCGGCACCGCGACGGGCGTGGCTCCCGCCGGTGGCCAACTGTCGAATCCGGTAATGCTCGAACCGGTCTCGGCGGTCAACACGCCCTGCGCGTGCGTGGTCCACGACGACTCGTGCTCGGCGGACCGGGAGTAAACGGTGAAGGCGTGATCCGCGCCGGACTCGGCGCCTTCGACCACGACCCGCAATTGCGTCTCGGTGTCGGCCGTCAGCACCAGCGGCGCGGCAAGCACGAGTTCACGCACCACCGGACGGTCGATCTCGTCACCGGCCCGCATGGCGAGTTCTACGAAGGCAGCACCCGGCAGCAGTACCGTGCCCGCGACCGCATGGTCGGCAAGCCACGGCTGTGCCTGCGTCGACAGCCGGCCGGTGAACACCAGGCTGTCCGAGTCCGGCTGTGCCAGCACGGCGCTCACCAACGGGTGTCCGGTGCCGACGAGGCCGAAATCGCCTGCCGCGCCGGCGGTCCCGGTCGGTTCGAGCCAGTAGCGGGATCGCTGGAAGGGGTAGGTCGGCAGCTCCGCGCGCCGGCCACCGCGAGTCTGTTCCGCCCACTCCACCCGGCCACCCGCGACGAACAGCCGCGCCGCCGAATCCAGGAAACGAGGCAATCCACCGTCGTCGCGGCGCAGCGTGCCGCCGACGAAGACGGTTTCGGTTTCGGTCAGCGATTCGAGAGTTTCGGTGATCACCGAATTCAGCACCGCGTGCGGGCCGACCTCGAGAAAGGTGCGGTGACCGTGCTCGAAGGCGGCACGCACGGCATCGTGCAGCCGAACCGGTTCGCGCACATTGCGATACCAGTAGTCCGCATCCAATTCGCCGGTGCGCAGCGCGGTTCCGGTGACGGTCGAGAAGAACTCGATCTCGGTTCCGGCGCCCTCGACCTCGGCGAATACCTCGGTTAGCCGTGCCCGTACGGCATCGATTCGATGGGAATGCGAGGCGTAGCGGATCGGCACTCGCCGGGCCCGAATATCCTGCGCCGCAAACAGTTCCAGCAGCTCTTCGATGGCATCGGCAGCGCCGGATACCACGGTCGACCCGGGGCTGTTGAACGCGCCGATCTCCAGCGCACCGTTCCAGCGCGCGATCAGCTCCCGCACCTCATCGGCCGCCATCGCGATCGACACCATGCCACCGGTATCCGCCAGCGGCGCCAGCGCCGCCGCGCGCAGGGCCACCAGCCTGGTGGCCGCGCGCAGCGAGAGCGCGCCGGCCACGTACGCGGCGACGATCTCACCCTGGGAGTGTCCGATCACCGCGGCCGGCCGCACCCCGTGCGCGTCCCAGAGCCGGGTCAGCGCGGCCATGACAGCGAACAGGGCGGGTTGCACCACATCGAGCCGGTCCAGCTCCGGCGCGCCCGGAGCGCCATGCAGCACCTCGAGCAGTGACCAGTCCACGAATTCGGCCAGCACATCGGCACATTCGCGCAATGCGGCGGCGAAAACGGGTGCCGAGTCGTACAGCTCGACCGCCATGCCGGCCCACTGCGCACCGTGCCCGGAGAAGACGAAAACGGGTGCTCCGAGCTCACCGGCCGAACCGCGCACGACCGCGGCGGCGTGTTCGTCATTGCCGAGCATGCGCAGGCCCGACAGCAATTCGGCACGGCCGGAACCTATGACGACAGCACGCTCGCCGAACAATGATCGCGCCGAGGTCAGCGTGTGTGCCACATCGAGCGCGCCGAGGTCCGGGTGCCGCTCCAGATACGCGAGCAACCGAGCCGCCTGCGCCGGGACCGCCGCGGCCGTGCGCGCGGACAGCACCAGCGCCGTCGACCGTGGCTCCGCACGCACCGGCGCCGGGACCTCGGCGCCTTCCGGAGCCTGCTCGACAATGAGGTGCGCATTGGTGCCGCTGATGCCGAACGACGAAATACCGGCTCGCCGTGGCTTGTCCGAGGGCTCCCACGGACGAGCTTCGGTGAGCAGCTCCACGCGCCCGGCCGTCCAGTCCACATGCGTACTGGGCGCGTCCACGTGCAGGGTGGCGGGCAGTACGCCGCGGCGCAGCGCCTCCACCATCTTGATCACGCCCGCCACACCGGCCGCGCCCTGGGTGTGGCCGATATTGGATTTCACCGAACCCAGCCAGAGCGGATGATCCGCCGCGCGATCACGGCCGTAGGTCGCAAGCAGCGCCTGCGCCTCGATGGGATCGCCCAGGGTGGTGCCGGTGCCGTGCGCCTCCACCGCGTCCACCTCGGCGGCGCTGATTCCGGCGTCCGCGAGTGCGGCGCGGATCACGCGCTGCTGCGAGGGCCCATTGGGCGCGGACATGCCGTTGCTCGCACCGTCCTGATTGACCGCCGATCCGGCCAGCACCGCGAGCACCGTATGCCCGTTGCGCACCGCGTCCGAAAGCTTTTCCAGCACGACGATTCCCGCGCCCTCGGCCCAGCCGACACCGTCGGCGGCCGCCGCGAACGCCTTGCAGCGCCCGTCCGGGGACAGGCCGCGCTGGCGCGCGAATTCCACCAGCGTGGTCGGGGAGGACATGACGGTCACACCGCCGGCCAGGGCCAGTGAGCATTCGCCCGCGTGCAGCGCCGCGGCCGCCAGATGAATCGCCACCAGCGAGGAGGAGCAGGCGGTGTCCACGGTCAGAGCCGGACCTTCGAGACCGAGCGTGTACGCCACCCGGCCCGAGACCACACTGCCCGCGTTCCCGGTAGCCAGATAGCCTTCCGCCGCGGGGGGCACGCGGCCCGCCAGGCGCAGCAGATAGTCCTGGTACATCACGCCCGCGTAGACACCGGTCGAGCTGCCGCGCAAGGTTTTCGGGTCGATCCCCGCGTGTTCGAGTGCCTCCCAGGACACTTCGAGCAGCAGTCGCTGCTGGGCGTCCATGGCCAGCGCCTCGCGGGGGCTGATATCGAAGAACGCGGCATCGAAATCGGCTACGTCACGCAGAAATCCACCGCCGCGCGCATAGGTCTTCCCGGTGGCTTCCGGATCCGGGTCGTACAGATTCGCGAGATCCCAGCCGCGGTCCGCCGGAAATCCGGACACCATATCGCTGCCCGCCTCGACCGCCGACCACAGATCGCCGGGGGATTCGATACCGCCGGGATAGCGGCAGCCGATGCCGACCACGGCTATCGGTTCCCGGCGGCGCGCGGCCAGCTTGCGGTTGCTCGCCCGCAGTTTCTCATTGTCGCTCAAGGCCGCCCGTAGCGCCTTGACGATCCGCTCATCGGACGCGGTCATCTCGCAACTCCCCTACTGCTCGAATTCATCCGCGCCGGTGGCCGCGTGGCCCCCGAGCGCCATCTCGATGAGCGACTCGACATCGAGTTCCTCGATTTCCGTTGCGGCACCGTCGATCTCATCCGGATCGAGGTCGGTCTCCGCGGGCTCGGTGAGCGCCAGAATGGCGTCGAGCAGCCCCGTGCGCCGCAGCTGATCCATCGGAATCCGCTGCAGCACTTCGCGAATGCGAGCATCCTCGGCGTCCTCGGCCGGCTCCGACGGCGCGGGCTGGATCGCTCCGACGAGGTAGCGCGCCAGCTCGAGCGGATTCGGATAGTCGAAAACGGCTGTGATCGGCAGCGGCAGGCCGGTCTCGGCCCGCAGCGCATTGCGGAACTCCACCGCCATGAGCGAATCGAAGCCGTAGCTCTGGAACGCCCGGTCCGCCTTGATTTGCGCGGCATCGGCGTGCCCGAGTGCGGCGGCGGCCTTGGCACGCACCAACTCCAAGGTGATCTCCACCGCCGCCTCGTCCGATATCCCGGCCAGACGCGCCGCGAATCCGGCCGCCAGCGCCGGATCCGCTTCCGCGGCGGCGCGCGGTGACCGCGGCCGCACCAGCCCGTGCAGGACGGGCGGAATCTGCGGCAGCGCCTGCAGGGCGGCGAGATCCCAGCGGACCGGAATCGGGACGGCCGTATCGACCCCGATCGCCGCGTCGAACAGTGCCATTCCCGCATCCGGCGAGATCGGCCGGAGCCCGGACCGGCGCAAGCGGAGTCGATCGGCCGCGCTCACCGCATCGGCCAGACCGGTTTCCCACATACCCCAGGCCAGCGCGTGCGCGGGCAGGCCCTGGGCCCGGCGCTGCCCGGCCAGGGCGTCCAGCACCGTATTGGCGGCCGCGTAATTGGCCTGCCCTGGTGCGCCGAGCGCCCCGGCGATGGAGGAGTACAGCACGAACAGCGCGAGATCCTCGTTCGCGGTCAACTCGTGCAGGTGCAGTGCCGCATCGACTTTCGGCCGGAGTACCGCCGCGAGCCGGTTCGGCGTCAATGCGGTGATAGTGGCGTCGTCGACCACACCGGCGGTGTGCACGACCCCGGACAATCGCACGCCGGCCAGCAGTGCTTCGAGCGCATCGCGATCGGCCACATCGCAGGCCGCGAGCGTCACCTCGGCCCCGAGTTCGGTCAACTCCGATACCAATTCCGGTGCACCGGGCGCTCGATCGCCGCGCCGGTTCACCAGCAGCAGTCGTCGCACCCCGTGGGCGCGGACCAGATGCCGGGCGAGCACGGCTCCCAGCGCGCCGGTCGCACCGGTGATCAGCACCGTGCCATTGCCGAGCGACGGCCGTTCCGCGGGTGCGGCACTTGGAATCCGTTGCAGCCGAGGCACATACCCCTGGCCGTCGCGGAGCAGCAACTGCGGCTCCCCGCTGGCGATGGCGGCGGCGATATCGGCGCTGTCATCGGTGTCCACCAGGACTATGCGGCCGGGATGCTCGGATTGCGCCGAGCGGGCCATACCCCACATGGCCGCACCGGACAGGTCCAGCACGTGCTCACCGTCGCGGGCCATGGCGCGCTGGGTGAGTACGACCAAGCGTGAGTCGGCGAATCGCGAGTCGGTGAGGAATTGCCGCAGCGTGGCCAGCAGATCGGCGGACGCGGTATGCACGGCCTCGGCCGAATTTCCGGGAATACCGTCGTAGACAATGATTTCCGGGACCGCATCGGTCAGTTCACGCCACGCCACCGCGGACGGGCGGGCCACGGCTTCGGGCAGCCGCACCGGAGTCCAGTCCATTCGGTACAGGTCCCGGTGTGCGGCGCCGACCGTCAGCTGATCCGGCGTGATCTCGCGCGTGAGCACCGAATCCACCGCGAGCACCGGCCTGCCGCCGGTATCGGTGGCGTCGAGCCGAAGCGTATCGGTGCCGGAACGGGTGATGCGCACCCGCAGTACCCGCGCTCCGGCCGCCGCCAGGGTCACGCCGGTCCAGGCCATCGGCAGCAGAATCCGGTCATCGTCCTGTTCGAAGGCCATGACATGCAGTGCCGCGTCGAGCAGGGCCGGGTGCAGGGCGAACCGGCCGGCCTCGCGCTGAGCGGAATCCGGCAGCGCGACCTCGGCGAAGTAGTCGTCACCGGTACGCCAGGCGGCGCGCAGACCACGGAATTCCGCACCGTAGGTGTAGCCGCGCCCGGCCAGGCGCGAGTAGACATCTCCGATATCGAGCGGTTCGGCGCCGGCGGGGGGCCACGCCGCGGTTGCGGCGCCGAGCTCCGGCGCGCTGTCGCCGAGTACGCCGTCGGCATGCCGAATCCATTGCGCCTCAACATCATCGGCGAGACGTGAATATACGGTGACGGTGCGGTCACCCGCTGCTCCGGGCGCACCGACCACTACCTGGATATGCACGCTCCCGTGTTCGGGAATGACCAGGGGGGCCTGCAACAGCAGTTCACGCACCATGGGCGCGCCCACCTCGTCACCCGCGCGCACCGCGAGTTCCACGAATCCGGTACCGGGTAGCAGCACCGTACCGCCGACCACATGCCCCGCCAGCCACGGCTGGGCGCGCAGGGACAGTCGGCCCGTGAGCACCAGCGCCTCCGAATCAGGCTGCGCGACAATCGCTCCCAGCAGGGGATGGCGGGCGTCGCGCTGGCCGAGTCCGCCCGCGTCACCGGTCGCGACGGGTGCGTCCAGCCAGTAGCGCGACCGCTCGAACGCATAGGTGGGCAGGGCCACCCGGCGCGCACCGGTGCCGGCGAACAATTCCGCCCAGCGCACATCGGTCCCCGAGACATGCACGCGCGCAACGGACTCCAGCAAACGCTCCCAGCCACCCTCGCCACGTCGCAAGGTGCCGCCGGTGAAGGCTTCCGCGCCGGTGTCCACTTCGTCCAGGGTTTCGGAGGTGACCGCCACCAGCGCGGGATGCGGACTGATCTCGAGGAAGGTGCGGTGACCCGCATCCCATGCCCGGCGCACCGCGTCCGCGTATCGCACGGGTTCGCGCACATTGCGGAACCAGTAGGCGGCGTCGAGCTCGGCGGTGTCGTAGAGCTCCCCGGTCACCGTGGATATGAACCCGAGTGATCCGGCGCGCGGCGAGATCTCCGCCCACGCCGCCTGGAGTTCGTCCCGGACAACATCGATATGTGGTGAGTGCGAAGCGAATTCAATGGCGATCCGCCGCGCACGCACGCCGTCGGCACGGTACCGGTCCTCCAGTTCGTCGAGCGCGGTCAACTCGCCGGAGATGACCGTCGACACCGGACTGTTGACACCCGCGATGACGACCCGCTCGCCGTAGGCCGAAAGATGCTCGCGCACCTGCTCTTCCGCGAGACCCACGGACAGCATGCCGCCCGCGCCGGCCAGCGGCAGCAGAGCCCGCCCGCGCAACGCCACCACCAGCGCGGCATCGCGCAGCGACAGTGCGCCGGCGACGTAGGCGGCGGCGATCTCACCGAAGGAATGGCCGATCACCGCGGCGGGTGTCACACCCATCGAACGCCAGAGCTCGGTGAGCGCCACCAGCACCGCGAACATGACCGGCTGCACCACGTCCACCCGGTCCAGGGGCGGCGCACCGGGCGTACCGCGCAGTACATCCAGCACCGACCAGTCCAGGAATTCCGCCAGCGCGGCCGCGCACACCGCCAACTGCTCGGCGAATACCGGTGCGGTATCGAGCAGTTCGGTCGCCATCCCCGCCCATTGCGCACCGTGACCGGGGAACAGGAAGACCGGTCCACCACCGGTGTCCGAATGCCCGCGCAGCACACCCGGGGCGGTCCGCCCCGCGGCGGCAGCCCGCAAACCCGCGAGCAGCTCGGTACGGGTGGAGCCCAGCAGCACCGCCCGTTCGGCGAAGTTCGAACGGGTGGCCGCCAATGACCAGCCGATGTCGGCGGCGTCGAAGTCGGGATCATTCTCGAGTTGTTCCAGGAGCCGGCCGAGCTGTGCGGTGAGCGCCGCCTCGGACGCGGCCGCCAGCACCCACGGTGTGACCGGAATCCGTTGCCGGGCAGCGTTATCGGTGATCTCGGCGACCGGCGGCTCCTCGAGCACGAGGTGTGCGTTGGTGCCGCTGATGCCGAAACTGGAGATCGCCGCCCGGCGCGGCCGTTCGCCGCGCGGCCAGGGCCGCTGCTCGACGAGCAATTCCACCGCGCCGGCCGACCAGTCCACATGCCGGCTTGGCATGTCCACGTGCAAGGTTCCGGGCATGACACCGTGGCGCATGGCCTCGATCAGCTTGACCACCCCGGCGATACCGGCAGCCGCCTGCGCGTGGCCGATATTGGATTTGATCGAGCCCAGCCACAGCGGATCGCCCGCCGCGCGGTCCTGACCGTAGGTGGCCAGCAGCGCCTGCGCTTCGATGGGGTCACCGAGAGTCGTCCCGGTACCGTGCGCCTCCACCAGATCGACTTCGGCCGTGCTGATTCCGGCATCGGCCAGCGCTGCCCGAATGACCCGCTGCTGGGCGGGGCCGTTCGGCGCGGTCAGCCCATTGCTCGCGCCATCCTGATTGACCGCCGAACCGGCTACCACCGCCAGCACCGGATGACCGTTGCGCAGCGCGTCGGAAAGTCGTTCCAGCACAACGACGCCCACGCCTTCGGAGAATCCGGTTCCGTCCGCGGCATCGGCGAACGCCTTGCAGCGGCCGTCCGCCGCCAGACCCCGCTGCCTGGCGAAACCGGTGAACACCTGCGGCGAGGACATCACCGTCACGCCACCCGCCAGCGCCAGTGAGCATTCACCCAAGCGCAGTGCCCGCGTCGCCAGGTGCATGGCCACGAGCGAGGAGGAGCAGGCCGTATCCACACTCACCGCCGGACCTTCCAGGCCCAGTGTGTAAGCGATCCGCCCGGAAGCGATCGAGAAGGTGCTGCTCTCGCCGAGATAGGCCTCGACCTCATCGGGGACGGCGCCGGTCAGCCGGGCCGCGTAATCGGCGTAGGTAACCCCGACGTACACACCGGTCGCGGTGCCGCGCAATGACTTCGGCTCGATGCCCGCCCGTTCCACGGCCTCCCAGGACACTTCCAGCAGCAATCGCTGCTGCGGGTCCATGGCCAGCGCCTCACGGGGCGGGATGCGGAAGAATTCGGCATCGAAATCGGCTATGCCGGAGAGAAATCCACCGGCTCGCGCATAGGTGGTGCCGGGGGTGGCCGGATCCGGATCGTAGAGCGCGTCGAGGTCCCAGCCCCGGTCCCGCGGGAACTCCGAGAGCACATCACGACGCTGCTCGACGATGTCCCAGAGTTCCTCGGGCGTGGTCGCGCCGCCCGGATAGCGCAGGCCGACACCGACGATCACGACGGGATCCGTATCGACCGCGGCACCGGCCGGAGACACCGTAGTCGCTTCCGAATCGGGTGTGCGCGTTCCAATTTCGGCGAACAGGTACTCCGCCAGCGCAACCGGTGTCGGGTAGTCGAACACCGCGGTGGCGGGTAGTCGTACCCCGACGGCGCTCTGCAGCCGATTGCGGAATTCGACCGCGCCCAGCGAGTCGAAACCCAGCTCCTTGAAGGTGCGGTCGGGCGCGATCGACTCGGGCCCCGAATGTCCCAGTGCCGCGGCGGCCTGGGTGCGGATCCGCGCCAGCAGCACCTGCCGCTGTTCCTGCGCACCGCGCCCGGCGAGCTCGGCGACGATACCGGTCGCCGTACCGGATGCGGCGGTCTCCACGGTCCGGCGCGTGGCGCGGACCAGCGTGCGCAACAGCGGCGGCACCGGGTGCGAGCGGGCGATGGCGGCGTGATCCAGTCGCACCGGAAGCACCAGCGTCTGGCCGGAAGACAGTGCGGCGTCGAAGAGTTCGAGACCCTCCCCGGTGGACAGGGCGAGTACTCCGCCCCTGCTCATCCGGGCACGGTCGCGACCGTCCAGGTGGCCGCTCATCCCGCCGGACTCTTCCCAGAACCCGTAGGCCAGCGAGACCGCGGGCAGTCCCCGCTGGCGGCGCTGCTGGGCGAGCGCATCCAAGAAGGTATTGGCCGCGGCGTAGTTCGACTGTCCCGGTCCGCCGAGCACGCCTGCGGCCGAGGACAGCAGTACGAAGGCGGAAAGCTCACTCGCGGCGGTCAATTCGTGCAGATGCCAGGCGGCGTCGACCTTGGGACGCAGGACGGCCTCGACGCGCTCCGGCGTCTGCGCGGTGAACAGCGCGTCGTCGAGCACACCCGCGGCGTGCACAACCGCGGTCAGCGGATGCTCGGCGGGCACCTGCGACAGCAGCTCACGCAATGCGTCGCGATCGGCGATATCGCAGGCGGCCACCCGCACCCGGGCGCCGAGTTCGGCCAGTTCCCCGACCAATTCGCTCGCACCCGGCGTCTGCGCACCGCGGCGGCCGGTGAGCAGCAGGTGCCGCACGCCGTACTCGGTCACCAGGTGCCGCGCCAGCCGGGAGCCGATCATGCCGACACCGCCGGTGATCAGCACGGTGCCATCCGGATCGAGGGGGGTGGGCACGATCAGCACGTTCTTGCCGATGTGCCGGGCCTGGCTCAGCCCGCGCAGCGCCTCCGGGGTGCTGCGCACATCCCACGTGGTGGTCGGCAGCGGTCGCAACGCGCCGACCTCGAACAGCTCCAGCACGGCGGTCAGAATCTGCTGCAGGCGCTCGGGGCCGGCGTCCATCAGGATGAACGGGTGGTAGCCCACGCCGGGATAGCGAGCCGCCGATTCCGCGTCATCGCGCACATCGGTAAGGCCCATCTCCACGAATCGGCCACCGGGAGAAAGCAATCGGAACGAGGCGTCGATGTACTCCCCCGCGAGCGAGTTGAGCACCACGTCGACCCCGGTGCCGCCGGTCACCGACCGGAACCGGGACTCGAACTCCAGACTGCGCGAGGACGCGATATCCGAATCCGCGAAACCCATATCGCGCAGCACATTCCACTTCGCCGGAGCGGCGGTGGTGAGCACCCGCGCACCCAGGTGCCGGGCGAGCTGCACCGCGGCCATGCCGACACCGCCGGTGGCGGCGTGCACCAGCACCGATTCACCCGCGCGCAGGTCCGCGAGCTCGACGAGCGCGTAATAGGCGGTGGCGAAGACGATCGGAACCGAGGCGGCCTCGGCGTACGACCAGCCGGTCGGGATCGGCACCACGGTGCGCCGGTCCGCGACCACCGTGGCCGCCACACCCGCGAACAGACCCATCACCCGATCGCCGGGCGCCAGATCGTCGATGTCCGGGGCGACTTCGACGATCACGCCCGCGCCCTCACCACCGAGAGGTGCGTCCGCATCGGGGTACATGCCCAGCGCGATCAGCGCGTCACGGAAGTTCAGGCCCGCGGCACGCACCGCGATGCGGACTTCGCCGGGCGCGAGCGCTCTCGCCGCGGCGGCGGTGTCGTCGGTGAGCACGACATTGTCCGCGTGCAGGGTGCCGCCCCCCAGCTGCGCCAATCGCCAAGGCGCCGTGCGGGTATCGGGGCGATCGCCCAGCAGGGTGGCATTGCCGACGATCCCGGCGCCGAGCCGGCCCAGGCGCGGGGCGTAGGCGATACCGCGCCGCAGCGCGAGCTGAGGTTCGGCGGCGCCCGCCGCCAGGGCGATCGCCGGTTCGATGCCGTCGCGATCGTCGATATCGAGCAGGATGATGCGCCCGGGCTGTTCGGTCTGCGCCGAGCGCAGCAGGCCCCACACCGCGGCCTGCGGCAGCCCGGGCAGGCCGTCGAAACCGTCGACGGCCACCGCGCCGAGGGTGACAACCACCAGCGTGCGGTCCTGCGGTGCGGTGGCCAGCCACCGCTGCACCCGCTCCAGCACCTCGATCGTCTCGGTCCGCACCTGCACCGCGAGATCCGCCGTGCCTGCGGTGCGTTCACCGGGGAATGCGGCGCCGGCCAGCGGCAACACCGGCTGCGCATCCGAATCCGGTTCGGCGACAGTGATATCCACCCAGTCGATGGCGGCGCTGTCGCCGGACCCGCGCACCGCGACCCATTCCACGCCGTACAGGGCGTCGCCGCCCGCCGAACCCGCCGACCGCACCGCACCCGGAGCCGTCGCGCGCAGGGTGAGAGAGTCGATATCCGCGACCGGTGCACCGTTCGGGTCGGCGAGCCGCACCCGCAGATCGGTGTCTCCGGTGCGGGTCAGGCGCACCCGCAGGGCGGTGGCACCGGTCGCGTGCAGGGTGACGCCGGACCATGCGAACGGCAGCAGTACCGCGCCCGGGGCGATGTCGAAGCCGGCCAGCGCGGCGGCGTGCAGCGCCGCGTCCAGCAGTGCCGGATGCAGGCCGAAGCCCTCGACGCTCAGCCCCTCCGGCAGCGCGACCTCCGCGAACAGTTCGTCATCGTGACGCCACAGGGCGCGCAGGCCGCGGAAGGCCGGACCGTATTCGTAACCGCGCTCGGTCAATCCGGGATAGAAGTCCGCGAGGTCGACCGGTTCCGCACCGCTGGGCGGCCAGGCGGTGAGCTCGGCGGCGGCGGTGTCATCACCGGTGCCGAGCACACCCCGAGCATGCTGTGTCCACGGCGCTTCGACGTCCGCGCCGGGGCGCGAATACACCGTGACGATGCGATCGCCGTGCTCGTCCGGGCCACCGACACCGATCTGGAGCTGGGTGGCGGCGTCCGGCGCGATCACCATCGGCGCGTTCAGCACCAGCTCGCGCAGTACGGTCGCGCCGACCTCGTCACCGGCGCGCAGCGCCAATTCCACCAGCCCGGCTCCCGGTAGCAACACGGTGCCCGCCACCGCGTGATCGATCAGCCAGGGCTGCGAGCCGGAAGCCAGGGTGCCGGTCAGCGATACGCCGCCGGTTTCCGGATTCGGCACCACCGCGCCCAGTACCGGGTGTGCCGATACCGACAGCCCGAACCCGGCCGGATCAAGGCGCGCGGGTTCCATCCAGAACGATCGCTGATCCCAGGCGTAGGTCGGCAACTCCGTCCGGCCCCGTGCCGGAATCAGCGGGGTCCAATCCAGTTCACGCCCGGCGACATACAGCTCGGCCAGCGCACGGTCCAGGCAGCGCGGCCCGTCTTCGTCGCGGCGCAGCGATCCGGTCGTCACCACCTCGTGCTCGGTATCCTCGGCGATGGTCGCGATCGCGGTGAGCATCGACGGGTGCGCGCTCAATTCGACGAAGTACCGGTAGCCGTCGCCGAGCATGCGCTCGACGGTGTCGGAGAAGCGCACCGGCCGACGCACATTGTCGAACCAGTATTCGGCGGGCAGCGATTCCTGTACCAGCTCACCGCGGACGGTCGAGTACCACCCGAGAGTGGTTGGGCGCGTGTCGATTCCGGCCAGCACCGCCGCCAGGGGCGCGCGCAGCGGTTCCATGAACTCGGTATGACTGGCACGATCGACGTCCAGTCGTCGCACGAACACCCGATCGGCTTCGGCGGCGGCGACCAGCGCCGCGATCGCGTCGGCCTGCCCGCCGACCACTGTGGCCCGGCGGCTGTTGATCGCGGCGATGGACAGCGTCCCGGGAATACCGGTGAGGCGCTGCGCAACCTGCTCGGCGGGCAGGCCGATGACGGCCATGGCACCCGACTCGCACACCTCGGCCTGAATCAGGCTGCGCTGGGCGACAATTGTCGCCGCATCGCGCAGGCTCAGCGCCCCGGCGATGTAGGCCGCGGCGATCTCACCCTGACTGTGCCCGACCACCGCATCCGGTTCGACACCGGCGGCACGCCATTCGGCGGCCAGCGACACCATGACCGCGAACAACAGCGGCTGGATATATTCCACCCGCTCCAGCGAAACCTCGGTCTCACCACGCAGCACCGCGACGGCCGACCAACCGGTCTGGATACGCAATACGGCATCGCAACGTTCGAATTCCGCGCGGAACACCGCCGAGCGCTCCAGCAGATCCCGCGCCATGCCGACCCACTGCGCCCCCTGGCCCGGGAATACGAAGGCCAGCTTGCCGTCGGCGAACGCGTCGGCCGCGCCGCGCACCACGCCGAGGTCGGCGCGATCGGTCGCGAGCGCATCCAACCCGCCGATCAATTCGCCGCGGTCCGCGGCGATGATCATGGCGCGCTGCTCGAAGTGAGTGCGGTGCAGGGCGAGCGAGCGCGCCAGGGTCTGCGGGCGCAGCTCCGGATCGGCTTCCACCAGCGCCAACAGGCGTCGCGCCTGACCGCGCAACGACGCATCGCCGCGGGCCGATACCGGCACCAGCGCGGCCTCGCGATCCGGCGCACCCTCGGTCGACCCATCGTCGGGAACCGGGACTCGCGCTTCCTCGAGAATCACGTGCACATTGGTGCCGCTGATACCGAAGGCACTCACGCCGGCGCGGCGCGCGCGCACACCCGGGGCCCACGGTGTCGGCGCGGACTGCACCCGCAGCCCGCTGGTCTGCCAATCCACCTGCGCGGTGGGCGTTTCCGCGTGCAGGGTCGGGGGCAGCAGCTGATGTTGCAGTGCCAGCACGGTTTTGATCAGGCCGCTGACGCCCGCGGCGGCCTGGGTGTGGCCGATATTGGATTTGAGCGTGCCGACACCGACGGTGTCCCCCGGCGCCCGGCCCGGCCCGAAGATCCGCGCCAGGGCGCGGCCCTCGATGGGATCGCCCAGCCGGGTGCCCGTGCCATGGGCTTCCACATAGTCGATGTCGCCGGGCTCGAGCCCGGCAGCGGCCAGGGCGGCGCGCACCACCTGTTCCTGGGCCAGGCCATTGGGAGCGCTGAGTCCTTGACTGCGTCCGTCCTGATTCATGGCCGAACCGCGCACCACCGCGAGAATCCGGTCACCGTCGCGCCGCGCGGCGCCGAGCGGTTTGACCATGATCATGGCCGCGCCCTCGGACCACACCGCGCCATCGGCGTCCGCACCGAAGGCCGCGGTCCGGCCGGACGGGGAAAGTACGCCCAGCCTGCTGAATTCGACATGCGACGCGGGTGAGACCAGCAGTGTGGCACCGCCGACCAGTGCGGTGTCGCAGTCACCGGCGCGCAGCGCGCGCACGGCCAGATGCAGCGCGGCGAGCGATGACGAGCAGGCGGTGTCCACGGTAATGGCCGGACCGTGGGTGCCGAGGGTATAGGCGATCCGCCCGGAGGCCACGCTCAGCGCCGAACCGGTGCCGATATGGCCGTTCATCTGTTCCAGCCCGGCCCCGGACAGATAGCCGCTGCCGTAGAGACCGAGGAAGACACCCATCGAACTACCCGCGAGCGAGCGCGGATCGCGTCCGGAGCGTTCGATGGCCTCCCAGCTGAGCTGCAATAGCAGGCGCTGTTGCGGATCCATGGCGGCGGCCTCGCGCGGTCCGATTCCGAAGAAGGCCGCGTCGAAAAGGTCTATGCCGTCGAGGAATCCGCCGCGCAGAGTGTACGCCTTGCCTGCGGCTTCGGGGTCCGGGTCATACAGGCCCGCACGCTCCCAGCGCCCGTCCGGAACCTCGTCGACCACATCGCGGCCGTCGATCAGCAACTGCCACAGGTCTTCCGGATTCTCAACTCCGCCGGGGAGACGGCAGGCCATGGCGATGATGGCGATCGGCTCATCGGAATCCCGGTCCGGTGTGAGCAGCAACGGCTGGGCTGCCGCGGCCGAGCCCAGTGCCGTGGAAATCGCGGCGATGGTCGGGTGCTCGAATACCACTCCGGTGTCAACGGTCCGGCCCAGCAGATCGGACAGATCGGTGACGATTTCCACCAACCCTCGCGAACCCACACCGAATTCGGCCAGGGGGCGATTCACGTCGATGCGTGCGGCGGAAACCCCGGTACGGGCGACAATCGCATCGATCAGCCAGGTCCGGATGGCCTCGGCCGACTGATCCGCCGCGGCCGGGGCCGGGGCCGTTACCGGCACGGTGGTCACCGGCACGGATATCGCTGCCGCAGAACGCTGCTCCGGCGCCGCGGCCGTCCGCTCGACAATTCGCAGCGTGCCGTCGAGGAAGGCCGAGCGGCAGGCCTGACGCTGAATCTTGCCGCTGCTGGTCTTGTGGATCGTGCGTGGCGGGATCAAAACGACCGCGTGCAAAGGCAATCCGTGTTCGGTGCCGATGGCGGCACGGATCGCCGCTTCGGCGTCCTCCAGTTCCGCCGCATCGGTGGACTTCACCTCGGCGACGACCACCGGCCGCTCGCCGTCGTCCCCATCGATGGTGAAGGCGGCGATACAACCCGCTCGCACGATGGCGTGCGCCGACTCGACGGTTACCTCGAGATCCTGCGGGTAGTGATTCTTGCCGTCGACGATCAGGACATCCTTGACCCGTCCTGTGACGAAAAGCTCTCCACCCCTGAGGAACCCGAGGTCTCCGGTGCGCAGGAAGGGGCCGGTACCGTCCGCCAGCGCGGCTTCGAACACCTCACGTGTGCGTTCGGGATGCCCCAGATAGCCGTGGGCGATACTCGCACCGGCGGCCCAGATCTCGCCGACCGTGCCATCGGGGCACGAGATCCCGGTGTCGGGGTCGGCGATTACCACCGTGGTCCCGGACGGCGCCCGGCCCGAACCGACCCACTCCAGCTGTGCCTCGTCGCCGGTTCGCCCGATGATCACCGGCTCCCGGCCTATCCCGCCACTGCCCGTGATGATCAGCGTGCCTTCGGCGAGACCGTATACGGGAAGCAGTGCCCGCGAATCGAATCCGGCCGGAGCGAAGGTGGTGGCGAAACGGCGCAGCGTATCCGCGCGCACCGGCTCCGCACCGTTGAAGGCGACCCGCCAGTTCCGCAGGTCCAGCCGTTCCAGCAGTTCCGGCGTGGTTCGCCGCATTGCGAGCTCATAGCCGAAATTCGGTGCGCCACTGGTGTGTGCGCCGAATTCGGAGATGGCGGTGAGCCAGCGATCAGGCTTCTCCAGAAAGTGCTGCGGGGCCATCAGGGTGCTGGTCGCACCCTGATACAGGCTCTGCAGAACCGGGCCGATGAGCCCCATATCGTGAAAGACGGGCAACCAGCTGGCGAAGAGATCGCCGGGCCAGTCGGCAACCAGTTCGGGGGTGTGTGCGAACGCCTCGGCAATACCGGACTCGTTGTGCAGCAGATTGCCGTGCGTGACGACGACTCCGCGCGGTGCGGAGGTGGAACCCGAGGTGTACTGCAGGAATGCGACCGAATCGGGTCCGAGATCGGGGACCCGGTACGCCGCGGCCAGTTCGTCGCCGATCTCCTCGGTCGCCACCCAGGTAGCCGTTGCCAGCTCGGCCAGCTCCGGCATTTCGGCGACCACCCCGGCGAGGGCATCGACAACGGGCCGGGTGGTGAGCACGACCTGGATCTCGGCATCGGCCATCATCTGCCGCAGCCGGCGCAGCGCACGATTGAGTTCGTGCAACTGCGGCAGCGGCGCGGGCACCGCGACGACCGAACCGATGGCACAGCCGAGGAAGCCGGACAGGAATTCCAAGCCCGGCGGATAGAGCAGCAGCGCACGCTTATCGGTGAATCCGCGATCCTGCAACCAGGCGGCGATCGCTTGCGAGCGGCGTTCGAGCCCGGCGTAGGTGATGGTGTGGATTACCCCGCCGACTTCGCCGGTTTCGAGGTAACGGTAGGCGATGCGATCGGGCTGGAGCGAACTCCCCGAAGCAAGGACATCAGCGAACGAACGATACATCAGCAGCACTCACCCTCGTCGTACCACGCCAGCGCCACTGCAAGCGACACAAGGTATTTCGTCAGTCGGTCAGGTGTCGATGGCTACCGGAGCATATGGCCACAAACGTGGGCGCGACCAGGTCGAACGCAGCGAGATATCGACGATCGGGTTGTCGATCGCCTAACTCCCCACCCCCAGTTCAGAAGTCGTGATCACACAGCCGAAACCTGTTTCACCACTTGAGAACTGCTAGTCCGGATCGGACACGAAACCCAGTGAAGCAGTCGTCCAATTTGCCGTCAAACGGAACGTTGCCAATGCCGGGGCCGTTGACATTGTCTGAAAGTTTGCTTTCACCAAGAGTTTTGCGCGGATCGGCCGTCATCCCACCTTCTGCGGAGCTGCGGGGCACGGTTGCCGTCGATGCACTCGACCCCGGCCCGCCCGGTCCTCGTCAAGCCATCCGATGACCAGCGTCACACCGGCGAACCGGGTCCTACCGAACCGCGACCGCATGCGCGCGCAATGCCGCGAGCGCTCGCTCGGCGGTCCGCTCCACCCGCTGCGCCGAGATCAGCCGGTCCACATAGATGAAGTTCAAATACATTGCCCCGCAGTGGGTCGACACGGTCAGCGCGAACCGCCCGGTGCACGACAGTCCGCCGGTGAACTGAACCGCACTCACCGCCCAGGCGCCGATCCGTTCCGGAAAGTCCACCCGCCCGATATTGGTGATGAACAGGTTGATCGGCCCCTTGCGATCTACGAGATCGATCACCCGCGCGGCCCGGCCCCTGGACTTCGGGGTCACCAAGCGCGTGGCGGCGAACATGGTCAGATGGGTGCGCCGCCGCACCCGCGCACGCAGCTCCGCACCCGACTTGCCGGCAATAGCCCAGAACTCGGCCTCGGGCCCGCAGGGTAGGCCGAGTGGGACGGTTGCCGCGTAGAAGCCGAGATCGGCCGGATCCACCACGGGCTCCAGATCTCTTCGGATATCCACAGCTGATCCGATGACCACCGACGCCCGCGCACCGGCATCCAGGTCCGCACCCAGAGCCAGGGCCATCGCCGCGAGCAGGGCGCCCTGGACGGTCACACCGTGCTCGCGACAGGCCGCGCCGAGCAGCTCGACCTCGTCCCGGGTGAGCCTCCGGCGCACCGTCGCGGTCCATCGCCCCGTGATCGGCACCTCGGCATCGGTCCGCAGCCGCAGCGGCCGCCGCAGCGCGGTGCGCAGCGCATCGGCCACGCTGACCCCCGCGGCGCGCGGCACGCTGCGCGTCCGCCGGGGCAGCAGGTCGTCGGCCGCGGGCAGCGGGTCACGGGATCGGACCTCGAGCTCGACACCGTCCGCTTCGAAGCGTGCGGCCTCCTCGACGATGCCCCGCAGCACCGATACCAGGCCCCGGCCGTCCGCGATGACATGGCCCGCGGTCAGGATCAGATCGTGTGATTCGTGTTCTGTGCCCGCGCCCCGCACCACATCCACCAGCCGAGCGAGCGGCCCACGCGCCGGATCGACGGGATCGGTGTTCTCGTAATCGATCTCGCGTGCCACGACTTGCGCATCGGCGATGTCCGCCTCGACGGTGCGGATCGGCAGGACCGGGTCGGCCATCGGCATGAACCATGGATCGGCACCGTCCGCCCGCGCGTGAATCCGCACCCGTAGCAGCGGATGCGCAGCCGTCGCCGCCCGCGCGCCGGCGCGCAGAGCCGATGCGCTGAGCGCCCCTTCGAGATGCACCGACGCCACGACGTGCAGTGGCGACAGCTCGTGCATGAACGTCCACATCCGCTCAAGCGGGCTCAACGGCCGATGGGTTCGAATCTCGGTCATATCACCTGCTTTTCGATGGTTTCGCACACCCGGACCGCGCCCTGTTCGGCGGCCATCGCCTTGCCCACCGCCTGCGCCCTGCGCAGGACCGCATCCGACAACATCGGGGTGAGAGCCTGGGTGAGCACATCCGCGTTCACCTTGCGATAGGCGACCGAGCAGCCGATTCCCAAGGCAGCCAAGCGCCATCCCCACAGAATGTGGTCCGGGAACACGTGGGTGATCACCGCCGGTATCCCTGCTCGCGCCACATCGTGGGTGGTGCCCGCACCGCCGTGATGCACAGCCGCCCGGCAGCGCGGCAACACCCGGGCGTAATCGAGGTGACCGGTGACGAGCATGCTGCGGTCGGCGTTCACACCCGCGCGGAAATCGGACCAGCCAGCGCCGACCAGCGCGCGCACGCCTGTCCGCCGGGCGACCTCCGCGATCATCTCCAGACAGGCGGCCGGATCGAGCACCGGCAGACTGCCGAAACTGAAGTAGACCGGCGGCTCGGCTTCGGCCAGCCATGCGTCGAGTTCGGGGTCGATCGACTCCTCACCCCAGATGCTCCGCTGCTCCGGGATGGTGAACGATGCGCCCACCACACGGTAATTTTCCTGCCAGTCGGCAGGTCTGGGAAGCAGTACCGGACTGGCCATGACGTCCAAGGGAATTCGCTGCCGCCGAATGCGGCCCAGCGGATTCGGCGAGCGGTACGGCAGCCCGAGCGTGCGCCGTATTCGGCGGCTGCCGCGATGATTCATCAACTGCCACACCGCATCCACCGCCGCATACGTGGCCATCGATAGTCGGGGTGAGGTAAGGAGGCGCTCGGTAATGAACGGTGAGGGAAATTCCCGTGTGCGTTCCACCGGATACGGGAAACAGCCGACCAGCGCCTGCCCGCCGGCTTCGACGATCGAGAGCGCGGCCACCGCCGTGAGTGGACCGGTGACCACCACATCCGCCCCCGCGGCAGCCCCGATCATGGCCTGATCCATGGCGGCGCCGTGCGCGGCCTCGAAACGCGCGCTCTCCCACGCGAACTGCGCAGCCCGGCCGGAAAGCAGCAACCTCCGCATGCGCGTCGACTCGAGTAATTCCCTGGTATCTATCGGTATTTCATACGCACTGATCCCCGCCCTGTTGACCACTTCGAGGTTGTTACTGTTCGCCGCGACCACCACCGTGTGCCCCCGCTCGCGCAACTCGTGCGCGACATTGAGGTGTGGTTGGAGATCGCCCCGCGTCCCATGCGTCAGCAATGTCACCTTCACGGCGCGAGCGTAACCGGGGCTGCAATGCCCGACAACCTGGCGATTTGACGCCAAGATTCACGAAATCCCTTGTGCGCAAACGAATCCGGCCGCCTCATAGGAGGCGGCCGGTGCGTTATTTCTCACCAGGAGCGCGAAAACTCCTGACATTCAGTACAATTCGTCACGCCTTGAGGGCGGACAGGATCTCCGTACGGGACGACCACAGCTCCGCTTCCCAGTACTTCCACGAGTGGGTACCGGTGGCCGGGAAGCTCCAGGTCGCCGGAATCCCGAGCGAATTCAGCCGGGCCTGGAAGGACCGGGTGTTCAACAGGGTGACGGCCTCGATGCCCATGGCGACGCCGGTATCGAATACCGCGCCCGCGCTGGCCGGGTGATCCCATTCACCGGGCAGCGCGCTGCCCGAGGAGATGTGCATGGGCAGGCCCCTGAGGTTCTGCGCGAACACGAAGGGGTCCATGCGCAGCCATTGCGGGCTCCACGGCGGGGCCATCGAGTCGATGTTGTAGGCGCCGTGCCGCAGGGTGGCGACGCGGATGGCCTCGCGCATACCCGGCGCGGAGATATTGAGCGCACCGGAGTACGAGGCGGCGAACTTGAACTGATCACGATGGAAAGCGGCCAGCATCAGCGCGGCGCTACCACTCATCGACAGGCCCGCGACGGCGTTGTTCGTCTTGGAGACGCCGTAGTTCGCCAGGAAGTCCGGCAGTTCCTTGCTCAGGAACGTTTCCCACTTGTAGGTGAACTTCTGACCGTTGGTGTTGGAGGGCGAGGTCCAGTCCTGGTACCAGCTCGACATGCCACCGACCGGCATCACGAGGGTCACATCATCGTTCTCGAACTGCTGCAGGGCATTTGTCTCGAATGTCCAGGCATTGACATCGTCGCGAGCAGCCTGACCGTCGAGCAGATAGAGCGCCGAACTACCGCCGCGCTTGGCCCACTGGACCTGAACCTTGATCGGACCCATGCTGGAAGGGACCATCAAGTCCTCGCGACCGCCGGCGGGGGTACGGTGCACGATGCCGCTTCCGGGCAGTGCCGGGGCGGCCGAGATCCCGATGGTCGCGGGCATCGTGAGGGCGACAGCTGAAACCGTCAGCACCCGAGCCGCCCACGTCCGTACCCCGCGGCTCCTGCTCAATTCGGCTCTTTCGCGCCGCTGGCCGAACCTCATTGATACTGCCTGCTTTCTATTTGCTACTACGCAGCCGGTCACGCTCTGCCATAGCGGCGCCGCCCCAACTTCGGCCTCCGCGCGAAACAGTGACTCCAGCAACGATTTCGGTCAGATTGGTCCTGGTGGACAATAGCCAATCTGGACAGGCCGGGCAACAGTTCGGGAATAAACCCGTTGTCAACCACCGAGATTCGCACTGAGATCTGGCAGCATCTTGAAAACCTGATCCTGCCAGTACGGCCAGTTGTGCACACCCTCGGAGGTGTAGTCGAATACCGCGTTGCAGGGCCCGAGCGAGTCCAGGCGCATCTGAAATGCGCGGGTATTGGCCAGTGCGACGGCTTCCAGCCCGGCCGCATTCGTGAGGTTGTACGCATCGAGTGGCGATCGCACCGCGTCCCGCGCACCGGGCGCGCCGTTGCCGGTCGAGATCCAGAGCCGGGTGCCGTTGGCACGCAGCAGTGGTGCGAATACGAAAGGATCATTGCGGAGCCACAATTCGCTCCATGGCGGACCCCACATGGAGTCGATGTTGTAGCCGCCGGCGTCCAGCAACGCCAGCCGCAGTGCCTCGCGCATACCGGGGGCCGAAATATTCAGGTATCCCGAATACGAAGCGGCATACCGGAATTGATCGGGATGATAGGCCGCCAGCACCAGGGCGGCACTGCCACCCATGGACAGTCCGAACACACCGTTGCCGTTCGGGGCGAAGCCGAGCCGGGCGCTCAGGGCATTGCGCAGATCCCGGGTGAGAAAGGTTTCCCACGCGTAGGGCTGGGGCTGACCATTGGTATTGCTCGGCGCCATCCAGTCGGAATAGAAACTGGACTGGCCGCCCACCGGCATCACCACATTGATGTTCCACGCCGGGAGAACACGGGAGATATCGGTCTCCACCTCCCAACCGGAGAGATCGTTCCGGGCCCGCAGGCCGTCCAACGCGTACACCACCCGGTTCGTATTGCCGTCCTGCGCGCGGAATATCCGGCTCTTGATCGGGCCCATGCTCGAATCGACCCAGAAATCCTGTCCGGCCGGGTCGAACGCCGCCACCGCGGGTCCGGCGCCAACGGTCAGCACCGAGCCCGAGGCCAGCGCCAGCGCCGCCAGCCCGACGGCAACGGCCCGCCGAATCCCCCCGCGCCACGCCGACTTCGTTCCGCGTACCCACATCAACCGCATCGCTCGCCTTCCGCCGATCACCGTTGACCGCAACCGGAGTGCACACGCTCCGGCTTCTCTATAGGCGCGTATTCGGAGCCGGCCACCGTGGAAACGCGCTCGGATACCAGATCGTGACGAGTACGAAGCGAGAGTGAGATGGCTCACCCCGCCGACGATTCGGTCCCACTATCACGACAGATCACAGCGAATACCGATCCGGGTGAAACCGATCCCGCGCGAGCCGAGAGCGTCTTCGAGAATTACTGCGACAGACCAAAACTCACCGATATGGGACTATCTCATAGTGTCGACCCACCAGCTTGTGTGCCTGCCGTTCGCTGGCTCCGGCGCTTCGTTCTTTCGAAACGCGAAATCTCTCGAGGGGCTCGAGCTGCTGCCGATCCAATTACCCGGGCGTGAAGAGCGATTCGGCGAGCCGATGTACACCGATGTCCGAGCGGCAGCGGTCGACATCGCGGCACGCATTCGGGAAGCGCACGATTCGGACAGCCGGGTAATGATCCTCGGCCACAGCTTCGGCGCGATTCTGGCCTTCGAGACCGCACAGCTGCTCGGCGCGATGGTCGATCATGTCTTCGTGAGCGGGTCGCCCGATCCGTGGCATCCGCGCGCCGAGCGCGCCTCCGATCTCGACGAGGACGAATTCATCGCCCAGATCGAGACTTTCGCCGGATACACCCATCCCGCGCTGGCCCATCCGGAGATGCGGCAGATCATTCTTCCGGTGTTGCGGGGCGATGTACGGATGCACGAGTCCTACCGGGCGCACCCCGACGCCGTCCTGGACGTCCCGGTAACCGCGCTGCGCGGCGCGGACGACCATCTGGTCACCGAACCCGACATGCTCGGCTGGCGGGCGGCGACCACCGCCGCTTTCATTCTCGAGACCCGCCCCGGCGGCCACATGTACCTGGCCGACCAGCTCGACGAAACCCTGGAATTCATCGCCGCCACGGCCCGCGTCTCGCACGGTGGCTGACGGCGATTCGGTCGCGCTGATCACCGGGGCGGCCCGCGGGATCGGCCGGGCCTGCGCGCTGCGGCTGGCCGAGGAGGGTATGTCACTGGTGTTGATGGACATCGGCGCGAACACCGCGGAGGTGCCCTATGCGCTTGGTTCGCGCAGCCAGCTCGAGCACACCCGGCGATTGTGCTCGGAGGCCGGTGCGAACACCGAGATCTTCAGCGGCGATGTGCGGAACGAGCAGGACGTCGACGAGGTCATGCGGATCACGTTGGCGCGCTTCGGCCGTTTGGACGCGGCCGTCAATTGCGCAGGCATCGTGAGTCCTTCGGGCCGTAGCGTGGACGAGATCTCGGCGCAGGATTGGTCGACCATGCTCGACATCAATCTCACCGGCCCCTTCCGGATCCTGTCCGCTGCCGCCCGCATCATGAAGCCGCAGGGATCGGGCAGCATCATCAATATCGCCTCCACCGCGGGTCTGGTGGGTTACCGGCACTTCGCCGGATACGTGGCGTCCAAGCACGGCCTGGTCGGACTGACCAAGGCCGCGGCATTGGACCTGGCCCCGCACGGCATTCGCGTGAACGCCGTCTGCCCCGGTTCGGTCCGCGACGCACCCGAACTCGAGGGCACCATGCTGCGCGAGGTCGCGAACGCACTCGAGTTGAACGGTGATCACGAACAACTGTTCCTTCGCGATCAGCCCTCCAATGCCCTTGTCGACGCGGCGGATATCGCCGAAACCGTCGCCTGGCTGGCTTCGGGCCGGAGTCGCAGTGTGGTCGGGGCGGTCGTGACCGTCGACGGCGGCTTCACCTCTCGGTAATTCCGGCTCTCGAGGAAAGCTCAGACATGAATTCCTGCCCTGCCAGCGCCGATTCCGCCCGCCCCCATCCGGCGGGGTTCGCGGTTCGTCTCGGCACGCCCACCGGCGGCACCGGTGAACTCTCCGAGCTGATCCGCACGGCGCTCGGCGGTGATCCCGAGAGGCTCGGAATCTGGTACGAGCGTTTACCTTTCGCTTCCACATCGGCGCGTGCGGGCGGCATCGTGCGGCAGCAGCTGGCGCATCCGCTGGTCGGCCGCACCCGCGCCCGGGTGACGTGCACCGAGTACTCCGATGCCGTCACCGATGTGGTGGTGCTGGCGGACAGCGATTTCCGGCCGCTGCTCACCGATCTCGTCCGGCGCGGCGCACACCCCATCCCGGGCCTCACCCCGGCGCGTGCGGCCCGGATGGCCATCCGGGAGATCGATCTCGGTCCCGGGCACCGGGCCGAGGAGATAGCCGCCGCGGTCGTACTGGTGCTGACCCGCTTCCTGGATACCCCGGCGATACGGGTCGACCTGGCGGCATTCGACGCCCTGCTCGAGTCGCCCGCATACCGGGCCCGGCTGAACTCGCAGGCGGGCACCGCCGCGTGCGATGTGGAGCTGCGCGGGTCGATCAAGGATCTGGTGTCCCGGCTCGACGCCCTGACCCCGGACAGCACCCCTGCGGACGGTTCGGACAGCGGACTGCGGTCGGTGCGCATCATCGATTTCCGCACGGTGCCGGGAGCGTTCCTGCCCGGTCCGGCGGCGCCGCACGATTTCGATATCGCCATCCATCCGACCACCGATCCGCACGCCGCCCGGATACTGCTGAGTGCGGGCGACGCCGATGCGATGGAGTTCGTCGACGACATAGCCGATGTGCTGGCCCGCGTGTGCGCGCAGATCAACGCTGCCGGTTTGGATCTGCCGATTTCCGATATCCACTTCTCCCCCGCGGTGCCGGCGGTCGCTCCGATCGGCGAGCCCATATCGGGGCCGGGAGAACGGCTCGAACAGCGGATCGCCGCGCACGCCGCCGCCCGGCCCGCGGCCGTCGCGGTCCGAGATGAGTCCGGCGCCGTATCGTTCGGGGAACTCGATGCGCGGTCCGAGCGCATTGCGGCGGGCCTGCTGGAACTCGGTGTGCGGCCGGGTGATTTCGTGGTCATCGCGGCGGCGACGTCCGCGCGCACCTTCGCGACCATGATGGCGATCTGGAAATGCGGAGCCGCCTATGTCCCGGTCGATATCGAATTCCCGGTCGACCGGCTGCGGTACATCATCGAGGATTCCGGAGCACGGGTAGCCGTGGTCGAAGCGGAGCTGCTCGCCGGCCTGCCCGATTCCGTACGAGCAGTTGATATCTCGACCCTGACGGCGCGGCAGTCGACCGCGACCGCCTTGCCGAAGGCATTGCCGGGGCAGGGGGCCGCCTACGCGATCTACACCTCGGGCACCACCGGCCGCCCCAAGGGCACGGTGATCGCGCATCGGAGCGCGCTCGCGCTGTTCGATGCGCTGACAACCGAATTCGCCCTCTCGGCTGAGGACGTATGGAGCGCGTTCCATTCTCCCGCTTTCGATTTCTCGGTGTGGGAAATCTGGGGCGCGCTGGTCACCGGCGGCACCGTGGCCGTGGTGCCCAAGTCACTGGCACGTGATCCGCAACGCTTCCACGCGCTGCTGCGCCAGCACGGGGTCACGGTGCTGAGTCAAACGCCGCCCGCCTTCGCGCACCTGGTGAGTGCCGACGCCGCGGCGGCAGCGCTGGATACGGTCCGGCTGGTGGTGCTGGGCGGCGACGCCCTGCAGGCGACCAGCAGTTCCGCCTGGCTGGACCGCTATCCCGCGAGCCGTTGCCGACTGGTGAACATGTACGGCATCACCGAGACCACCGTGCACGTCACGGTGCAATCGGTGTCCAAGCACACCGCACTGTGCGCACCGCGATCCGTCGGTCGCGCCATCGCGGGATGGGATACGGCCGTGCTCGGCCCCGATCTGCGCCCCGCGCCGGTGGGATTCCCGGGTGAGATCTTCGTCGCCGGAAGCGGTCTGGCGCTGTACTACACGGGCAATCCCGCCCTGACGGCGCGCAAGTTCGTCGCGGGACCGGACGGCCGGAGGTGGTATCGCAGCGGTGATCTGGGCCGGGTCCGGGCGGACGGCACGCTGGAACATCTCGGCCGGATAGACCACCAGATCAAGATCAACGGCTACCGCATCGAATTGGACGAGATCCGGAACAGCATCGCGCGCCAGCCCGGTGTCCGGGACGCGATCGTGGTGTGCAACAGGGCCGGTGGCCGATTCGGCACTGCCCGGCTCGATGCCTATGTGGTCGGCGCCGGAGTGGACCTGTCCGAATTGCGGGGTGCGGTGGAACGCGTCCTGCCCGTGTACATGCGACCGGCGTCGTATACGACCGTGGACGCGATTCCATTGACCACCAACGGGAAGGTCGATCTCGGTCGACTGCCGGACCCGAACACCGGTCCGCTCTCGATCGCCCGCACCGCCGAGCCCGCCGCGGAATCAGCCGGGGCGCAATCGATCCTGGGGCGGGTGTGGAGTTCGATACTCGGCGTCGAACCGCACGATGACGACAATTTCTTCCTGTCCGGCGGGAATTCTCTCGCGGCCATCCACCTGAGCACCGAGCTGAGCGGCAACGGGGTCACGATGCCCCTGAGCCTGCTGTATCAGCGCCCGGTGTTCAAAGATCTGCGCACAGCTCTCGAGGAGACGGCATGACCAACACCATGAGCCTCGGCGGGGTAGCCCTCGCCATGATCAACTACCTATTGTTCTTCGCCAAGGCGGCCATCCTCTGGTTGGCGAACTCGCCGGCCTGATCGGCCGGCGGCACGCTCCCGTTCCCTAGGCCTTGACCAGGCGGTCGTGATTGTCGTAATCCGGGCGCATGCCCGCCGCCACCAATTCCCACAGCACCTCGTCGGTGCCACCGCCGGTACGCGCGAGTTTCATATCGCGCCACCACTTCTCGACCGGTGCGACCCCGGTCAGATATCCGGTGCCGCCGAAAATGTGCAGGCATTCGGAGATCACCTCTTCGCCGAGCCGAGCCGCGGTCACCTTGAAGGCCGAGGCGGTCCGAATGGTCGGCGTCTCCCCGGCGGCGGCCAGCCCGAGCAGGGCATAGCGCAGCACGTCCACCCGGGATCGCAGGTCCGCCAGGCGTAGCCGCAAGGCCTGGTGTTCGAACAACTGCTTGCCGAACTGGGTTCGGCGCATCATCTCCGCGACGGTCACCCCGAGCGCGAGATCGCAGGCGCCGACCACCTGCCCGGCGACCGAGAGTCGCTCATTCGCCAGACCCCAGCTGAGAATCGCCAAACCTGTTCCGGGCCTGGCGATCATGGCGTCCTCGGTGACCTCGACGTCGAATTCGATCGGGGCGGTCTCGAGACAGTGCGCACCGAGCTTGGCGTATGGCTCGCCGATCTCGACCCGATCGGCTTCGACCGCGAAGAGCGCGACCTCGCCACCGGAGGCGGCAGCACCGTCCTCGGGGACCACCCGGACCACCAGAATGATCACATCGGCGATGGTGCTGAGCGAGACGAATTTCTTGGCGCCGCGCAGTCGATAACCATTCTCGGTCCTGATCGCGATCGAATCCGCGTTCTGCAGATCCGAACCACCGCGGGCCTCGGAGGCGCCCAGACAGACCACCGCGGTACCCGCGACGGCACGGTCGGCGATATCGCGCAGATAGTCCGATCGACCGAACCTGCGCAACACCGCGATCGCCGAATCGTGCAGGCTCACCCCGACCGCGATACTCGCCGACCCGACGCCTCCCAAACGTTCCGACAGCATGACCAGCTTGGCGACATCGGGACGCTGCGTCTGCCATTTACTCGCGAAAATGCCTGCGCTGCCGAGACGTTCGATCAATTCCCGGGGAAATCGGCCGGTCTTCTCGGCGGCGTCGGTGACAGCCTGGAAGTCGGCGTCGAAGACCTCGTCGAGGAGGCGGCCGAAGTCGTCGTCCTGTTTCGGTTCCAGCATTACGGGATCGAACCCACCTTTGCTCATCAGTGTGTGGTCAGCGGTAGCGCCCGGCGACCTCGACGCGGCGCAACTTGCCCGAGGTCGTCTTCGGCAGCGATCCCGGTTCGACGAAATCGACGGTGGCGGGGACGATTCCGCATTCCGCGGCCACCCGATCGGAGATCTCACCGCGTGCGGCCGCCTCGTCAGCACCCTGGAATTCGGCCACGATCACCAGCCGGTCCGAGCGCACCCGGCCACCGCTGACACTCAGCGCGACAATGCCTCCCGGGCGCACACCCTCGACTCCGTCGACAGCCCGCTCGACATCCTGCGGGAAGATATTGCGGCCCGCGATGGTGATCAGTTCCTTGCTGCGACCGCAGACCACGAGCTGATCGTCGACGAGATAGCCGAGATCGCCCGTCTTGATCCACTCATCCGGGCCGACCGGCTGATCGCCGAGATATCCGGTCATCTGTGCGAGCGAACGGAATTCGATCTCGCCGACCGCACGCAGGCCCGCCAGATCGGTGGTGTGCTCGGGCGTGCCGATGCGCATTTCCACGCCGTCGAACGCGGGGCCGAGCAGCGCCAACTTGCGCTCCGGCGTAGTCGCGGTGGCGGGGAGCAGATCGAACCGCAATCCCGTGCCCGGCACCGGCATCGTAATGCCGCAGGTGGCCTCGGCAAGCCCGTAGGACGCGGCCATCGCGCCCCGATCGAAGCCGAATTTGCCGAGCTCGGAACAGAATTGCCCGGTCGCGTCGACATCGATGGGTTCGGCCCCGTTGACCGCCATACGCAGCGCGCTCAGATCACCCTCCTTCGCCACCCGGGCATAGCGGCCCAGCAGCGCGTACGCGAAATTGGGTGCGGCGGTAATGGTGGCCTTGCTCTCCGTGAGCCAGGTGAGCCAGTCGAACGGTCCCTGCGCGAAGGCGGAGGTGGGCGCGAGCCAGGTGTCCGCGCCGGTGACCAGACCGCCCAGCGCCATGGTCAGGCCCATATCGTGGTACAGCGGCAGCCAACTGCACAGGATGTCCCGGCCGCGATCGAATTGCTGGCGCTGTACCACCGCCAGCAGATGGTGCAGCACCGCCGATGCCGAGAGCGCGACGGTCTTCGACGTCCCCGTGGATCCGGCGGTGCCCTGATACAGCGCGTGCGCGTCCGGGTGCGCCGGGGTGGACCTGAAGTCCGAGGGTGCGCTCCCCCACGTCGCGACCTGCTCCGGGTCGGCCAGCCGCACGCCGGTGCCGGCCTGTGCCACCAGCTGCTGGTCCAGCGCGGCGAGCGCGGTGCCGTAGCCGAAAACATCGGCGACACCGAGGGTTTCGAACTGTGCCAGGGTCTTGGCGGCCCACGATTCGCTGCTGGCGAAACGATTCGGCCCGGGGAGCACGGTGAGCCCGTGCCCCGCCAGCCAGGCACCGCAGATCGCGGCGAGGGTCTCGAAATTCGGCTCACCGATAACGGCTACGGTTTGGGTCTCGTGCTGCCGTGTGGATTGCAGCCGGGCCGCGATCGCCACGGAACGCTCATACAGATCCGCCCAGGGGCGCGCACTCCACGCTCCGGTCCGTTTATCGAGGATGCGCAGCTCACCGCTACCGTTCAACCGCTCTTCGACAGCGCTGATCAGCACATTTTCCACGGCGGTGGTGACCGGCGTCATGATCGGCTCCCGGTTTCGGCGGTCGATGCCGCGAGCGCTTCGCGGTGCGTGCGCACCAGCGCGGCGATATCGCCGACGGTGCGGCACTCCAGCAGCTCACGCTCGGAGAGCCGCACACCCATGCGCTCCTCGATGGCGACGATGGCAATGGCGAACGCCACCGAGTCGAGACCCAGATCGTCGATCAGGCGGGATGATTCGTCGATGTCGACGATGTCCGAGGCGAGATCCTCGCGGACGACTTTGACGAGCTCGTCGTGGATATCGATATCTTGCGACACTTGTTTGTTCTTTCGGTCGATGGTGGGACTGACGATCGTGGCTGGTTCAACCCATGGCTTCGCGCAAGGTCCGTGGCCGCATATCGGTCCAGTTCCGCTCGATGTAGTCCAGGCACGCCTGGCGTTCGTCCGCGCCGAAGACGGTCGTCCAACCGTCCGGGATCTCCGCGAACGCCGGCCACAGCGAGTGCTGATCCTCGGCATTGGTCAAGACGAAGAACTGGCCCTCGCTGTCGAACGGATTGCTCATTTCCCCTACCTTCATCGGTTTTCGGTCGTCCATCTGGCCACGCGCATCGGGCGCGGGCGGTCAGTCGTCGATATCGCCGGGCAGCTGCCGGGTGATGCGCTCGCCCACCTGTCGCAGGACCTCGTCCGCGCACATATCGTCGTGCCCGCCCGGGACCGGCACTACCAGCACATTCGCACCCGTATGGGCCTGCCACACCAGTGGATCGACGGGTTCGGCCCGCTCTCGGGCCGTGAAGACGACCAGGTCGGCGTCGATCTTCGCGGGCTCGTGCGCGTGCAGCAGTCGTGGATTGCGGGTGGACACATCGCGAATGGCCCGGACCTGTTCGGGCCGCAGGCGCCACGGGGTCTCCCGATTCACCAGTTCGGACATGGCGAGGTCGTCCATTCCGGCGGGTGTCGGCGTCGCGTCGCCGAGGCCGAGAGCGGCGGCGAAACCTCGATAGAACGTCGCGTCATCGATATCGGCGGCCGCGCGCTCGTCCGCACCGAATGCCCGGCCCGGATACCCGTCCAGCAGAATCGGCGGCAGCACCCGGTGGCCCAATTCCTCCAATTGCCGGGCGATTTCGTGACCGAGCACGGCGCCGAAGGACCAGCCCACCAATTGGTACGCACCCGAGCCCTCGACGGCGAGTAGGTCGCGCACCGCATCCGCCGCGAGCGCGCGAAGATCATGCGCATCGGACCGGCCGGTGAAATCAGCCTGCAGGCCCAGGATCTCGACCCCGGCGGGCACATACCTGTGCAGATTGCCGTAGCACCAGGCGAATCCGCTGTTCGGATAGATGCAGAAGACCTTGTGCGGCCCGCTGCCGCCGAGCCGGACGATCCGCTCGAAGAGCCGCAAATCGCCCGCGGCGTCCGCGGTGTCGATATCGGGTGTCAGCCGCAGCGCGAGCGCGGCGACCGTCGGCGCCTCGAACAGGGTGCGCAATTCGAATGACGAGTCGATCGTCGTGCGCACGAGTTCGCTCACCGCGATCGCCTTCATCGAGGTGCCACCGAGTTCGAAGAACATGTCGTGCGGAGACACCTCGGGCACGCCCAGCACCTCGGAAACGATCCGGACGAGCCGCGCGACGAGCTCGGGATCGGCGGTGACGGCGGGCGCGGACGCCTGCTCGGGCGCGTGCTCGGCCTGCGGGCCGACGTGTTCCCAGTCGACCGTCAGCTCCGAGAGCCGCTGTTCCGGTTGCGCCGCAAGCGTTTCCAGTACCAGTATCAAACGATCCACCAGTGCCGCCGCGGTAGCGGCGTCGAACAGATCGGCCGCGTACCGGAGTTCGCCGACTATGCCCTGACCCGAGCGATCGTCGCCGTAGCGTTCGGTGAGATCGAATTCCAGATCGAATTTCGTGGTCGCGGTCCGGGTCGTTTCCACCTCGATCCGCACACCGGGCAGCGCGAGCTCGGGCCGAGTGTTGTTCTGCAGCACCAGCATCACCTGGAACAGCGGGTGGCGGTTCAGCGCACGCCCCGGATTGAGCGCCTCCACCAGCAGTTCGAACGGCACATCCTGATGCTCGTAGGCGGCCAGGTCCACCGTCCGCACCCGGTCCACCAGCTCATCGAAGGTCGGATCATCGGACAGGTCGGTGCGCAGCACCAGGGTGTTGAGGAAGAAGCCGACCAGATCGTCGAGCGCGGCGTCACCCCGTCCGGCGATCGGGGTTCCGACGGCGATATCGGCGCCCGCGCCCAGCTTGGACAGCAACACCGACAGCGCCGCGTGCAGCACCATGAACACGGTCGCGCCGCGCGCCCGGGCCAAGGCGGACATGGCCCGGTGCGTCTGTGCGGACAGTGCGATCGGCGCGATGCCGCCCCGATACGACGCGATCGCGGGGCGGATCCGGTCGACGGGCAGCACCGTCTCCTCCGGCAGCCCCGCCAGCGCGCGCTTCCAATAGCCGAGCTGCCGGGCCAGCTCGCTGCTCGGATCGTGTTCCGAGCCGAGCACACCCTGCTGCCAGAGCGTGAAATCGGCGTACTGCACGGGCAATTCGGCCCAGTCGGGGGCGGCACCGCCCGCCCGAGCGGCAACCGCGGTGCTCACGTCCCGGGCGAACGGGGCCAGGGACCAGCCGTCCGCGGCGATATGGTGCAAGACCGTAACCAGCAGGAACTCCCGCTGTCCGGTCGCATCGACCGGATCGGCGGCCGAGTCGATATCGAAAGCCGCTACGCGCAAAGGCAATTCGCTCGTCACGTCGAACCCTCGATCGACGAACTCGCCGACCGTCGCCGCCGCGTCGTCGGCGGTCACGGTGCGGGACAGGATATTCCAGCGCGCGGCCACAGCCGCCGGGTCCAGAATCACCTGCCGGGGCACACCATCGATTTCGGGGAATACGGTCCGCAGCGACTCATGTCGGAGCAGCACGTCCAGTACGGCGCGTTCGAGCACCGCCGCGTCCAGTGCACCGCTCAGACGCAGGATGAAGGGCATATTGTAAGCCGCGGAACCGCTTTCGAAGCGGTTGAGGAACCACAGCCGGGCCTGGCCGAAGGACAGCGGCAACACCGCGGGTCGCGCGATCGGCAGCACCGGCGGACGCACCACTCCCGGGCCGGTGGTCAGGGCGCGCTCGACCAGCAGTTCCACCGTCGGCGCCTCGAAGAGATCGCGAATGGAGAGCTGCACTCCGAGAATGGCTTTCACTCGGCTGATCAGGCGCGTCCCGAGCAGCGAATGCCCGCCGAGATCGAAGAAGGAGTCGTCGATTCCGACGAGATCCAAGCCCAGTATCTCGGCGAACAATCCACACAGCATCTGTTCGCGCGCATCGCGCGGGCCACGATCGGAGGCCAGTGCGGCGAAATCCGGATCGGGCAGTGCCCGGCGGTCCACCTTGCCGTTCGGGGTCGATGGCAGTCGATCCAGCACCAGCACCAGCGCGGGCACCAGGTGCGAGGGCAAGCGGTTCGCGACTTCGGCACGCAATCGGGAACCGTCGACTGCGGCATTCGGCTGGGCCACCACGTATCCGACGAGCTTGCGGGTATCCGCGCCCGCGCCCCGGACGGCGACAGCCGCCTGTGCGACCCCGTCGCATTCCGACAGCGCGGCTTCGATTTCGCCCAGTTCGATCCGGAACCCACGAATCTTCACCTGATCATCGCCACGACCCAGATACTCCAGGGCACCGGAATCATTCCAGCGCACCAAATCACCCGT
>NZ_JBHJXS010000014.1:0-368539 GCF_042269265.1 Nocardia sp. NPDC056000 | reverse complement strand
CAGTCCACACCCTCCGCTGATGCGCCGCCTCGTGTGGATCCCGGCCAAAAGCATGCCGGGATGACGGCGGGTGACGGCACTCGCTTTGAATTCGAATCTGGGTTAACTTTTGAGGATGGAACACGATCGCGAATCGGCAGCGCTGCCGCTGGGTGACCTGTTTGCCGATGGCCCGTTTCCGCCGCACCACCACGGGTGTTTCGGCTGCGGGCCGTCGAATCCGGCCTCACCCCGCATGGTGTTCGAGCGCCGCGGCGATACCGTGCGCGGCACGTTCACCATGGATGAGCGGCATCAGGGCGCGCCGGGCGTGGCGCACGGCGGCATTGTGGCCGCGGCCCTGGACGAGGCGTCCGGTTCGATCCTGTTCCCGCTGCGCCAGCCCGCGGTCACGGTGAATCTGGACGTGAACTTCCGCGCCCCCGCCCGGCTGGGCCGGGAATTCGTGGTCACTTCGCAATTGACCGCGCGCGAGGGCCGCAAGATGTTCATCGACGCGGTGCTCACCGACGGCGATACCGTCATCGCCACCTCGCGCGCGCTCTTCCTGACCGTCACCCAGAGTCATTTCACCGATCTCGGCGCGACCCCGGGTGAATTGTTCAGTCTCGGTATCTGATTCGGCCGCTCGCGGCGCTTCAGCTCAGTCGCCGGATATCACCGCGCACGCGGTAGAAGCCGCCGCGCGCGGATTCGGAGACCGAATCGACCACGTAGCGCACGCCCGCCTCGCGAATATCGCGGGGGAACTGCACATTCCAGCCGTTCCGATAGCCGGGGGACACCACGTGCACGCGCAGGTTGCCGCCGTCGTTCACGCATTCCACGATCACGCCGTCGCCCGCGTCGACGGCCAGTTCGACCGTGGCACTGGGTGTTACGGCGGAGATCTCCGGCGCCTTCACCGAAAGCGTCTGCGGCAGCACGCCCTGTTCGGCGTCATGGATGGCGGCCTCGCTCACATCCAGGCAGGCCAGTGAGCCATTGGTGGTGACCAGGTACAGCTTCTCGTCGTGGTACTGCATGGAATACGCCGAACCGCAGCCGGTTCCGAGCTTCCACAGCCGCTGACCGCTGGAGTCGAAGCAGTACACCGAGGAGTAATTGTCACCGGCGAAGACATAGCGCCCGTCCGGTGAGGTGGCGCAGGAGAACACCATCGCATCGCACTGGTAGCCGCGATCGGACTGCCCGTTCTTGGCCACCATGCGCACCTGATTGCGGCTGGTGCCCGCGTACACCGCGTCGGCTTCCTGCCAGCCGAACAGCACCGCGCCGTCGGTGCGCACCTGCCATTCGTTATTGCCGCTCTCCAGATCGTATTTGGTGACGCCCTTCGAATGCCCGTGGTAGACACCGTCATCGTCGATGCGGACCATCCAGCCGGAATCGCCATTGCTCTGCCGCGACCACAGCGATTCCTCCTCGTGGTCGATGACGGTGAGCCCGCCCTTGCGGTCCGAGACGCCGAGAATGCCGTCGTGGATATCGAGCCAGTAGATGTCGACATTGGCGGCGATATCGTAGGCCGCGCGCGGCACCTTGCCGGACAGATCGTAGACGCGGCCGTCATCGCAGCCCGCGTAGATCCAGAAGTCGTCGGCCACAATGCATTTCACCGCGTCCGGAAGGCGGAAGCGGCCGGTCACCTCGCCCGCCGGGGTGAGCGTGAAGACATCGCCGCTCTCATTGCCGACCCAGCAGCGCTGTTCGTCCACGAAGATGCCGAAGGCGGCCGCACCGGAATCGAAGGTCCACAGCACCGGGGCCTTCTTCGCGGTGGACCGCTGCGAGACGATGGCGCGCCGGGTGACCGGTCGCGCGGCCCGCGCGCCCATGACCGCGGGCGCGTACCCCTTGCGCACCTTCTCGCCGAGCTTCTTGGCGGCGGCGGCGCGCGCCTTGTCCACGGTGGCAAAGGAACTCACCCGGACCTGCCCGGTCTCACCGATGCGGCCGAAACGAATGGTCACCTGGGTGTCAGCCACCACGACCTCGTAGAACTTGTGTGCCGAACCGCTGTCTTCCGACAGTTCCAGATAGGTGGTTTCCCCGGTGGTCATGCGCCGCGCTCCAAGCTTCCGTCAACGTTTACGCCGCGAAAGCTAGCAAGCCGCACCGACATTCGCTCCCCGGGGGCGGGGCGAATCAGAGGTAGAGCTGCGCCACCAGGCCCGCGAGCGCACCGCCGACCAGCGGTCCGAGCACCGGTACCCAGGCGTAGGCCCAGTCCGCGTTCTTGTGCCGCGAGCCCGGATGCGCGGGCAATTGCTCCTCCACCCGCTCGGCGACGCCGCCGCCCGCGTTCAGATCGGCCGGAACCCGTTGCGGGAGCATATTCATCGGGCGTCCGGTGGGCAGCAGCGCGTAGGCGATGCGCGGTCCGAGATCGCGCGCCGGATTGATGGCGTATCCGGTCGGGCCGCCGAGTGAGGCGCCGATGCCGACCACCAGCAGTGCCGCCGCCAGCGGTCCGAGTCCGCTCGGGGTGTGCCCGAAGGCCAGGATCACGAATACCAGCGCGAAGGTGGCGATGACCTCGGTGAGGAAATTCCACCGGTACGAGCGGATGGCGGGACCGGTGGAGAACACCGCGAGCTTCTTGGCCTCATCGGGTTCCTCGTCGAAATGCCGCTTGTACGCCACGAATGCGGCGCAGGCTCCGACGAACGCACCGGCCAGCTGCCCGGTGAGGTAGGCGACGGTATTGCCGAAGTTCACCGGTACGCCCGGCGCGTATTCGTCGGCCCCGGCGAACAGATTGCCGATGGTGACGGCGGGATTGAGATGGCCGCCGGTCTTGTAGGCGACGTAGACGCCGCCGAATACGCCGAGTCCCCAGCCGAAGGTGATGAGCAGCCAGCCGCCATCGAAACCTTTTGATTTGGCGAGCAATACGTTGGCTACGACTCCGGCGCCGAGCAGGATGAGGATCCCGGTGCCGAGCGCCTCACTCACGAATATCTCGCTGAAGTTCATGGATGACCTCCGATCGGGTGTTCTTCCGCTGCTGCGGCCATACCTGATCAGACTCTACGGTTTGAACTTCGGCAAATCTCCAGGAACACGCGCCGGTGCCTCGGCGGGACGGACGTCAGTGGCCGAGCGCGGCCGCACCCGCCTGCGCGAACTTCTCATCCTGATCACCGCTCGGCGCGCCCGCCACCCCGATGCCCGCGATCGGCGCGCCCTTGGCGTCGACGGGTGCGCCGCCGGCCAGGAACAGCGTCCCCGGAATCGCGGCCAGCTGCGGCGCGCTCTGCAACCGCCCGGCCAGCTGCGAGGTCGGCGCATTCCACGACACGGCCGTGAATGCCTTCTGCTTGGCCGATTCGAACGACTGCGGTCCCGCGCCGTCCCCGCGCAGTACCACGATGGTGTTCCCGTCCCGATCCACCACGGCCACACTGACCCGCTGATTCTCCTGCTTCGCCGCATCCAGCGCCGCCTGCGCCGCCTTGGTCGCGGCGGCCACGGTCAGATGCGTGGTCTGCTGCAGATTCGCATCCGACGCGTCCGCCACAACCGGCGCTTTCACACCCGGCTCGGTGCTGTCCGCATTGGACGCCACCACCCCGACCACCCCGGCGGTCACCGCCACCGCGGCCACCCCGCCGACCAGAATCCGGTTCCGCACTGATACACCCTTGCCGCCCATGCCATTTCCTAACGCTCGCACTCATTCCGAGCCGACCGGCCCGTTCCCCACCAATCCTGCGACCCGAACCCCCACCTGCCATCCCCGTCCCGGCTACATTCCCCACCCCACCCGGCCGACCCCCACATCAGCCGATCGGTTGACCCGCGAACCCACCCGCACCAGGCACAATGACACTGTTTGCCCCGACCGAGGAGGTGCGAGAGTGTCCACGCCGCACGCGGAAACCGCCGACGCCCGCCGCCTCGGTCTGGTGATGGATGCCGCGTTCTATGTACTGCTGGCCGCCTCGCTGGCTCGCTTCCTGATCCGGCATCATGACACTCCGCGCGCGTCCTGGGTCATCGGGCTCTCGGTGGTGCTGGCCGTGCTCTATGCACTCGATGCCCGCTCGGATCGCCACCGCGACCGTCCCGACCATCCGTTACGGCCTTGGCGCACAGTCTGGTTCGGGTCCGTGGTCGCGGTGTGGGCGGTGCTGGTGGTGTTGGGGCCGAGCTTCGCCTGGTGTGCGGTGCCTCTTCTGTATCTGGCTCTGCGGATATTGCCGCTGCGGATCGCGCTGCCGCTCGCGGTGCTGCTGACCGGGCTGGTCGTTGTCACCCAGGTGCGGCTGGCGGGTTGGCTGGATCCGAATGTGCTGCTGGCTCCGCCCGCGGTCGCCGCCATTGCCACCGCGGTTTTCGTGTACATGCGGCGGCAGACCGAACGTGAGGCGGCGCTGGAACGGCGGGAGGGGATGCTCGAGGAGCGGGGGCGGTTGGCCATGGAGATTCATGACACGCTCGCACAGGGGCTTTCGAGTCAGCGGATGCTGCTGCAGGCGGCAGAGCTGGTGTGGGAACAGGATTCGGTGCGAGCGCGGGAGCATGTGCGCACCGCAGCCGGGATCGCGGATCGCAATCTCGCCGAGGCGCGGCGATTCGTGCACGATCTAGCTCCGGCGGAGTTGGCCGAGAACGGTTCGCTCATTGCGGCTTTAGGTGCGTTCGCCGCGCGCGAGACAGGGCCGGAGCTGGCCGTTGACTTCCAATTCGATGGGGCTCCCGCGGAGCTGCCCGCGCGGGTGGAGTCGACGCTATTGCGAATTGCGCAGGGCGCGTTGGCGAATGTACGCGAGCATGCCGGTGCGGCCAACGCCACGATTACGCTGACCTATCTGGGTGATCAGGTCGCGCTGGATATCGCGGATGACGGGTGCGGATTCGATCCCGAGCGGGTCACTTCCGAATCGGAACGCGGGCACGGGCTTCCGGCGATTCGGGCCCGGGTGCGGCAGTTCGGCGGCGCGGTGACCATTGAGTCCGCGCCGGGGGAGGGCACCGTGCTCTCCGCCGCGATCCCATTGGAGCGGTCATGACGGATTCGGCTGTGCGCCTGGTGATCTGCGATGATCACGCGGTGGTGCGGGCCGGACTGCTGGCCCTGTTGTCGAGCGCGCCGGGGATCGAGGTGATCGGTGAGGCGGGCAGTGGTCCCGAGGCGGTCGCGCTGGCCGAGCGGTTGCGGCCGGATGTGGTGCTGATGGATCTGCAACTCGGCGGCGATATGGACGGTGCGGAGGCCACCCGGCGGATCACCGAATTCGCTTCTCCCACACCGCGGGTGCTGGTGCTGACCACCTATGACACCGATGCGGATATCACCCGCGCCATTGCAGCGGGGGCGACCGGATATCTGTTGAAGGCCGAGAGTCCCGAGGAGCTGTTCGCCGCGATTCACGCCGCGGCGCAGGGGAAGACGGCGTTGTCGCCGCCGGTGGCGCACCGCGTCATGGCGCAGATGCGCAATCCGCGCCCCACCTTGACCGCGCGCGAACTGGATATCCTCGCCCAGCTCTCGCGCGGTCTCGGCAATCGCGAAATCGCTCGCGCCCTGCACATTTCCGAGGCCACCGTCAAAACCCACCTCGGCCGCATCTACGACAAACTCGCCGTGGACACGCGCGCGGCCGCGGTCGCGGTGGCGAAGGAACAGCGCCTGCTGCCTTGATCACGCGGTGACCGGGGTGGTCACCACGATGCGGCGGCGACGGCTCGGCAGCATCATGGTCGGATGCGCGACGCTCCACGCGGCGGCCGCGCAGATGAGCTGCTTGATACGCACGCCCGTGCGCCCGGTGAAGATCTTGTCCGTGGGCTCATCCTCATCGGTCACCTTCTGCACCAGGGCATCTCGGCGGCCGAGGCTGATGCACTGCATGTTGTAGCCGATCGGGGTGTCGATCACCTCGCGACCGGTCAGCCGCGCGGCAAGTGCGTCCGAGCCCTGCCACGACATGGGAGTCGCTGTGGCGCAACCCATTCGCAGGGTCTTACCCCCGACTCCCGCGACATGCGCGGCATCGCCGAAGGCGTACACGTCGGGGTGCGAGACCGATCGCATGGTGCCGTCGACGACGATCCGCCCGGCCTCGGACACCTCCAGGGTGGTGGCGGCCGCGATGGGATGCACCGCGAAACCTGCGGTCCACACCGTCACCTGCGCCGGAATCTCCTCGCCCGCAGCGGTTTCCACGCCATTCGCGCCGACCCGGGCGATATCGGTGCGCTCGTGCACGGTGACCCCGAGCCGATCCAGCGCGGTGCGCAGGTACTGCCGGGCCTGCTCGCTGAGCCAGTCGCCGATACCGCCGCGCGCCGCGATGGTGACCGCGAGATCCGGCCGGGCTTCGGCGATCTCGGTGGCGGCCTCGATGCCGGTCAGTCCGCCGCCCGCGATCAGCACCGTTGCGCCCGAAGCCAATTCACTAAGCCGTGCGCGCAGCGCCAGTGCGGCCTGCTTGCTCGCGACATTGTGGGCATATTCGGTGACGCCCGGGACCCCGTAGTCGGCGACGGTGCTGCCCAGGGCGTAGACGAGGGTGTCATAGCCCAGTGTCTCGGCACCGTTCGCACCGAGAAGATCGACCGTCTTGGCGTCGACATCGACCGCGCCGACCCGCGCTACTTTCACTCGAACCCCGGTGCCCGCGAACATCTCGCGCAGCGGGCGCTGCTTCAAATCCTGTCCGCTGGCGAGCTGATGCAGGCGCACCCGCTCGACGAAATCGGGATCACCGTTGACCAGGGTGATCTCGACGTCATCGCGGTGCAGCCGCTTGGCGAGGCGTCCGGCGGCGGTGGCTCCGGCGTATCCGGCTCCGAGGATGACGATGCGGTGGTTCATGGTGAGCTCCTATCTGGTTTGCGACACCTCCTGAACCGGACAGCGCCGCAATCCCTGACAGAACTCGGATGTGATGTGGATCACCAGCTCCCGGTGAGGGGCTGATGCGGTGCGGAAGCGGCCCACTGCCGGGCGAGGCGCTCCAGTTTGTCGGGATTGACCTGGATATTGATCGCCACGACGCCCTCGGGGGTCGCGTTCAGGGCGAAGATGCCGTAGACCCGCCCGGCGACCTCGACCAGCATCGCGGGATCGCCATTGACCTCGACGGCGTAGAACGTCGGCTCGCCGCCGACATAGGCGACCTTGGCCGGGGTCGACCGGAAGATATCGCGCAGGTAGCGGGCGATGGCGAGCGCGCCGATGACCGGGGTCCTGCGCGCCGGAACCGTGCTGCCGCCGTCGGCGATGCTGACCGCATCGGCGGTGAGCAGGCGAATGAGCGGTTCGGTATCACCGCTCAGCACCGCGGCCAGAAACTCCTCGACGACCTTGCGCGCGGCCGCCGAATCCACCTCGATGCGCGATTTCTCCGCTCCGACATGCTGTTTCGCCCGCCGATACAGCTGCTGGCAATTCGATTCGGTGAGCTCGAGGATCGCCGCGATCTCCCGATGCGAATGCCCGAACGCCTCGCGCAGCACGTACACCACGCGCTCATTGGGCGAGAGCCGTTCCATCACGGTGAGCATGGCGATCGACACCGACTCCCGCTGTTCGACGGTATCGGCCGGGCCCAACATGGGATCCCCGGCCAGCACCGGCTCCGGAAGCCACTGCCCCACATAGGTTTCCCGCCTGGCCCGCGCCGAGGTGAGCTGATTGAGACACAGATTGGTGAGCACCTTGGTCAACCACGCCTCGGGCACCTCGATCAATGCCCGGTCCGCCGCGTGCCAGCGCAGATACGCATCCTGGACGGCATCCTCGGCATCACCGGCCGACCCCAGCAGCCGATACGCGATCGCCTCGAGCCGCCCCCGCGACCGCTCGAACAGATCGGCTTCATACGCAGTGACCACCATGCCCCAATCGTCGACCATCAGGATCGACAACGTGGAAAGGGGTGCCGCCGTATTCCGGCGGCACCCCTTTCCATTGTTTCTACGGTGCTAGCTGAGCGCGAGCAGGCGGGCCGCGTTGGCGGCCTCGTCGTCATCGGCCTCGTTGGCGGCGAGTTCGGCGTGGACGCGGTCGTAGTACTGGTTGATCTCCGCGTTGGTGCGGTCGTCGTCCCAGCCCAGGTGCGGGGCGATGAGGCGGGCGATTTCCGGGGCCGCCTTCAGGCCACGGTCGGGCACCTCGATGGAGATGCGGGTGCGGCGGGTCAGGACGTCGTCCAGGTGCAGTGCGCCCTCGTGGGTGGCGGCGTAGACGGCCTCGGCGGCCAGGTAGTCCTCCGCGCCCGGAATCGGTTCGCGCAGTTCGGGAACCGCGGCGATGAGGTCGAATACGCTCTCGGTGAGCGAACCGTAGCGGCCGAGCAGATGGCGCACGGTCTCGACCGGCAGTTCGGCGCGGGCCGCGACATCCTCGATATCGCCGAGGATGTCCTGGTAGCCGACCGCGCCGAGCAGCGGCAGATCCGCGGTGACCGAGGACGGCGCGTCGCTGCCCAGTCGCGCGGCGGCGGCATCGACCACATCGGCGGCCATCACCCGGTAGGTGGTGTACTTGCCGCCCGCGATGACGAACAGCCCGGGGGCGGGTTCGGCGACCGCGTGTTCGCGCGAGAGCTTGGAGGTCTCCTTGTTCGCACCGGTCATGAGCGGCCGCAGTCCGGCGTAGGTGCCGACGATATCGGCGCGCGTAAGCGGTTCGCGCAGCAGCGAATTGATGTGGTCGAGGATGTACTGCACATCCGCGGCGCTGGCGGTCGGATGGTTCTTGTCCAGCGACCAGTCGGTATCGGTGGTGCCGATGATCCAGTGCTCGGCCCACGGGATCACGAACAGCACGGACTTCTCGGTGCGCATGATCAGACCGGTGTTCATGTTCAGCCGCTCGCGCGGCACCATGATGTGCACGCCCTTGGACATGCGCACGTGGAACGGGAATTCCACGCCGGTCATCTTGATCATGTCATCGGTCCACACCCCGGTCGCGCTGATCACGGTGCGCGCCCGAATCGTATGTTCCAGACCGGTTTCCAGATCCATGACCTTCGCGCCGACAACCTTCTCACCGTCGCGCAGCAGTCCGGTGACCTTGGTCCGGGTGAGCACGGTCGCGCCGTGCTGGGCCGCGGTGCGCGCCAGGGTCATGGTGTGCCGGGCATCGTCGACCTGGGCGTCGTAGTACTTGATCGCCCCGGTCATGGCGTCATCCTTGAGCGCGGGCGCCAATTCCAGTGCGCCCGTGCGGGTCAGATGCCGGTGCATGGGCACCGCGCGCGCTCCGCCGAGGGTGTCGTACAGCGCCACGCCCGCGCCGATGTAGGCGCGCTCCCAGACGCGATGCTGGAGCGGGAAAAGGAACGGCACCGGATGCACCAGGTGCGGGGCCAGCTTGTTCAGCAGCAGCCCGCGCTCCTTCAAAGCCTCACGGACCAAGGCGAAGTCGAGCTGTTCGAGGTAGCGCAGACCACCGTGGATGAGTTTGGACGACCGGCTCGAGGTGCCTGCGGCGAAATCGCGCGCCTCCACCAGGGTGACGGACAGTCCACGCGAGGCGGCGTCCAGGGCCGCTCCCGCGCCGGTTACGCCGCCACCGATGACCAGGACGTCGATCTCGGTGTCGCCGAGCGCATCGATGGCCCGGGTGCGGTAGGCGGGATCCAGTTGTGCGGACACGAAAATCTCCTTGTTATCGGTGTTTTCAGTCATGGGTGGCAGCTTCGGATCAGTCGTCGTCATCGATATCGACCCAGTCGAGCGTTCGTGACACCGCTTTGAGCCAGCGGGCGTACCCGCGCTCGCGCTGCTGCTCGGAAAAGGTGGGCTGCCAGCGTTTGTCCTCGTGCCAGTTGGCGACGAGTTCGTCTGTGTTGTTCCAGAATCCGACGGCCAGTCCGGCCGCGTAGGCCGCGCCGAGCGCGGTGGTCTCGGGCACCATCGGCCGCGAGACGGGTACGCCCAGGAAGTCGGCCTGGATCTGCATGGCCAGTTCATTGGAGGTGACGCCGCCGTCCACGCGCAGCGTCTCGAGCTTCACCCCGGAGTCGCGCTGCATGGCCTCGACCACATCGCGGGTCTGGTAGCAGATGGATTCCAGTGTGGCCCTGGCCAAGTGGGCGTTATTGCTGTAGCGGGACAGGCCCAGGATCGCGCCGCGCGCGTCGGGCCGCCAGTACGGTGCGAACAGCCCGGAGAACGCGGGTACGAAGTACACGCCGCCGGTATCGCTGACCTGACTGGCCAATCGCTCGATTTGCGATGCGCCGGAGATGATTCCGAGCTGATCGCGCAACCACTGCACGGCCGATCCGGTGACCGCGATCGACCCTTCGAGCGCGTACACCGGCTTCTCGTCGCCGAACTGGTACGCGACGGTGGTGAGCAGGCCGTGCTTGGAGTGCACAATATCGGTACCGGTATTCAGCATCAGGAAATTCCCTGTGCCGTAGGTGTTTTTGGCCTCACCGGTCCGGAAGCACACCTGGCCGACGGTGGCGGCCTGCTGATCGCCCAGTACCCCGGCGATTTTCACCGAACCCTTGAACGGCCCGTCCGGATTGGTGGTGCCGAAGATCTCAGGGTTGGAGGACGGTGCGATCGCGGGCAGCATGGCGCGCGGAATCCCGAACACCGACAGCAATTCCTCGTCCCAGTCCAGGGTTTCGAGATCCATCAGCATGGTGCGTGAGGCATTGGTGGGATCGGTGATGTGCACGCCGTCGCGCACACCGCCGGTGAGATTCCAGATCAACCAGGTGTCGGGGGTGCCGAACAGCGCGTCACCGCGTTCGGCGGCCTCCCGCACGCCCGGGACGTTGTCGAGAATCCATTTGAGTTTGCCGCCGGAGAAATACGGTGCGGGCGGCAGTCCGGCGCGCTGCCGGATGAGATCGCCGTGCCCGGCCTTCTCGATCTCCTTGATGATGCGATCGGTGCGGGTGTCCTGCCAGACGATGGCGTTGTAGTAGGGGCGTCCGGTGCGGCGGTTCCACACGATGGTGGTCTCGCGCTGATTGGTGACGCCGACGGCGGTGAGGTCCTGCGCCGTGAGTCCGGCCCCGGCCAGGGCGCTCTTGATGACGGTGCGGGTGCGTTCCCAGATCTCGTCCGGATTGTGTTCCACCCAGCCGGCCTGCGGCATGATCTGCTCATGTTCGAGTTGATGGCGGGCAACCACCGCGCCGCCGTGATCGAACACCATGAAGCGCGTGGAGGTCGTGCCCTGATCGATGGCTCCCACGTACTGCGTCATCGCGGTCCCTTTCCGGATACTCGTCGTTGAGTCCGTAATCCCTGGTGAGACCGGTTGCGGCCGGGCCCGAGGTCCACGTTACGAAGTGGAGGGTGTCACCGACAGGGTGCGCGTTCGACAATGCCGAACGGTTTGCTGATAGGTTACGACCATGCCCGGCCCGATTCAGTCGATCGAGCGCGCAGCGGCCATGCTGCGCCTGCTCGCACGCGGATCCGGGCGCATGGGAGTCGGGGAGATCGCGGCGGCGCTGGGACTGGCCAAGCCGACCGCGCACGGGATCCTGAAGACCCTGCAGGGCGTCGGATTCGTGGAGCAGGACACTGCCAGCGGTAAATATCAGCTCGGGTCGGCACTCGGTGAGCTGGGCGCGGGCTATCTCGATGCCAATGAGCTGCGCTCGCGCGCGATCAACCGGGCCGATGCGCTGGCCGCGCGCACCGGGGAATCGGTGCGCATCGCCGCGCCGGTGCACGGTGAGGTGCGGGTGATCCACCATGTCTTCCGCCCGGACAACACCTCGCAGGCGCTCGAACTCGGTGAAGTGCTGCCGCCGTACGCGACCGCGCTCGGAAAAGTGTTGCTGGCCTACGATTCCGAGCTGGCGGCCGTGGTGCGCGAGGCCGAGCTGCCCGCACTGACCCACCGCACCATCACCGATCGGCCCGCGCTGGGCCGCGCGCTGACCGAGGTGCGCCGCACCGGCTGGGCGGGGGAGATCGGCGAATACCGTTCCGGCGAAGCCGGTATCGGCGCACCGATTCGTTCGCGGGGCGGCCTGGTGGTCGGCGCGATGGGCATCACCGGACCCATCGATCACCTCTGCGACGGCCAGCTTCGCCTCCGCACCGCGCTCATCGCGCAGGTTCGTGATGCGGCACAAGCCGTTTCGCGTGATTTGGGCGGTGCACAGTGAGGGCGCGCCCGGTGATCGGCTCCACTAGGTTGACCATATCCCGTTGCCGCACAGGGGTTCCCATGCCGGATCGGAGCGAGCTCGGATGACGCAGCGCTATGTTCTGGCGATCGATCAGGGCACGACCTCGACCCGCTGCATCCTGTTCGATCAGCGCGCACGGTTCGCGGGGGTGGCGCAGCGGGAGCATCGGCAGCACTATCCCCGGCCCGGCTGGGTGGAGCAGGACGCGCTGGAGATCTGGAAGACCGTGGAGCGGGTGGTGCCCGCGGCGCTGCGGGATGCGGGCATCACGGCGGAGCAGGTGGCGGCGCTGGGAATCGCGAATCAGCGTGAGACGACCGTGGTGTGGGATCGGCGCACCGGTACGCCGATCGGGCGCGCCATCGTCTGGCAGGATGTGCGCACCGAGGAACTGGTCTCCGATTTGCGGGAAACGCCGGGGGCGGAACGGATTCGGGAACTGTGCGGGCTGCCGCTGGCCACCTATTTCGCCGCGCCCCGACTGCGCTGGATGCTGGACAACGTCTCGGGTCTGCGCGAGCGCGCCGAACGCGGTGAGGTGCTGTTCGGCACCATGGAGACCTGGCTGATCTGGAATCTCACCGGCGGCGCTGATCACGGGGTGCACGTCACCGATGTGACCAATGCCGGGCGCACACTGCTGATGAATCTGGCCACCCTGGCCTGGGATGACGAGCTGTTGCGGTTCTTCGATATACCGAAGGCGATGCTGCCGCGCATCGAACCGTCCACCGGGGATTTCGGCGTGGCCCGCCGGGTGGTGCCTGGCGTGCGCATCGCGGCCGCACTCGGCGATCAGCACGCGGCGCTGTTCGGGCAGACCTGTTTCGCGCCCGGTGAGCTCGAATGCACCTATGGCACAGGCGGATTCCTGCTCATGAACACCGGACGCGAACTGGTGCGCTCACAGCACGGACTGCTCACCACCATCGGTTATCAGATCGGCCCGGATCCGGTGTACGCGCTGGAGGGCCCGATCGCGGTGACGGGTTCACTGGTGCAGTGGCTGCGGGACAATATCGGGCTCATCGCGAGCGCCCCGGAGATCGAAACCCTCGCGGGCACAGTCCAGGACAATGGCGGCTGCTATCTGGTGCCCGCGTTCTCGGGTCTTTACGCCCCGCATTGGCGCAGTGACGCGCGCGGTCTGCTCATCGGTCTGACGTCCTATATCACCAAGGGCCACATAGCCCGTGCCGTCCTGGAGGCCACCGCGTGGCAGACCCGGGACGTGGTCGAGGCCATGAACGCCGATGCCGGACTGCGCGCCGAGTCGCTCCGGGTGGCCGGCGGAATGACCTCCGACAACCTCCTCATGCAGATAGTCGCCGATGTCCTCGACATACCGGTCATGCGCCCCATAGTCTCCGAAACCGTCTCGCTGGGCGCGGCGTACGCGGCGGGCCTGGCGGTCGGTTATTGGCCGGATCTCGAAGGGCTGCGCCATAACTGGCGGGTGGCGGCCCAGTGGGTGCCGCGCATGGACCCCGCGCTGCGCGCCGACGAATACGACAACTGGCGGCGAGCCGTGGAGCTTACCTTCGGTTGGCTGCGCCCCAAGAAGCCCTTGACCTAACGTGGCAGATATGCGGTTGTACGTGGGATGCGCGATGTGGACACACCCGGACTGGCAGGAACGCCCACTTCCCCCGGCGGAGCGCCTGCGCACCTACGCCTCCTGGTGCAACGCGGTCGAAGGCAACACCACCTTCTACGCCACCCCACAGCGCCGCACCGTCGAATCCTGGTCCCGCCAAACCGATCCCGATTTCCGCTTCGTCATGAAGCTGCCGCGCACGGTGACCCACGACCGCCGCCTGTCCGGCATAGACAACGATATGAACCTCTTCCTCGACGCCATCGAACCCCTCGGCCGTCGCCTGCACGCCCTCTGGATCCAACTCCCGGGCTCCTTCACCGACCTGAAAGCCCTGTCCAACCTCCTCGAAGGGCTCCCTCCGCACTATCGCGCGGCCGTGGAGGTCCGCCATCCCGCCTTCTTCGAAAACCCCAGAGCCATAGCCCAATTGGAAGCCGTTCTGGAAGCCGCGGGCGCGGAGTGGATCCCCTTCGACACCACCGTCCTGTTCGCCGCGGGCCCGATCAGCACCGCCGAACGCGAAGCCCAATCCAAGAAACCCAAACTCCCGCGCCGCACCAGGGCCCTCACCGAATTCCCGATCGTCCGCTACCACGGCCGCGACGACGCCGCCGCCACCGTCGCGGGCTGGCAACCCTGGGTGGACCAAACCGTCACCTGGCTCCAAGAGGGCCGCTCCCCAACGATTTTCATCCACACCCCCGACAACGCCACCTCCCGCACCCTCTCCCGCCGCTTCCACGCCGAAGTAGCCACCCACCTCCCGGACCTGGAGCCGCTGCCCGATCCCATCCCGACCGATCCCATGACCCTGTTCTGAGGGCCCGGACGCAATGAAAAACGCCGCCCCGGAACGGATTCCGGGGCGGCGCTGGGGTTCGGAGGTCAGACCACGAGCAGGGCGGCCTGTTTCTCCGCGCGTTCGGCGTCGCGGGCGAGGGAGCGGTCGCGTTGTTCCTCGAACTTGACCACGTCCTTGCGGAGCTTGTCGAGGTAGTCGCCGAGTTCATTGCGGAGTTGGTCGCCGTGCGCGCCGAAGTCGGTGCGGTCGAAGATATTCCACTTCTTCAGGACGGGCAGCAGGACCTCCTCCAGGTGCTGGCGGAGGTCGTAGATGCCGTGTTTGGCCATGAGGACGCCGTTGCGGCGGAAGTTGGGCATACCGGCGCCGGGCATCTCGAAATTGCGGATCATATGGGTGATGGCTTCCATGGACTGATCGGGGGAGAGGTCCAGGGCAGCGCCGCACAGGTTGCGGTAGAAGATCATGTGCAGGTTCTCGTCGGCGGCGATGCGCTGCAGCATCCTGTCCGCTATGGGGTCATTGCAAACTTTGCCGGTATTGCGATGCGAAACGCGCGTCGCTAATTCTTGAAAAGTGACATAGGCGACGGAAGCCATAAATCCGGCAGCAGCCGGAATGGCGTTGGTGCCGATACGTTTCCGCGCGATCTGGGTGGCGCTGTAGCCGTTGGTCATATGGATCATCCGGGCGTGTTCGAGCGCCTCGGGATCGACGCCGCGAGTCACCACCAGATAGTCGCGCAGTACGATGCCGTGCCGGTTCTCCTCGGCGGTCCAGCGGCCCACCCAGGTGCCCCACGGACCGTCCATGGAGAAGTTCTCCGAGATTTCCCGATGGTAACTGGGCAGATTGTCCTCGGTGAGAAGATTGGTGATCATTGCCGCCTTGGCGACCTCGCTGAGCTGCGACTCCTCCGGATCCCAATCCTTGCCGCCCATTGCTGCGAAGTTGCGACCCGCATCCCACGGCACATAGTCGTGCGGATGCCAGTCCTTGGCCATGGATAGATGCCTATTCACATTCGCTTCGGCGATCGGCTCAAGCTCGATGAGCATCTCGAGCTGCGTGAGATTCCTGGCCACCGTCGTGTGCCTCCCTCGAAATGGCAATGCGCTGCGGAATGATGCAGTAGAAAGCGCTTGAGAACTGGCGATCGCCGCCGCGGGGAAGACGCCGCCGGGAAGAGTTCCGGGGATGTCCGCGTGTCGGTCAAAGAGACTGGTCGGCTTCGCCTCGGATAATCTAGCCCAGTTCGCCGGAGATTGGCTTCATCCCCCGCCGAAGTGTCAACCGGCCGGGTGCGTTCGCTAGTTGCTACCAGTCCTTGACAGCCCACGCGGATCGAAATCTGGTTCGCCGGAGCATTGCTACGGAGAGTGAACGATCATGCAGACGCCTAAAAGGAAGTTCCCGAACGTCGTGGTCACCAGCTTGGCGGCCACCACCTCCATCGCCGGTGACGTCGATTCGACCTGGAAGGGCCTACTCAACGGCGAGAGCGGGATCGACGTTCTCGAGGACAGCTTCCTCGACGATTTCGGCCTGCCCGTGCGCATCGGCGGACATCTGAAGGTGTCGCCGACCTCGGTCCTCGAACGTGAGGAATGCCGCCGCACCTCGTATGTCGAGCAGATGGCGCTGGTGCTGGGCCGCGAGGTCTGGCGCAACGCGGGCAGTCCGGAGGTGGACGGCGATCGCCTCGGCGTGGCCATCGGCACCGGTCTGGGCGGTGCGGAAATGCTGATCATCGCGCGCGACAAACTCTCCAGCGGCGGCTACCGCAAGGTCTCGCCCCTGACCGTGCAGACCATCATGCCGAACGGTCCGGCGGCCGTGGTCAGTGTGGAGCTGGGCGCGAGGGCCGGTGTGACAACGCCTGTTTCGGCTTGTTCGTCCGGTTCGGAGGCAATCGCGAACGCCTGGCAGAAGATCGTCATGGGCGATGCCGACATGATGATCACCGGCGGCGTGGAAGGTTCCATCCAGGCGCTCCCCATCGCGGGCTTCTCCATGATGCGCGCCATGAGCACCCGCAACCACGATCCGAAGGCCGCCTCGCGCCCCTTCGACCGCGATCGCGACGGTTTCGTCTTCGGTGAGGCGGGCGCGCTCATGATCATCGAAACCGAGGAGCACGCGCTGGCCCGCGGCGCGAAGATCCACGCCCGAATCATGGGCGCGGGCATCACATCCGACGGTTTCCACCTCGTCGCGCCCGATCCGGAGGGCACCGGGGCCGCCCGCGCCATGAGCCGCGCCATGGAACACGCCGGTATCTCCAAATCCGATGTGTCGCATATCAATGCGCACGCCACCGCCACCCCGATCGGCGATACGGCCGAGGCGAACGCCATCTATCAGGCCGTCGGCAACCACGCAGCTGTCTACGCGCCGAAGTCCGCGCTCGGCCATTCCATCGGTGCCGTGGGTGCGCTCGAATCGGTTCTCACCGTGCTCAGCGTGCGTGACGGAATCATCCCGCCCACCTTGAATTTGGACAATCTGGACCCGGAAATCGACCTTGACGTGGTCGCCGGTTCGGCGCGCTCCGGTACCTACGAGTACGCGCTGAACAACTCGTTCGGTTTCGGCGGCCACAACGTAGCCCTGGCCTTCGGCCGGTACTGAGTGACGTGCATCATGGACACCTGCTAGTCTTCCCCAGCCCCAGCTACTTCTCGGGCTTCGGTGTCGATTCTTGTTCGGTGTCACTGCACAGTCATTTCTGTGAGTTGAAAAAGGATAGGGAATGATCGGCGAGACCATTGATGACTATCTGGACGAACGCGGCAATATTCAGATGCCGAGCAACCAGACCATGATCGACCTGGTCGACAAGCACTCTGCGGCGCAAGGGGATGAGCTCGCCTACCGCTATGTCGACTACTCCCGCGAACGCGACGGTGAGTATTTCGAGCTGACCTGGAACGAGTTCGGTGTCCGGTTGCGCGCGGTGGCAGCCCGGTTGCAGCAGGTGACGCAGCCGGGCGATCGAGTCGCCATCCTGGCGCCGCAGGGCTTGGACTACATCGTCGCCATGTACGCGGCGGTCTACGCGGGTTGTATCGCGGTGCCGCTGTTCGACCCGGATGAGCAGGGTCATTCGGATCGGTTGCACGCGGTGCTCGACGACTGTCAGCCCGCGGCCATCCTGACGATCGGTCCCTCGGCACCCGGTGTGCGCGAGATCTTCCGGGATCTGCCCGCGCCGAAACGGCCGCGCATCATTGCGGTGGAAGCGATTCCGGACAGCGTCGGTTCCGCCTGGGTGCGCCCGGACATCAATATCGACAGCGTCGCGTACCTGCAGTACACCTCCGGTTCCACCCGCACGCCCGCCGGTGTGGAGATCACGCACCGCGCGGTCGGCACCAACCTGCTGCAGGTGATCAATACCGTTGGTATCACCGAGAAAGCGCGCGGCGTCACCTGGTTACCGCTGTTCCACGATATGGGCCTGTTGACGGTCATCCTGCCGACCATCGGCGGCAAGTTCATCACCATCATGTCGCCCAGCGCCTTCGTGCGCCGGCCGTACCGCTGGATCAAAGAACTGGCCGCGCAGGAGGACGGCGCCGAGATCTTCGCCGCCGCACCGAATTTCGCGTTCGAGCATGCCGCGGCGCGCGGATTGCCCAAGCCGGGTGAGGAACTCGACCTCTCCAATGTGATCGGCCTGATCAACGGCAGCGAACCGGTATCGGTGACGTCGATGAAGAAGTTCAACGACGCCTTCGAGCCGTACGGTCTGCCCAAGACCGCGATCAAGCCCTGCTACGGCATGGCGGAGGCGACGCTGTTCGTCTCGGCGACCAAGCGCGAGGATGAGGCGCGGGTGGTCTACGTGGACCGCACCGAACTCAACGCCGGGCGCATGACCGAGGTCAGTCCGGACGCGGAAAACGCTGTGTCCCAGGTGTCTTGCGGTTACGTGGCGCTGTCGCAGTGGGCGGTGATCGTCGATCCGGAGACCGGTGCGGAGAAGCCGGAGGGCGAGGTCGGCGAGATCTGGCTGCACGGCAAGAATATGGGCATCGGCTACTGGGGTCGCCCCGAGGAATCCGAGGCCACCTTCCGCAATCGCCTGAAAGTCCGTCAGCCGCAAGGCAGTCACGCCGAAGGCGCGGATGACGACGCGGATTGGATGCGCACCGGCGACTTCGGTTCGTACCTGGACGGCGAGCTCTACATCACCGGCCGCGTCAAGGATCTGGTGATCGTGGACGGGCGCAATCACTATCCGCAGGATCTGGAGTACTCCGCGCAGGAGTCCAGCACCGCGCTGCGCCCGGGATTCGTTGCGGCATTCTCGGTTTCGGCGAATCAGATGCCGGTCGAGGCGGCCACGCCGAACGGTGTGAAGCTCACCCTGGATCCAGGCGACAATGCCGAGCAATTGGTGATAGTGGCCGAACGCGGCACCGGCGCGGCCAAACTCGAACCGGAGCCCATCGCCGAGGCGGTGCGCACCGCCATCGCCAAACGGCACGGCGTCACCGTCCGCGATCTGCTGCTCGTCCCGGCCGGTTCCATTCCGCGCACCTCCAGCGGCAAGATCGCCCGCCGCGCCTGCAAGACCGCGTACGTCGAAGGCACCCTGCGCGGCGGCTACCGCCAGCAAGCCTTCCCCGACGTCACGGAATAGCGCATCGTCATCCCGGCCGAAGACGTGCCGGGATGCCGGGGAAGTTCGGCCCGCGTGCACTGCACGCGGGCCGTTTTCATGCCAAGGGGGGTTGGCACGGCGGTGCGTACCGGGCAGGTAGTCAGACCGGTCCGTACACTTCCTGGCCGTGTGGACTTCCGCCCGGATCGGGCTTCTTCTGACGACTACCGCTGCCGTACTGGCCTTTTCCGGAATGCCGGTGGCCGGTGCGACCGAGGTGGCTCCCGCATTCTGCGGAACGCCGCTCTCCGCCGATGAAATCGGGACAATCGGCCGACTATCGGACACTTCAGACCTGACCGGGGATGCGTTGCAGCGGTTGGAGACCGCCGTGCGGCGCAATCACGAGATCACCGAGATCCTCACCGCGCACAAGGATCGCCGGGGACTGTTCGGCATCGGCCTGGACGGCGTCGAACAGGTCGCGGTCATGCCCCTGCAGGAGGATCCCACCGCCTTCCAGGACCGCGATTACGCGCACGCCATCAGCCTCGAGCTACTGAGCCGCTACCTGAACAACCTGCATGCCGAATTCACCGGCGGCGCGGTCGAATCCCATTGGGCGCGTTACTTCGCGCAGGCGGCGCGGTGTGAGCTGTCCGGGGCGCGGGTGGCCATGTCCGGCTACAGCGCGCATCTCGCGGTGGACCTGTCGTACTCCATCGCCGCGATCGGCACCCGCCCCGAGAACGCCCCCGACTACTTCAAGATCGTCGCCGCCATCGCGGGTGCGGGCGATGTCATCGTGGACCGCACCAAAGAGGTCTACAACGCCGATCTCGGCCCGCTGTGGCGCTTCTACTTCGTCGGCGAGGGCCTGGACCTGCTGGTGGGCAAGGGTGTCGCCACCAAACCCCTGCTGGTCCTGGCCGACCTCGGCGCGAACGTCGTGATCTTCGGAAACGGCCTGGCCCTGGAGGATCCGGCCCTGCGCGACGCCACCGCCGGTGAGATCCGCGCCCTCACCGATGCCGCCGACGTCGCCTTCCAGGTGCTGGCCGACATCCACGCCCTCTAACGCCGCGCCGAATCAGCCTGCGGCGGTGTCGGTTCGGCGGCGGCGACGGCCCGCCGCCTTGGCCCAGTACATCGAATAGTCCGCGGCCTGCAGCAGGTCGTCGGCTGTCGTATGCGCCGCGTACTCCTCGGCGATGCCGACGCTGGCGGTGACGGTGAGCCGATGTCCCTGCACCTCGAACGGATGGGTGAAGGCGCGGCGCACGCAGCGCGCGATCTCATCCACCTCGGCGGTGGAGTTCGGCACCAGCACCACGAATTCGTCACCGCCGATGCGGGCGACCAGCTGGCCGAAGCCGTCCGCGCAGGCGTCCAGCCGCGCGGCGGCCTGCACCAGCAGCTCATCGCCGACCGCATGCCCGAAGGTGTCGTTGACGGCCTTGAAATGGTCCAGATCCACGTAGCAGAGCCCCACCCGGCTGTCCGGATCGGTGAAGGCGGCGGTGAGCGCGTCGAAGAAGCGGGAGCGATTGGCCAGCCCGGTCAGCTGATCGTGGTGGGCGCGATAGTGCAGCCGCTCGCGCAGCGCGCGCCGCTCGGAGATGTCCTCCACCAGAATGAGCGTGTACTGCGGCTGACCGTGATCATCGCGAATCAGCGAGACATTGATATTGGTCCACACGGTGCGCCCGTCCCGGTGCGGATACGCCTTCTCCAACTGCGCGTTGTCCACATCCCCGCGTAGCACCGACGCGTACAGCGGCCACATCTCCGGATCATCGTCGGGATGGCTGAGATCGGTGACTTCGAGGGCGCACATCTCGGCGGGGGTGTAGCCGAGCATATTCGCGAAAGCGGCGTTCACTTCGATGATGCGTCCGGTCATATCGGACAATCCGGTGCCAATTCCGGCCTGCGCGAACACCGCTCGGAATCGCGCCTCACTGGCTCGCAGTTGTTCCTGCATGCGTAATCGCGCGGTCATCTCCGCCACCCGCACGCTTTCCTGCTCGGTGAGCAGCCAGCGCCGGAAGGCGCGGACATAGCCGGTTGTGAAGGCGCCCAGCAACTCTGCGGCACGCGTGGCCGGAATCGCGTTCTCCTGAGCGAAATACGCGTCGAGCACCGAGACGCAGCGGCCCAGCACCTCATCCCCGACGAAGTGCGCCCGCGCCAGTTCCGCGCCGAGTTCGGCCACCCGTTCGGCGGGCTCGCCATTGCGCGCGGCGGCATCGACCTGCCCGGCCAGCCGGGCGAGCAGTGCGATGGTCTCGTCGCGGCTCATGGGCACGACGTGATCGCGGGCTCCGCTGTCGAGCGCGGCCACCCACTGATCGACCAGTTCGGCGTGCGGGCCACCCTGCTCCGGCCCACCCCCGGGATCCGACGCCATGAGGGTCGATGGTAGCCCCGCAGCTCCGCTCCCGCGAACCCCGCCCCCGTGGCCGCCGGTGATATACCATTGCGGCGCTTCACGATTGGTAGCAGGTTCGAGAGGGGCTAGGAATCGATGACCAGACCGAGTTGGGCACCGGAGGGCATCGATCTTGATCGCCCCAGCGCCTCCCGCGTTTACGACTACTTCGTCGGCGGTATGCACAATTTCGAGATCGACCGCGAACTCGCGCAGATGATCGAGAAGTTCACCCCGAACGTCGCCGAGACCATGCGCGCCAACCGCGATCTGCTGCGCCGCGCGGTGCGCCTGCTGACCGATGCGGGCATCGACCAGTACCTCGACCTGGGTTCGGGCATCCCCACCGTCGGCAATGTGCACGAGGTGGCGCAGGCCCGGAACCCGCAGGCCCGGGTGGTCTACGTCGATATCGATCCGGTGGCGGTCGCGCACAGCCAGGCCATCCTGGACGGCAATCCGCTCACCGCCGTCATCCATGCCGATGTGGCGCAGGCTGATTCGATTCTGGCGAATCCGGATGTGCGGCGCCTGCTGGACTTCGAGCGTCCGATCGCCGTATTGCTGCTCGGTGTACTGCATTTCGTGCCCGACGAGTCCGATCCGGCCGCGGCCGTGGCGAAACTGCTGGATGCCTGCGTACCCGGCAGCTATGTCGCCATCACCCATGCCACCGCGGACGGCCAGCCGCAGGAGGTGCTGGACGCGCAGAAGCTCTCCGGCCGCACCTCGACCGAGATCACGCTGCGCGGCCGGGACGAGATCGCCGCCTACTTCGGCGACTGGACCCTGCTCGAGCCCGGCCTGGTGCAGCTGCCGCTGTGGCGTCCGGAGGATCCCGCCGATATCGGCGAGAATCCGGAACGTTCCGGCGCGTACGGCGGTCTCGCCAAGAAGGACTGACCGCGGTCCGCTCGGGGCGCGATCAACGCGATACCGCGGCGGCGAGCAGACTCGCCACCGCGGTGTGTTCGGTTACCGCGCCGCGCGGCGGAAGGTGAGTACCGCCGCCACGGCCGCCACCGCGGCGATGACCGCGGCCGCGCGGAACGCCGCCGCGAAACCGTCGGTGAGAGCCAGTGTGTCGCCGAGCTTTTCGGCTCCGGCGGCGGAGGCGATCGCCGTAACCGCCGCCAGGCCCAGCGCCGAACCGATCTGATAACCGGTGTTCACGATGCCCGAGGCCAGCCCGCCCTCCTCCGGCGGCGCGGCCGAGATGGCGGTTTGCAGCGACGGCACGAACGCCAGCGACATGCCCAGCGCCGCGACCAGCGAACCCGGCAGCACATCCACCAGGAAGTTCCCGTCCGCGCGCACGAAGGACAGCCACACCAGCCCGGCGGCCAGAATCAGCAGTCCGGCGACGATCATGGTGCGAGCGCCGAAGCGCGCGAACAACTTCGGTGACAGCGCCACCATGCCCGCCATGATGAGCGCGGTCATCGGCAGCAGCGCCGCACCCGACGGGAACGCCGAATAGCCGAGCACCTGTTGCAGGTACAGGTTCAGGAAGAACCACATGGGCACCCACGCCGCACCGAGCAGCAACTGCGCCAGATTGGCCGCACCCAGGTTGGGCGACCGGAACACCGACAGCGGCATGAGCGGTTCGCTACGGCGAATCTGAATGGCCAGGAACGCGATCAGCAGCACCGCGGCCAGCGCGAGCACTCCCCAGGTGGCCCCGGACAGCCAGCCCGCCTCCGGTGCGCGGACAACGGCGAACACCGCCGCGCCGAGCCCCAGGGTGGCGGTGAGCGCGCCGAGCAGGTCCACCGAACCGTGCGGTGCGAGCGCGCCGCCGGGAACCAGGGCGGGAGCCGCGATCAGCGCCAGTACCGCCAGCGGGATATTGATGTAGAAAACCCAAGGCCACGAGGCGTATTCGGTAATCAGCCCGCCGAGGAAGACACCCGCCGTGCCGCCCGCGGGCGCGGCCGCGCCGTACACCGCGAACGCTTTGGTCAGCTCCCGGGGATTCGCCCCGAACAGCATCATGAGCAGGGTCAGCGCCGAGGGCGCGATGAGCGCCGCGCCCGCACCCTGGATACCGCGCCCGATCAGTTCGACCGTGGCGGAGGAGGCCAGGCCCGCCAGCAGTGATCCGAGGCCGAGGATCGCCCAGCCGGTCTGGAATATCCGGCGTGCGCCGAGAATGTCGGACAGTTTGCCGCCGAGCAGTAGCAGTCCGCCGAAGACCACCACGTAGGCATTGAACACCCAGCTCAGGTTCTCCTGCGAAAACCCCAGCGCGCCCTGCATTTCCGGCAGCGCGACGCCGATGATCGAGGTGTCCATGATGACCATGAACTGGGCCAGGGCGATGAGGGCGAGGGCGGCCCACCGTCGCGAGGACGGTGGCGCCTGAGTAGCGATGGACACGGTCTCACTCCTTCGAAAGTTCGATGCGTTCTTGTATACCCATGGGGGGTATGCCGAGGGAATGGTGAGATCCGTGATTCATTTCATACCCACCGGGGGTATGAAAAAGGCGGCTCCCCGGTTAAGGGAGCCGCCGTGATACCGCTTGCGGTGGAGCGCTTTTCGCCGCTCAGGCCGCTTTCGCGCGGATGTACTCCGCCAAGGCGGGCAGCACCGCGTCGAGGCGTTCGCGCACCTCGGCTTCGGCCACCAGACCGTCCAGGCCCAGCTGTTCGCGCACCACGGTGATCCGCCCGGATGCCGGTTCGGCGATATCGGCGCTCACGTAACCCAGTACGGTGCGCAGGGTTTCGATCGCCGCGTCGCCGCGGCCGGGATAGGCCACATTGATCCACGCCACCGGCTTGTCCACCAGATCGCCGGTGCCGACCGTCCATTCGAGCAGGTTCTTGAGACTGCCGGGAATCATGCCCGCGTACTCGGGCGTGCAGATGAGCACCGCGTCGGCATCGCCGAGCTGCTTGCGCAGGGCCTCGACGGTCGCGGGGGCGGGGTCATCGCCGGGGATGAACTGGGGCAGGTGCGCCAGCCCGTCGTAGAGCGTCGTCACGAAATCGGCCGAGGCCCCGGCCGCGATGGTGCGCAGCGCGGCGGTATTGGTGGAACTGTCCCGGGTGCTGCCCGAGATCAGCAGTATGCGCAGGGGTGTGGTCACAGTGCGGGCAACGTGCCTGGCCGCGCGGGTATTTCTCGGGCGGCCCCGAGTCCTTTTCCGTCCCACCGAGTGGGAGCTGTTGGTCCATAACCTGTCACTTCGTCCCATTTTCGGTATCGTGGGCGGAATGCCGCACTGTCCCGGACAGTGATAAACGTTCGGATTCGATTGTGCGACAACTGCATAGCGTGTGTTTGTGTTCGAAAGGCAGGCAACGATGACTGCGTTCACCAACCGCTTCGACGAGGCGGCGGTCGGTGCCGGAGGCTCCACCGAGGCATACGACGGGCTGGGTCCCGGGCGCGTGCTGGCGGCGGAGCCGATGACGGCGTACCTGCTGCCCGGGGTGCGACTGCCCGCCCGCGCTTGGCGCATCAACTACACGACGACCACCGGATCCGGCGATCCGACGCAGGTCACCGGCACCGTGCTGGTTCCGCGCGAACCGTGGCGCGGTCCGGGCTCGCGGCCGCTGGTCGGCTACGCCGTCGGCACCCAGGGCCTGGCCGACAAGGTCGCCGCCGCCTCCTGGCAGTTCCGTTTCGGCCTGGAATACGAATCGCTCTTCATCACCGCCGCCCTGCGGCGCGGCTGGGCGCTGGCCATCACCGACTATCCCGGACTCGGCAATCCGGGTACGCACCCGTACGTCATGGGCCGCTCGCTCGGCCCCGCCGTGCTGGACAGCGTGCGCGCCGCGCGCCGCCTGACCGCCGCGGGCCTGGATCCGAACGGCCCGCTGGGCATCTACGGCTACTCCGAGGGCGGTTGCGCCGCGGGCTGGGCGCTGCAATTGCAGCCCTCCTACGCCCCGGATCTGCCGCTCGCGGGCGGCGTGGTGGGTTCCGCTCCGGCCGATCTGGTCGACATGATCAAGTTCCTGGACGGCACCCCGTACGCGTTCCTGCTGTTCTACGGCGTGCTCGGACTCGACGCCGCGTACCCGGAACTCGATGTGCTGCAATACCTCAAGCCCGCGGGCCGGGCGCTGGCCGCGGTCCTGCGCCGCACGCACGCGATTCCCGCCGCGGTCGCCGGTATCGGCCTGGGTCTGGTCGTGCCGACGAAGGTCTCCACCTACTGCTACCGGATGCCGTTCGAGGTGCCCGAGGTGCGAGCGCGCCTGCTGGAGAACAAGCTCGGCGCGATCGCCCCCGCGACGCCGGTGCTGGTGGCGGGCGGCACCGCCGAGCAGATCATTCCCTACCCGCAGGCCGTCCGGTTGGCCGAGCAGTGGAAATCGCTCGGTGTCGATGTCACCATGCTGTCCATGCCCAGGCGTGAACACATCACCGGCGCACTGTCTTTCGCGCGTCCGGCCCTGAGTTTCCTGGCGGACCGCTTCGCCGAATCCGGCGCGACCGTGCTGAAGCGCGGCGCATAGCCGCGTAGGCAGACAAACGAATCGGGTTGCCACACATGCCGTGTGACAACCCGATTCGTATTTCCCGGTGCGCGGTCAGACCCCGATGCTCCAATGCAACACGCGAGAAGTGAACAGCACCAGGCCGAGTGAGACCACCGCGACGGTGACGAGTCCGACGATGGCGACCACCAGCGGTCGCCAGCCGGTCCGCGCCAGTTCGCGAATATTCACATTCAGCCCGACGCCCGCGAAGGTGAGCAGGAACGCCCAGCGCGACAGATTGGCGAGGTTCGTGGTCTGCTGCTTGGTCAGCCAGTGCGCGGTCGCCACCGCGGACACCGCCAGGAAGCCCAGCACGAACTTCGGGAACTTCTCCCAGACGAACGCGGCCTTGGCCCGCACGCCGGGGGCGATGGCATCGGCCTGTCCGCGCGAGGCCCAGTAGGCCGCGAAGCCCAGCACCACGAAGCCGATGAGCGCGTTGCGGGTGGACTTCACCAGCACCGCGACCTTGCCCGCGGTATCGGAGTACAGGTAGCCGGTGGCGGTGGTCTCGGCCGTATTGTCAACGGCCAGACCGGCCCACAGCCCGAACTCGTGATCGGTCAGCCCCATGGCGTGACCCAGTGGCGGCAGCGCGAACAGCGCGACCGCGCCGAGCGCCAGAATCGCGGCGATGGCATAGCTGACATCGGAATTGCGCGCCCGGATCGCACCCTTACCGGCGATGATCGCGGATACACCGCAGATGGCGGTGCCGATGGCCAGCAGCGACCCCAGCTTGCCGGACAGCCCCAGCAGTCGCGCCACCAGCAGGATGATGGCCCCCGAGACCGTCATATCGACCAGGATCTGCAGGAAGCTGGTGCCGCCCAGCTTCGCCACATCACCGAGCAGGAAGCGCGAGCCCAGCGCTACGATGCCGATCTTCAGCCAGAATTCGTAGGTGCCCACGCCCGGCCGGAAAATGCGGTGCAGCCCAACGGTATTGGTGATGAGCAGGCCGATCAGAATGGCCCACAGCACGTACTCGATATCGGGCACGGTCCAATGCTGGTGCTTGGCAAGGGAATTCCACCAGATCTGCGCGTACTTGCCGAGCACGCCGACGCCGATGAGCAGCGCGATGCCGGGCAGATAGGACAGCAGCCGGTTCAGCGTGAGCGGCTCGTTATCGGTGGTCTCATCGAATTCGTCGGATGTGGTGTTCGCGGTGATCGCCGTATCGCTCATGCCGTCACCACGGAATCTTGGGCAGGGCATCGAAAATGGCGAGCACGGTGGCCACGCCCGCCACGATCACGGACCACCAGTCGGCGCCGAGCCGCCCGAGGGCGTCCAACCACGACGATCGGGCGCCGGATGACTCCGGCGCGGGATGAGAACTTGTCACGACTTGCCTCCAGAAACACACTGCGGGTGGACCCCCTCTGGGCCGCAGACCTGCACTATGAGGCTGGGAGCGGTCGCGAACCAGTGTTGAAATCGCGGTGATTCCGGATGCGTGGGTTCGGCCGCCGATCAGGTATCCGGTGGGCCGATCCAAGCGATCGCGGTGATGGGCGGGCTCAATCGCGGCGGTGGGCGCGGCGATGCGCGGCCGGGGTGGTGCCGGTCCAGCGTTTGAACGCGTGGATGAACGGCGTCGCTTCGGCATAGCCGAGCCGAATCGCTATATCGTCGACGGATAGCGGTGTGGCGGTGAGCATTTCCTCCGCGAGCGCCTGCCGCACCTCGTCCAGTAGCGCGCGATACGACGTGCCCGCGGCCACCAGGTGGCGGCGCAGCGTGCGGGTGCTGAGATTGAGGTCGCGGGCCACCGCGTCCAGGCTGGGCGGTGTGCTGAAACCCGTTGTGCCCGAACCGGGCAGCAGTCGATCGCGGACCTCGGCGGCGATACCGGTGCGGGCGCTGCGCCGGTGCAGCAGTTCCCGGCACTGCGCCACGCATACCGCCCAGGTGGGTTGATTGGCCTGGGGGAGCGGGCGAGTCAGCAGATCCGGGTCGATGCCGAAAATGGTGTGCGCGCGATCGAAACGCGGGCGCACCCCGAACAGGGCGGCCATCCGATCGACCTGATCGGTTGCGGGATAGCAGAATTCGGCGCTGCTGAAATCGACGCGCGCGCCCAGCAGATCGCTCATCACCCGGTGCATGGCGACGATATCGCGCTCCACCAGGAAGCGCTGTACATCCGCCGGGATGGTGTCGTGGTGAATCCAGGTGATCACCTCGTGCGGGCGCGATTCCACGATCGGCGTGCAGAACGCGAAACCGAGCCGGTAGTAGCGCAGTGCCAGCGAAATCGCCTCGCGCAGCGTGGGACTGGTGACGCACGCGTAGCCGAAGATGCCGAAGGTGCTGATCCGGTAGCGCCGCCCGACCTCGACGCCCAGCGCGGGCACATCGGTGACCTCGCGCACCAGATTGCGCACCACGGCGAGTTCGGCCTCGGCGGAGACCTGCGCCTCCGGATCGCCGAGCTGTGCCACGCTCACCCCGGTATCGGCCAGCATGCGCGCGAGCGGCACCCCGTGCTCGCCCGCGAACTCGGTCATGACCGCGACGCTGGCGGTGCCGCGCGGAAAATTCCAGGTGCGGACCTCCGGCTCCTCGAGCGTGCTCATACCCCCAGTATGTCCGAAACTGTGGATTTCTTGGCCGCCACGCATTCTCGCTCGCATCGCCGCTGGTCGTAGCGTTTCCGGTATGCGCTTCGACTACGACGTGATTGTCATCGGCTCCGGTTTCGGCGGCAGTGTCAGCGCCCTGCGCCTGACCGAGAAGGGGTATCGCGTCGGCGTGCTGGAGGCCGGGCGGCGGTTCGAGGACCACGAATTCGCCAAGACCTCCTGGCGCGCACGGCAGTTCCTGTGGGCTCCCGCCCTGGGCTGCTTCGGAATTCAGCGGCTGACCCTGCTCAAGGACACCTTCATCATGAGCGGTGCGGGCGTCGGCGGTGGTTCGCTGGTGTACGCCAATACGCTCTACCAGCCGCCGGACAAGTTCTACGCCGATCGGCAGTGGGGGCATATCACCGACTGGAAGGCCGAACTCGCTCCGCACTACGACCAGGCCAAACGCATGCTGGGCGTGACGACCAATCCGGCCACCACGCCCGCGGACCGGGTTTTGCGCGAGGTCGCCGACGATATGGGCATCGGCGACACCTATCAGCGCACACCCGTCGGCGTCTTCTTCGGCGGACCCGGCCGGCGTCCGGGGGAGGATGTGCCGGATCCGTTCTTCGGCGGCGTCGGCCCCGACCGCCGTACCTGCACGCACTGCGGCGAGTGCATGACCGGGTGCCGCCACAATGCCAAGAACACCCTGGTCAAGAACTACCTCTACCTGGCCGAAAAGGCCGGTGCCGCAGTGCATCCGCTCACCACGGTGACCGATGTGCGCCCGCTGTCGGGCGGCGGCTATGCCATCGAGACGGTGCGCACCGGTCGGCGAATTCGCAAGCAGCGGCGCGAATTCACCGCCGAACAGGTGATTTTCGCGGCGGCGTCACTCGGCACCCAGCGCCTGCTGCACCGTCTTCGCGATCGCGGCTCACTGCCGAATATCTCGCCCCGGCTCGGATACCTGTCCCGCACCAATTCCGAAGAGCTGCTGTCTGTTCGGAGCCGCGACCGCGACAACGACTTCACCAAGGGCGTGGCGATCACCTCCTCCATCCACCCCGACCCGGACACCCATATCGAACCGGTCCGCTATGGCAGGGGCAGCAATGTCCTGGCCCTGATGACCACCGCCATGGTCAGCGGCGAACCGCCGCGCGGTCGGCGCTGGCTCCGCGAATTGGCCAGGAACCGGCGCGATCTCGCGAAAATGCACAACCCGCGCCACTGGTCCGAGCAGATGATCGGCCTGCTGGTCATGCAATCGGTGGACAATTCGATCACCACGGTCACCAGGCGCGGCCTCTTCGGCCGCCGCATGACCACCACCCAGGGCGAGGGCGACCCCAACCCCACCTGGGTCCCCTCCGGCCATGAGGTCGCGCACCGCGTCGCGGCCAAAATCAATGGCTTCCCCACGGGTTCGGCCACCAGCAGTATTTTCAATATCCCCATGACCGGCCATTTCCTCGGCGGCTGCGCCATCGGCGATTCCCCCGACACCGGCGTGGTCGACCCCTACCACCGCCTCTACGGCCATCCGGGCCTGCACATCATCGACGGCTCCACCATCTCCGCCAACCTCGGCGTGAACCCCTCCCTCACCATCACCGCCCAGGCCGAACGCGCAACATCGCTGTGGCCCAACAAGAATGAGCCCGACCCGCGCCCCGCCCTCGGTGCGCCCTACGAACGCCTCACCCCGATCACGCCACACAACCCGATGGTCCCCCCGACCGCCCCCGCCGCACTGCGCCTCCCGATCATCGCGATCAACGAAACGACGCCCGCGGAAAGCTGATTCGGGCGCAATACCCCGTCATCCCGGCGAAGGGGCGGTGCGCCCGACGAGTGTGTCAGAGCTGGGCCAGTCGGGCCTTAGCCGCGGCGTATTCGCGAGCCAGGCGGCCCACCAGGTCGGCGGTGGGCACCACGGCGTCGACGGCGGCGATGCCCTGGCCCGAACCCCAGATATCGCGCCACGGCTTGGGCCCGATGGTGGGGGAGTCGCCGGTGCCGAAGTCCATGGCGGACGGATCGGCCTGGCCGAGGTTGTCCGGATCCAGGCCGGCGGCGGTGATGCTGGGGCGCAGGTAGTTTCCGTGCACACCGGTGAACAGGTTGGAGTACACGATGTCCGAGGCCGAGGAGTCGGCGATCATCTGCTTGTAGCCGTCGACCGCATTGGCCTCCTCGGTGGCAATGAACGCCGAGCCGATGTACGCCAGATCCGCGCCCGCCGCCTGGGCCGCGAGGATGGACCGGCCGTGTGCGATGGCCCCCGAGAGCAGCAGCGGCCCGTCGAACCAGGCCCGAATCTCCTGGATGAGCGCGAATGGCGATTGCGCGCCCGCATGCCCGCCCGCACCGGCCGCGACGGCGATGAGTCCGTCCGCGCCGCGTTCAACCGCCTTGTGCGCGAACACGTCATTGATCACATCGTGCAGCACGATGCCACCGTAGGAGTGCACGGCCTCGTTCACATCCGGGCGCGCGCCGAGCGAGGTGATGACGATCGGCACCTGGAATTCGACGACCGTGGCCAGGTCTTCCTCCAGCCGGTCATTGCTCTTGTGCACGATCAGATTCACCGCGTACGGCGCGGACGGCTGCTCCGGATGTTCCGCGTCATGTTTGGCGAGCGCCTCGTTGATCTGGATCAACCATTCGCGGAACTGCGCCTGCGGCCGGGCGTTCAGTGATGGGAACGAACCCACCACGCCCGCACGGGATTGCGCGATCACGAGCTCCGGCCCGGAGACGATGAACATGGGGGACGCGACGGCGGGCAGCCGCAGACGTTCGGACAGGATGGGCGGCAGGCTCATTGACGCATTTCCTTCGATGGGCGGTTAACTTCGCGCGGGGCGCGCTGGTGATACTGCCAGCGCGCGCCCGCGCCCGCGATTCAGGCCGCGTGACCGATGTAGTTGACCGACCCGCCGATCGTCCCCTGCTCCTTCGGACCGATCAGGACCTTGATGAACGACTGCTGCGCGCGCAGCCCCGCGCGGGCCTGCCGAGCGCGCCAGCCGGGCACCAGCATGCCGACGCCGGAGCGCGCCACATTGACCGGGAACTTCGCCACCGGATACCAGGGCGGCATATAGCCGGGCAGGCCGAGCTGCCGCATCCGGCCCCGCCCCAGGAAGGCCGTGCTGATCGAAAGATGCTGTGCCCAGGCGATTCTGCGGCGCAGCGCCGGAAGTGTGGAGTAGTGCCAGGTCAACGGGTCCTCGGCCATGGGCCGGGCCAATTCCATACTGCTGTCGTCGGGCGCGGTGAGGACGCTCAGATAGTGGTAGAGCTGTTTGGTGGCATCCAGGAACCCGTTGGGCAGGTACCGTTCCTCGATCCCCATGACCCAGCCGACATAGCGGGTGAGGTGCACGATGGCGTCGAGTTCCCTGGGTGTGAAGACATTGCCCATCATCATCCCGGTGAGCGCGGGCGCGTAGAGCGCGCCCAGCATGGTGACGGCCATATCGGTCTGATTGACCGGCACGCCCCATTCCTCGGCATTCCACTCCGGCAGTTTCGCGACGTGCCGTCGCACGAAGGTGTGGATAAGCCGCACGTGCAGCGTGGAGCGAAAACCCTTGCGGCCGGGCCGCATTCCGCCGTCGGAGATGACGTCCAGCGCCCATTTCATGGTTTCGGCGAAGCGCTGGCCGCCGCCGGTGGCGCCGCTCTTACCGGTATTGGTGAGCAGCAGCGTGCGGTTGATGCCGGAGGCGACGAATCCGCCGAGGAACGGCACATCGCGTGCGAGGTAGATGCCGTCGAGTCCGGCGGCCTGGAAGATGCGCTCGCCCAGTTCGATTCGCTTCCAGTCCACCCATGCGGGCGGGTTCTCCACCTGGGTGAAGAAGGCGCGCAACGGTTCCGGTGCGTCCGGGACATTGTCGATACCGTGCTCCAGCGCCTGATCGAAGAGCGGCCGCACCTTGCCCATTCCGGCCGTGTACATCCACTCGACAAGCTCGTCCATGGGCCGGTCGCCGATGGTCAGGGCCTCGCCCATGGCCGTCCACTCCGCATCGTCGGGCGGCCGCATTCGCATCAGCTTGGCCACCGGGCCCAGTACCGGCACCGCGGCCGGGTGCACGGGGTGCCGGGTCGGAATGGTGGACGGTCGAGTGCGCGTCATCGGGCAGCTCCTTCGCAATTCTGGTGAACTTCCTCACCAGATATCTGGCAATAGTCTCCACCAGACGGGCGACCGTGACAAGACTCGAGAGAAAATCTCTCATGCACTCAGACCTGCTCAGGGGTGGTATCGGACCGGGCCGAGCCTGTCACCAGTACGTTTGGTGATAGGCTTCACCAAAATTGCCGAGAATTTCGGACGGGCGGTGCGGCACGTGGTAGCGGATCGTGGGCGATACGCCGGACTCAGCGCCGAGGAGCGCATGCGGCAGCGGCGCGGGAAATTGCGCGAGGCCGCCCTGGCGACCATTGCCGAGCAGGGCCTGTCCGGGCTCAAGGTGCGGGCGCTGTGCGCTCGCGCGGGTCTGAACGACCGCTACTTCTACGAGAGCTACGCCGATACCGACCAATTGCTGTTCGAGGTCATGGAGATCGAACTCGCCGCCGTCATGGCCGAATTGGTCGCCGTCATCGCCACCGAACCCGCGGATACCCGGGTGCGCCTGCGCGCGGTGGTGGAGGCCGGAATCGCCGCGGTCGCGGACCATCCGGTGCGCCGCGCCATCTTCGTCGATTTGCAGACCACCGGTGAATTGCGCCGCCGCCGTGCCGAATTCGTCGCCATCGTGGGCGGCATCATGCTGGATCAGGGCCGTGAGTTGCTGGGCGCGGACGCCGTCACCGGCATCGACGCCGAACTCGCCGCCCGCACCATCTCGCACGGCGGACTGGAGTTGGTATCGGAATGGCTGCGCGGCGATCTGGATATCGAGCGGGCCCGGCTCATCGACTTCCTGGTCGCGATGATCCTGACCACCTCGCAGATCACCACCACCGTGCGCCGCGAGATGGCCGGGGCCACCGACGGATCGCGAGGCTGAGATGGCGGCCGAACCCCGGGTGGATTGGCTGGCGGGCGGTGTCCGCCGCTCGCTCGCCAGTGATCGGATAGTCGCGGTCGCGCGGGAATTGTTCCTGGCCAAGGGTTTCGACCGGGTCGGCATGGACGATGTGGCGGCGGCCGCCGGTTGTTCCCGGGCCACCCTGTACCGGCATTTCAAGGGTAAGCCCGCGCTGATCGACGCGGTGATGGCGAATTCCGCCGTGGTGGTGGCCGAACGGGTCGCGGCGGCGGTGCGGCGCTACGAGGGTTCGCGCCGCATCGTGGAGGCCATTCTCGCCTCGGTGACGGCGGTGCGCTCGGATCCGGCCATGGCGCGCTGGTTCGCGGACCGCGCGGGCGGCACCGACGAGGTCTTCGCCACCTCACCGGAATTGGGGCGGATCGCGACCGTGCTGACCGGTATCGCGCCCGATGACGAAGCGGCGCAATGGATTGTGCGGGTGGTGCTGTCCCTGCTGTGCTGGCCGCTCGCCGATGCCGCGAGCGAACGCCGCATGGTGGAGCGCTTCGTCAGCTGACCACCGGATCTCAGCTGACCACCGGATCTCAGCTGAGCAGCGGCGCGTCCGGATCCAGGATCAATCCGCGCGACTCGGCCGTGGAAGACAGTGCGCCCCAGGCGAAATGGGTGAGCTGTTCGGCCAATTCCTTACCGTCGATGACCGGATCGTTGAGCCAGCGCAGTACGCCGAGCCCGACCGCGCCCAGCAGCGCGTCCACCACGAACTGGGTGTGCTCCCCGTTCGCGCCGCGCAGGCGCAGCACCCCGGACAGGAATTCGGCGACGGCGTCGGAGAGCGGCCGCCCGTCCTCGATCAGCCGCGCGGCCCCGAACGCCGCCACCACATGCGAGCTGACAATGAACCGAAACAGGTTGGGCCGCTCGGAAACCAGATCGATATAGGCCGTCAGCGCGGTGCGAATCGCCTCGCGCGCCGAGGCGGCCGGATCGAACAGTGGCGTCACCCGCTCCACGATCAGTTCCTGCACCCGCCCGCTCACCGCGGCCAGCAGTTCCACCTTGTCGCCGAAGAACCGATACAGCTTGGGGCGAGGTATACCGGCCGTTTTCACCACATCGTCGATGGACAGATCCGGCCCGTGCGCGTCGATGGCGCGAATGGTGGCCTCGATGAGTTCGGCGCGCACCAGCGCGCGATGGGTATGCCAGCGGTCATGTCTGGCATCGCCTTTGAGCATGCCCGCGCCTTTGAGCACGGCCGCCGGACCGCGCGGGATCTCGGGCAGGGGATCGCGCGGCGGATCGGAAGCCATGCGGCAGATTCTAATTCGATCCGTTACGACGCACCCCTTGCTAGCTGTCTGGGACAATCCTACACTGACATCACATCGAACACTCAGTACTAGGTACTCCGTGTTGCACCAAGGATGGTCGAGATGACACTTGCCCCCGTAGCAGGCACCTATCCGAAGGCCAGGCGGATCAAATTCCGCTTCGACCAACACGATTCGAACGATAAGTACTTCGTCGACGGCGATATGGTCTTCAGCCACTTCGTCGCCGGACTCTCCGGCGGATTCCCGCCCGGTGAGGAATCCTTCATCCGCTCGGTCCGCCGCGTGGCCGACCGCATCACCGATCCACTGCTGAAGAAGCGCATCGCCGGATTCGTCGGCCAGGAGGCCACACACGGCCAGGAGCATCGGCAGCTCAATCGCAAACTCGTCGAAATGGGTTATCCCATCGAATGGATCGATACCGAGCAGGCGCACGCCCGCATGCTCGCCATCGAGGAGCGCTTCTCCGATCTGGTGCATCTGGCCGCCACCGCGGCGGCCGAGCACTACACCGCCGTGCTGGCCGAACGCGTGCTCTCCAGCGACGAAATCCAGTCCATCCCGGCCGAACCCGAGTTCTGGAATCTGCTCAACTGGCATGCGCTCGAAGAGCTGGAACACAAATCAGTGGCCTTCGACGCCTTCCGCGCGGCGGGCGGCACCGAAGGTGTGCGCATCGGCGTGATGGCCGGGCTGTACGCCTTCACGCTGCCGTTCACCTTCGGCAGCCTGGCGTACGCACTCGTCCGCGATCCGGTCGCGCGCCGGCAGCCGGTGCGGGTCGCGCGTGAGGCGTACGACCTGTTCCGCGGACCCATCTTCCGCGGCCTCATGGTCGAGCTGGCCAAGTACATGCGGCCCGGTTTCCATCCCGACGATATCGACACCACCGCCCTGCTGAAGCACTGGCAGACAGAGCTTTTCGGCGATGACGGCGTACTGGTCGACCACCTGAAGTAAACACAACTCCATTTGAGAAAGGACCGGCCAATGACGATCGGTCAGGACGCCAAGTCCCTCACCCCCTACCCCAAGGTCCGGCGCATGCGATTCCGGTTCGGCCAGCCCGAACCGATGACGCACATCTTCGCCGAGGGCGATATTCCGCTCACCCATCTGATCGCCGTGCTCTCGGCGGTCTTCCCGCCCGGCGAGGAATCCTTCATTCGCTCGGTGCGCAAATTCTCCGGTGAGATCACCGATCCCGTACTCAAGAAGCGGGTGGCCGGATTCATCGGGCAGGAGGCCGTGCACGGGCAGCAGCATCGCGTGCTCAATGAGCAGCTCATCCGGCTCGGATTCCCGATCGTGCGGGTCTTCACCTTCGATCCCGGTGCGCGGCGCGAACGCGCGCTCATCGCGGTCGAGAATATGGTGCCGCGACAGGTGCATCTGGCCGTCACCGCGCTGGCCGAGCACTACACCGCGACGCTGGCGCACCGGGTGCTCGGAACGCCGGAGATCCAGGCTCTCCCCGGCGATCCCGAAGTGCTGAACCTGTTGAACTGGCACGCTTTCGAGGAGCTCGAGCACAAGTCCGTCGCCTTCGACGTCTATCGGGCCACCGGTGGTTCGGAAGTGGTGCGCATCGGTCTGATGGCGGGCAGCTACGCCCTCACCATTCCGGTGGTCGGGCTCGGGGTGTTCGCCTCCATCCTGAGCGATCCGCGCAGCTGGCGGCCGATCAAGGTGGCCCGGCAGACGGTGAAACTGGTGCGCGGCCCGATCGTGAAGGGCCTGCTGCTGGAGATGCGGCCGTATATGCGGCCGGGCTTCCATCCCGACGATATCGACACCAGCGAACTGCTCGAACGCTGGCGCGTCGAATTGTTCGGTGTGCGGGGCGAACTCGTCGATCGCATCGGCTGAGGACCACGGATGAACAATTTCGGCGACAAGGGTGCGCCGGACCGAACTCGTCCCGATCACGAGGTCATCGTGGTCGGGGCCGGTTTCGGCGGCATCGGCACCGGTATCGCGCTCCAGCGCAAAGGCATTCACGACTTCGCCATCGTCGACAAATGGGATCGGGTCGGCGGCACCTGGCATGCCAACACCTATCCCGGTGTGGCGGTGGACATTCCCTCGTTCATCTACAGCTTCTCCTATGAGCAGCGCGGCGACTGGTCGCGGATCTTCGCGCCGGGCAGTGAACTTCGCGACTATGCCGAGAGCATGGTCGACAAGTACGGGCTGCGATCCAAACTGCGCTTGAACACCACCATCGTGGCGGCGGAATTCGATGACGAGCACAGCCTGTGGCGGTTGACCGCCGACGGCGGGCGCGAGCTCACCGCACGGCATATCGTGCTCGCCATCGGCGGTCTCGAACGACCGAAGATGCCGGATATCGAGGGGCTGAACGATTTCGGCGGCACCCTGGTGCACACCGCCATGTGGGATCACGATGTCTCGCTGCGCGGTAAGCGGGTCGCGGTGATCGGCACGGGTGCGACCGCGCTGCAATTGATCCCGGCGATCGTCGAGGAGACCGGGCACCTCACGGTCTTCCAGCGCACCCCGATCTGGGTGTTCCCGAAGAACGACGCCGAGATCGGCGCGCTCGGCCGACAGCTACTGGGCCGCAGGCGGATTCGCTCCGCCTTGCGCATCGCGGGAAATCTGGGCACCGAACTGGCCATGAGCGGAATGGTGGTCGGTCCGCCCTGGTTCACCGAATCCGGGCGGCGGCTGGCCGAGGGGCCGATACGCCGATGGATGCGGAGCCAGGTGGACGATCCGGTGCTGCGGGACAAGCTGACCCCGCGGTACGGGCTCGGCTGCAAACGGCCGTCCATGTCCAATGACTACCTGAAGACGTTCAACCGATCCGATGTCAGCCTGGTCACCGATTCCATCGAGCGCATCACCGCACGCGGCGTGCTCACCGCGGACGGCACCGAACACGAAATCGATGTGCTCATCTGCGCCACCGGTTTCAAGCTCTGGGACAAGGGCGCGATCCCGCCCTTCCCGGTGCGCGGGCGGCGCGGGCTCGATCTGGAGCGATTCTGGGATGAGCACCGGTACCAGTCGTACCAAGGGGTTTCGGTGCCCGGCTTCCCGAACGCCTTCACCATCACCGGGCCGTACGGCTTCGTGCTCGGCTCCTACATCTGGATGATCGAGGCCACCTCCGCACATCTGAGCCGCGCCATCGCGGAGGCGAATCGCCGGGGCGCCACCGAGATCGAGATCCGGCAGGAGGTGCACGACGAGTACTTCGAGCGCTGCCTGAAACGGCAAGAGAAGAATTTCCTGTTCACCCCGGTCTGTGCGGGCTCGAACACCTACTACATCGACAACAAGGGTGATTCCCCGTTCCGGCCGTCCACGCACGGCGAGATGTATTGGCAGAACCGGCATTTCGATCTCGACGTGTACCGGTACAGCACGGGCGCACCGCATCCGGCGGATATCGCGGCCCTGTCCGAGGAGGTCTCGTGAAACTCAATGACATCCGGCCGCGCCTGGTCGTGGTCACCGGTGCGGGCAGCGGTATCGGGCGGGCGGTCGCATTGCGCTTCGCGCGCGGCGGCGCGCAGGTCGTGGTCTCCGATATCGACAAGGACGCCGCGCTGGCCACCGTCGCCAAGATCCAGTCCGAGGGACGTCGCGCCGTCGCCATGCAATTGGATGTGACCGATCCGGCGGCCTGGAAATCCTTCGCCCGGGACGTGCACGCCGATCTCGGGGTGCCCGATGTACTGGTCAACAATGCCGGAATCCTGGTCAGCGGAGCGTTTCTCGATCTGGAGCCCGAGGATTGGGACCGGCAGCTGTCGGTCAATCTGCTCGGCGTGGTGTACGGCTGCCGTGCCTTCGGCAAACAGATGATCGAGGAGGGCAAGCGCGGGCATATCGTCAATATCGCATCGGCCGCCGCCTTCACGCCGACCCCGGTCATGTCGGCCTACTCGGTGTCCAAGGCGGGGGTGAAGATGCTCACCGAATGCCTGCGGCTCGAACTCGCGCCGAAAGGCGTTGGTGTGAGCGCCATCTGCCCCGGGGTGATCAACACCAATATCGGCGATCACGCCATCACCGTCGGCGTCGATCCGGCGCTGGTGCAGCGCGGTAAGGAAATCGCCAGGCAGGTACAGGATTTCGCGGAACGGCTGCCGTTCTCGCCGCTGAGCCCGGATCTGGTGGCCCGCGCGGTGGTGCGCGCGGTGCGCTTCGATCTGGCGGTGGTGCCGGTGCGTACCGAGGCGTGGCTGGGCTACTTCATGCTGCGTCTCGCGCCCGGCGTCAATCGCCGTATGACCCAGCCGATTTCGATGGAGCGCATCGAATCCGCGGGTGCCTGGCTGCTGCATCGAATCGGCTACGAGGTGCCGCCCGAAGTGGCCGTGGGCTCGGGGAGAGCCGGATGAACGCACGCGCCCACCGGATCAAGGTGCGCGAGGTCATCAGCGAGACCGCCGAGGCGGTCTCGCTGGTCTTCGATATCCCGGAGGATCTCGGCCGCCGATTCGCCTATTCCCCGGGACAATTCCTGACCCTTCAGGTGCCCAGCGACCGCACCGGATCGGTGGCCCGCTGCTATTCGCTCTCCAGCAGTCCGCACTGCGGCGACCGCCCGACGGTGACGGTCAAGCGCACGCCGGACGGCTACGCCTCGAACTGGATTTGCGACAATATCGAGGCCGGATCGATCGTCACCGTGCTCGAACCCGCCGGAAACTTCGTGCCGCGCAACTGGAATCGGGATCTGCTGCTGTGCGCGGCGGGCAGCGGGATCACCCCGGTGATGTCGATCCTCAAATCGGCGTTGTTGCTGGGCCGATCGAAAATCACACTGCTGTACGCCAATCGGGATCGGTCCTCGATCATCTTCGCCGAACAGCTGCGGCAGCTGGCACAGCGCCATCCGCGAAGGCTCACCGTGCTGCACTGGCTGGAATCCGAGCGGGGCCTGCCCACCGCCCGGGGTCTGGCCGGACTGGCCAAGCCCTATCGCGGCTATGAGGTCTACCTCTGCGGCCCGGCCGGGTTCACTATGGTTACCCGGCAAGCCCTGGCACAATTGCGGATATCCGAGCGCGTCATCCGCCAGGAGGAATACCGCTCGCTGACGGAGAACCCGTTCGAGCAACCCGCACCGGCGGTCACGGCCGCGGCGGCAGCGGCGGTCATAACCGCGGCGCCATCGAACGCGGATACCGCCGTCGTGCGGGTCGATATCGACGGGCAGACACACCAACTCGCGTGGCCGCGCGGCCGCAAACTGCTGGACGTCCTGCTCGAGCACGGTATCGACGCACCGTATGTCTGCCGGGAATCCGCCTGCGGAACCTGTGTCTGCCGCGTGGAACGGGGGAGGACGCGCATGCTGATGAACGAGGCCCTCATCGACGAGGAACTCGCCATGGGGTTGACCCTGGCCTGCCAGACCCTGCCCGAATCCGACGACCTGCACATCACTTTCGACCAGTAGTTCCGGCCCGACAATGAGGTTGCCCGCCATGCTGACCCCGACCGCCACGCTGACTCTGCCCGAGGGAATCCGCGGCGCCGCGGACCCGCGCTTCGCCGCCCCCGTCCGCGCCTTCGCCCGGCTGTTCACCCACTACGTGCGCACCGGCGGTGCGCTCTCGGTACATCTGAGAGGTGAACCGGTGGTGCGCGTCTGGACCGGCACCGCCGATGCCGCGGGCGATATCCCCTGGGAGGCGGACACCACGGCGCTGACCTTCTCCACCACCAAGGGCATCACCTCGCTGGTGGTGCACCGGCTGGCGGATCGCGGACTGCTCGATTACGACGCGCCGGTCGCCGAGTACTGGCCCGAATTCGCCGCGGGCGGAAAGCATTCCATCACGGTGCGCGATGTCCTCGCGCATCGCGCGGGGCTCTCGGATCTGCGCCGCGTGGTGCGCGCACCCGGCGATGTGCTCGATCACCTGCTCATGGAGCAGCGCCTGGCGGCGGCCACCCCGGACTGGACCCGCGGGCTGCCCGTCTACCACGCGGTGACGTTCGGCTGGCTGCTCGGCGGTCTGTGCCGCGCGGTCACCGGGCAGAGCATGGCGGAGCTCTATCGCACCGAACTGGCCGACCCGCTGGGCATTACGGGCCTGCACCTGGGCCGCCCGTCCGATGGCACCCCGGTCGCGGATCTGGTCGGCCCCAGCCTCAATGCCACCGGAAGCCGCCTGGGCAAGCCGATCACCCTCGCGGCGGTCCGCGTCCCGCTGGTGGGCAAGGCGATCAGCTCCATGCACTTCACCGGCGGTGAGGAAGCCATGCGCGGGCCGATTCCCGAGCTGTCCTACTCCGAAAACGGCGCGGCCACCGGTGTATTCACCGCCGACGCGATCGCGAGCGTTTACGCCACCCTGGCCAATGACGGCAGCTGCGGTGACACCCGGCTGCTCTCCTCGCGGACCACCCGCGCCCTGATCCGCTCCACCAACACCAGCCCCGATCCGAACCGCCTCACCTTCTGGCATCTCGGCTACCACCCCTTCCCCACGGTCGGAGCACCCCGCGGCCTCGGCCATATGGGCCTGGGCGGCTCCGGCGGCTGGGCCGACCCCGATTCCGGCCTCTCGGTCGGCTTCGTGCACAACCGCCTCGACCTGGCCCGCCTGCCCATCGACATGACCCTGATGTCGCTCCTGCTGCCCACCGTGACCCGGGCGGCATCCACCGCGGGCCGCGCCGAAAGCGCCACCCGCGCAGCCTGATCCACCGCCGCGTACGCGCGCGGAAACAGGACCGGGTGGGACGACCCGCGCCGAACCCGCGGCACCCGGTCCTGCTGAACCCTTTCGCCGGAATGAAGGGCCGGTGATTATGCGCGAGCGAGTTCCGAGCGCGCCGCGACCACCATCGCGGTGATCATCGCGGGCAGCGTCTGCGCCGGATCCGGTGCGAAGCGCGGGGAGTGATTGGAGGGGAAGCGCGGCGGAATGGTGTGCTCGGCCAGCATGAGCGCCTGATCCTCCTCGGTGAACCGCGCCGCGTCGATACCGCCGATATGCCAGAACACCGACGGGCACCGCGCGGCGGTGCCGAAGATGCCGAAATCCTCACTGCCGGTGAGCGGATGGGTCAGCGGCATGACCGGGACGCCGCCGTCGGTGAGCGTCTGCATAATGCGTTCGGTCGCGCCGTCGGTGTTCACCGTGACCGGGAACGGGTCGTACGGGGTGACCTCCGGCGGGACGGGTGCGCCCGCGCCCTCGGCCTCACTCGCGGCGAGGCGGGTGATGTCGTCGAGCATGGCCGCCCGCGAGGAATCGCTGAAAGTCCGCAGCGTGAGCAGGATTTCGGAGGTCTCGGCAATGATATTGGGCCGGGTGCCCGCATGCAGCGCGCCCGCCACCAGCACCGGGCTCGCCGGAACCGCGGCCTGCCGGGCGGCCAGCGCCTGCATGCGCACCACGAAATTGGCTGCCATGAGCAGCGGGTCCACCGCCAGATGCGGTTGTGAACCGTGCCCGCCGCGCCCGGTGAACCGCACCCGAATGGAATCCGAGGCGGCCATGATCGGCCCGCTCTTACTGATCGCCAGTCCGGCGGGCAGCGGCGCGACATGCTGGCCGAGCACGATGCCCGGAGTCGGAAAGCGTTCGAGCACACGGTCGTCCACCATGCGCTGCGCGCCCGCGCCGGTCTCCTCGGCGGGCTGGAAGATCGCCACCACGGTTCCGGCGGGCCGATCCTGGGACAGCTGCGCACACGCGCCGAGCAGCGCCGCCACATGTGAATCGTGTCCGCAGGCGTGCATGACTCCCGCTGTGCGCGAGGCGTATTCGAGCCCGGTGGCCTCCTGTACGGGCAGCCCGTCCATATCCGCGCGCAGCCATACCACCGGTCCCGGAGCACCCCGCAGTACGCCGACCACACCGGTGCCGCCGACGCCCGTGGTCACCTCCCAGCCATCCAGCTTCCGCAGTTGCTCGGCCACCAGACTCGCGGTGCCGTGCTCTTCGCCGGACAGTTCCGGATGTTCGTGCAACTGCCGGTAGACCTGCTGCCAGTGCTCGGATATCGACTGTGCGACAGCGGTATCGGTGGTGGTCACGGGAGACTCTCCTTCGTCGGTTCGACCGCCGACGCGCGCCGGGCCACCTTCGCCCGGAACTCGTCCGCGGTCTGCGGGACCAGCGACGCCGCCACGATGCTGAGCAGCGGTCCGATGGCCATGATCTCGAAAGCCGTTGTGTAAGAGACGTGGTCGGTCACCACCCCGAAGAGCAGCGGGCTGAGCACACCCGCCACCTGACCGCCGAAAATAATCACACCACTGGCCGCGCCCATATACGCGCTGCGCAACGCGCGCAGCGGCACCGAGAACGCGGGCATGAACGCCAGCCCGGCCGCCAGGCTCATCACGGTGCCGACCACCACGAACAGCGGGAACGGCTCGGTGCGCGGCAGCACGAACAGCATGGCCGCGGTGAACGCCATCGCGGGCACCACGATCACCCGGGGCCGTCCGCCCAGCCGATCGGAGAACCGCGCCCCCAGCACCACACCGGCCCCCGCGGCCAGGGTCGACGGCACCGCCGCGACGGCGACCAGGGTCATGGAGACCCCGCGCTCCTCCTGCAGGAAGGTCGGCGTCCACGCGGTGACACCCCAGACCAGCACGTCATAGCCGAAGAAGATGGCGGCGTAGCCGAGCAGTGCGGGGGAGAACAGCACCGCGCGCCGTTCGGCCGCCGACAGCTCCTCGTTCTCCTGGGTCGCGTCCTGCGGCAGCGGTTCCGGCATCCATCTGCGCCACGCGATGATCACCGCCATACCGAGTACCGAGATGAGCGCGAACATGATTCGCCACCCGACCGTCGGCAACAGGATGCCGGAGATCACCGCCGCCGCCAGAATCCCGACCGCGTTCGAGGAGTTGGTCCAGCCGGTCGCGGTGGTGCGCTGCTCGGGGACCGAACGCTCGGCCAGCGCCTTCATCGCGGCGGCCGGGAATACGCCCTGTACCAGTCCGAACAGGAAGCGAATCGCCAGCAGTACCGCGAAAGACCATGCTACGGCGGTCAATCCGGTGAAGACCGACCATGCGATCAGCCCGATGGTGCCGACCTTCAGCGCTCCGTAGCGGTCCGCCAGCAGCCCGCCCGGCACCTGCACGATCGCGTACGCCAGGAAGAACACCGAGATGAGCAGACCCTGCTGGGTGTGGTCCAGCCCGAGATCCTTGCCGATCGACGGCAACGCGAAATTGATCACGGTCCGGTCGATGTAGTCGACAACCCAGGCCGCGAACAACAGCATGACGGTTATCCGGGTGGTGCGTGGCATTCCTGCCCCTTCACAACGTGGAGGCGTGGCGAAATGCCACAATGGCCCCCATGGCCGAGGATATGGCGAAATCGCTGGATAACGCCATTTCCGATCAACTCCCGCCGGATTCCGCCACCGGCGGCGGTCGCGCCGGGATCGAACCCGCCGAGGCGCGGGGGATCGCCGCGGGGTTCGGGGAGCAGGATCTGGATCTGGTCAACGCGTTGCAGATCAATCCGCGCGCCTCGTGGACGCGGATCGGCGCTTCGCTGGGAGTGGACGCCACCACGGTCGCGCGGCGCTGGGCGCGGCTGCGCGGGACCGGGCTGGCGTGGATGACGGCGTACGCGCCGGAGTTCGCGGTCATCGGCTACGTGCGCGTGCACTGCCGGGCCGATGCGGTGGCGATGCTGTCCGATCGGATCTGCGCGTACGAATGCGTCTTCTCGGTGGAGCGCACCAGCGGGCGCTATCAGCTGAATCTGTCGGTCGCCGCCGAAGAGGCCTGCGCGCTGGACGATTTCGCGGTGCGCGCACTCGCGGCGCTGCCCGGTGTGCTGGACGTGCGGGTCGCGGTGGGACTGCGCATCTATATCGAGGGCGGGCACTGGCGGCCGGGCGCGCTCGATCCGGTGCAGCGCACCCTGCTGACCGATGCGCAGCGGCACCCGCCCGCACCCTCGCGGGTCCGCGCCGGGGATATCGAACTCATGCTCGCGCTCGCACCGGACGCCCGCCGCGGTATCGCCGAATTGTCCGCGGATACCGGACTGAGTGAGACAACCGTGCGCCGCCGCCTCGCGGATATGACAGGTTCGGGTCGTTTGCAGATTCGCTGCGACTTCGCTCAGCAGTCCGCGGGCTGGACCGTCAACACCAACCTGTGGGTACGGCTGCCCGCCGGTGAACTCGACGCGCTGGGCGCCGAACTCGCGCAATGGCCCGAGATCCGGCTCTGCGCCGCCGCTACCGGTGCCAGCAATGTGCTGGTCATCGCCTGGCTGCGCTCGCAGCACGAATGCATCCTCCTGGAAAACCGTCTGCTGCAAAGTTTCCCGAATCTGGACATTACCGAGCGCCAGCTAACCCTGCGTGCCCTCAAACGTATGGGCAGACTGCTCGCGCCGGACGGCGCCGCCACCGGTCATATCCCCTTCGCGGTGTGGCCCGCCCCGGTCGCGAGCCGGGTGAACTAGGCCCGGGAGCGGTGCCCTGTCCATGTGCCGGGGCTCAGAACCGGTGCGGTGCCATTGGTTCCGGGCACAAGGTTCCGGTGAATACCGCGCTCGGACTTGCTTTCGGGCGCTCGGGACCTAGATTGAACCCGCGCGGGGTCTGAACCGTTAGTCCTGAAGAGTCGATCGAATCCCGGTTGCGGGCGAGATGCTGACTCGAATGTCACCGCATTCGGGTCGCAGCGCCACCGGGATCCGTTCGGCGGCGTCCCTACACGCCAAAATCGCTGACTACCAGCACTTTTCAAGCAATCCTGTGACCTGTGACACATTGTCTGGGACGGGTGTCCGTGGATACATTGTGGACGATGTATCGCGGGCAATGTATATCGAAACGGGGGATCGTGAGCGAACGCGGAGCAGCCGTTCAGACCGTCGCGGACGTCATCGTCGCGCGACTCGGCGCCTACACCGATCACCTCTTCGGCGTGGGCGGTGCCAATATCGAGGACCTGTACGACGCGGTCCAGCGCCGCCCCGATCTGCTGACCGGCATTGTCGCCAAACATGAATTCGGCGCGGCCACCATGGCGGACGGGTATGCCCGCGCCACCAATCGGCTCGGCGTGGTCGCCGCCACCTCCGGCGGTGGAGCGATGAATCTGCTTGCGGCGCTTACCGAGTCCTACGACTCGCGGGTACCGGTGCTGGCGCTGGTCGGTCAGCCGCCGATCGGGCTGGAAGGCCGGGGTGCGTTCCAGGACACCAGCGGCGGGCACGGGCGGCTCGATGCCGAGCGCATCTTCGGCGCGGTCAGCGTTTCGTGCGTGAAAGTCGCACGGCCGCAGGATATTCACGCCGATTTGGAGCGGGCCGTCGAGGCCGCGCTTTCCGGTGGCCCGGCGGTGCTGTTGCTGCCCAAGGATATTCAGGCGGCCATAGCGCCCGGTGGTTCGTGGCCGGTATATCGCGAGGCCGATCCCGTGCCCGCGCCCTGGCAGGTCGATGTGCGCGCCGCGGGGCAGCTCGCCGAGGCGGCCGAACTGCTCACGCTGGCCGCCGGGCAGGGTCCGGCGGTGATCATCGCCGGACCCGAGATCGCGCGGGCCGACGCCCGTGCCGAACTCGCCGCGCTGGCGGTATCCCTTGATGCCCGGGTGCTGGTCACCCCCGACGCGAAAGACGCCTTCCCGAACCGGCATCCGCGTTTCGCCGGTGTCACCGGCATCATGGGGCATCCGCACGCGCCGGAACTGGTCGCGGCCGCGGCGGTATGTGTACTCGCCGGGACGCCGCTATCGATGACCGCGCGCGCCGGATTGGACGACGCGCTGGCCGCCTGCCCCCGGGTGCTGCACCTGGGCGAGGACGAGCCGTTCGTGCCGGTGCGGGTGCGCGTGCCCGGATCGCCGCGCCGCCGCCTGCTGGAGCTGTCCGCGCGTACTTCGCGGCCGGGATTCGGGACGGCACAGCCCGATCGGGACGCGCTGCCGGAACTGTCGCCGCCGCCCGCGAACGGACCCGGCGTGCGCTATCGCGATGCCGTACAGTCGATTTCGTCGCGCTTGGAACCCGGCACCGATGTGGTTGCCGATGCGGGCAATACCGGTGCGGCGGTGGTGCATCACCTCCCCGTTCCCGACGGCGGGCGCTTCCTGATCGCGCTCGGCATGGGCGGTATGGGTTACTCCTTCGGCGCCGGCATCGGCTGTGCGCTCGGCCGTCGCCGCCGCACCTTCGTAATCGCCGGTGACGGTTCGTATTTCATGCACGGCAACGAGGTGCACACCGCCGTCGAATATCAGGCCCCGGTCACCTTCGTCATCTTCAACAACAACGCGCACGCCATGTGCGTCACCCGCGAACAGCTCTATTACTCGGGCGATTACAGCTACAACCGCTTCCGCCCGGCCGAGATCGGCGCGGGGGTGGCGGCCATGTTCCCGCAGCTGCCCGCCTATACCGCGAGCACCCTCGCCGAATTCGACAACGCCCTGGACAAGACCCGCAATGAGGCGGGCCCGGTCTTCATCGAAATCCTCTGTGATCCAGATGAACTCCCTCCCTTCGCCCCCTTCCTGAAGGAGCCCCGCGCATGACCGACACCGTCAAGGCCGAACCGGTCGAGGTACCGCATCTCGACGTCCCCGGCGTGTACCGCATCGAGACCATGTCCCTCAAGGAGGGCATGCCGATGGTCCTGGATATGACCCGGGCGGTGTACCCGCACGATGAGATATTCGGCGAGTACTGCACCGTCAACGAATACATCGACGCACCGCCGGACGAGGTGTTCGAGTACCTCTCCGATACCCGCAGCCTCTGCGAATGGACCTACAGCATGCGGGGTTTCGAGCGCACCGACACCCCGGACCTGTGGGTCTCGGACGATCGCATCGGCTCGCACACCCGCATCTACACCCGCACCGAATCCAGCCGTGAGACCCGCACCGTGGACTACCACTGCGCCTGGGATCAGGGTGAGCACCTGTGGATGATCTACCTGATGCGGGTCGTGGACGCGCAGAAGGTGCTCAACAAGCCGGGTTCGGTGGTGCTGTGGACCAACTGCCACCACCCGTTCTACGACGAGAACGCCTACCCCGCGACCGCGCCCGAGGGCCGCCCGGTATGGGTCGGCGACTTCTGGCACCTCTTCGCCGCCGGGCATCTGCTGGAACTGCGCAATCTCAAAGCCATTTGCGAACACCGGCACGCCAACGGCCAGCCGATCAAGCCCGAATGGATGGACTGAATCATGACCACAGCTACCGTCAGCCTGCTCGACGTCGCCGGGTACCTGCCCGAAACCGTCGTTCCCGCAGACTATTTCGCGCAGTACGCCGATGCCGAGGACGTCACCGCGAACATCATGTTCAAATCGCCCAAGTTCCGGCATCACGTGGCCCCGGGTGAGACGCCCGCCGATATGGCCGAGCGCGCCGTCGCCCCGCTGCTGGACCGGCACGGACGAGATGTGTTGCGGGACATCGATGTTCTGATCGTGCACACCCAGCTCCCGGAGACCGGCATCGTCGGCAATGGCGGTGAGGTCGCCGCGCGCCTGGGCATCAATCCCGAATGGCTCATCGATCTGCACAATGGCGGCTGCGCGGCCTTCGTGCACGCCATGAAGCTGGCCCGGCAGATCCTGGTCAGCACCGATGCCAAGGCCGCGCTCATCGTCACCATTCAGAATGCCGCCGGGCAGATCTTCACCCAGGAGCAGGTGCGCGGAAAACCGCAGGCCGCCATACCCGGTGACGGTGCGGGCGCGGGTCTGCTGGTGAAATCCGATATCTCGCCCATCCTCGATATCGAGACCCGGCATCTGCCGCAGTTCGCGGGTGAGATGACGGTGCTGGCCGATCCGCCGCGCAAGTACTGGGAGGCCGGGCCGGGCCAGATGCACGTCGGCTTCACCGAATCCAAGATCGCCAAGGTGCTCGGGCGCGGCAATCGGATCGTGCCGGAGGTGGCGCACGCGGTGTGCAAGCGGCTCGGCGTCCCCAGTAGCGAACTGGATCTGCTGGTCACCAATCAGCCCAACCGCGCGTTCCTGCGCAACTGGCGCGATGCGCTGCTGCTGCCCCAGGACAAGCATCCGGACACCTTCGACGAATGCGGAAACCTGTTCGGCGCGGGCATTCCCGTCAATTTCGACCGGGCGATCGATGAGGGCCGCGCCGCCCCCGGATCGCTGGTGATGTTCGCCGGATTCGCGCACGCCGGCGACTTCGCGGCCGCCGCCGCGGTGCGCTGGGGCGGGCGCTGAGGCGACGCGATGGCACCCCTGGCCCCGCTCGGGCATCAGTTGCAACTCAATGAAAACCCCTATGGGCCACCGGCTTCGGTGCGTGAGGCGCTCTCGCGCGCACTGTCCTCGGCGAATCGGTATCCGGAGTTCCTGCCGCAGCGGCTGCCCCGGCTGATCGCCGAGCGGCTCGGGGTGGACGCCGATCGCATCGTGGTCGGGGCCGGGGCGACCGGCGTCATCATGCATATCGTGCAGGAATTCGGTTCCGGCGGTGCGGGTGTGGTGATGGCGACGCCCACCTTCGACGGGTATCCGATCCTGACCACCATGTCGGGCGGGCGGCCGGTGACCGTACCGCTCACCCCGGATGGACGGCAGGATCTCGACGCGATCGCCGACGCCATCGATGACCGCACCCGGCTGGTGGTGCTGTGCAGTCCGCACAATCCGACCGGAACACTGATCACGCCACGGGAATTCGAGAAGTTCCTGCACCGGATGCCCGCGACGGTCCCCGTCGTGCTGGACGAGGCGTATGTGGACTTCGTGCCCGGCGAAGATCGCATCGAGGCTTTGGCATTGGTCGAACGACATCCGAATCTACTGGTGCTGCGCACCTTTTCGAAGGCGTACGGACTCGCCGCGCTGCGTGTCGGCTACGCCATCGGGGATCCGGAGCTGATCGAGCGAATCGCCCGCTGGCAGTTGCCCTTCGGGATGAATGCGCTCGCCGAGGTCGCCGTGCGCGCCTGCTATGCGGCCGAGCCGGAGATCGCGGCCCGGGTGAGCGTGATCGCCGGGCATCGGCATCGCCTCACCGCCGGACTGCGCGAGCTGGGTCTGTCGGTGCCGGACAGCTATGCCAACTTCTCGTATCTGACCCTGCCCGAGCCGGATATCGATCGGGTGGCGGCGGCCTTGGCGGGCGCGGAGATTCACGTCAAGCGCTATCCGACCGGTATCCGCATCACGGTCGGGGACCGCTCGGCCACCGACGCCGTTCTCGCCACCGTGCGCAGTACAGTGCAGTAATGTCAGAAAATCCGCCTTCCGCACCCGATGGGCACCGGGCCGGAGCGGACGAGGAGATCGACTACGCGCTTCTGTCGCTGAACGCTCAGCTGTGTTTCGCGCTGTACTCCACGTCGCGGTCCATGACCGCTGCCTACCGTCCCTTCCTGGACGATATGAATCTCACCTATCCGCAGTACCTGGTGCTGCTGACGCTGTGGGAACGTCCCGGAATCACCATGAAAGAGCTCGGCGAGCATATTCACCTCGACTACGGCACGCTGTCACCGCTGGTACAGCGACTCACCGCCAACGGTCTGGTGGAGAGTGAGCGCAGTGCCTCCGATGGCCGGGCGCTGGTCTTGCGCGCCAGCGCCGCCAGCGCCGAACTGCAGGTCGCGGCCCAGCACATGATCCATGCCGTACTCGAATCGGTCGGGCTCCCGATCGAGGACATCGAGGCATTGCGGGACCGGGTCAACGCGCTGGGCGCGCGGCTCGACGCCATGGTCGTGGCCGCCCGCTCCCACTGATGGGAATGGTCTGCGGCACACTCGGGTGATGTGCGCGGTGTTCGCCCGCACATTGTGATCCACCGCGCAGGGCTCCAGCATTGTGAGTTGGCCCTGCTTCGGGGGTCATGCGAGAGTGTGCCCGCGTGCCGGACACGGGGACCGGCAGCAGAGAGGTCGTAACAGATGGGATCCACCGCGGTTGCAGGGCGCGAGTTCGAGGCGCAGGCGTCCTACACCATCGCCGAGGGTGCGGCGCTGACCGATGTCGTCGACAACCTGGAGCGGGATTCGCCTGATTTCGTGGCGTTCCAGATCCCCGAGGGCTCCGGCTGGCGCGATGTGACGGCGGCCGAATTCGCGGCGCAGGTGCGCGCGGTGGCCAAGGGACTCATCGCCTCCGGTATCGCGGCGGGGGATCGGGTGGCGCTCATGTCCGCCACCCGCTACGAGTGGACCCTCATCGACTACGCCATCTGGACCGCCGGTGCGTGCACCGTGGCCATCTACGATTCCTCCGCCACCGATCAGGCGCAGTGGATCCTCTCGGATTCGGGTACCAGACTGCTCATCGTCGAGAACGAGCGGCATGCCGCCGTCGTCGCCGAGATCAGCACGCCCGATCTGGGCGAGACGCTGCGGGTGGATTCGGGCGCGATCGATACGCTGATCGAGCGCGGAAAGTCGGTGCCGGACAGCGCTATTGCCGAGCGCCGCGCCCAGGTGCGCGCCGAATCGCCCGCCACGCTCATCTACACTTCCGGCACCACCGGGCGTCCCAAGGGCGTGGTGCTGACGCAGTCGAATCTGCTGGCCGAATCCATCTCCGGCAAGATCGCGCTGCGGCATCTGCTCGCCGAGGGCAAGACCACGCTGATGTTCCTGCCGCTCGCGCACGTCTTCGCCCGCGCCATCGCGGTGGGCTCGCTGGCCGCCAAGGTGACCGTCGCGCACACCTCCGACTGGACCACGCTCACCACCCAATTCGCTTCGTACAAGCCGGATTTCATCCTGGCGGTGCCGCGCGTATTCGAGAAGGTCTACAACGGCGCGCGCCAGCAGGCGCATGACGGCGGTAAGGGCAAGATCTTCGATCTGGCCGCCGACACCGCCATCGCGTACAGCACGGCGCTGGAGGCCGGCGGCCCGGGACTGGTGCTGCGGGCCAAGCACGCGCTGTTCGACAAGCTGGTCTACTCCAAACTCCTTGCGGCCCTTGGTGGTCGGTGCACCGGGGCGGTGTCCGGCGGCGGTCCGCTCGGTGCGCGGCTCGGCCATTTCTTCCGCGGTATCGGCGTCCCGGTCTTCGAGGGCTACGGCCTGACCGAGACCAGTGCCGCCGTCACGGTGAACACGGTGTCGCGGATGCGGGTCGGCACCGTCGGCGTGCCCATCGAGGGCAATGCCGTGCGCATCGCCGAGGACGGTGAGGTCCTGCTCAAAGGCTCGGTCGTCTTCGACGGGTACTGGAAGAACGACGCCGCGAACGCCGACGCCTTCACCGACGGCTGGTTCCACACCGGCGACCTGGGCGCGCTCGACGCGGACGGTTTCCTGTCCATCACCGGCCGCAAGAAGGAAATCATCGTCACCGCCGCGGGCAAGAACGTCTCGCCCGCGCCGATGGAGGACACGCTGCGCGCGCATCCGCTGATCGGGCAGTGCATGATCGTCGGCGATAACAAGCCGTTCGTCGGCGTGCTGATCACCCTGGACCGCGACGCGCTGCCGGGCTGGCGGCAGCGCAACGACATCCCCGCCGACGCCACCATCGAGGATCTCACCGTCAACCCGATCCTGGTCGCGGAAATCGATGCGGCGGTGGCGGATTCGAACAAGAAGGTCTCGAAGGCCGAGGCGGTCAAGAAGATTCGCATTCTGTCCGCCGACTGGACCCAGGAAACCGGCGAGCTGACACCCAAGATGTCGCTGAAACGCGCTGTGGTGCTGGAGAAGTACGCCGACGAGGTCGCGGCCATCTACTCCTGACACATCCCGGTCACACCGCTACCCCGCAATCCCCCGTTCGCCGCGACAGGCGAGCGGGGGATTGTGCGCTTCGGGGTTTAATTCCGCGCGGTGAAAACCATTGAAAGTGAATGACTGGGCAAAATTGGCTTTCAGTGGTCTGGCACACAGTGAAAGTGCACGAGAACATTCCGTTAACCATTTGTTTGCACGCCGGTGTATTGCATCCATCTGGTAACAATGATGTTCTTGGTTCGCGCCCGACTCGGCGCATTCCCGGCAGCGTCGCCGCCGCTCTCTCAAACTGCTCGTCAGCCGAGCCGCCGTTTCGGCGAACAGCTTCAACTGATGAAGGTTCGAAAGGATTTCAGGCCATGAACGCACGTATCGTCATCCGGGTTGCCGCCAGCTGTGCGGGCACCGCCCTGACATTCATCGCGCCTGCCCTGGCTACCGCCGCACCGGCGGGAGGCGATATCCCGCCTCCCGCCGATGCGACCGCTCCCGCCCCTGTTCAGTCCGTCCTTCCGGCGCTCGGTTCCGGTAGCGCGGCCGCCGGAACAGGCAGTTCGACCGGAGCCGGCGTTCTCGGAGCACTCGGCACCGGCAGTTCCGCCGCGGGTTCGCTGGCCGGACTCGTCCCGGGACCGGGATCGGTATTGAGCCTGCTGGGCACCGGCAGTGGCGCGGCAAGTGGTTCGGCACAGGCGGGCGGCACGCTCGCGCAGGCCCTCGGATCCGGAAGCGCCGCAGCGGGTGCGGGCTCCTCGGGTGTGAAGTAAGTCAATAGCTTTCAATTCGCCAGACGTGAATTGAAGGGCGTGGAATTTTACGGAATCCATACGCCCTCACCGCCGGGCATGAAATTCGATGAGGACATCGATATGGAATACACACATCTTTCCGAATTCGCCCTGCGCCCGGGCACATTGACGCTGTGGCGGCCGGAACTGGCCGCGGGACAGGAGTGGACGGGCGATCCCCGGCCCTTCACCAGCGTGCATGTCCGGCACTGCCTGGACACCGACGCCACCGATCCCAAGCCCGGCCGCGGCCGCTGGATCGGCACCATCTTCGAAATGGACGCGGCCTTCGAACCCGAGCATTGGCGCGAGACCGTGCGGCTGTGGCATGCCCGGCACGAGGGTCTGCGCACCACGCTCGATCGGCACACCGATTCCGAACCGCAGCGACTGGTGTGCGCACCGGAGGCGGTCGCGGTCGCCGACGAACCGGTGCCCGAGCTCACCACCCCCGGCGCCATCACCGAATACCTCTGCGACGCTTTGGAATCGCGACTGTCCGCACTGGTGTGGCCGCACTGCCTGCTCGCCACCGTGCGGCACGAGAGTGATGACTTCACCGTGCTGATCGCGGCCGACCATTCGGTCATGGACGCCTACTCGCAGGCCATCGTCATCCTGGAACTGCGCACCCTGTACCGCGCGGTGGTGGCGGGCGAACCCGCACGCGAATCGGTGACCTTCGGCAGCTCGGCCGATTTCGCGGCCCTGGAGCGCAGCACCGCCGCCGCGCTCACCCCGCAGTGCGAGGCCGTGCGACTGTGGCGCACCTTCCTGGACGGGTCCGGCGGCATGCTGCCGCGCTTCGAACCCGCCATCACCGCGGGCAGCGGTACCCCGTCCGAACTGCCGCAGACCAGTGTTTCGCGAAAGCTGCTGCCGCTGGATGAACTCGAACGCATCGAGACCATGGTCACCGCGCGCGGACACCGGCTGTCCGTTGCGGTATTCACCGCCCTGGCCATCGCCTACCGGCGGGCCTTCGGCTACATCTCCATGCGGGCGATCATGCCGATCGCCACCCGCCCGGATCTGAAGTGGCTGGAATCCATGGGCTGGTTCGTGAATGTCGTCCCCATCGACATCACCCTGTCCCCGGACCTGGATCTGGACAGCGCCCTCGAATCCACCCGTAAAACCCTGCGCCGCTCCAAGGTCGCCAATGACGCCACCTGGACCCGCGCGCTGGAGCTGCTCGGCTGCGAGGACCGCCCCCGCTTCGGCATCTCCTTCCTCGACATTCGTGTCCTGCCCGATTACGAACTCGTCGAATCCCTGCGCGGCCACACCCTGCGCGCCGAGTCCTACTCCGGCGACGAGGTCTTCTTCTGGATCGTTCGCGCCGCCGACGGCCTGCGCCTCTCCACCCGCTTCCCAGCCGCCTTCCCCGCTCACGAAATGGACCGCTTCCTCACCGAATTCACCCGCGCCATGCGCGAATTCGCCGGAACCAGCATGGTGGATCGAGAAGCCTCCGCCCTGGCGGAAGCCGGTGACCTGGTTCGTGAGGTTACGGACTTCCCCGGGACGCAAGCTGTCCCGGCCGCCGCACATGAGGTGGTGGCCGCCGCCGGAGCCGGGATGGCGGACCGTACGGCCGCCGCCGGAGGGCATGAGGTGGATCGCCGGGTTCCCGCGTCGCGCGGCGGGCCGGGTGAACCGATTTCGTCCGCCGGAGCGCAGCCACCGGCCATCGTCGCGGCTGCGGCGGAATGCGCGGTGGTCGCGAATGATGCCGCGGCGCAGCGGGTTCCGGTCGCGGCGCAGGGCTGAGCGATGAAGGTGCTTCTGGCCTTCGCGGGCAGCCGGGGTGATGCGCAGCCGGGGGCGCTGCTGGGCCGGGAGCTGGCCGCGCGCGGACATCGGGTGACGGTGGCGGTATCGCCGAATCTGGTGGAATTCGCGCGCGGGCACGGGGTTTCGGCTGTCCCCATCGGTGTGGACAGTTCGGAACTGCTGCGGGCGCAGCAGCGCGATGAGCGATTCGCCAGCTGGAGTCCGATGGCGCGGGTGCGGGCGGTGGTGGATCTGCAACGCCGCGGATTCGCCGAGGCGGCCCGGGATCTGCTGGCTATCGCCGGGGACGCCGACGTTCTCGTCACCGGAATGGCCTGCGAGGAACTCGCCGCCGAAGTGGCGCGGTCGCAGAGGATTCCGCTCGCCGCCATGCACTTCTTCCCGATCCGGCCGAATCGATCCGTACCCGTGGTGCCCGCGTCCTGGGCGAGCCGCCTGCCCGGATCGGCGCATCGGCTCGGCTGGCAGGCGCTCACCAAGGCCCGCGCCTGGGCGCTGGCCACCGAGATCACCGCCTTCCGCGCCGACCTGTCCCACGCCGCACGACTGGGAGCCGACGGCCGAACCGATCGCCCGGCATTGCGAGAGTTTCTGCCCTACACCGCTATTCAGGCGTACGACATCGAACTGTTTCCCGGGCTGGCGGATGAGCTGGGTGATGTGCCGGTCACCGGATTCCCGGTTGTCCCCGGCCCGAGCCCGGCGGCGGCCACCCCGGCGGAGGATTCGCCCGAGCCGCTCGCGCCGCTGTTGGCGCGCTGGCTGCGGGCGGGCGAGCCGCCGGTGTACGCGGGATTCGGTTCCATGCCGGTCGCCGATCCGCGCTCGGTGCGGCAGCTGGTGCGCGAGGTGGGCAGACGGCAGCGCCGCCGGGTGCTCTTGACCGGCAACATGTTCGAGCCCGAACTGAGCCCGGAGCTGGCGGTGCTCCCGCAGGTCGACCATCGCGCGGTGCTGCCGCGCTGCGCGGTAGCCATCCATCACGGCGGGGCCGGGACCACCGCGGCCGCGTTGCGTGCCGGGGTGCCGTCGGTCATCTGCTCGGTGCAGGCGGATCAGCCGTTCTGGGGCCGCCAGCTGACCGCGCTCGGCCTGGGAGCCACACTGCCGTTCGCGGAACTATCGGCGGATCGCCTGGAACGGGCACTGATTCGCGCGACCGAACCCACCGTGCTGCTGCGGGCCTCGGCCTACGGTATGCGGTTCCGCGACGACGGTGTCGCCAGGGCCGCCGACGTCATCGAGTCACTGTCCGCCGGTTCGGCGGATTCCGATGCACCGCAAGACAATTCAGTACCGTCTCGAACCACCCCGGCAGGGTTGCCGGACGGTGCGGCGGTCCTCAGGATCGGAGATGTGCGATGAGCGCCGAGCTCGCAATCGAAACACAGTCGCTGGGAAAGACTTTCGGCTCGCTGACCGCGGTCGACAAGGTGGACCTGCGGGTGGAGGCAGGTACGGTCTTCGGCCTGCTCGGCCCGAACGGCGCGGGCAAGACGACCACCGTGCGCATGCTCGCCACCCTGCTGCGCCCGGACTCCGGCACCGCAACGGTTTTCGGCCACGATGTGGTGCGCGATGCCACCGCCGTCCGTTCCATGATCGGTCTCACCGGTCAGTACGCGGCGGTGGACGAGAACCTGACCGCGCTGGAGAACCTGCGCCTGTTCGGCCAGCTGCTCGGCCTGACCCGTCGCGCCGCCGCCCGTCGCGCCGAGGAACTGCTGGAACAGTTCGAGCTGACCGCCGCCGCCCGCCGCCGCGTCGGCACCTTCTCCGGCGGAATGCGCCGCCGCCTGGACCTGGCGGCGACCCTGATCACGTTGCCGCCGTTGATCTTCCTGGACGAGCCGACCACCGGCCTGGACCCGCACACCCGCGAGAGCATGTGGACGATCGTGCGTGAGCTGGTCGGTCGCGGCGCGACAATCCTGCTCACCACCCAGTACCTGGAGGAGGCCGACGCCCTGGCCGACCGCATCGCCGTCATCGACCACGGCACCGTGGTCGCGGAAGGCACGGCGGCCGAACTGAAGTCGTCACTCGGCGAGGAGATGCTCCGCATCGATCTGGTCGATCCGGCCCAGCGTTCCCTGGCGGACGCGGCGGTCGAGCGCATCGTCGGCGTCACCCCGCTGCACGGTGACACCCCCGCCACCCTCTCGGTCCCGCTCCGCGATATCGAGAGCGCCGCCGATGTCATCACCGCCTGCCGCGACAGCGGAATCCGCTTGCGCGGCTTCGCCGTCGACCGCCCCGACCTCAACTCGGTCTTCCTCACCCTCACCCGCAAGACCGAGCGGAGGGCCTCCGCATGACCGCCCGCACTTTTCAGGGCGTCGAATCCCGTTGTAACTCAACGCGCTCGCATCGGGACCGGACCGGGACCCGCCGTATCGGGGAGCACTCACCCATCACATCGAAATCCCGCACCGAGAGGGGGACCCGCGCATGACCGTCCTCACCGAGACCCCCGTGATCGCCGAGCCGCAGGCCCGCATCGAGCGCAAGCCCACCGTCCGGCACGTGGGACCGCTTGCGGCGCTGCGACAGTCGCTGACCATGGCCAAGCGCGGCATGCTGACCTTCCGGCACAGTCCGCAACTGCTGTACGACGCGGTGCTGCTGCCGATCATCGGGCCGCTGTTGTTCGGCAGTGTGTTCGGCACCGCCATCGCGGGCAGCATGCACGCCTACCTGCCGACCCTGATACCGGGCGTGCTGGTGCAGATCGTGCTCACCTCGTCGGTGGCGACGGGAGTGCAACTGTCCGAGGACATTCGGTCCGGTGTCTTCGATCGCTTCGTCGCCATGCCGATCGCCAGGTCCGCACCCGTCACCGGTGCGCTGGTGGCCGGGGCCACGCGGTACGTGATCGCCGCGGTCATGGTGCTGGTGGTCGGCTTCGGAATGGGTTACCGCCCCGAACATCCCGGTGGCCTGGTGCTGGGCGCGCTATTGGTGGTGCTCGCCACCACGGCGCTGAGCTGGATCTTCGCCTTCATCGGTGTGACGGTGGCCAAACCGGCCGCGGTACAGGGCATGTCGATGCTGGTGCTGACCTTCCTGAGTTTCGCCTCCAATGCCCTGGTGCCGGTGGCGGCCATGCCGACCTGGCTGCGGCACGTCTCGGACTACAACCCCGTCTCGCATCTGGTGGCGGCCGTGCGCACCCTCGCCGACGAGGGCCGCGTGGGCGGTGACCTGATGTGGTCGGTGGCGGCGGCGCTCATCGTCGCGATCGTGTTCGCCCCCTTGACCGTTCGCACGCTACGCAATCGCTGATTCGGAGGATCCGGGATGAACCGGCTGACCGCAGACGATGATCTGTTCCTGAAACTGCACGCCCTGTACGGCAACGCCCTGGTCAATCAGCTGGCCTGGCGTTTCGACGAACCCGTGGATCAGGCTGTGCTGGAACGCTTTCACGCGCATCTGGCGCACGGCTTCCTGGCCCGGCGGGTGCGCACCACGGCGGTGCCCTTCGCCCGGCCGTGGTGGGTGCCCGCCGCACAGTCCATCCCGCTGGCCGCACAGGCCGACACCGTGCCGGAAGACGGTGTGCTGGACTGGTTCTTCGACCAGAGCCGCGTCGATTTCGATCCGTCGGTGGGCCGGGTGTGGCGGCTCTCGTCCGCCCCGACCGATACCGGGGGCATGCTGCTGTCCCTGGTCACCTCGCATGTCGGCGCGGACGGGGGAGCGGTCCTCTACGCGGTCGGCGATGCCCTGGATCGCCTGGATTCCGGTGCGCCGGTGGATATCGCGACCAGCTCCGGCCGTCTGGTCGGTGACCTGCCGTCAACGGGGTTGTACCGCAGGCACTTCGCCGACGCGCTCGGTCAATTGCGCGCCGCCGCCAAGGGAATTCGCGCCGCCGTCGCCGCTCGCGGTGTCCAGGAACCGGCGCGCAATCCGCGCCCGGCCGAACCCGCCCTAGACCTGCCGGACCGGCACACCGCCGCGAGTCTCGTGGTGGAAGTCGGCCTGGCCGAATGGAATACGGTCGCCGCCGCACACCAGGGCACGGCCAACGGCCTCATGGTCGGGGTCGCGGTCGGCATCCTCGGCTGCACCGGGCGCATTGCCGACGGTGCCGAGGTGCGGGTGGACATTCCGCATTCCATGCGCCTTCCGGACGATCCGCGCGGCAACGCCACCACGGGCCTGCCCATCGCCGTGCGCTACCGCGCGGGTGAGCTCACCGATCTCGCGCAGGTGCGCGCCGCCATCAAGAAGGCCGCGCGCGCCTACGCCGATCCGGCGACCACGCCCGCGCTCCAGCATCTGCAACCGGTGCAGATGATGCTGCCCAAATTCGTGCTGGACCGTTTCTCCCGCACCGCCAAGGCTCCCGAATGCCTGTGCACCAATCTCGGCGAAACCGGTCAGACGGTGGCGAGCTTCGCGGGTGTGCGCGCCCGCTCGGTGCTCATGCGGCCGGTGGTGTGCACGAATGACACCGAACTGTTCCGCCGCGTGGAGGTGGGTCTCAATCTCTCCTGGTCCAGCGATGGCGAAACCGTCACCCTGGCGGTGACCGGCGCGGATCCCGATCGTTTCCCGACCAGGGAAGCCCTGCGCGAATGCGTGGCCAAGGAGTTCGCCGCCTGGGGTCTGCACCCGGTTTTCTGGTCCTGAACCCGCGCCAGAGTAGACGTTACTATGGATAACAGATAACATGCGGGAAACCCGGACGACGGAGCCCGGGCATGAACAGACGAAGCGAGTACCTCAATGACGCGGCATGTCGACGTACTGATCATCGGCGCGGGCCTGTCCGGTATCGGCATGGCCTGCCATCTGACCCGGGAGAACACGGGTCGCAGCTATCTGATCCTGGAACGCCGCACCGCCATCGGTGGCACCTGGGACCTGTTCAAGTACCCGGGCATTCGCTCCGACTCCGATATGTACACCTTCGGCTACGGCTTCCGCCCGTGGATCGGCACCAAGGTGCTCGCCGACGGCCCGCATATCCGCCAGTACGTCGAGGACACCGCCGCCGAATACGGCGTCACCGAGCACATTCGCTTCGGCCGCAAGATGACCACCGCGAGCTGGGACAGCGCCGCCGGCCTCTGGACCGTGCAGGCCCTGAACGAGACCACCGGCGAGACCGAGACCTACACCGCGAACTTCGTGGTCGGCTGCACCGGCTACTACGACTACGACAAGGGTTACCGCCCCGAGTTCCCGGGTGAGCAGGACTTCACCGGCCAGATCATCCACCCGCAGCACTGGCCCGAGGACCTCGACTACACCGGTAAGCGCGTGGTGGTCATCGGCAGCGGCGCGACCGCCATCACGCTGATCCCGGCCATGAGCGATAAGGCCGCGCACGTCACCATGCTGCAGCGCTCGCCCACCTATATCGCCGCGCTGCCCGCCAACGATCCGGTCGCGGTCGGCCTCAAACTCGCGAAAGTGCCTGCCGCCATTGCCTATCGGGCGGGCCGGGCGCGCAATATCGCATTGCAGCGCGCGAGTTACCAACTGTCCCGGACCAATCCGAAGCTGTCCGCCAAGCTCATGCTGGCCGCGGTGCGCGCCCAGATCGGTTCCGGAATCGATATGCGGCACTTCACCCCGTCCTACAATCCGTGGGATCAGCGCCTGTGCGTGGTGCCCAACGGTGATCTGTTCAAGACGCTGCGCAGCGGTAAGGCGTCCATCGCCACCGATCAGATCGAGACCTTCACCGCGAACGGCATCAAGCTGCGCTCGGGCGAGGAGCTGGCCGCCGATATCGTCGTCAGCGCAACGGGTTTGACCGTGCAGATGCTGGGCGGAGCCACCCTCGAGGTGGACGGTGAGCAGCTGGCGACGCGAGATCTGGTGGCGTACAAGGGCGCTCTGCTCGGCAATGTCCCGAACCTCATGGTGATCCTGGGCTACACCAACGCCTCCTGGACCCTGAAGGCCGACCTGGCCGCGGAGTACTTCTGCCGCCTGCTCAACCATATGAAGGCCGAGGGCTACACCGAGGTCGTGGCCGTGCCAGAGGAGGGCGATCGCTCCGAGGCCTCGCTCATGGGCGGCGCGCTCACCTCCGGATACATCCAGCGCGGCGACGGTGTCATGCCCCGCCAGGGCACCCGCGGTCCGTGGCTGGTCATCAACAACTACTTCCGGGACCGCGCCATGCTGCGCAAGGGCGCGATCGAGGACGGCATCCTGCGGTTCCGCCGCCGGGTCCGCAAGGCCGAGCCGGTGGCGGCCGAATCACGTTCCGCCTGACCATGATCGCGTGACCACCGGGCGGTGGCGATGTCCCCTCCGCGCCACCACCGCCCGGCACCCGGTCAGGCTCTGGTGGTGCCGATCAGCAATGCCATCAGCACCAGGCAGGTGGCCGCGGTCATGGAGGACATGGCCCAGCGGCTGATATGCCTGCTGCCGGTGCGGATATTGGTGACGGTGGAGGCCCGGAACTCCCCGGTCCGGCTCCGATGTCCCTCGGCGAAGGCCGGATCACCGCTGTGCAGATCGGTGCCGAACCAGGGCAGGAAGTGCAGTGTCCAGCGCACGCCCGCGTCATCGGTGATGCGCAGGCGCATACCGGTGCGCCAGCGAATCGGCGCGAACGGCCGGGCCAGGCGCGAAATGAGCCCGATGCGCGCGCCCGCCACCACATGTACGAGCAGCGCTGCCGCCGCCACCGCGCCGACCGTGGCGGTCATGATCGCGCGTGAGAACGGCGGCAGGCCCTCCAGGAAGAGCGCGGCGGTGGCGAGCAGGAACCAGAACGGTTGCAGCACCGGCATTTCCATCGGTCTCGGATCCACGGTGACGGTGCCGGTCAGGCTCGACCGGCGGTAGCCTGCGGTCGGCAGCGGCACTGCCGCGATCCGAGGCAGCGGTTGTGCGCAGCCGGGGCGGTGCCCGGCCGCGATGTGACCGGTCCAGCCGCAGCGTTGACATCGGAGTGTGGCGTCGGAATACACAGGTTCTCCTGACTGCGGAGCTGATCGCGCTGTGCCATCCGAATCGACAGGCGCAGTACGACTTCCCGCAGGGTGGTGCCGAGTTCACCGGCCCGGATGGCGGCCAGTTCCAGGGCGAGTTCGCCGTCGGCGAGGGCGGGATCGCTCAGGATCTCGTCCAGCACCATGCCGCTGACGGCCTGTTCGAAGCTCAGCGGCCGGTCCGGCAGCCAGCTCAATTCCCACTCGTGTTCGGAAGTAGTTGAGCGCAGGGCGATTTCGGGAGTCACGTCACTGGTTATCAACCACGTGGTGAATGCGAGGGCCATGTGAACACCTCCTCGGGAAGTGCAGGCGATTCCGCGGCTGAAACCGCCTGTGCCATCAAGGGTATGCGATATCACACATGGCAAAAAGCGAGTTCTTGTGGTGCAGAGCGCTATTCGAGATCAAAGCAGGATATGAAATATGCCTTCTGATGACTCAGTATCCGGAATCTGCTCACAAATAGGCCGGATCGCTTGAAAACCGAGGCGAAAATGCTTGCCGCAGAGCACGGGTGACTGCACCGCACGCTTCGAGTAGCCGCAGTTCGGGCCTGTTTTTTCTGCTGCAATCTTGCAAATCGAAAACTCGCCGGACTTGCCTGGCACACATGACACATCGTGCTTACTATGGGTGCCGCATGGCACGTGGTGGCACGGCTAATTTTCGGAACTCTGATGGGAGAGGCAGCATGTCTCGCTCAGCCGCGGACGGCGAGCAGGTCGGTGAGCTGGTCCGCCGACTCCGCAAGGAACGCGATCTCACGCAGTTGCATCTGGCCGAACAGGTCGGCTGCTCGCGCAGTCTGATCCAGCAGATCGAGAACGGCACTCGCATACCGCCGCTCGCGCTGCGGGAGCGACTGAGTTCGGTTCTGGGCGAACGCATGCCGGTCGTCGGCACCGAGACGCAAGCCGATCTGGTCAGCAGCGATCTGCGCATGCAGTTCAACATCCTGCTCGGCAAGGATCCGGAATCGGTCGCCCGGGTGCTCGCCATCGCCCAGAGCCTGATCGATGTCGGCGCGGCGCGCAGTGAGGTCACCCCGCTCGGCTTCATCGCCAAACGGCAACTCGAACGCGCGGAAGAGCTTTTGACCCAGATCCCTTCGGGTAGTGCCACGGTATGGGAGTGGAACACCATCAATGACTGGCTGACCGTGCTGGGCCGCGCGTCCCGGGCGATCTGCGCCATTCACACCGCGGATCTCGGCGCCATCGGCGGTGACCTCGGCGATGAATACCACCTGGAGATCATGCGCATCGCGCGCGCCGGGGTGTCGGTGCGCCGGCTCTACGTCATCGACGCCATCGCCGATGTGGTGCCCTACGAGGACAAGATCTGGCAGCAGGTGCGCGCCGGCGTCGAAACGGTGCTGGTGGATCGCGCACACGCCAGCAACGCGCAGAGCATGTTGATCGTCGACGAGAGCTATGTGACCACCGGCGAATACGATTACGCGCGGCGCGAACGCGTCGCTACCCGCTTCTCCGCGCTCAAACACGATGTGCAGTTCGCGCAGAGCAGGTTCGACAAACTATACGAACTCAGGAGTGCCGGAATGGCCCTCGTGGTCAACGAAATCATGGCGCAGCCCACGCTGGCGCGGTTTTCGAGGCTCGGACCCGAAGACAGCCGTGCGCTGTTCCGCGACGCACTGGCCCAATCCTGGGCCGAGGGCGCGGGCGCGTCGAGCGGTGAAGGCGGGTACCGGTGACCGAACGCACGGCAGTGCTGTGCCCGGACCCGGTGCGGTTGACCAATCGCTCCGATGAGCGCAAACAGGCCGCACGCGCCTTCCTCGGCCCCGATCCGCTGTTCCCGGGGACCCGGGGGCGGACCTATCCGGGCATCATCGATGCCTACCACGGCGAGACCGGCTTGGAGATGGACGAGCTCACGGTCGCGGCCCTGAACACCGCCTGGCATGAGCTGATGACCCGCACCCAGCCCGACGAGTACCGGGACGGACGGCTGTACGACAAGAAGCAGCCCCTGGTACTGCGAAAGCTGGCCGCGGACAGTCTCTTCCAGCGGTTGCACGCGCCCGTGCCGGAGGTGGCGGGCGTACTGGTCGATCCCGCCGAGGTGCTGGTGTGCCCGTACTCCAGCACGGTGTTGCTGGAGGAGGCCATCGCCACCATCGCGCGGCCCGGTGGCGTGCTGGTGTGTCCCGAGGGGTATTACAAGAGCGCCAGCGTGCATATCGCCAAGTACGGATTGCGCATGGTGTCCAGCGCGGCGACGGCCGATCGCGCGTTCAAGATCGATCCCGTCGAATTGGCGCGAACGCTGGAACTCCATGCCGCACAGGGGAATCTGTGCGGGGTCATGCTCACCCTGCCCGGCAATCCGGTGGTCGCGGACTACACCGTCGCGGAACTGACCGAGATCGGCCGGGTGCTGGTCGCGGCCGCGGTACCGATCATCTGCGATATGTCCTTCGACCTGCTGGTCGATGATCATCTACCGATCGCCGCGATCACCGTGCCGACCGCGGACGGTCCCGTGCGGCTCTATGATCGCGTGCTCAGCATCACGGGAAACTCCAAGGCGTACAACGCCTTCGGCCCGAACAAGATCGGCGCGGCGTGCTCGGGCGACAGCGCCTGGCTCGATGAGATCCGTGCGCGACTGGCCGTATCGTTCCAGCGCGAGACCACTCACCTGGCGCGCGCCACCATCGAACACATCTCCCCGGATCAGCTGGCGCACAACCGAAGCCGCCTGCGTGCTCAGGTCGATACGGCCTGGGAACTGCTGGCGGCGGTCAATCTGCGGCTCGGCGCGGAGCTACTGCATCCGCTCGGCAGCAGACAGGGCATGTTCGTCACGGTCGAATTCGACGCCGAACTGCTCACCGCGGCCGGTGTGCACACCAGCCCCGAACTGGAGGATCTGCTGCTCACCATGGCGGGAATCGACAGTGTCGCCCTGGGCCGCACCGGTTCCCACCGCCTCGGCGTCCGCCTCAACGCGGCCGCCCCGCGTTACGGCGCGGGCCAGGAGGACCGGGCACTGGAGCTGCTGCACCAACTCTTCGATCGCCTCGAATGCCTCATCGAACGCCTGCGCGGCGGCATGACGTACGGGGATGCCTTGTCGGAGCGGCACATTCCCGCCATCGCGTCCTGAGCTGGGAACCGACCGTCCGCGGATCCCGAGAGGTGATCCGCGCGACGTCATGCTCCCGGCATGAACAGGACGCGGATGAAGCTCGCCACCGGGATGGCTCGGATCAGCTCAGGGTCAGCACCGATTCCAGGGGCAGGCGTAGTGAGCGGGCGGTGGGCGGGGCGGCGTGCGCCAGGCGGAAGAGCAGGACTTCGGCGTGGTCGGCGGGGGTGTCGAAGAGGCGGCGATAGCGCTGGCGCAGGGTGGTCAGCTGCGTGCGTTCATTGGGGTCCAGGCCCGCGCCGCCACCGCGTTCCAGGCGGGCGAAGAGGTAGGGCAGGGCCGTCATGGGTTGCAGGGCGATGGACTCCCGGGTGGCGGTGAGCCACAGGCGCTGCATGATTCGGCCGCCGCGCAGATAGCTTTCGCGGCCGATGCCGGGAACGGTGAGCAGGCAGACGGCGGAGGCCGAGGCGACGGCACTGCGCGCGAGGTCCTCCAGTGCCCGCCCGCCGCCGATATCGCGCAGACAGCGCATGACATTCCAGTCGCGGACCAGGTGCAGGGCGGTGCGTTCGGCGGCGGTCAGTTCGGCGGTGGCCAGATCGAGGCCGTGCCGCTGGGTGCGGGCCTCCTCCGGGGTCCAGCGATAACCGCGCATGGCCTGGTGATGCATCGACTCGTTCAGCAGGGTGAGGCGGTCCGCCGCGCCTATGAGTGCGCCCGCCTCGTCGAGATCCTTTGGTGTGCACAGGAATTGCAGAGTCGCGTCATGCGATTCGGCGGTGGTGGAGAGCAGGTCGGATATCCGTGGTTCGAGTTCGCGGTGTTCCTGGCGGACGCGATTGGTGATCCGGGTGACCAGGTGCGAGCCGAGCCGGTCGACGGTGAATGTCGCGGGTGCGGGCGTGAATTCGACGGTCGCCACCAGATCGGGTGCGGTGGGATCCGGCCAGGTCTCGGGGTGCGCGCACAGCCCGAGCTGGGCGGCGGCCAGCTCGATATTCTCCAGCAGAGCGCCGAATCCCACCCAGGTGGCGCAGTTCTCGAAATCCAGGGCGGGCAGATCGCGCGCCGGATCGTGGCGGCATTCCAGCCGGGCGTGATCGCGCCGCCAGTGCAGCGTCCAGGGCTGGGCATTGTGTGCGGACGGGGCGAGGGTGCCCAGGGCGGCGATCCAGCGCACGGCGTCATCGGCGAGCACCTCGCCGTTGTTCGATACGTCTCGTCCGGTGGGTTTCGGCGGTAGTGACGGAGTGGTACGAGCTTCAGGTGCGATGGCGAATTGCGGTGCGGGAGTGACCGGTTCGCGGTAGAGCGCATGGCGTTCGGTGACGAGTTCGCCCGGGTCTACGTGATAGCGGCCGGAGGGAATGTCTTCGCCCAGGAGCAGGCGGCGGGCGGTGTCCGCGAGTATCGCGCCGCCCAGTGCCACGCCCGAGGCCAGTTGCGGCCAGCTGCCGATGGAGTGCCCGACCTCGGGTAGTGACGCGGCGGCACGGGTGCTGGGCGCGCCGAGAATGGCCATGATGTGCGGGATCTTGTCCCGGGTGGACAGGCCCCGGAGCTCCTCCGCGCGCAGCGATCCCAGCAGGCCGTGCAGCAGTGGCCGGCCCGGCTCCAGGTCGAAGCGTTCGACGTCCAGCATGCCGCGGTCGCTGGTCTCCATCAGCACCGGAATGCCGTGCGCGCGTGCGCGTTCCCGGATCAGCACCTTGGTGTGCAGGTCATCGCATTCTTCGATGAGCAGGTCCAGCCGCCCGCCGCCGAGCAGGAAGTCGTCGACGAACGAGTCGCGAATGCCGTTGCTGTGCAGTTCGATTCGCAGGAACGGATCGATCTCCAGCAATTGCCGGGCGGCCAGCACCGTCTTGTCGACGCCGAGGTCGGCCACCCGCGCGCGCAGCCGGTTCAGATTGGTGAGGCCGAGCCGGTCGAAGTCGGCGAGTTTGAATTCCCCGCCGATGCCCTCCATCGCGAGGGTGACCGCCGCGGCGTTGCCGACCGAGAGCCCGACGATGCCGATGCGCATACCGGCCAGCCGCTGCTGTTCCGCGCGGGTGATCTTGTACCGATTGCGGTCGGCGCGCACCGCGCGGAACTCCTTCTCGGGCAGTAGATGTACGAGATCGCCCGTCCACGGGTACCAGACCCAGACGCCGTACTCGGCGAGATCGCCCGGCGTCGCCGTACCGCGTGGCGTTCCGAGTTGCCGCAATTGTCCGGTAATCGTGTCATGTATTCGCGGGTCGGCCGAGGCGCGGAGTTCGGCGAGCGCGAGCCGATCCCTTTCCGAGGCCGCATTGAATTGAACTGGCCGCCATTCAGAATTGCTCGCGTCGATCCGGGTCCGCATTATTCAGGTCTACACCCGGAACACTCGATCATGGCTATGATTGGAATAGCTGATCACTGGCTGAATATCGCCTGTTTCCATTGCTCTACTGCGTCATCGAATGCTGCGAACTGGTGCTCGGGGGAGAGGAAACCAGTCGTGACCGTGTCATCGGCTCCGACCGTCGTGCTGCGCTTTCCGGGCACGCTCACCACATCGCATCTGGAGGCCGCGCGGGGCCCGATCCGCGTGGAGATCTCCGATGCCGCCCTACACGACGTTCGGGAGTGCCGCGACTTCGTCGATGAGCTGATCCGTTCCGGCAGACCGGTTTACGGTGCCACCACCGGCTACGGCGCACTCGTCGGCTATCACGCCGAGCCCGACGGCGCCGAACATTCGCGGGGCCTGGTCGACTTCCTCTCCGTCGGCCAGGGACCGCCGCTGCCGCCGGAGTTGGTGCGCGCCATGCTGCTCGCGCGGGTATGGAGTCTGGCGCACGGCAATTCCGGCGTCTCGCCCGCGATACTGCACCGCCTGGTCGAGGTGCTCGGCACCGGCCTGGCCCCGGTGGTGCCGGAGTACGGATCCGTCGGCGCGAGCGGGGATCTGGTGCCGCTCGCGCACGCCACCGCCGCGCTCATGGGACGCGGGGACATGTTCGAGGGGGTGGAACGGCTGCCGGCCGAGGTCGCGCTCGCCCGTGCGGGCCTGTCGCCGCTGCCGCTGGCGGGCCGCGATGGACTGGCGCTGGTCAACGGCACCGCACTGACCGGCGCGGCGGGCGGGCTGGCCTGCGCGCAGGCGTCGCGCGCGGTGCGCACCAGCCTGCTGCTCACCGCCGCGCTCGCCGAAATCCTCGGTGTGGACACCGAATTCGCCGACGCGACACTGGCCGAAGCCTCCGGGCACGGCGGCGCGGAGATGGCGGCCCGGCTGCTGCGCGCTCTGCTGGCGGGTTCGGTGCCCTCCGGTACGCGTCCGCTACAGGAGCCGTACAGCCTGCGCTGTGTACCGCAGCTGGTCGGTGCGGCGCTCACCTCGGTGCGGCACGCGACCAGCGTCGTCACCGCCGATCTCAATGGGGTCAGCGACAATCCGCTGTTCTTCCCGCGGGTGGGGGAGGTGGTGCACGGCGGCAATTTCTTCGGTCAGCCGGTCGCCTTCGCCGCGGATCTGGTCTCCAGCGCGCTCACCCAGCTCGCCAATCTCGCTGAGCGGCAACTGGATCTGCTCATGGATCCGCACCGCAATACCGGCTTGCCCCCGTCGCTGTCCGCCGCGCCGGGCCGCAGGCACGGATTGACCGGTGTGCAGATCGCCGCCACCGCCATCGTGGTGGCCATGCGGCGCGCGGCCATTCCCGCTGCGATGCAGAGCATTTCCACCAACCAGCACAACCAGGACATCGTCCCCTTCGGCACGCAGGCCGCGCTCACCGCGTACGAGCAGGCGCGCAAGCTGCGCTGGATACACGGTTCGCTGGCGGTGGGGTTGCGGCAGGCGCTGCACCTGGCTGACGACCCGCCGCTGTCGGCGGCCGGTGCGGCCTTCTTCGAACAGCTCTGCGCCGCAGTCGCTCCCGTGGATCCGGACCGGCCGCTCGATGTGGATGTGCGCCGTGCGGCCGATCTGCTGGACGACATATCGGCCGCCGAAACGGAATTCGAAGGGCAATGGAAATGACCGTCGCACCGGAAGACCCCGGCAAACTGCTGCTGTGCCTCGAATCCACGGTGGGTGCACCACAATCCGACATCGAGCAACTGCCCTGGTTGGTCGAGTTGCGTGAATTCCGGGCGCGCATAGCGTGGAACAGCGGCCGTCGCCCCGATTTCCGGCAAACCGACGGCACTTTCGCCGATCCGGACCCGCACGATCTGCGCGCCTATCACCTCATGGTGCGAACCGATGCGGGCGAGCTGATCGCGTGCTGTCGCTACGCGCCGCTGGAAGCGCTGCCGTGCAGTCGAATTCGCGAACTCGATCCGGTGGGCGCGGACCGCATCGCTGGAGAACTCGGTTGTCTGGACGCCGAAATGCTGGAGGGCGGACGCCTGCTGGTCGCCCTGCAGTGGCGGCATTACGGCCTCGCGACCGAACTGCTGCTCGCCGGAACGGCTTTGGCGCGGCTGCTCGACCGCCGCGCCATCTGGGGCACCGCCGGGGTGCGCGACGGGCAGGAGCATGTGTTCCTGCGCCTGGGCTACCACTGTGCGGCGGCCGATCTCATCCCCGCCCCGCACTACGATGACGAACTCCGCATCATCGTGTGTGATCCGGCGCGCGTTCCGGCCGCCATCGAACCGCGCATCACCGCGCTCGCCACCGAACTGCGCGGTCTGCTCGGTCGTATCGAACCCCACCGCACCGGAGCGTGAATCATGCCAGTTCCGGTACCAGTGGATATTTCGCACCGGATGCCGGATGGGCAGACTTGGTAGATGACGATCGCGTCGAATCCGGCCCTGCTGTCCGATACCGTCCGGGAGGCGTTCGCCCCGACGGTCACCTATCTGAACGCGGCCGGGTACGGACTCATGCCCCGCGCGGTGCTGCATGCCGTCGAAGCGGCCGAACGCGGCAGGGCGAGCGGTGAATTCGAGATAGCGGACGTCGACGCCACCATGCGCGCCTGCCGTGCCGCCTTCGGCGCACTGGCCGGGGTGCGCCCGGATCAGGTGGCGGTCGGGGCGCAGGTGTCCCAACTCGTCGGGCTGATCGCGCAGAGCCTGCCCGCCGGTGCCCAGGTGCTGGTGGGCGAACATGAATTCACCTCGGTGACATGGCCTTTCCTGGCGCGCGATGATCTGCGGGTGCGGATCGTACCGATGGCGGAACTGGCCGCCTCGGTGCTGCCGGAGGACGATGTCGTTGCCGTGGCCGCGGTCCAATCGGCCGATGGCTACGTGGTGGACGCCGCGGCGCTGACCGCCGCCGCACACGCCAACGGCGCGCGCGTACTGCTCGATGTGAGTCAGGCCGCGGGCTGGCTGCCGGTGCACGACACCGGCGCGGATTGGATTGTCAGCGTCGGGTTCAAATGGCTGCTGGGTCCCAAGGGCACCGCGTTCCTGGCCGGAACCGATGCCGCGCTCGATGCGCTGCGCCCGATCGCCGCGGGCTGGTACGCCGGGGACGAGCCGTGGCAGACCTGTTATGACGCGCCGCTGCGACTGGCGAGCGATGCCCGCAGATTCGATGTCTCGCCGGTCTGGCCCGCCTGGCTCGGCCAGCAACCGGCGCTGGAACTACTGCTCGAGGTGGAGATCGAGAACATCCGGCGGCACAATCTCGCGCTCGCGAACCGCCTGCGCACGGGTCTCGGTCTGCCCGTGGGCAATTCGGCCATTCTGTCGGTACCGGTGACATCGGAGACGCTGGAGCGATTGCGCTCCGCGCGGGTGATCGGTGCGGTTCGAGCCGGGCGGCTGCGGCTGGGTTGCCACCTCTACAACACCGAGGCCGATATCGACCGGGCCTTGAACGTGCTCACCGATCACTGACCGGTCAGATCGGCTGGTAGCCCGCGCCCAGGCCGCCGTGCGCGTCCGCGTCCGCCCGGATCGCGTCGAAGGACACCGCGACCACCGGCGAATGCAGGGGATTGGCGGAATTGGTGCAGCTGAAACGCATTCCGGCGGTGTCACTGATCAGCGCCCGCGATACCAGCCCCACCAGCCGATTGCCGACGGTCAGCGGACCGCCCGAATCGCCGTAGCTCGAACACGCCTGATCGATGAAACCGCCCGGCCCCGCGGACCATACGACGCCGCAGGCGAATCCGATGGTGCGCCCGTTCTGGCAGGCCACATCCAAAGCGGTGGGGGCGGAGCCGATTTCGGTGATGGTGGTCGCGCCCACCGTGCGCAGCGGGGTCACCTTGGCGGGATCGAATTCGATGACGCCGTAATCGAGATCATTGTCGGAGTCCCGCATCACCCCGACCACGCCCGCGTCCGGGAACTGCTCGCCGCGCACCGGTGTCCCCGCTTCGGCGCAGTGTCCGGCGGTGAAGCCGACCAGGCGGCCGGCGGCGTCATTGCCGATGGTGGTGAGCGTGCATTTGGTGGACCGGCCGAGCACGATTCCGGACCCGCCGCCCAGCGCGGCCTCGGTCTCGCCCGGTGCGGCCTGCGCCTGCGTGACCGGCAGCCCGAGCATGGCCATCATGACGGCGGGCACGGCCCACCGGCGAAATCCGAGCATCTGGAACCACCCATCCGTCTCGACACCCTCCGACCTCGGAGTTGCCCTCAGTTTGCCATTGCGGTGCATGGACGGGGCATACCCGGTGCGCCCGCCGTCACGCTCGCCGGTCGATATTCGGCGGGGCGGCGGGCGCGGCCGGTTTCCGGGTCAGCGCGACCAGAGCGCGCGCTGACCGGCGAAGGGATCGGCCTGCACCCGGGGTGAATCCGACCAGATCATGGTCTGGCGCTGCTCCGGGGTGTAGCGCGGCCAGGCCGTACCTGGATCGCCGGAGGTGATGAAGGACACCCAGGATTTGTGCACCGCGTCCGCGAGGGACTGCGGTGGATTGTCACCGGCCACCGCGGTGACGCCCTGCGCCTTCAGACAGTCGAAGGCGAACGGCACATCGAGGCAGTGGAAGGAGCTGCCCTGGAATTTCGGCGCGCTCGACGCCCAGGTGAACTCGTACAGCCAGGTGGGCTGATTGCGGGTCGCGCGGTCCTCGGCCAGCCGGTAGGTGGGTGCGCGCAGCAGCAGATCGCTCTGCGCCTGGCCGAGCAGCTGTGCGGCATTGTCACCCGGGTACGCGGTGCGGAAGGCGTCGATATCGCCGGGCGGCAGGCCCATGGCGGCGAAGGCGACGGGCAGGGTGGCATCGGTGACCGGCTGCTCGCTCGCCATACCGTTGAATTCGTCGCGGGTGAAGCCGAGCAGCAGCGGAACATTGGTCGCCCCACCGGATTTCAGCAGCTCCGGGGTGGACTGCGGAATGGTGCCGCCGTCGGCGAACGGGGCCAGTCCCAGGGCGGACACGGTCCCGCTGTCGGGGCCGATGGCGCGCAGCTTATCCTCGAGATCCTGAATCTGGCTGCCGGACAACCCATTCAGCGCCGCCGTGGTGGCGGGCAGGCCGGTGCGCCTGGTGAACAGTTCGGCCTCGGCCACCGCGGTCGCCAGATCATTGGGCTGCGACACCGCGCCGGAGGCCGAAATACCCGCGTGGAAAAGACCTTTCGCGGACGGTGCGGCCATGAGCGCCCACACCGCGCCGCCGCCCGCGGACTGCCCGGCGATCGTCACCCGGCCCGGATCACCGCCGAAGGCCGCGATATTGTCGCGCACCCAGGTCAGCGCCGCGATCCAGTCCAGTACCCCGCGATTGTCCGGTGCGCCCTGAACCCGCAGGAACCCCTCGATGCCGAGCCGATAGCCGACGGACACCACGATCACGCCGTCCCGATTGAAGGCCGCGCCGTCGTACCAGGGACTGGCCGCACTGCCCGCCACGAAGCCGCCGCCGTGAATCCACACCAGCACGGGCAGTTTCGCGCCGGTATCGGGTGTGAAGACGTTCAGGTTGAGCACCCCGTCGCCCGGGATGCTGGGCTCCGGAATCGCGGTCACCTCGGAGAGCCCCTTGCGCTGCGCGGTGGGCCCGTACTTCGTGCAATGGAGCGTCTCGCGCCACGGGGTCGGCGGCACGGGGGCCGCGAATCGCAGCTCGCCCACCGGCGGCTGCGCGTAGGGGATACCCAGATACGCGGTGCCGGTCTCGCGCCGCACCCCTTTGACCGGTCCGTACGTGGTGGTGATCGTGTCCGCCGGGCCGGTCTTGTCATCGGACTTGCTCGTCGAACACGCGGTGGCCAATGCCAGTGCGCCCGTTCCGAGCAGGAGTGAACGGCGTCTGAAGTGCGGCACTGGCATGGCAAACCTCTGGTCCATATTTAAGTCAACGGTTGAAATAATTATGGGCCAGCATAATGTCGACCTGTGAAGCACGCACATCCGCAGGGGGACATCGCGCGGCGCCCGGCCGATTCCGCCGCGGTGCGCCGCCGCAATCTGGGTGCGGTGCTGCGGCATATCGCCGAGCACGGTCCGTGCGCGCGGACCGATATCGCGACCGCCACCGGATTGGCGCACGGTTCGGTCACCGCGCTCGTCGGCGATCTGATCGAACGCGGACTCGTGTACGAGGACGATGCGTTGCGCAGTGGAGGGCGGGGTCGCCCGGGCCGTCCGCTGCGGCTCGCCGCGCGCCGCGCGCTGTCGGTGGCCGTGCAGATCACCTCCGAGCAATTACGCGTGGTCGTCGCCGATCTCGGGGGTGAGATCGTCTGGCGCGAGTCCGCACCGCATCGCAGTGCGCCCGGCCGACCGGAATCCATGGCCGACGCGGTCGCGACCGCCGTGCTGCGCGCCAAGCACGCCGCCGTCGCGACGGTGCGATCGGAATGCGGTGCTGTCGGGCCGGTAGCCGTCGAAAGCGATTCCGCCGCAGTTGCTTCCGACACGATCGGTGCTGTCGGGCGAGCGGGCGAGCCGGATTCGGCAGATTCGGTGCCGGTGCGGATAGTGATCGCGATGGCTGGGCCGGTGCGCGATGACGCCGCGCAAACGGTCATGGCTGCGGCGGATTTCGGGTGGTTGGAGCCGGTGCGGCTGGGGGAACTGGTGGCGGAGCGACTGCCCGGGATCGGGTGTCCGATCGATGTGGTCAATGACGGGAATTCGGCGGCGCTGGCCGAGTATCACGCGCGCGGTCGGCGGGGCAGGCTGGTGCTGATCGAGGCGGGCACCGGTATCGGCGGTGGCGTTGTGCTGAACGGGCGCATTGAAATCGGCAGTCACGGGGTGGCGGGGGAGCCGGGGCATATGCCGGTCGCGCTGGACGGGCCGGTATGCCTGTGCGGGGCGCGCGGATGCCTGGTCCTCTATGCCGGGCCGGAGGCGGTGCTCACCGCGGCCGGGCTGGGGGAGGAGTTCGCCCGGGACGGGCTGGAGGCCGCCTCGGCGCTGTTGATCGACGCGCTGGCGGCGGGTGACGCCCGCGCGGCGGCCGCGCTGGAGACCGCGGGGCATGCGCTCGGCGCGGTGATCATGAGCATCACCGCACTGCTGGATGTGGATGAGGTCGTGCTCGGCGGGCTGCTGGCGCAATGGTTTCCCTGTCTGGAGCCGACCATCACGGCTCGGCTGGCCGGGCGGCGGGCATTGGCGCGCGGGGTGGAACTCGGAATCGGACCGGCGGTGCTGGGGGAGGACGCCATGCTGCTCGGTGCAATCGAATTCGCCAGGCGCACAGTGCTTTCCGATCCGGCCACGGTGCCGGTGCGGGCGGACTCGCCCGGGATCTGAAACACGCCAGCAGTGGCGTGACCTGGCGGTTCGGCAAAGATCGCCACAGATTCGCTGATCTGACCGCGAGTGGTGGTTTCATAGCGGAATGGATCTGCGGCCGGACCTGCGTGGCACTGTCGGCGACCTCATGCCCGAGCTGAAGGATCTGCTCGAGCGGCTGGTCGCAATCCCCTCCATCGCCTTCCCGGACTATCCGAAAGAGAATGTGCAGCGCGCGCACGATCTGGTAGCGGATGAGTTGCGAAAGTCCGGAGTCGCGGATATCTCGGTATTGAATCTGCCGGATACCTCCCCGGTCATCTACGGCCGGATTCCACCGCCGCCCGGCGCGCCGACGGTACTGCTGTACGGCCACTACGACGTTCAGCCCTCGGGCGATGAAAGTCTATGGAATACACCGCCGTTCACGCCGACCGAAAAGGACGGCGCGATCTACGGGCGCGGCGCGGCGGACTGCAAGGCCAATGTCGTCGCCCATATCGGGGCGCTGCGGGCCTACGGCGGCAAACCGCCGGTCGGGGTCACCATCGTCATCGAGGGCCAGGAGGAGTACGGCTCCGGCTTCGACGACTATCCGGGGGAGAAGCCGGACCTGTTCCAGGCCGACGCCCTGCTCATCTGCGATGCCGGGAATATCCGCGCGGGCACGCCCACCCTGGTCACCGCATTGCGCGGTGTCGCGGATGTTTTCGTCGAGGTGCGCACGCTCGCCGCCCCCGTGCACTCGGGGCAGTTCGGCGGTGCCGCCCCGGACGCGCTGCTCGCACTGGTGGCCGGGCTCGCCACCCTGCACGACGCGGATGGCAATGTGGCCGTGAAAGGTCTGCGCCGGGACGACTGGACCGGTGCGAACTACACCGATCAGGAATTCGCCGAAATCACCGGTATGGCACCGGGAATGCCGCTGCTCGGCACCGGCCCGATCGGTGAGCGCATCTGGTACGGCCCGGCCATCACGGTGATCGGCCTGGACGCGCCGCCGGTGAAAACCGCTGCGTCGGCGGTGGTTCCGTATGCCAAGGCGTATTTGAACGTGCGCGTGCACCCGGAGCAGGATCCGGCCGAGGGGCAGCGCGCGGTCATCGAACACCTGAAGAAGGTCAAGCCGTACGGCATCGAATTGACCGTCACGGGTGGTGATGTCGGCGCCGGATTCGCCGCCGGGACAACCGGTCCCGCGTACGCCGCTATGCGTGAGGCCATGGGCAAGGCGTGGAATACCGAGGTGGTCGATTCGGCCATGGGCGGCTCCATTCCGCTCACCAATTCCATGGCCGCGGCCAATCCGAACGCCGAGGTGATCATGATCGGCGCGGAGGACTCCAAATGCAATATGCACGGCTTCAATGAGCGAGTCCTGTTGAGCGAGTTGAGCAATACCGCGCTCGCCGAGGCCGAGTTCTTCCAGCTGTTCGCGAACAGGATGCGCAAATGAGCGACACCACGGTGGCCGATCCGGCTCCCGCTCCGAAACCCGCGCAGCACAAGAAGAAACGCGGCTTCCCCTCCACCTACACGATTCTGGCGGGCGTCACGGTCGCGGTGTGGCTGGCGGCCTTCGTGATTCCGCCGGGTGCGTACCAGATGGACGACAAGGGCCACACCATCGCCGGGTCGTATCACCGCATCGAGGGTGCGAAGGGTTTCGGCGAGCGCCTGCGGGATCTGTTCCTCGCGCCGGTGAACGGGCTCTACGGGATTCAGGGGCAGGACGGTCAGGTCGCGCCCGACAGTTCCGGTGCGCTCTACGGTGCGGCGGCGGTCTTCCTGTTCGTGCTCGCGGTGGGCGCGTTCATCACCGTCGCCTTCGCCACCGGCGCGCTGGACAGCGGAATCGGGCGGCTGGCCTATAAATTGCGCAGCCGGTCCTTCCTGTTGATCGTCGGCATCATGGTGGTGTTCGCCATCGCGGGCACGGTGGAGGGCTTCGCGGAGGAAACGCTGGGCTTCTACGCGCTGCTGGTCCCGCTGATGCTCGCGCTCGGTTATGACCGGATGACGGCGGTCGGGGCGATCATCGCGGGTGCGGGCATCGGCGTGCTGTGTTCCACGGTCAACCCGTTCGCCACCGGTACCGCCTCCTCGGCGGCGAATGTGGCCATCGGCGACGGCATTGTGCTGCGGCTGGCCATGCTGGTGGTGCTCACCATCGTCACCGTCGCGTATGTGCTCTGGTACGCCCGGCGGGTCAAGAACGATCCGGACAAGTCCTGGTCCGGCTGGCAGCCCGGGGACCGGGATGTGAAAGCCGAAGAGCATGAACCGGATCCGCTGACCGCGCGGCAGGTGGCGGTGCTCTGGCTGGTCGGGCTCACCTTCGCGTTCATGATCTTCTCGATCATTCCGTGGGGCACGGTGATCAATGGTCCGGACGCGAAATCCTTTCCGTGGGAACTGGATTGGTATTTCCCGGAGCTGACCGCGCTGTTCCTGGTCGGTGCGGTGGTGATCGGCCTGGTGGGCGGGCTCGGTGAGGGCAAGATGTCCGAGGCCATCGGCAAGGGATTCGGCGATTTTGTCGGCGCGGGCATCGTGATCGTGCTGGCGCGCGGGGTCACGGTGATCATGAACAACACCCAGATCACCAGTACCGTGCTGCACGCCCTGGAGGGCGTGGTGACCGGGACGTCGTCGGCGGTGTTCGCGGTCGCGGTATTCCTGGTGAATGTGCCGCTCGCCTTCCTGATTCCATCCACCTCGGGGCATGCCACGCTGGCCATGCCGATCATGGCCCCGCTCGCGGATTTCGCGAATGTGCCGCGCTCGCTGGTGGTCACGGCATGGCAGTCGGCCTCGGGCTGGGCGAATCTGGTCACGCCGACCACCGCCGTGGTGACCGGTGGTATCGCACTGGCCAAGGTGCGCTACGACCGGTACGTCAAGTTCATCGCGCCGCTGATGGGCATTCTGTTCGTGCTGATCTGCGTATTCCTGGCCGTCGCGGCCTGGATCGGCTGACTCAGCGAATCAGGTTGTGCCAGCACCGTTCCAGATGTGCGGCCATATCGAAGCTCGGATCGATGAGCCAGCGCGATTGCAGGCCGTCGGCGAGGGCGAACAGCGTGGTGGCGGCGTCGTCGGGGTCCAGGTGCGCGGGCAGTCGCCCGGCATCGCGCAGGGCGCGCAGCGAGTGCGAAAAGCCTTCGATGCCAAGGCGATACCGTTCGCGCATATAGTCGTGCGCGGGGTGGCGGGGGTCGGCGGCGGCCGCCTGCATATGGGTGAACAGTTCGATGAGCCCCGGCACCCGGGCATTGCGCCGCACCACGTCGATGAAGGCTTCCGGAGTGTATTCGGCCGCGGCCGCCACATCGGTCTCATCGCGGCGGCGCAGCACCGCGACGAACAGTTCCTCCTTGGAACCGAAGTAGTGCAGCAGACCGCCCTGGCTCAGGCCGACCGCCTCGGCCAGTTCGGCGACCGAGGTGGCCAGATAACCGCGCTCGGCAATGGTGCGCAGCGCGGCGTCGAGAATCTGCTCTCGCCGCTCGATGCCCTTGCCGTAGGGTCCCCGTTTCGCCACGCACAGAGTCTAAAGCCAGGTCCGGGGTGTTCTTGCCACTCAAAACCGAGCGCTGTACGGTTTTCAATGCGGCCACTGCCGCGCACAAGCGAAGGAGAATCCGGTTCCGATGCGTGTCCGTCCTCGATATTTCGCCCCCGCCGCCCTGGTCGCCGCCACCCTCGTCCTCGGCATCACCCCGGCCGCCGCCCGGCCCGCCCCGCCGACCCAGGTAGCACCGCTGGGCAGCGATTTCCTCTGGGGCGTGGCGGCCTCCGGTTTCCAATCCGAGGGCGACGCCCCCGACAGCAATTGGTCGCGCTACGTCGCGCAGGGCAAAACCGATGACCCGTACCGGGACTCGATCGACTTCCACTCCCGCTTCCGCTCGGATATCCAACTCGCCAAGAACCTCGGTGTGAAGGTGTACCGCATGGGCATCGAATGGGCCCGCGTACAACCACAACCCGGCGTATGGGACGAGAACGGCCTGAAGTTCTACGACGACGTCATCTCCACCATCACCGCCGCGGGCATGCAACCCATGCTCACCCTCGACCACTGGGTCTACCCCGGCTGGGAGGTCGATCGCGGCGGCTGGAACAACCCCGACATCGTGCCGGACTGGCTGGCCAACGCGCGCACCGTCGTGGACCGCTACGCCCATTTCAACCCGCTCTGGGTCACCTTCAACGAGCCGGTCATGTACATGCTCAACGAGACCCGCCACGGCGGCATCTCGGCCGCGACCATTCCCGCCATGACCGATCGAATCGCCCAGGCGCACAACGGCATCTACGACTACATCCATCGGGTACAGCCGGGAGCCATGGTGACGAGCAATGTCGCCTACATCCCGACGGCCGAGGACGCGATCAACGGCCCGCTCATGAACGCGATCGCCGCGAAGCTGGACTACATCGGCATCGACTACTACTACGGCATGTCCCCGGACGATATGCGCGCCATCTCCACCGAACTCTGGAAGAACTCATTGCAGCCCGAGGGCATCTACTATGCGCTGCAACACTATTCGCGGGCCTTCCCGGGTAAGCCGCTCTATATCGTCGAGAACGGCATGCCCACCGAGAACGGCCTCCCGCGCGCCGATGGCTACACCCGTGCCGACGACCTCCGCGACACCGTCTACTGGATCCAGCGCGCCAAGGCCGACGGTATGAACGTCATCGGCTACAACTATTGGAGCCTCACCGACAACTACGAATGGGGTTCCTACACACCCCGTTTCGGTCTCTACACGGTGGACGTGCTGACCGATCCCACCCTCACCCGCAAGCCCACCGACGCGGTCCCCGCCTATACGGCCATCACCGCCAACAGCGGTGTCCCCACCGACTATCGCCCCACCCGCGACCCCAAGGCGTGCTCCCTGGTGGACGCCCTGGCCAGCTGCGCCGACCCGGTCACCGTCCCGCGCTGATCGGACGCAAACGCCCCCGGCCGCAATGGGCCGGGGGCGTAGGTGATCCGTCAGCGCAGGGCGGGGATTACCTCGTTCTCGAAGATCTCGATGCCCGTGGTGTCGTAGGCGGCTTCCGGGAAGTAGTGGATGCTGTACGACAGGCCGAGATCCTTTGTGCGGGTGATGTTCTCGATGACCTGCTCGGGGGTGCCCACGGCGGGGCTGTTGCGGAAGAGGCTGTCCACATGGGACTTGGCGGCTTCCTCGCCGAGGGTTTTGGCGAAGCGGACTTCCAGATCGGTGAGGCGCTGCTGGACCTCGGATTCGGTCGCGCCCACCAGGGTGTTGAAGTTGGAGCTGCGGGTGATGGCATCGAAGTCGGTGCCGACCTTATCGCAGTGGCCGCGCAGCAGCTCCGACTTGTGGGCGAACTCCGTCGGATCGCCCGAGAAATTGGTGTACTGCGCGTACTTAGCGGCAATCCGCAGCGTCACCTTCTCGCCGCCGCCCGCCACCCAGATCGGAATTCCGCCCTCCTGCAACGGAAGCGGGCGGACGATGGCGTTGTCCACCTGATAGTGCTTACCGTCCAGGGTGGCCGCACCGGTGGTCCACGCCTGCTTGAAGATCTGCACGCCCTCGTCGAGGCGGCCCAGACGTTCACCGGCGGAAGGGAATCCGTAGCCGTAGGCGCGCCATTCGTGTTCGTACCAGCCGCCGCCGATGCCCATTTCCACGCGGCCGCCGGAGATCAGGTCGACGGTGGCGGCCACCTTGGCCAGGTAGGCCGGATTGCGGTAGCTGATGGCGGTGCACATCTGGCCGAGGCGGATGCGGGAGGTGGTGGCGGCGAAGGCGGACATCAGGGTCCACGCCTCGTGGGTCGCCTCTTCGGTGGGGACCGGCACGGTGTGGAAGTGGTCGTACACCCACAGCGATTCCCAGTCCGCGTTCGCGTCCGCGCGCTGGGCGAGATCGCGCATTACGTCCCACTGTGCGGCGGGGTCGATATCGACCAGGTCCAGCCGCCAGCCCTGTGGGATGAAGATGCCGAAACGCACGAGTTGTCTCCTCCGTATGGATGGATGGTTCCGGCGATCCACCCTTCCCCCTCGTCAGCGCGAGGGCAACTATTCGACTCCGAGCGCGCCGAACTCCCAGGCCGGTGCGATCAGCGGGTGCGCCGCGGTGCCGGATCGGGTAGCTCGGCCGGGCTGAGCACCTTGTGCAGGGCGTTCGCCACCGTCTCCAGCTCCGCGTGATCCAGTTGTCCGCCGAAGCGGCGTTCGATGCCCGCGAGATAGTGCGGTGCCGCCTCCCGGAATCGCTCCCGTCCCTTATCGGTGATGCCGACGAAGGCGGAGCGGCCGTCATCGGGATTGGATTCGCGTCGCACCAGCCCGTGGGACTCCATCTCGGTGACCAACCGGCTCACCCGAGTTCGGCTCAGCACCACGCGCTCACCCAGATCGCTCATTCGGAGTTGGTGCGGCCCATCGAGTTCCAGCAGGACGTCGTACCAGCTCAGCGGTAGTCCGGTGGCGCGGCGCAGTTCGGCGTCGAGTTCGGGCACCAGTGTGGCGTGCACCTGGAGCAGCGCGGCCCAGGCGGCGACGGCGGGGTGGGATTTCGGCGGCACCGGTTCAGCATAACCGGTTGCGTGCGCGCGCACATAAGTAGTAGCGTGCACACGCACATACTTTTGTGTTCGGGAAAGGAAAACCCATGACCACGTTGATCACTCGCGAAGAACTGGCGCACGAGATCGAGGCCGGAGCGGTGACGGTGCTGGACGCCCTCGGCGGCGAGTACTACGCCAAGGCGCATCTGCCGGGTGCGATCGCCCTGGTGGAGGCGGACGTCGAGACCCTGGCCCCGCGACTGCTGCCCGATAAGACGGCCGCCATCGTCACCTACTGTTCCAACGCCGCCTGCCCCAACAGTCAGAATGTCGCGGGCAAGCTGGAGCGGCTCGGCTATACCAACGTGCGCAAATACCGTGACGGCATTCAGGATTGGGCCGAGGCGGGCCTGCCAATCGAGAGTTAAGCCCGGAGAAATCGTCCCAGACGCTCTAGAATTCGCAGCAGTCATCATTCGGTGTTCGCAGACTGCGGAGGGGGCTCGTCGATGAGCTCAATGCAATTGGACGCGCCCGACGGGCCCATCGAGGCCTATCTCGCCACACCGTCGGGCGACGGCCCGTGGCCGGGGGTGGTGGTGCTGCACGACATGCTCGGTATCGGCAGCGCCGTACAGAAATCCACCCGAATGCTCGCCGATCACGGGTATCTCGCCATCGCACCGGACCTGTTCGCGCGCGGCAGGGTTCGGTGCGTACCGGGCATGATCCGCGACCTCATGGGCAATAACCGCGATGGCGTCGCGGTCCGCGATATTCTCGCCGCCCGCGCCCAGCTGACCAATGATCCGCGCTGCACCGGCAAGGTCGCGGTGGCGGGCTTCTGTCTCGGCGGCGCGTTCGCGCTGCTCGCGGCCACCGAGGGATTCGACGCGGCCGCGCCGTTCTATCCCGCCGGACGCGGCAATTACGAGGAGATGCTGCGCGGAACCTGCCCGGTGGTGGCCAGCTACGGCCGGCGCGATCCCCAGAACATCGGGCGCGGGCCGAAACTCGAGCGCGTCCTCACCGCGGCCGGGGTGCCGAATGATGTGAAAACCTATGCGGCATCGGGGCATTCGTTCGCCGATGACCATCCGGGGCAGCCGCTGCTGAAGGTGATGGGCCTTGGCTACAACGCCGACGCCACATCCGACGCCTGGCGGCGCATCTTCGCCTTCTTCGACAACCACTTATCACCCGGCGACCAGCCCGGCGGGCCGAAGGAATAACCCAGCCAGTCCCGAATTCGCCTGCTGGAGCGCAGATCCCGCCACAGTGCGCCGAACTCGTAGTACTGCAATGTGAGTACGTTGCCGCTGTCGATATTCTTCGTCAAACCGTAAGTGGGACGGAATGTTTCGGCCCGGAAGGTGCCGAACATCCGGTCCCACAGAATGAATATGCCGCCGTAGTTCCGGTCCAGGTACTCCGCGTCGCTGGCGTGGTGCACGCGATGGTGCGAGGGCGTATTGAACACGAACTCGAACCAGCGCGGCAGCCGCCCGATGGTCTCGGTGTGCACCCAGAACTGATAGATCAGATTGAACGACCAGGCGGTGAACACCATCCACGGCGGTACGCCCAGCAGCGGCAGCGGAATCCACGCCAGCAGCTCGAACCACGGATTCCACTTCTGCCGCAGCGCGGTCGCGTAGTTGAAGTACCGGCTGTTGTGGTGCACCTGATGCGCCGCCCACACCACCCGCACCCGATGCGAGGTGCGGTGATAGACGTACCAGAGCACGTCGACCGCCAGGATCACCGCGACCCAGCTCAGTGGATTGCGCGGATCGACCTGCCACGGCGCGTGCATGTACAGCACCGCGTACCCGAGCAGCGCCACGAATTTGGCCGCACCACTGACGAAGATCGATACCAATCCCATGATCAGGCTGTTGCGCGCATCGGACTTCTCGTATCCGGTGCGCTCGTCACCGTGCGCCCGCAGCGAGAGGATCTCCACCACCATGGCGAGCACGAAGAACGGGATCGCATACGTCACGGGCTGATTGATCTGGTCCCACAGATTCACGGCGGCTACTCCACTCCCGCGCCGATGTGCGCGCGGTCACTACATCTGCACCGACTGTAAGGCCCGCGACGCGATCTCCGGAAGCCCGCGTTTCCGGAAACGTTCGTGCTGCCGACATTCAGCCTCGGCGACAGCGCGTGACCAGCGCCAGACAGCCCACCGCCAGTGCGGCGACGACGCCGAACATGGCCGGATAGCCGACACCGGTGCCGTCGTGCAGCATCGCCATGACGGCGGGCACGCCGAAGCCCAGATAGCTGACCGCGTAGAAGACCGCGGTCAGACCCGCGAGATCCTCCGGCCCCGCCATCCGCTCGATCTCCAGGAGCCCGGCCACCAGGCCGATGCCGAAGCCCATACCGAGGACGGCGGCGGTGGCAATGGTGAGCCACAGCGTGAGCGCCCCCGAAGCCGCGGCGGCCAACACCATTCCGGCGATCACCAGAATCAGCGCCAGCACCGGCAATCGAATGGTGCCCGGCCGATCCAGTTTGCGCGCCACCGATTGAATGGCGAAACCGCACCCGAGCGTGATCACGGTGATGAGCGCCGAGAACGCGATGGGCGCACCGTGCACGCGCGGCATCATCAAGGTCGGCATGATCGCGTAGGCGGTGGCCGATGAGGTGAACAGCCACAGCGAGACCGGCAACGCGACCAGCCGGAACCGCCGATGCGCCGCGGCCGGAACCTTGAGATCATCCAGCAGTCGAGCGGTAGTCGGCACGGGCACAAGGGTTTCCGGCGTCCGGGTCAGCGCGGCGGCAGCGGCCAGGCACAACCCCACATTGATCAGATAGGGCAGCACATCCGGTAGCGGACCCCACTGCGCCAGCACTCCCGCCACACCCGCACCCACACCGAACCCGCCGGTGAGACTCATGGCCGAACGCCGCGCCCCGAGCCCGGAAGCGTTCTCGCCCGCGAACGGCGGCTGCGAAAGTTCCTTGAGCCAACTGCTGCCCACCGCCATGGCCAAGCCGATGGCGACACCGCTGAGCACGCGACCGGCGGAAAGCATTGGCACGGAAGAAGACCCGAAGGCGAGCAGCAACGATCCGGCCGCCGCGATCAACGGCGCGGGCCGCATGAGCCGCCCCCGCCCGTATCGATCCGACAGCGGCCCGCCGATCAGCAACGCGGGCACGATCCCCAGCACATACTCGAACAGCAGCAGATCAACGGTGGTGACCGGCAACCCGTCCCGCTTGTACATCACCAGCAACGGCGTGAATTCGTTTCCGCCCCAGGCGATAGCGAAGATAGCCGCGCTGACGCTGATCCACGCCCGGCTGTGTGTCGCCCGCGTCGCGATGGGCCGGTCCAGGACGGCGACGGTGGTCGTCACACCCGCCGCGTCGTTGAGACTGCCTGCGTGGCCCATATTTTCGCCCGCGGTGCCCGGTCGAGCGGTCATGGAGTTCGAGTCGGCCTGCTGCCGTGCGGGGGTCGCGCGGGAATCGAAGTCGTTGATTTCGTTCGCCATCACAGCCCTCTGATGGTCACGCCGTGCACGTCCATGAGGTGCTGGGCGAGGGCGGTGGCGAAGCCCGCGGTGTCGCCGGATTCGATGAGGTCGGCGAGGCGGGCGTGCTGGGCGATGATGCGGTCGGTGTGGATTTCGCCGTGGCGCAGGGCGACGCTGTTCATGCGGCGCTGGCGTTCACGGAGCGAGTCGTAGAAGCCGGCGAGCAGGGGATTGCCCGCGGCGACCACGTATTCGCGGTGGAAGTCGGCGTCCACGACGGCGAATTCGTCGAGGTCACCGCTCGCGGCGAGGGCGCGCTGGCGATCCAGGGAGACGTGCAGGCGGGCGATGAGGGCCGACCGGTCGGTCTCGGCGAGAGCGCGCACGGCACCCGTCTCGACGACATAGCGCGCCTGTGTCACGTCCTCCGCTTCGTGCGAGGGCACCGGCACCACCAGCGCACCGCGCTTGGGGTACAGCTTCATCCAGCCCTCGGTCTCGAGCCGCAGGAACGCCTCCCGCACCGGCGTGCGCGAGGTGCCGAGCGCGGTGGCGATCTCGCCCTCGCTGATCAGCTCGCCACCGGGGAGTTCCCCGCTCAGGATGCGTTCCTTGACCTCGCGGTAGGCCCGCTCGGCGGATGAATACGTCATAGACACAAGTTGCATCCTAGGTATCCGACCGGTCGGATTTGCTGGGATGTGGCCGGTCTCACCGCCCTGCCGTACGGGCCCCGCGGCCACGCCGACCCGGGGACTTGCGCGCGCCGAACCTTTGGCACGATGATCTGTGCTGTTGGCATGCTGCCAGTAAGTCTGACAGGGAGGTCCCGCATGGCGAATGACGCCACCCCGCCGCTGAACGAAGTCGTGAACGGCGCACTCGAATTCACGATTCCGATCGCGCACAAGATGGGCATCAAGGCTACCGAGGTCCGGCCGGGCTACGCCGCCACCCGGGTTCCCATCGAGGGCAACGGCAATCACTTCGGCGTCATGTACGCGGGCGTGCTGTTCACCGTCGCGGAAATCCTGGGCGGTGCGCTCGCGGTCGCCAGTTTCGATGGCGCGCTGTACTACCCGCTGGTCAAGGACCTGCACATCTACTTCCGCAAGCCCGCCGCCACCGATGTGACCGCGGTGGCAGAGCTATCGGAGTCCGAGATCGCCCGGATCGCCGAGGAAGCGGAGTTGAAGGGCAAGTCCGACTTCACCCTGAAGGCGACCGTCACCGATGCCAATGGCGTCGTCGTCGCCGAGACCGAGGGTGTCTACCAGCTGCGCGCCCACCGCAAGTAGGCGGACGGGCCCGGTATCGCACGCCGATACCGGGCCGCGGCGGCCCGGTATCTCGGCATGAACGCCGCCGATCAGGCGATGCGCAGCGGGAGCCGGTGATGTCGGCGCACGAAGATGCTCGGAAACCATTGCGGCGGTGCGTCATCCACCAGGGTGAAGGTCGAGGTGCGGTCCAGTAGCGCGGTCAGCGCGGTGGTGGCCTCGAGTTTCGCCAGCGCCGACCCGACGCAGAAGTGCACGCCGCGGCCGAAGGCCAGATTGTTCGCGCCACTGCGGCGATCCAGATCCGGGGCGTCCGGATCGTCGAAGCGGGCCGGATCACGGTTGGCCGCGCCCCAGGAGAGCAGCAGGTGGCTGCCCGCCGCGAGTTCGATGCCGCCGAGCGTGGTGTCCGCGGTGACGTGCCGATGATGCCCTCGGAATGGCGATTCCAGGCGCAGCGCCTCATCCAGGAACGCGGGCAGCAGGGCGGGCTCGCGCCGGAGTTCCGCTTGCAGCTCGGGGTTTTCGGCCAGTATGCGAACGGCATTGGCGATCAGCCCGGCCGAGGATTCACCGCCCGCGCCCACCAACTGCACCAGCACCAGTACGGCCACGGTATCGGTCAGTGTGCCCGCGGCGCAGGCTCTCGCGAGCACGCCCAGTAGGTCATCGCCCGGGTTCGCCTCGGCGGCCTTGAAGGTGGTGTACAGGTAGCCGGTGAGTTCCGCCGCCGCGGTGACCGAACGGCCGAACCCATCGGAATCGACTACGCCGCCGAGCATTTCGGTGCTGTCGTAGGCCCAGTCGAGCAGCCGCGGGACATCCGCGTTCGGCAGTCCGATGATATCGGCGACCAGGGCGAGCGGGAGCCGGTCGGCGACGGCGGTCGCCCAGTCGATGCGGCCGTCACGCGCATGCGCGGACCACAGGCTGTCCACGAGCTCGCGGACGGTCGGTCCGAGACCGCGAATTCGCTTGGCGAGCAAGGGTTGTACGAGTTTGCGATGCGCCAGATGTGTCGGATCGTCGGCGGTGGCGAGCACATGCACGGCTTGACCGCCGCCATCCATATCGAAAGTGGCGGGCGGACCGTCGCTCTGCCGCAGCAGCACCCCGGTCAGGTTGGAGGAGAAGGCATCCGGCCGCCCGATCGCCTCGGCGACCAGATCCCAGGAGGTGACCAGGTGGAAGTCCGTCCCCGGGATCCGATACACCGGAGACCGCTCCCGCAGCCGGTGATACAGCGGGTACGGATTGTCCAGGTGGACGGGATCGAAGATATCGATCGCGTCCGGTGCGGTCTGCGTCATTGCCCACTCCGGTGTCGGGAACCTCTGGTGGGCACACCGTCTCCGCTGCTGATCCGGGTGTCAACAAGTGTCTCCGGGTGAGACGCCAGTGGACCCGCCCGATGCGATGAGTCGGCCTCGTAGTTCGTGAAATACACTGGTGAAAGCATGAATTCGCCGCGAGACAGAAGATGTCTTCTGTCTCGCGGCGAGATATTCGCGACCGCTGCGAGCGCAGCCGGATCTCTACCCGTTATGCGGCAGGCGCACCAGCATCTTGCCGGTATTGGCACCGCTCATCATGGCCGTGAACGCATCCAGCGTCTGCTCGATCCCGTCCACCACGGTCTCCTCGGCGCGCAGCGAACCGTCGGCCAGCCAGCCCGCCGCCTGTCCGATCCACTCCGGGGCCTGATGCAGATGATCGCTGACATTCATGCCGCGCAGGTTGATTCGCTTACCGATGGCCAGCGGCAGATGCGCGGGTCCGGGGGCGAGTTCGGTGTCGTTGTACACCGAGATGGCCCCGCACAGCGCGATCCGCCCGTACCGGTTCATGGCCACCAGCGCGGCATCGAGGTGATCGCCGCCCACATTATCGAAGTACACATCGATGCCCTCGGGCGCGGCAATGGCCAACTGCCCCACCAGATCACCCTCGCGATAGTCGATGGCGGCATCGAAGCCGAATTCGTTCAGCAGCCGCGCGGTCTTGGCCGGGCCGCCCGCGGATCCGATCACCTTGGACGCGCCGAGCCGCTTGGCGACCTGACCCGCGATCGAGCCCACCGCACCGGCCGCGCCGGAGATGAACACGACATCGCCCTCCTTGACCGGGGCGACCTCGGTGAGACCCGCGTACGCGGTGATGCCGGTGGTGCCGAGCACGCCCAAATACGCTTGCGCGGGCGCGATTTCGACATTCACGACCTGTACGGCGGCGCCGTCGAGCAGCGCGTATTCCCGCCAGCCGTAGAAATGGCTGACGACCGTGCCGACCGGCACATCGTCCGCGGCCGAGGCGACCACGGTGCCGACGGCCCCGCCGGTCATGGCCTCACCGAGCACGAAAGGCGGGATATAGGATTCGACATCGTTCATGCGCCCGCGCATGTACGGATCCACCGACAGCCAGTCATTGCGCACCAGTACCTGTCCCGGCCCGGGCTCGGGCAGCGTGACAGTGGCGAGTTCGAAATCGCCGGGCTTGGGCTCGCCGAAGGGGCGGGCGATCAGACGCCATTCACGGCTGTCCACGGTCATTGCTGTTCTCCTTCAAAGGTTTTCGATGGCGCGCCGAGCCCGGCCAGGACGGCGTCGGACGCGGTGCGCAGTAGATCGGGGCGGCCCGCCGAGAGCAGCCCGATGGTGGCGGCCAGCACGATCCGGGCGGCGTCACCCGGCCGTTCCAGCTCGGCCGCGGCGAGCACTCCGGTGAGTAGCTCGTGCAGTTCATCGGTGAAGCCGCGGCAGATATCCCCGCACAGCCGGGCCTGTTCGTCGAGCAGTTCGGCGGCGTGCGGTGAGGCGGCGAACGGTCCCGCCATCAGTTCGGCCTTGGCGGTGACGATGCCGAAGACCCGGTCCGCCAGGGGAATCGGCGCGACCGCTGATTCCCGCGCGGCGGTCAGCGCCTGCTCGTGCAGCCGTTCGGCGATGCGCCGCACGGCATCGTCCTTATTGCGTACGTACTGGTAGACCGCCGACCTGGAAACGCCTGTCTCAGCGGCGATATCGTCCATGGTGGTGCGCCGCGCCCCGTACCGCAGCAGGCAGCGCAGGGTGGCGTCCAGGACATCGGCGGTCCGATCGGGCATGGCGGGTCAGAGCGCCTTCAGCAACTCCGCCGCCAGCGGGGCGGAGGAGGCCGGGTTCTGCCCGGTGTAGAGATTGCGGTCGACCTCGATATGCGGGGCCCACGGCTCGCCCTCGCGGAAGTCGGTTCCCAGTTCGACGAGCCGATCCTGGAGCAGCCATTTGGCCTTGTCCGCCAATCCGGCCTGGGTCTCCTCGGCATTGGTGAAGCCGGTGAGCCGGTAGCCCGCGAACGGCGACTTGCCGTCGGCGTCGGCGGTGGCGAGCAGTGCGGCCGGGGCATGGCACACCACACCCAGCGGCTTGCCCGAAGCCAGTGCGGCGGTGAGCAATTCGCCGGAGACCGGATTGACGGCCAGATCTTCCATCGGCCCGTGCCCGCCGGGGTAGTAGACCGCGTCGTAGTCTGCGAGGTCGACCGTGCCGAGCTCGATCGGTTCGCTCAATTCGGTTGCCTTGCGCAGGGTTTCGGCGACCTTCTCCGCGCCCTCGGGACCGCCGTTGGCCTCGGGGGCGAGACTGCCGCGATCGATCGGCGGTACCACCGCGCCCGGGGTCGCGACGACGATGTCGTGCCCGGCTGCCTTGAACGCCTCGTACGGCGCGGCGAACTCCTCGGCCCAGTACCCGGTGGGGTGCTGGGTGCCGTCGGCCAGCGTCCAATGATCGACGCCGGTCATGACGAACAGGACCTTGGCCATGATGCTCCTCGCTCGGAATGATGTAGTACCGATGAACTGACACTTCGTATGCGGAATGTCAGGTTGTCGGGTTCCACCGTAGGTACGCGAACATAGATCGACCAATAGACTCGCCTATATGAGACATAGGCAAACCGATGGATCCGTGGATTTGGCGCAGCTCCGGACGTTTCTCGCCGTCTACCGGGCCGGATCGCTCACCGCGGGCGCGAGCCAGGTCGGCCTCTCCCAGCCTACTGTGACGACGCAGTTGCAGGCACTGGAACGACACCTGGGCCGCCCGCTCTTCGAACGCCTGCCGCGCGGGGTGAGTCCCACCGCGGCCGCGCACGATCTGGCCACCCGGGTGGCCGATCCGCTCGACGCGCTGGAGACCGTGGTCGCCGATTCGCCCGAGGCGGACACCCCCGAACCGCCGGTGCTGCTCGGCGGTCCCGCGGAACTGCTCGCCGCGCTCACCCTGCCCGCCCTGGCCCCGCTCATCTCCCGGGGCATCCGGTTCACCGTCACCACCGGACTGGCCGATGATCTGCTCACCGATCTGCGCCTGGGCAAACTCGATCTGGTGCTGTCCACCATTCGCCCGCGCGGGCGCACCGTCCTGGCCGAACCGCTGGCCGATGAGGAGTTCGTGCTCGTCGCCGCACCGCAGGTGGCCGCGCATATCGATATCGAGCGATTGCGCGTCAATGATCTCGCGGGGGTGCCGCTCATCAGTTATGCGGCGGATCTGCCCATCCTGCGCCGCTATTGGCGGCACGTTTTCGACACCCGGCTGGAAGCCGAAGCGGCTCTTGTGATTCCGGATCTGCGCGCGGTGCTGTCCGCGGTCGTCGCGGGTGCGGGACTGTCGGTGCTGCCGCGCTATCTGTGCGCGCGTGAACTCGACGCGGGATCGATTGTGACACTGCTGGATCCGGAGGATTCGCCGATCAATACGGTCTATCTCGCCCGTCGCGTCGGCGGTCCGGCCCGCCCGCATATAGATTTGGTTCGTACCCGCCTGGTGGAGGCCGCGGAAGTGTGGCGGGCCTGCGTGCACTGAGCACGCCGACCCGCCACGGTTCCGAAATACGCTGCGGCGCTACTTATCCGAGATCAAACCGAATTCGCTGAGCAGTTCGCCCACCTCGGTCGAATCGAGGCGTTTGAACAGCTGTTTGCGCAGGATCTGCGGTCCGGGCAGATCGATGGCCTTGCCATCGCGTAGTCGGCTGGTCGCCGCCAGCAGTGAGCGGATGTCATAGGTGGAGTTGAAGACCTCCGGCACCCCGCGCTCGATGTTCAGCAGCTGATACGCCGCCTCCATACCGGTGCGCACCGAATACTCGGTGGTGAAGATGCAATCGCGGCTGGTTTCGGAGAACTGCCCGATGAACGCGAAATTGACCGATCCGTCCGGCACCACGTTCGGCCGGTCACCGGCCTTGCGCGGCATGAAGAACGCGGTCACGTACGGCATCATGCACGGTACGCAGGTGGCGGCGTTCGCGGCCAGATCCGGAATATCGGCGACCGGAACACCCATGTGGTACAGCCATTCCTGGGTGATCTCCTCGCCCGTGCACTCCTGCATGGTCTTCTTCACGTAGTCGCCGGGCACATCCACGAACAGCGAATACACCCACACCACGATCTGATCTTTGGGCTGCTGTTTGAAGTGCGGCTGCCGGTTCACCGTCCAGCTCATCAGCCAGCTCGAATCCTTCACCGTGACAATGCCGCCGGTGACGACCTTGCCGCTGAACGGATCTCGCTTACAGATCTTCTGAATGTATTCGGGGATGCGCTGATCCAGCGTGGTGACGGTGGCCGATTCCCATTTGGTCTTCTCGATATCGCCCGCGAATACCTCCGGGCGGCCGAACACCGGATCCTTCGCCGCGAGGGTGCGCCACAGATCCCAGGCGGGCGCGGGGCCCTTGTTCAGTTTCGCGGGGGTGTCCTGATCGCCCTCATCGGAATTCTCGGTCAGCGAGCCGATGGTCATGAGCAGCAGATCGTTCTCGCTCAGATCCACCCCGCCCTCCACGCCCTCGGACACCCAGTGAATCCGCGTGGCCTGTTTGCGTTTCCCGCTCAGATCGAAGTCCACATCGGTGACCGTGGTATCGAATTTGAAGTTCACGCCCTGATCGAGCAGCCACTGATACAGCGGCAGCACCAGCGATTCGTACTGGTTGTACTTGGTGAACTTGAGCGCCGAGAAGTCCGGCAGACCGCCGATATGGTGGATGAAGCGGTGCAGGTACAGCTTCATCTCCAGCGCGCTGTGCCATTCTTCGAAGGCGAACATGGTGCGCCAGTACAGCCAGAAGTTGCTCTGCAGGAAGTCTTTCGAGAAGACCTCGTCGATGCGCTTGTCCTCCATCTCCTCGCGCGTGGCGAGGAAGACCTTGACGATCTCCTTCTGCGCCTTGTCATTCAGCGTGAACAGGCCGTCGGTGTGCGCGTCCTGACCGCGTTCCACGGTGGCGCGCTGGAGCGAGAAGTTCGGATCGTCCTTGTTCAGCCAGTAGAACTCGTCCAGCACGCTGGCCCCGTCGATCTCCATGGACGGGATGGTGCGATACAGGTCCCACAGGCATTCGAAATGGTTCTCCATCTCGCGGCCGCCGCGAATGACGAAGCCCTTCTTGGGTTTACGGATACCGTCCAGCGCGCCGCCGGGCAGTTTCAACTCCTCCAGAATGGTGATCTTGTCACCCGGCAACTGCCCGTCGCGGATCAGGAAGGCGGCTCCGGACAGCGAGGCGAGGCCGGACCCGACGAACCACGCCGTTTTGCCGTCGACGCCCTCGGGCTTACGCGGGCGCGCGAAGGCTTCGTAATTGCCGCTGCTGTAGAACATGTGACTCCCATCCCTGGTTGTTTCGAACTTCGGGCGGATCAGTTGCCGTACTTGTAGAAGCCCTCCCCGCTGGCGATGCCGAGCTTGCCCTTGCCGATGTAGTTGTCCTGCAACCACTTCGCCAGCTGCTTACCGTTCTCGTCGGAATTGACCAGGATGTTGTACGGGGTGGTCAGGCCGATGATGTCGAGAATCTGGAACGGCCCCATGGGCGCTCCGGTGGCGATGCGCCAGGTCTTGTCGACCGCTTCGGGATCGGCGTAGCCGTTCGCGCTCAAATCCATGGCGGCATTGAGCAGCGGGACCAGCAGCGAGTTGAGGACGTAACCCGCCTTCTCCTTATGCAATTCGATCGGCACCATGCCGATGTCGGACGCGAAGTCCACCACCGCCTGATACACCTTCGGATCGGTCTCCGGGGTGCCCATCACCTCGGCGGTATTGAACTTCCACACCTGATTCGCGAAGTGCAGCGCCAGGAATCGATCCGGGCGGCCGGTGAATTCCACCATGGCGCTGGGCAGCAGTGTGGAGGAGTTGGTGGCGAAAATGGTGCGCTCCGGCGCGAGTTCACCGAGCTTGGTATAGGTGTCCTGCTTGATCGAGAGCACCTCGGGGACCGCCTCGATGACCAGGTCGGCGTCCCGAACCGCCTGTGCCAGATCGGAAGTCAGCGTGATGCCCGCCGCGGTCTTCTCGGCCTTACCGCCCCCCGCGCCGTTCACCTCACCCTTGTAGATGGCCGCGAGTTTCTCGAAGCGCTCGCCCGCCGCCTGCAGCGCATCGTCATTGATGTCGTACGCGGTGACGTCGAAGCCGCTGAACGCGGTCTGGAAGGCGATCTGCGATCCGAGTACACCGGTGCCGAGTACGGTCACCTTGCGGATATCGATGGTCAATTACCTCTCCTGTCTTCGGGTTTGGTGACGGACGTGTGCAGGGCCGCGAAGAATCCGGCCACGATCTGCGCGATTTGCGCACGCAGATCGGTGAGCGGGTCATATCCGGGGTGCGCCCCGGTGGCGGGCCGGGCCAGCGCCAGATGCAGCACCGCGAAGACGCTGCGCCCGGCCAGCCGGGAAAGTTCCTCCAGCCGAGGCGATTCCAGTCCGCGGGCGCGGGCGTCGACGGCGAGCCGATCGGCGATCATGGCTTCCAGCCGGGCGACCAGGGCCAAGCCTTCGGCGCGATACTTCTCGTCCGGCGGGCCGAAGAGCAGTTCGCGCTGATAGGCGACGGTGTTCTCGGCGCTGCGCGCGGCGGATCGCACGGTGGGCCGGATGAGTTCGAGCACCGTCTCCACCGGATCGTCATAGGCGCGGGCGCGATGCTCGGCGAAGTCCAGCGCGGACCGGAAATCCGCGTTGTAGACCATGAGCAGCAACTCGCCCTTCGAGGCCGCGTAGCGGAACAGCGTGCCCGCGGCGATATCCGCGCGATCGGAGATCTGCTGGGTGGTGACGCGTGCGAAACCGTTTTCGGCAAACAATGCGGCAGCGGCGTCGAAGATGCGGCCCTGCTTATCCTGCATACCGCGTACTCGCCGTCCTACCTGGGGCGACTCCTGCGGTACGGGCACTGGACACCTCCGGATCGCCCTCGAATAATGAGTGGACTCATTCCCGAGCGTACCCATGGCTACCGAATGCGCAACCCTCCCGCGCAAATTACCGACTGAGCAGTATGTTGTGAGGGTGCGGCGTCTGCGCGACCTCGTGGAAGTGGTGACCGCGTTCCTGGCAGCGGCGGTCGCCTGCCTGTCGGTGATGATGCCCGTGGACTTCGCCCGGGTGGCCGGCAGTTCGGCGCTGCATCAATATCTGCTGGTGGTGAACGTGCCGCGCGCCGATACCGCGGGCGCGATCTCCGCGGTGGTGGCCGTGGTGCTCGCGGTCTCGCTCGGCGATACCCGGCTCACCTGGATCTGCGCCGGCGTCACCGGAATCGCGCTGCTCGGCAATGCGGTACTGAGCCGGCGGCTGGATTCCGATGTCTCGCTGACCACGTCGAACTACATCGACTCCATTCTCGGCGGTGTCCTGCTCGGGCTCATCGGTGCGGCCGTACTGCGGTCGCGGCGCACCGGCGCGGCCTTCATGCTGGGCGCGGTCGCCAGCGTCGTACTCGGTGACCTGACCGAATTGCCGAGCGCCGAAGCCACTTACACCGGGGTCGGCACCGATTCACCGCCGCTGTGGGCGATCTTCGCGGTGGTCGTGCTCATCCTGCTCTCGATCCGCTGGCATCACCGCCGCCGCGTGGAGATGGTGCACGAATTGGACGCGCCGTTCGGGACGGTGGTGGCGGGCGCGATCGGTGCGGGCTCGACATTGCTTGCGGCCGAATGGTTCACCGGACATCAGGTGGACACCACCGTCGCGGTGGTGGCCGCCGCGGCGACCGTCGCGGTCGCCATACTGACCGCGTTCATTCTCACCGGCCGCGATGGCGGGATCATTCTGATCGGCGTCGGCCTGGCGGCGGTGGGCAGCGCCATTGTGGCTGTGCCACGGCCGAGTTGGGTGCATCCGCTGCTGTTCGTCGCGGTGGCGGCGGGACTGTGGCTGGGGGATAGGCGGCGCTATCCGCTGGTCGCCATGGGATTGATCGCGGGCCTCGCGCTCTTCGCGGCCCTGGCCCCGGTCTCCGATCAGAACCGGGTGATTCCCTCGATCGGAGCGCTCGCGCTGGCCGCGATCACCGGATACGGATACGGGGCCACCCGGCCCGAGCTGCTCCAGAATCGGGTGCTCGGCATCGCGGTGCTGTTCGTGCCGTCCGTGGTGCTCGCGGTGCGCGGCGCACAGGACACCCTGGCCGGTTACTCACACCTGTGGTACCGATCGCCGTCGACCGCGCACGAGCCCAAGGCCGGATGGATGGCGCTGGGCATCGCGCTCGGCTGCGCGCTCGGACTGGTGTGGCTGCGCAAGATCCGCCCCGCCACCCGGCCGCCCGCCGTGTCCACGGAAGCGGTTCGGGCGCAGGGCGATTCGGATACCGACGGTCAGTAGTGCGCATCGCTCAGTAGCGCAGCACCGCGATGGCGGCCGGGGCGATGGCGCTCTTGAAGAGTCCGGCCAGCGCCTCGGGCGGCAGCATGTACACCGCGCCCTTGTTCTCCAGGGTTTTCACCGTGGCGTATTCGGTCAGGTCGATCACCGAAGTGCCCGGCTCGGAATGGGTTTCGACGGCGTCGGCCATTTCGTCGAAACGGCCCCACTCCACCGTGCCGTCGGTGAGCAGCAGCGTCTCGACCCGGCCCTGGAAGGCCGCCCGCACCACCTCGCCGATGGTGACCGCGACCTTGGTCGGACCGTCGGCCAGCAGTAGCGCGGCGCGTTCCAGGGCGGCGCGTTCACCGGCCTCGAAATGCGGGCGCACCACCTGATAGGCGGTGTCGTGCAGTTTGCCGTTCAGCAGGGCGGCCGGATTCTTCTCCACGGTGCCGACCAGCAGCGGGCCCAGGGTGCTGCGTTTCTTGAACTGGCCGCCGAGTTCGGGATCGGCGATGAGCACCAGCGGAATGGCCTGATCGGCCAGGCGGCGCTCGACCGCCGAGGCGACCTTGCCGACCCAGTCGTCGAGCACGGATTTGCGCCAGTCCGTTGGTGTTTCGCCGTACGCCTGGGTGGAGGTGGTGGCCTTGCCGCCGGTGTGCGGGCGCGCGGTCGGACTGGCCAGGATCCGGCTCTGATTGTCCTCGTCGAGGTTATCGGTGGGACCACCCGGCAATCCGGCCTCCGGGTCCGGGGTGAGCGCGAATTTGGAGCCCGCGTACAGCGCCGCGCCGTCGGCGGTCAGGGTGAGCACCGCGAACTTGCCGTCGGCGGACAGCAGCGGCAGCAGCGGCTTCACATAGAAGCCGGGTTCGATATGCACCTGTTCGGTGAAGGTGAGCGGCACCGGGAATCGGTATTGCGAACCGTCCGCGCCCAGGAAGAGCGCCAGGCCCTCATCCAGGTGCTGCCAGAACGGATAGTCGTCCAGCAGTGCCTCGCCGGGGGCGAGCAGCTCGTCGGCCTCGCGCTTGCCGACGCCGTCGGCGACGAGTTTGGCATGCGCCTCGGTGAGCAGATTCCGCAGCCGGATCGGGTCCTGGCGCGTTTCCGGACCACTGCTGTGCGTGGGCAGATAGATGGAGACGCCGCGCCCGGGCGCGGCGGAGATGAGCGTCGTCAGGTCGGACTGATTGAACATCGGCCGTCCTTCGGTAGAGGTTGGTTGGTCGATCCTCATGCAGGTTTTCGCCAGCCTACGCCTAGCCGAGATCAGCGCACCTCGATCGAGATCGTGGCCGCGATGGCATCGGCGGGCGCTTCGATCCGGGTGTCAGTCCTGGATTGGGTTGGGGGCCGCGGGGGCGGCGAGGAAATCGCGGAGGATTTCGGTGAAGCGGTGCGGGGTTTCGACATTGGGGCTGTGACCGGCGTTGTCGATGAGTTCGAAGCGGGCGCCCGCCGCGATGTAGCGGTCGCGGGTGGTGGCCCAGTCGTACATGCCGTCCAGGCGGCCGTGGATGACCAGGGCGGGCAGGGCGAGCCGGCGGAGTTGGCGGTCCAAGGGGTCGGCGGCCAGGGCTTGGCGGCGGACCGTGGTGACCTCGCGATAGGCGCGCCATGACATGGCGCGGTGGTCCAGGAACATCTGATGCGGGCTGGGGACCGCGCCGGATAGCTCGAAGCCGGGCGCGAAACCCTCGCGCAGGGCTTGGCGCACAATCGGTTCGGGGGCGAACCGCTGGATGAACCGGGCGACCGGGCCGAGGGCGAGCAGCGCGGCCCCGGCCGGGACGTGCAGATAGCTCAGGTCCGGGGCCTGATCCAGAATGATGATCTCGGTGATGCGGGGTGAGCGCGCGGCCACGGCCAGCGCGGCGTCCGCACCCCAGGAGTGTCCGCACACCGCCACCTTGGCGACGCCGAGTTCATCGAGCACCGCGGCCAGCATGCTGCCCTGACCGTCCTGGCCGAATCCGGCTTCACCACCGGTGCAGCCGAATCCGAGCAGATCGACGCGAATCACCCGATAGGTATCGGACAGCAGCGGCGTGACCGCGTCCCACCAGTGCAGTGAACCCTCGAAACCGTGCAGCAGCAGTACGGGTTTGCCGTCGGCCGGTCCGTCCTGGCGTACGTGGACACGGCGGCCCTGCACGGTGATGAGGTCACCGATCCGCGCGCGAGACTTGGTTTCGGTAGACGTCATTGTCCTCGGCACCGGCTTTCTGCAGTCGAACGGTCGAGTCAGATCCTCTCATTTCCGTGCATTTCCGGCATTGACCCGGGCCGCTCGAATACCGGCGGATGCAGCAGCGTCGCCACCGCCAGCAGTGCGGTGGCCACGATGGCGTCGAACCAGTAGTGATTGCCGGTGCCGACCACCACCAGCGTGGTGATGGCCGGATGCAGCAGCAGTAGCCAGCGCCATTGGGTGCGGGTGGCGGCGATCAGGCCCAGCGACAGCAGCAGCGCCCAGCCCACATGCAGTGACGGCATGGCCGCGAATTGATTGGAGAGGGTGTCGGTATCGGGCGGCCCGTAGACCGATTGACCGTATTTCGCCGCCAGATCCACGAATCCGTACTCGGGCAGCATGCGCGGCGGGGCGAGCGGGATGAGCATATGCAGCGCCAGCGCCGCCGCGGTGAGCGCGACCATCAGATTGCGGGTCACCCGGTAGTACATGGGCCGGAAGGTCCACAGCCACAGCAGCGCCGTGATGGCCACCGCGAAATGCGCGGTGGCGTAATAGAAGTTCGCGGGCACGGCCAGGAACTCATGTTTGACGAAGATCGATTGCAGCGCTTGCTCATTCGGCATCTGCAGGCGGTCTTCCCAGGTCAGCAGCGTGCGCGCGTTGGCGAGCGCATGCGTCTGCTCATCGGCCGCGAGCATGCGGCCGACGCGGTAGGTCAGGTAGAGCACGGTGATAACCACGAGTTGGACCACGGCCTCGCGGCCGCGGCCGTGTACGGCCGCCCGCGTTCGATCGATGACGCCGGTTCCCGATGGTGAAACGCGTACGGGTGCATCGAGATCCAGTGCCACCATTGGCGCGGCCTCCTCCTCGCTCGGCTGACCGCCCTCCGGGAAGTTAACCGGAGTGATATCCTCCGGTTAACCTAGCACCACCTTCTCGTCACTGGAAATGGGGTGTGATCCGAGAGACACGGACCACTCAGACGGCCGCCGTTTCGGGCAGCCCCGCAGCCAAGGCAATGGTCTCGGCCAGTAGGTCCGCGGTCGAAATAAGCTGCTGCGCAGTGTGTTCGGAGGTAATGAAGAAGCGCAGCCGCTCCTTGCCGACCGGCACCGCCGGGGCGGAGATGGCCCCGGCGTACACCCCGCGCTGGAGCAGCGTGGCCGAGACGAATCCGGCCCGCATCTCGCCGGGCACGATGACCGGGCAGATCGGGGTGCCCTGTGATTCGCCGAGGTTCAGACCACGCTCGCGCAGCGCGGCATGGAAGATCTCGGAGTTCTGCCACAGCCGTGATACCCGCTCGGGTTCGGCCTCGAGCACCTCGAGTCCGGCCATGGCGGCCGCGATGGTCGACGGTGCCGGACCGCCGGTCAGCATGGCCACCCCGGGTGCGCTGGCCTTCATCGCCCCGATCAGATCGGCGTCCGCGGCGATGAAACCGCCGCAGCTGCCCAGGGCCTTGGACAGCGTGCCCATCCAGATGTCGACCTCCGCGCCCGCCATACCGTAGTGCTCGCGAATACCGTGCCCGCGTTCGCCGAAGACGCCGAACGAATGCGCCTCGTCGACCATGACCGCGCAGTCGAATTCCCGTGCGATGGCGGCGAGTTCGGCCACCCGGCCGACGGTGCCGTCCATGCTGTAGTGACCCTCCAGCACCACCAGCGCGCGATCGAAACCGCTGCGCGACATGCGCAACACTGCGCGCAGCGATTCGGGATCGTTATGCCGGAAATTGACGCGGCGGCAGCCCGCCCACTGCGTCCCCGACACCACGCTGCCGTGGATGAGCGCATCGCAGATGGCGACATCGCCCTCGCCGAGCAGGAAGCCGATCACGCCCGCGTTGGTGAGGTAGCCGCTGGTGGTCACCATGGCATCGCCCGCATCGTAGATATCGGCCAGCCGCCGCTCGAGTTCGCCGTAGAGCGGAATCTCCCCGGAGACAATGCGACTGGCCGAGGCGGACGCCCCGTAGTGATCGAGGGCGTCCTTGGCGGCCTCGATCACGTGCGGATGGTTCGACAGGCCCAGGTAGTTGTAGGCGCTGAAGTTCACCAGATCGGTGTCATTGGCCCGAATCACCGTGTCATTCGGGCTGTTTCGCGGTAGGAACAGTGGATTGACCAGCCCGGACTGTGCCGTGATGGCGGCGATGGCGGCCTGTTTGGCCACCGTCGCCGCGACCTCCGGATGATCCGCGAACTGGCGGCCCGGACCGCGCACCGGCCGGGCGGCCGCCGCACCGGCCGCCGCGGGGCTCGCGGTGGCCGGGCGAGCGGCAGCGGGTCGGATGGCACCGCCGTTCGAGCGCGGTGCGGTCGCCACACCGCCGCCGTTACCGGTGCCCGCCAATAGTTTCCGGGCGATATCCCGTGCGGATTCGGTCATGCTGTCACCTCCGTGGGTGTCGGAGCCGCATCGGTGAGGCTGGTTGGATCTGTCGAATCGGTGCTGCCGATGAGGAATTCGGCGGCGCGAGCACCCGCCTGTTCCAGGGTGAAGGTGCGGCCCATCTTGAGCGCGGTGAGATCGATGCCGAGCGATTTGCCCACCAGCGCACCGAATTCCACCGCCATGAGCGAATCCAGGCCGAGATCCGGGACGGGGACGGTGAGATCGATGGAATCCGGGTCCACGCCCATGACCACCGCGAGCTGCTCGGCGAGCATATGCGCCACCACATCCCCGCGCTTCTGCGCGTCCAGGGCACGCAGGGCGGCCACCAGATGTGATGCGGCGGAATCATCTTCGGCCGCCGCCGCGATCTGCTCCTGTACGCGCCCGACCATGCTGAAGAACGGGACGGTCGAGGCCACCTTGCCCCAGTCCACCGGAATGATCGCCACCTGATGGTGGATGCCGAGTTCCAGTGCCTTCTCCAGGAATTCGGTGCCCTCGTCCATATCGATATCGTCGAAGCCGGTGGTGCGCAGATAGCGCGCCACGCTCTCGTCGTCGGCCATACCGCCGCCGGACATATGGCCCCAGCCGACGGCCAGCGCCGTACCGCCCTCGCGGACCACCACATCGGCGACCGATTGCAGGGCGAGATTCGCGGCGGTGTACGAGTATTGGCCGATTCCGGCGAAGATCGAACTGCCGGAGGAGAACAGCACGAACAGATCCAGTTCGGCGTTCGCGAGATCGAGGCCGTAGCGCAGTGCGCGCACGCCTTCGATCTTGGGCCGGTACACCGCGGCCAGGCTGTCCCGGTCCATCACCGAAATGCGCTTGTCGTCAACGACTCCCGCGGTGTGGACGACACCGCGCAGCGGCATTTCCGCCGTATTCGCCCGGGCGATGACCGCGGCCATGCCCTCGACATCGGTGACGTCGACGCGTTCGGTGATCACCTCGACGCCCTCATGCTCCCATGCGGCCAGCTGATCGCGGCTGGCCGCGGTGGTCGCGCCATTGCGGCCGAGCAGGGTGAGATGCCGTGCGCCCGAACGCACCAGCCACCGACCGACCGCCAGGCCGAACGCGCCGAAGCCGCCGGTGATCAGGTACCGCGCCGCCGGATCGATGGCCAGGCGTGGAATCTGCGGCCGCACCAGCGGTGCGACGGCCTCCATGCCCACGGCGATGCGGCCCAGCTGCGTGGAGCGCGCCACCTCCTCGAAAGCCTTTGCCACATCGTCGGTCTCGTACAGCTCGAACGGCAGTCGCCGGTACCGGCCGGACGCCAGCGCGGCCTCCACCCGCTCCATCAGCTCGATGGTCTGCGTCCGGCGCAGCGCCAGCATGCGATCGAGATCGAAGGAGTGGTAGGAGATGTTCTTGTCGAAGTACTTCAGGTCGAGCACGCCGCCGCCGTAGATATCGGCCTTGCCGATCTCCACGATGCGCCCGAATTCGGCCACCGCCTTGAAGTTCCGGCGCAGGATCTCCCCGGGCGCGGTGCTGATCACCACGTCCGCGCCGCGGCCGTCGGTGAGCGCGAGCACGTCATCGGCGAAATTCAGCGAACGCGAATCCAGGACGTGATCCGCACCCTGACCCAGCGCGTAGGCGCGCCGGTCACCGGTGCTCGCGGTGCCGATCACGGTGGCGCCGTGCAGTTTCGCGATCTGCACCGCCGCCGTGCCCACGCCGCCCGCCGCACCGTGCACCAGCACCACGTCACCGGTGCGCACCCGCGCCAGTTCCAGCAGCGAATGCTCGGCGGTGGCGAAGGCGACCTCACTGGTGCAGTAGCCGGGTTCGGCATCGGGGGATACCGGGCTGACCAGGGTGCGGTCGGTGGTGTGGAAGCGGCTGATCATGCCCTTGGAGGAGAGCATGACCTTATCGCCGACCGCGAGATCGGTGATGTCCGAACCGATTCGGACGACGATCGCATCGCCCTCCATACCGGGGACCGCGCCGAAGTAGGTTCCGGCCAGTTCCTCCTCGTCCAGGACGCCGAGCACCTTGAGCGGATCCTTGTAGCCGAGGCCGACGGCCCGCATGCGGACCTCCACCTCACCGGGACCGGGTTCGCGGCGGTCGCAGCGCCGCCAGCCCAGCCGGGACAGCAGCTTCGACTTCGGGAGCTCCAGGGTGAAGTTGGCTTCCGGATCGGTCAGCGGCACCGCCTGATCCATGGCTTCGATGCGATCGGGCAGGGATGCGTCCACCACCGGAATCCAGCGCAGGCCATTGCGCAGGAAGATCTCATCGGCGTTGTCGTAGCTGAACGCACCGGTGATGGCCAGCTCCGCGGCGATATCGGCTGCGGCGGTGCCGGATTCGATATCGACCAGTCGCCAGCGCAACCGCGGCTGTTCGTTCAGCAGTACCCGTCGCGCACCGGCGAGGGCGGCATGCGCCGGATTCGGCGTCGCCTCCTCCTCCGGATGTGCGAAGGCGCGTTCGGTCACCACGCTCACGTGCAGCGAGCCGTCACCGATCATCGGGGTTTCGACGCCGCGCCGTTCCAGCCAGCCGTCGAAGAACTCGTCCAGGGTGAGGGCGAGGCGGCGCAGGGTCCACAGATTGTCGAGGTCCTCGTACTCGGCCCCGGCCACCACGATGACGTGCAATCGCTCGATGTCCTCGGCCGTGGCCGTCAGGAGTTGTTCGGCGACAACGGCTTCCAGATCCTCCCGCTGCGGATCGCCGAGTGTGACCAGTCGCTCCGTGCCAACCGCCGCCGCGATATCGGCGGCCCGGGAGCCCGCGTGCACGCCCAGTTCGAGTACCAGCGCGGCGGTATTCGCACTGTCCGGCAGCGCACTTCGATCGATCGGATCGCGCAGCTCCCAGCGGTCCTCGTAGAAGAAGTCCGTCATGCGTTGCAGCGCACCGCGTCCCGGCGCGATGGAGCCGAAGCGCATACCGATGAGCTGCAATACCACCCGCTGTTCGGCATCGAGCAGATCGATATCGGCGATCGGATCGGCGCTGGTGTCCAGGCGCGCGACCACCGTGACCCGGTCCGGAATGGCATCGAAGGCACGGACTTCGGCGACCCCGATGGGCACCATGGCCCCGTCCTCGGGACCGCCGACGCCCGCCAGCAGCGCCGCGACGCTCTGGAGCGCGGCATCCACCACGCACGGGTGTGCCAGATGTCCGGGGGCCGCCGCGCCCGCGCCATTGAGCGCTTCGGGCACGGTGCCGTCCAGGGTGGCCAGCACCGTGGACCCGGAGACGCGCACCGAGGTGGCGCGCTGGAAGGCCGGACCGTATTGCAGTCCGCGCGCGGCCAGTCCGGCGTAGAACGCGGCCGGATCGATGGCGTGCATCTCATCGATAGCGGGCAGGTCCACCTTGCTGGATTCGAAGACGCCCTCCACCAGGCGACCGGTCGCATGCACCGTCCACAGCGCGTCCACGGTCGCGCGGGAGCGAATGGTGAAACGCCGGGTCGAATCCTCCACGTGCAGTTCGACGGTCGGCGCGGCCCCGTCATCGATGATCAGCGGTGCGATGAAGCGCACCTCCTCGACCGCCACCCGGCGGGTCTCGGTGCGCAGTGCGGCCGCACTCAGCGCGGCGTCCAGATAGGCCGCGCCGGGCAGGATTCGAGCGCCGCCGACCACATGGTCGTCCAGCCACGGCATCGCGCCGACGCTGAGCTGAAGCCGCCACGAGGTCGAGGCATTGTCCAGATCGGCGTCGCCGAGCATGGCGTACACCCCGGGCGTCCCGTGCTGGAGCTGGGTGAACACCGGCAGCTCATGCCGCAGGTGGGTGCGCTGCCACGGATAGCGCGGCAGATCGATATGCGGGGTGATCAGATCACCGAAGAGCGGTTCCAGCTCCAGCACGCCCGCGCCGTACAGTCCGGCGATGGTCTGCCGGATGCTCTCGGCATCGGCCTGTTTGCGATTGAGCGTCGCCACCGAGGTGCCGGTCTCGCCCGCGCCGATCAGGATTTCGCGAATATTCGCGCCCAGCACCGGATGCGGGCCGACCTCCAGGAATACCCGATGCCCGGCGTCCACGAACGCGCTCACGGCATCGGCGAATCGCACCGGCTGCCGCACATTGGCGCACCAGTATTCGGCATCCCAGTCACCGGCGATGACCTCGCGGCCGGTGACGGTGGACAGCAGCGGGATCTTCGGATCGGAGAGCGTGAGATCGGCGAGCGCCGTACGCAATTCGCCGAGGATCGGCTCCATGAGATAGCTGTGGTACGGCACCTCGACCTGCAGGCGGCGCGCGAAAACACCCTCCGCGGTGAGGCTTTCGGCGATCTCGTCCAACCGCGTCTCGGCCCCGGCCAGGGTGACCGCGCTCGGGCTGTTCACCGCGGCGATATCGACCAGATCATCACCGTCGATCAATTCCATTGCGGCCGCGAGCGGCAGCCCGATCGCCAGCATGCCGTCCGAACCGGCGGTGGTGGCCTGCAATCGGGCGCGGTGGTAGCTGACCCGCAGGGCGTCACGCAGCGAGAGCATGCCGGTGACGTACGCCGCCGACACCTCGCCGACGCTGTGCCCGACCACCGCGGCCGGATGGATGCCCAGCTCATCGAGCAGGGCGAACAGTGCGACCTGCACCAGGAAATTGGCGGGCTGCGCGATGGCGGTGCCGGTGACCCGGGATTCCTCCTCCGGGCGCAGCAGTTCCTCGATGATGGACCAGCCGGAGATCTCCTGGAACACCGTGTCGATGCGCTGCGCCTCGGCGGCGAAAGTGCCGCCCGCGGTGAGCAGTTCGCGGCCCATGGCCCACCACTGCGGTCCCATACCGGTGAAGACGAACACCGGATCGGTGACCTTGCGCGGCACCACCTTGGTGGCGGCACGACCGCCGCCATTGGCGTATTCCACCAGGGCCGTGACCAATTCGGCGTCATCGCCGAAGGTCAGGCCGGTGCGGAACTGGTGATGCTGGCGGCGGGTCCAGGCCGCCTCGGCCAGCAGGCCCGGATCCGCGCCGTCGGCGATGAGTTCGGCATAGCCGCGCGCCAGTTCCCGCGCCGCCTGATCGGTGCGCGCGGACACCGGCAGCACGCCGTAATGCCGTGGTTCGCGGTCGATTCCGCTGGTCTGCCGGTATTCCTGGAGAATGGCATGGGCATTGGTGCCGCCGTAGCCGAAGCCGTTGACGGCCACGGTCATTCGCTCGACCTCCGGCCCGACCGGCTCCGCCTCCAACTGGAGTTTGATACCCAGCTCATCGAAGGGGATATCCGGATTGGGGGTCTCCAGCCAGCCCTGCGGTGCGATGGTGCGCTTGGAGATGGCCAGCGCCGATTTGATGATGCTGGCAATGCCCGACGCGGCCTCGGTATGCCCGAGCTGGCCCTTGACCGAGCCGACGCCGACCGGTGCGGTGCGGCCCTCGACCTGACCGTAAGCCCGTCCGATGGCACGCAATTCGAGCGGATCGCCGACCGGGGTCCCGGTGCCATGCGCCTCCACGTAGGTGACCTCGTGCGGTGCGATGCCCGCGCGCCGCGATACCGATTTGGCCAGCGCCTCTTGCAGATCCGCGTTCGGCACCGTGATGGCCGAGGTGCGACCGTCCTGATTGGAGCCGGTGGCCTTGATGACCGCGTACACCCGATCGCCATCGCGTTCGGCGTCCGCCAGCTTCTTGAGCACCACCATGCCGGAGCCCTCACCGCGCCCGTAGCCGTCGGCGGCGGCGTCGAAGGGCTTGCTGCGCCCGTCGGCAGCCAGGAAGCCGCCCTTGCACATGGACACGAACGCCTCGGGCTGCAACAGCATGGTGACGCCGCCCGCGATGGCGACCGCGCAGTCGTCGTTCGCCAGCGCCTGACAGGCCAGATGCAGGGCGACCAGCGAGGACGAACACGCGGTGTCCACGGTGAGCGCGGGGCCGACCATATTGAGCGCGAACGCGATTCGGTTCGACAGCATGGTGTACGACGCGCCCGCGGCGGTGTGCATATCGACGTACGGCAGCGCGGTGCTGGTACCGGAGATGGCCAGCTGATCCAGGGTGAACGCGCCGATGTAGACCCCGATCGGGGCGCCGGAGATATGCCCGGCGATGCCCGCGTCGTCGAGCGCCTCCCATGCGACCTCGAGCACCAGGCGCTGCTGCGGATCCATGGCGGCCGCCTCGCGCGGTGAGATGCCGAAGAAATCCGGATCGAAGGCCCAGGGATCGCCGGTCATGAACGCGGCGCGTTTGGTGTACATGCGGCCCGGCGTGCGCCGGTCCGGATCGTAATAGCGGCGGTAGTCCCAGCGCTCGGGCGGTATTTCCGCGACCCCGTCGCGTTTGTTGATGATGAAGTCCCAGAAGGATTCCGGTGAATCGATACCACCCGCGTATCGGCACCCGATTCCGACAATGGCAATGTCAGACACTACGACTCCTCGGCAAATCAGCTCGAACTCTTGATCCCCCCCGAGAAGGCTGCGGAACTCGCTACGGCACCGGAACCGGCTGTCGCAGAACGAAATTCATCTCGGGTCCGGTACTCCCGATCCGGACCCGGCGAATCAACCCATAGCCGAAAGTGGCGTAGTACGGCATATTGCCGTCCTTGCAGATACCGCCGACGGTCTCGTTGCGCTCATCGGCGAGCGCGTCCAGCCAATTGACCAGCGAGCGGCCCACGCCCGCGCGCTGCACCGTCGGATCCGCGCCCAGGTACACCATGAAGTGGTGTCCCTCGACCGGCCTGACCTCGGCGATGGCATTGTCCACGTGTACGCCCCGGGCGGTCCCCGCGCCCATGGCGGCCAGCAGCAGCGGCCCCGAAATCGCTTCCCGCCACAGTGATTTCCGGTATCCGGCCGGGTACCACAGCAGTGCGCCCACCACTTTGCCGTCGACCGTGGACACGGCCGCGCCCCCGGCGGGCAGGAAGCGGTACCTGATCATGATGCGCAGCATGCGCGGTGATCTGCGATGCCGGTCCGCCGCATCGGGGAAGACGTATTCCTCGATCGGATCATCGGTCGCGAAGGCCCTGGAGATGATCCGCGCAATGTCCTCGATGTCCTGCGAGGTAGCCCGGCGAATGACCGGTGTACCCGACTGATCCAAGATTTTTCCCTCGATAGTTCCCGGCTTGCCCCATGCCGGGGCGGTAGCCGAACAAGGCTACTGACCAGTAGGTTACATGGCCGGGATTAACTCGCCACCCGTTCGCGTTGTGGCATAAAACAATTCACCCGGCCATTGCCTGTGGGAGGTTCATAATCTAAAGTGCCGCCGATCAAATCCCTTGGGGCGCAACACTATCGACCCAGACAGCCGCGTATCACCAGTACTGGGAATGGCTCACAATGCGGCTTGAAATGCGGTGTAGCTCAACAGAGTTGCGCCCAATCCCGCGATGACGCTCACGACGATATTCATCGCGGCGTACAGGTATGCCCGCTGTTCGGTCAGTCGCACGGTTTCGTAGCTGAACGTGCTGTAGGTGGTGAGCGCACCGCAGAACCCGGTGCCCGCCAACGCGTACACCGGACTCGAGACCGCGGCTCCGGTCAGGCCGCCCAGCACCGCGCAACCGATCAGGTTCACCGTGAAGGTGCCCCACGGGAAGACGCTGTCATGCTTGGACTGAATCGTGCGATCGGTCAGATAGCGCAGCGGTGCGCCGATCATCGCGCCGAGTACGACGAGCAGGGCGGTCATCGCGCGGCCTCTTTCTCGCGCAGTGCGCCGTGCAGGGTGCGGGTGAGTGCGATCGCGGCGAGGGTGGCGAGCAATGCGCACACCAGTGTCCCGGCCAGATACGCGAAGGCGAGCGGGACCGTGCCCGGTTGCAGCAGCCCGCGCGTCTCATTGGCATAGGTGGAGAAGGTGGTGAAGCCGCCGAGAATGCCGACGCCCAGGAACGGCCGGGTGAGCGGATGTACCGGGCGGATCTCGGTGATGGTCACCATGAGCACGCCGATCAGGAAACAGCCGAGCACATTGGTGGCGAAGGTGGCCCAGGGGAACCCGCCCGCGGGGGTCGGCCAGATCCGCGCGAGGCCGTAGCGGCTCAGCGCGCCGAGCGCGCCGCCGACCGCGATCACCATGAGTACGGTCGCCGGATGGTCGGTGAGTTCGCGGCGCTGGGCGGGGGAGTGCACGTCGATATCGGAATCGACCGGACCGCCGATCGGTTCGGTAGCCTCGGGTACGGCAGTGCCGTCCTTGTTCGTGCTGCTCATCGGGTCCTCCGCACGATCGATCAGGGTAGCGGAATAACCTGTGAGACCCGCCGGTTCATTTGGTTGCCATATCCACAAAGTGGCTTTCGATCCGAGGAGGACTCGTGCAGTTCGGAATCTTCACCGTCGGGGACGTCACCACCGACCCCACCAACGGCCGCACCCCGACCGAGGCGGAGCGGATTCAGGCGATGGTCGCCATCGGCGAGAAGGCCGAAGAGGTCGGACTCGACGTCTTCGCCACCGGTGAGCACCACAATCCGCCGTTCGTGCCGTCCTCACCGACCACCATGCTGGGCTATCTCGCCGCCCGCACCGAGCGCCTGATCCTGTCGACCGCGACCACGCTGATCACGACCAATGACCCGGTCAAGATCGCGGAGGATTTCGCCATGCTGCAGCACCTCGCGGGCGGGCGTGTCGACCTGATGATGGGACGCGGCAACACCGGACCCGTATACCCGTGGTTCGGCAAGGACATTCGCGACGGCATTCCGCTGGCGGTGGAGAACTACCACCTGCTGCGGCGGCTGTGGCGCGAACAGCGCATCGACTGGGAAGGCCGATTCCGCGGGCCGCTACAGGGTTTCACCTCGACCCCGGCCCCGCTGGACGGCACCCCGCCGTTCGTGTGGCACGGTTCGATCCGCTCGCCCGAGATCGCCGAACAGGCCGCGTATTACGGTGACGGGTTCTTCCACAACAACATCTTCTGGAACAAGGAGCACACCGAGCAGATCGTGCGCCTGTACCGGCAGCGCTTCGAGCACTACGGACACGGCAGCGCGGATCAGGCCATCGTGGGACTCGGCGGTCAGGTGTTCATGGCCGAGACCGAGGCCGAGGCCAAGAAGCGGTTCCGCCCCTACTTCGACAACGCGCCCGTCTACGGGCACGGACCGTCGCTGGAGGATTTCACCGAGCTGACCCCGCTGACCGTCGGCACCCCGGAGCAGGTCATCGAACGCACCCTCGGCTTCGCCGATTACGCGGGCGATTACCAGCGCCAGCTGTTCCTGATGGACCATGCCGGTCTGCCCCTGGACGTGGTGCTCGAGCAGATCGAGATCCTGGGCCGCGAGGTGGTTCCGGTGCTGCGCAAGGAGTTCGAGCTGCGCCGCCCCGAGCATGTGCCCAGCGATCCGCCCACCCACACCAGTCTGGTCGCCGCCGGTCCCGACGCCCCGCACCACCTGGTCGAACCTGCCCGTGACCGCACCGCGGCCAAATCGAATTGAGGCACAACAGATGAGCCGCAAGGTCGTGGTACTCACCGCCGGACTGTCCCAGCCCTCCTCGACCCGCCTGCTCGCCGATCAGCTCGCCGCCGCCGTCTCGGCGGCGGTCGGCGGGCGCGGCGAGAGCGTCGAACTCGACGTGATCGAACTGCGTGAACTCGCCACCGAACTGGCCGCCACCATGGCCACCGGCGGTATCCCCACCCCCGCCGTGGCGGCCGCCCGCGAACGAATCTCCCAGGCGGACGGCCTGATCGCGGTGACCCCCGTCTTCGCGGCGAGCTACAGCGGCCTGTTCAAGATGTTCTTCGACATCCTCGATCCGGACGCGCTCAACGCCATGCCCGTCCTGATCGCGGCCACCGCGGGCACCCCGCGGCACTCGCTGGTCCTGGACTACGCCATGCGGCCGCTGTTCACCTACCTGCGCGCGGTGATCGTCCCGACCGGCGTCTTCGCCGCGACGGAGGATTTCGGATCGACCAGGCTGGCCGATCGAATCCACCGCGCCGCAACCGAATTCGCGACCCTGGTGGTAGCCGAACCCGCCGCCGTCGGCGGCTTCCTACAGGAGCCCGAGCCCCGTAAGCGCCATTCCGGCAACTCGCTCGGCGCGGTGACCCCCTTCAGTCGCCTGCTCGCCGGACATACCGGCAGCGGACCGGTACCGGCGAAAGAGCACTGAGCCGAAAGCTATTTGGTGCTGTCGGCCAATTCGATCAGGCGGGCGCGAACCAGTTCCGGGCGTTCGTCGATGACGAAATGGCCGCAGCCGGTGACGGCTTCGAACGTGTAGTCATCGGCCTTGGCGGTGGCCGGATCGGCCATCGAGTGATGCACGGCTACGTCGTCCACGCCGAAGAGCGCACGAATGGGGATGGTGCCGCGGCGGCGCTCCGGATTTCGGGCGGCCTGCGGAATCTCCTTCAGCCAGAAGGTGCGGTAGGTGTCGGTGGCGGCCTTGGCGCAGACCGGATCCCGGAAGCGGTCGGAGAAGATGCGGATATCCTCGCGGCTGACCGATGAGCGGTCGCTGATGGCGGCGGTGATGAGCCGATTCAGGAAGCCGGTGCGCTGCTGGATCGGCTTGCCCGCGACGGCGATCAGCGGCTGGTAGGCCAGGAAGCGCCAGATATTGCGTGCCACAACGGATGTGGGCACCCAGGGGTGCGCCATATTCATCGCCAGGTAGCCGGAGAAGCGGTCCGGGTTGCTCAGGATCATCCGGTAGCCGATGAAAGCGCCCCAGTCGTGGCCACCCAGCAGGACGCGCTCGATGCCCATTTCGTCGAGCAGCGCGAACAGATCCGAGGCCACATCATCCTTGGCCCAGCGATGCGGTGCGGGTCCGGACCAGCCGTACCCGGGCAGATCGGGAACGATGATGCGCAGTCCCGCAGGCGGATTCGCGAGCAGCTCGCGGTACGCGTAATGATGCTGGGGCCAGCCGTGCAGCAGCAGTACCGCTCGGCCCTCCGCCGGTCCGGCCTCGGTGACGTGGAATTTCACGCCGCGCGCGGTGACGAATGAACGCCGTACCCCGTCGATCTCGGGTGGTAGGGATGCGGCGGCACTGCCGAATTCAGCCATGCGGCCACGATATCCGGCGGTGCGAGGTCCCGCCTCCTACCGCGGGCGGAGCCCGGACGCCGCCCACGGGCGGGCCGCGCGGACCTGTCCCGAGGCACGCCGACGCTGTCAGCAACCTCCCAGTCAAGCCGCCGGGTCCCGCCCGCCGGCCGCGCCCGATGCGGTGAAAACCGCCCGTACGCACGGCGTCCAGGCCGTACTCTCGGGAGGGTGTGGCTCGATCTGATCTCCATTCCATTGTTCACCGGGGTCATCGGCTATGTCACCAACTGGACCGGCATCCTGATGCTGTTCGAGCCGATCCGCTTCCACGGTTTCCGCTTACCCGGCCTGCGCTGGGTGTTCCCCTATCTGCCGCGCCGTATTCAAGTGCTGCCGCTGCTGTCCGCCGACGGTCAGGTCGGATGGCAGGGCATCGTGCCCTCGCGCGCGGAGAAAATGGCCAGCATCGCCGTCGACAAAGGGCTCTCCAAACTCGGCGGCATGTCCGACTTCTATCGTGAGCTGGATCCGGACAGTATTGCCGAACAACTGGTCACGCTCACCCGGCCGCAGGTTCCGACCATGGTCGCGCGCATTCTGGAGCGGCGGAATCCGCAATTGTGGTTCAACCTGCCCGAATCCGCGCGTGAACTGGTGTTCCGCCGGGTCGCCGAACAATTACCGGCGAGCGCCCGCGCCATTACCGATGGCATCGGCGACCATATCGAGGAATTGATCGACCCCAAGTGGATGACCATCCGGCATCTCACCGCCAATCCGCGCCTGATCAATCGCATATTCCGCGAGATCGCCGCATCGGAACTGCGCTTCATGCAGAATTTCGGCTTCTACTTCGGCTTCCCCATGGGTTTCGTGCTGGTCGCCATCCTGCATTTCTTCCCGTACTGGTGGGTGCTGCCGCTGGGCGGCGTGGTGATCGGCTACATCGTGAACTGGGTCGGCATCACCATGATCTACGAACCGCTGCATCCGAAGTGGTGGGTGCCGTGGCGGCAGGGCCTGATGCTCAAGCGCCGCAATGAGATCGCCGACGGCTATGCGGAGATCATCGCGGGCGAGGTGATGACGCCGCAGAATCTGGCGCGGGAATTGCTGGCCGGTCCGCGCGCGGACCGCACCACCGCCATGCTCGACTCGATTCTGAGCGCGTCCATCGATCAGGCGGTGGGGCAGGCCAAGCCCGCGCTGCGATTCTCCTTGGGCCGCACCGGTTATGACCGCCTCAAATCCGATGCCACCCCGGAGATCCTGCAATTGGCGCACACCGCGTTCGACGATCCGTCGTTCCTGTCCTCGCAGACCGCGCGCATTCGCGATTTCGTGGCGACCCAGATGCGGGCCCTGGATCGCCGCGATTTCGTGGACCTGCTGCGTTCGGCGACTCGTCAGGACGAGTGGCTGCTGTTCGTGCACGGCGCCGCGCTGGGTGTGCTCGGCGGTCTGCTGCACCTGGCCATATTCGGGGTCTGAGCGGGAGCGCTAGATGGGGGTGATGGTGGCGACGATGGTGTGGATCGCGCCCTCGGTCATGGCGAAGGTCTCCACGATGTCCACCGTCATGAGCCGGATTCCGGCGACCCCGGAATCGAGCAGATAGCGCGCGGTGACCACATCACCGGCTTCGGAGAACTTGATATCGCGCACCCCCTGGATCACCTGATACTGCACACCGTGTTCGAGGTCATTGGACAGCTGCGGTCCGGAGGTCCCGGTCTTCAGTCCCGCCTCCACGCGGGTCGCGTCCGGGGTGAAGCGCACCGCGCTCGCGTCATGTGAGACCAGTGCGTCGATGTATGCCTTGGCCATGGCGGCGTTGGGGCTGAGCGCCGGATCCGTTGCCGCCCCGGCGCTTCCCGAGCCGAAGGTGAGCGCCGCTGCCGCCGCTGCCGAGACGACTGCAACCTGTTTCATTTTCATGGTCACATCCTGTCAGCAAACCCGGTCCGCGCGGGCGCGATCCGGAACTCGGACCGGGTAATCATCGCTAAATGGACTTCCCAGTTTTCCGGGCGCTCGGTATTCCATAATCGAATCCATGCCCAAGCCCTGCGTACTGCTGCAGTTGCGTCCGGAAACCGCCGCTGCGGATGACGAATACGCCGCCATCCTGCGCATGGGCGAGCTGTCGCCCGGCGATCTGGTGCGGGTGCAGATGGATCGCGAATTCCCGGATCTGGCGCTGGACGACTACTGCGCGGTCATCGTCGGCGGCGGTCCCAGCAATGTCAGCAATCCCGACGCGCGCAAGTACGACTATCAACGGAAATTCGAGCCCAAGCTGCGCAAACTGCTCTCCGAGATCGTGGCGCGGGACTTTCCCTACCTGGGCGCGTGCTACGGACTGAGTATTCTGGCCGATGTGCTCGGTGGACGGGTAAGCGATGAACGCTACGGCGAAACCGCCGGGGCGACCACCATCGAGCTCACCGCCGAAGCCGAGCGGGACAGCCTGCTCGCGGGCCTGCCGCATTCCTTCCGGGCCTTCGTCGGCCATAAGGAAGCCTGTCAGGAGACTCCGCCGGGCGCGGTGCTGCTGGCCGATTCCGCGGGCTGCCCGGTGCAGATGGTGCGGGTCGGCGAGCACGTGTACGCCACCCAGTTCCATCCCGAACTCGACGGTGACGGGCTCGCGCTGCGCATCGAGATCTATCGCAACGCAGGCTATTTCGATCCCGAGGAGGCCGATCTGCTGACCGCCCTCGGCCATCGCGAATCGGTGCCCGTACCCGCGGAGATACTGCGCCGCTTCCTCGACCGCTACTACCGTGATCGATGAGTGCGCCCGTGGCACAAGCACTTCGCCGCATCCTGCCACCCGGTAGGTTCGATGGGGTGAGTGCTTGGTTTGGGCGAAAGTTTCGACAGGTAGGCAATTTCGACCGGGCCGTGAACGGCGCGGTGGGGCGGATTCCGGTGACGGCGGTCGATCGCGGCATGCTGCGCCTGACCCAGACCGCGGACCGCGGTGTGCTCTGGGCGGGTATCGCGGTGCTGCTGGCCGCGCGGCAGGGCTCGACCCGGCGGGCGGCGCTGCGCGGGGTCATCTCGGTCGCGGGCGCGAGTTTCACGGTCAATGTGGTGCTCAAATCGCTGTTCGCGCGTCGTCGCCCGGCCGCGGAGGCATTGCCCGCGGCTCGGCGGCTGCTGCGCTTCCCGACCTCCTCGTCCTTCCCGTCCGGGCACAGCGCGTCGGCGGCGGCCTTCGCGACGGCGGTCGCGCTGGAGAGTCCGCGTGCCGCGCTGGTGGTCGCCCCGCTGGCGGCCTCGGTCGCGTATTCGCGGGTGCACACCGGTGTGCACTGGCCCTCGGATGTATTCGTCGGCGCGGCAGTGGGTTCGGGTGTCGCGCTGGCGACCCGGCGCTGGTGGCCGGTGCGCGTCTCGGATGAGGCGCAGGCGCGGCTGGTGCGTGAGGCTCCGGCCCTGGTCGACGGCAAAGGTCTTGTACTGCTGGTGAATCCGGTTTCCGGCGCGGCCGGTTACGACCCGTACGACGATGTGGTCGCCGCCCTGCCCGCCGCGACCGTCTACCGCACCGAGCCGGGGCGCGATGTCGTGGAGCATCTGGAGACGCTGCTCGCGGAGTACACCGGTGAGGTCCGCGGGGTCGGGGCGGCCGGTGGTGACGGCACCATCGCCGCGGCCGCCACGGTCGCGCTGCGGCACGATCTGCCGCTGGCGGTCATCCCCGCCGGCACGCTCAATCACTTCGCCCGCGATCTCGGCGTCTACGATCTGCTCGAGGTGGTGGATTCCACCGGTGCGGGCGAGGCCGTCGCGGTCGATATCGCGAGCGTGGAACTCGAGACCGCCACCGGTTCGCGCACCCACCATCTGATCAATACCGCGAGCCTGGGCGCGTATCCGGATCTGGTGCGGCTGCGCGAGAAATGGCAGGGGCGCTGGGGTAAGTGGCCCGCCTTCGCGGTCGCGCTCATCATCATGCTGCGCCGCGCGGAGCCCATCCGGATTCGTTTCGAGGATCGCTGGCACGATGTCTGGTTCGTCTTCATCGGCAATGGTCCCTACCATCCGCACGGCGCGGTCCCGGCCTTCCGCTCGCGGCTGGACGCCGGACTGCTCGATGTGCGCTGGGTGCGCGCCGATGTCCGGTTCTCTCGTTCGCGTGCGGTGCTGGCGTTGTCGCTGGCCGCGATCGGCCGCAGCAAGGTGTACGGCGAACGCCAGGTGCCGGAGTTGACCGTGCATCTCAATGAGCCGGAGTCCGTCGCGGCCGATGGCGAGGTGCTCGGTGCGGCCGTGCGCGTGCACTTCTCGATCGCCGGGCAGGTGACGGCCTATCGCCGCGACGAATCCAATCCGCGCTGGGCGAATCGTCCGCGTCCGCACCACCGCGGCTGACCCTTCCCCTTGTAGAGTTCGGAACACAGGTTTTTCCGCTGGTTGCCGTGTTCCGATCTCTTCGCGAGGGGAATTCGATGAAGCATTCAGCTCGACCGGGCGCGGGCCTGTGCCTGGCTTTCATCGCCCTTCTCCTGACCGGATCCGCCTGCGCCACTTCCGCCGCCGATGATCCGACCGCGGACCGGGATACCGGAGCCACCCCGGGCACCTACTCGTACTGGGTGCCGCCCGCGGATCCGACCTCGTTCAGCATGCCGATGATCCTGGTGGCCGATCCCGGCAACTACAACGCCTACTGGTCGAATCAGTTCAGCCTGAACGACGCCGCGCACACCGGCGGATACCTAGGCTTCCAAACCCATGACACCGGCGGCGGCATGTTCCTGGGCTCGCTGTGGAACGCCAAATCGGCGAAACCCGGTTCGGACAACACCTACTGCACCGAATTCGGCGGTGAGGGCGTCGGCATGTCCTGCCGCTGGAACGAGCGCCCCCACCCGGGTGATCAGTACCTGCTCACCGTGAGCAAGGCGGGCAGTCACGGCTGGACCTTCACCGTGGTCAACTCCACCGCCAACACCACCACCGTGCTCGGCACCATCGACACCGAAACCGACGCCAAACTCTCCGGCGCCGACTTCGTCTCCTGGACAGAGTATTTCGACTGGAACAACCCGGCCACCACCTGCGCCCAGGCCAAATACTCCAAACTCCTGTTCGGCATCCCCGCCACCAGCGCGGGCAACGGCCACTACACCGGAACCGACACCCGCAAACGCTGCCCCCAAATGGAGCGCGTAACCCTGAGCCCCGCCGGCGCGACCCAGGAGAACGGTCCGCTGTGAACGGGCGGCTGCGCGGCGCGGTGCCGGTGCTGATCGCGGCCGCTCTCCTGGTGGCCGCGCTGGCGGTCAGCCTCGGGCTGTACGCGGTGCAGAAGAATCACGGCAGCGCGGTGCACGTCGTCGGTGCGGAGGAGCACGCGGATCGCATCGATCTGGATGTGGCGATCATTCGAATCGACGCCGCCGCACAGGAACTCGTGATGCAGATGACACCGATGGCGCGCGGTGCGCTCGGCGATTCGGACGGCCGCTTCCGCGCCGACACCGTGCTGCACACCTCGGGGCTGACCTCCGAACCGATCACCTATCGGGCGGGTGATATCAACTCCGGTTCGGAACTGCGGGTCGCCATCGGTGGCGGCGGCATGATCACCGACTATCCGTTCGACAAGTACGACGCGCGCATGGCGTTCGCGGGAACCAGTGCCGGACAGGATGTTCCGGTGGTGCTGGATCTGTACAGCCTGGACGCGGCCTTCAGCGTGACCGCGAAGCCGGATACCGCGTACGGGGCAGACACCGTCGGCGCGGTGCTGACGGTGCGCCGGTCCACGCCCTCGATCGTGTTCGCGGTCTTCGTCATGGTGCTCATGCTGGGGCTGGCGTGGGCCGCGGCCACCGCGGCGTTCTATGTGCTGTCCGGGCGGCACGGATTGATCTGGCCCGCCAATACACTGATGGCCGCCATGCTGTTCGCCATGGTGCCGCTGCGCAACGCGGTGCCCGGATCACCGCCGATCGGTTCCATCATCGACTTCGGCTCGTTCTTCATCGCCGAGACGGTGGTGGCGCTGGCGCTGATCTGCACGGTGCTGGTCGGGTACCGGCAGGAAATGCGGAAGGCACGCGCAACGGACCGCTGAGCATGTTCCGATTCCCGTGAAAGTTGGCGGCGCTGGTCGTACCGTTGTTGGGGGCGTTTTAGTCGATGACTAGGGGGTTGCTGTGCAGCCGTTCGAACTTCCCGATTTCTATATGCCCTATCCCGCGCGGCTGAACCCGCATCTGGAGCAGGCCCGTGCCCATACCCGTGAGTGGGCTGCTGACATGGGGTTCTTCGAACCGCAAGCGGGGCATCATATTTGGGACGAGTCGGATCTGGAGCGCCACGACTACGGGTTGCTGTGCGCATACACGCACCCGGATTGTGATGGCGCGGAACTGGATTTGATTACCGACTGGTACGTCTGGGTGTTCTACTTCGACGACCACTTCCTGGAGCTCTACAAGCGCACCCGCGATATCACCGGTGCGCGCGACTACCTGGAGCGGCTGCGGGAATTCATGCCGCTCAACGGCATCGATATGCCCGAGCCGACCAATCCGGTGGAGCGCGGCCTGGCGGATCTGTGGCCGCGCACGGTGCCCGCCATGTCCCTGGACTGGCGTAAACGCTTCGCCACCACCACCCAGGCGCTGCTCGAGGAATCGCGCTGGGAGCTGAACAATATCGCCGAGGGCCGCGTCGCCAATCCCATCGAATACATCGAGATGCGGCGCAAGGTCGGCGGTGCGCCGTGGTCGGCGAATCTGGTGGAACACGCGGTGGGCGCGGAAGTGCCCGCTCAGCTCGCGCCCACCCGGCCGCTGCGGGTGCTGTGCGATACCTTCGCCGATGCCGTGCACCTGCGCAATGACATCTTCTCCTATGAGCGCGAGGTGCGGCAGGAGGGTGAGAACGCCAACTGCATCCTGGTCATGGAGCGTTTCCTGGGGGAGGAGACGCAATCCGCCGCCGAGATCGTGAACGATCTGCTCACCTCGCGGGTGCAGCAGTTCGAGTACACCGCGCTCACCGAATTACCGCTGCTGTTCGCCGAATACGGCGTCACCCCGGCCGAGCAGGCCGATGTGGCGTTGTACGCCAAGGGATTACAGGACTGGCAGTCCGGCGGGCACGAATGGCATATGCGGTCCAGCCGGTATATGAACAAGGGCAGCCGCAAGAGCGCCACCCATGCGCTGCCCGCCGCTCTAGCTCCGGCGGGTCTGGGTATGTCGGCGCTGCGAATCACCCCGAGCAGCCTGGGGCTCAAGCGATTCGCGCGATTCGCGCATCAGCCGTTCGAGCCGGTCGGCCCCACGCCGCTGCCCGAGATCTACATGCCGTTCGAACTGCGGCTCAATCCGCTGCTGGACAGCGCCCGCGAGAACGTCGTGGAGTGGGCGCGCGGAATGGGCATGCTCGAACCAGTGCCCGGCCTGGAGATCAATATCTGGAGCGAGGCTGATCTGCGCGATTTCGATTTCGCGCTCTGCTCTTCGGGATTGGACCCGGACGCCACCGCCGACGAACTCGATCTGGCCACCGCCTGGCTCACCTGGGGCACCTATGTGGACGATTTCTATCCGGCCGCGTTCTTCCCGACCCGGAACGTGATCGGCGCGAAGGCGCAGGGACACCGGTTACAGCAGTTCATGCCGATCGACCAGCCGGTCACCGCCGTGCCCGCGAATCCGCTGGAAAGCGGTCTGCTCGAGCTGTGGGCGCGCACCACCGCGGCGATGGACACCGAGCAGCGGACCGAATTCCGCAGGGCCGTACAGAGTTTCCTCACCGCCTGCGAATGGGAGGTGCTCAACCAGACGCTGCACCGTATCCCCGATCCCATCGATTACGTGGAGATGCGCCGGGACACCTTCGGCTCCGATCTGACCAAGGCGCTGTCCCGGCTCTCGCACGGCAATCTCGTTCCGCCGCACGTGTATCGAACCCAGACGCTGTCGAATCTGGAGAACACCGCCGCCGATTACGCCATCCTGCTCAACGATCTGTTCTCCTATCAGAAGGAGACCGAGTTCGAGGGCGACTTCCACAATGGCGTCAGCGTGATCCGCAATTTCCTGGACTGCGACCGCGATCGGGCCGTCACCCTGATCAATGATCTGATGACGGCCCGGCTGGAACAGTTCGAGCGGGTGGTGAGCCGGGAACTGCCGACGCTGTACGAGGAATACGACCTCGACGAATCGGTGCGCCGAGTGCTGAATCAACGCGCCGCCGCACTCCAGGACTGGATGGCGGGCATCCTGAATTGGCATCTGCACTGCCGTCGCTACACCGAATCCCAACTGGTGCAACGATTCCGGCCGGAGCCGGTCGCCGCGGTGGCCCGGCCCGAACTGCCATTCCTGCGGCCGACCGGGCTGGGCACGCTCGGGCTGCGCATCGGCGCGGCCCGAGCGCAGGTCACCTCCGGGTGACGCACACCGTCGCACCGAGGCTGATGCCCGGATCGATGGTGATGTAGGGCGAACCCGGCGGGCAATTCCCGTCATTGGGCTGATGCACGTCGGTCACCTGGAAACGGGCCGCCGGATCGCCGCAGTCGAGCCGCCGGGTGCGGGCCGAGGTGCCGGTGCCGTCGACGGCGATGCAGTCGCCGAATTTGGCGTATCCGCTATCGCTCTGATCGGCCGGGCCCAGGCAGATCGACAGCACCAGATCGGTCTTGTCATTGCTCGTCATCGAGAATGCCGAGGCCGCAACGATATCCGGGCATTGCGGGCGCACCGGCTGCTGGTAGCCGGTGCTCACCTTCAGCACCTTCTTGGACGCCTCGGGCGCGGTGCAGGCCACGATCTTCTGCACGTTCCTGTCGAGGCAGTCGCCGACCACGGCGCTGCCCAGATAGGTGGGATCCGTTGCGGTCACACACAATACGATCGCGCGGCCGCCCAGTGACGCCTGTGCGTACGCCTGTCGCGCGGTGGTCTCGTTCTTGCACGCCTGATCGGTGACCGGCACCGCCAGATGCATTTCGACGGCCAGCACTTTCGCCCCGAAAACGCCTGTGCCACAGGGCACCCGCAGAATCGTATCGCCGGCGCCCTTCACATCGACGCAGTCACCGGCCTGCACCGCGCCCGGATCGTTCATATTGATTCGGGTCGGCGCGAGACACAGCACGGTCTCCACCTTCGCGCCCGCATCCACCGGTTCGGCGACCGCCCTGGTGACATCGGGATACTTCGTGCACACCGATTCGATCGGATACTTCACATCCTCCCGGGCGGCGATCCGATAGAGCGCGTTCGGGTCCGCGCAATCGAATTCGGCCAGTGGATTCGACGTGATCGATACGCACGCGTTGAACGCGAAGCGCTGCACCGGATCCGGCCGGGTCACCAGATACCCGGCCACCGATCCGGCCACCGCCACCACGAACGCCACCGCCGCCCATACCAACGGCTTTCGCGTCCAGGACCTTTGCGGCGGCTCTACCGGATGATCGGTCGGCCACGGCCCGGGCGGAACGGAGCCGGGCGGAATGGGGCCGGGCGGAATCGTTCCGGCACCCCACCCGGCGGGGGCGGTGGGTGGCGCGCCCGCCCACGGTCCTGGCTCGGCGGGCGCGGGCCACATCGCGGGGGCCTGCACCGCGGGCGACTCCCCGGTCGGCGGCGGTGCCCAGCGCGAGTGGGCAACCGGGTCCGGTCCGGCGGTCGCCCATTGGACCTCGGCCGGGTGATTCGGTTCCGGCGTCGGGGCCGGGCCGGTATGGACGGGTTCGTCGACAGAATTGTCCGACTGGTCGTGCACTTTTCTTCCCCCACCAGCTGTTACGCGGTATTCGAGTCCCCGCGGGCGCGGGGGAAGATGATCTTAACCGGGCCGGGCGACAGTGCCGCCCGATCTGTCATTGCGGTGCGGCCCAATCCCTCTCGGCTGTCAGTCCTGCGGCAGATGGCGGGTGGCCTCGGTGTAGCCGCCGGTGCGGGACTCATGGTCCGAGGTGTAGATCAGGTGCAGTACGCCGGTGCTGAACGGGGTGGCCGAGAGCAGCCGCAGCGGGATGGGGTCGCCCTCGTCGAACAGGCGCAGACCGCTCCGCAGCGCGATCGGATGGACCAGCAGGTGCAGTTCGTCGAGCACGCCCGCGGCCAGCAGTTGGCGCACGATGGACGGGGAACCGCTCATGGCGATATCGGTCTCGCCCGGCTCCTGCTTGAGCGCGGTGACCGCCTCGATCAGATCGCCCTTCAGCAGTTCGGAATTGCGCCAAGGCAGGTCCAGATCCTGATGCGAGACGACGATCTTGCGCGCGTCGCCGAGCGCTTTCGCCATACCGGCGTCCTCACCGTCACTGTTCTCGCGGTCCGGCCACGCGGCGGCGAAACCCTCGTAGGTGGCGCGCCCGAGCAGCAGGGTGTCGGCGGTGGCGAGCTGGGAGCCGACGGCCGCGCCCATCTCGTCGTTGAAGTAGGGGAAGTGCCAGTCCTGGGGGTCGCCGATCACGCCGTCGAGCGAAATGAACAGTCCCGCAGTGATTTTCCGCATTGTGAGCTCCTTGCCGAAGTTGGTGTCAGCAGTACAGACGGGGCCCGCTCCGGAAAGTAATCGGTCACCAGCCGGGTCGTGCGCGATCGCCGTGTTTGAGCCGGTTGGTGTTCTCCACGATGGCCCGGGTCAATGCCCGTTCGGGTGCGGACTGCGCGCGGCGGGAGGCGGAGATCAGCACGAATTCGATGCGTTCGGGACGGGGTACCGGCAGGCCCGCGACCGGGTACAGATCCGGCGGCAGCAGTGCCTCGCTGTGCACCACGAAGCCGAGTCCGGCGAGCACCGCGGCGCGAAGTCCCAACTGCCCCTTGGTGGTACAGGTGATCCGGTATTCCAGACCGGCGTGTTTCAGCGCCGCCAGCGCGGATTCGCCGGACAGTCCGGGCGGCGGGTAGGCCACCACCGGGATGGGCCGGGTGAGATCGGGGACCGCCCCGTCCGGCCCGGCCCAGATGAACCGGTCCTCGAAGATCAGCTGCCCGTGGCGCTGGCCCGGGCGGCGCTTCACGAAGGCCAGATCGATGCGATCGGCGCGCAGATCGGCGTGTATCTCATCGCTGAGTCCGATGAACAGCTCCAGATCCACCTGTGGATAGGCCCGCCGGAATTCCAATAGGATCGCGGGAAGAGCCTGGGAGACAAGGTCTTCCGAGACGCCGAAGCGGATCCGGCCGGTGATCGGCTCACCGCCGAACAGCCGCATGGCCTCGTCCTGGGCGTCGACGATGGTGCGCGCCAGGCGAATCAGGGCCGCACCCTCGGTGGTGAGCGTGACCGCATGCGTATCGCGGGTGAAGAGCTCCCGGCCCAGCGCGGATTCGAGCTTCTTGACGTGCCCGGAGACCGTCGGCTGGCGCAGCCCGAGCTGCCGGGCGGCCTGGCTGAAACTGCGGTACTGCTCCACCGCCAGGAAACTGCGCAGCATGACCGGATCGAGCATGGGCGCTCCTATCGCGATTCGTGATAACGAATATAGCGGATATCGCATTCTGCTATGTACTACCGGACCGTAGCGTCGCCAAGTGTGAAGGTGCTGAGCAAGTTCCATCTCGACGGTTTCATCCTCGGCCTGCTGACCATGGTCTTGCTGGGGGCGGTCGTACCCGTCTCGGGGTCGGCCGCCGATATCTTCGGCTGGATCACCAAGGCGGCCATCGCCCTGCTGTTCCTGCTGTACGGCACCCGGCTCTCACCCGGCGAGGCGTGGGCGGGCCTGAAGCATTGGCGGCTGCACCTGACCGTGCTGTCGGTGACCTTCCTGATCTTCCCGCTGCTCGGGCTCGGGATCTGGTTCCTCGGACGCGATCTGCTACCCGCCGATCTGCGCACCGGTGTGCTGTTCCTGTGCCTGGTGCCGTCCACGGTGCAGAGCTCCATCGCCTTCACCTCCATCGCGCGCGGCAATGTGGCCGCGGCCATGGTCAGCGCCTCGGCCTCGAATGTGCTCGGTGTGCTGCTGACCCCGCTGCTGGTGGTGCTGCTCATGACCACCGGCGGCGGGGTGCGCATCGGTGCGGGCGCGATTCTGGCGATCATGACGCAATTGCTGCTGCCGTTCCTGATCGGCCAGCTACTGCGCCCGGTGATCGGCGGCTGGCTGACCCGGCATCAGCCGCTGGTCAAATACGTCGACCGCGGTTCGGTGCTGCTGGTGGTGTACACCGCGTTCAGTGCGGGCACGGTGCAGGGCATCTGGCGGGCGGTGCCGCCGATTCGGATTGCCGAGGTCGCGGTGATCTGTGCGGTGCTGCTGGCGGCGGTGCTGACCATTTCCGGCGGGGTGGGCAGGCTGTTGCACTTCGCCCTCGCCGATCGCATCGTGATCACCTTCGCGGGCTCGAAGAAGAGCCTGGCCTCCGGCCTGCCGATGGCCGCGGTGCTGTTCGCCGGTCAGCAGACGGCGCTGATCGTGCTGCCGCTCATGATCTTTCACCAGATTCAGCTGATCGTCTGCGCCTTCCTGGCCCCGCGGTTCGCGCGCAAGCACGTGGAAGGTGAGCCCGTGCCACCGGTCAGTACGGCGCCGATTGCGGCGACCAGCGCGCGGTGAGCTCACCGGAGAGGTTGCGGGGGAACGAGATTCGACCCGGATTGCCATCGCAGGTGTAGCGCTGCTCCGGATGTTCGGTGAGGTGATCGAGCCAATAGCTGGAGTCGAACGGTACGGGCGCGCGGCCCGAGCGGATGCGCGGAATGGCGGTGGCGTCGAGCGTGCCGAACGGGGAGGGCGCGGGTTCCGCGCCGACCAGCATGACGGCGTCGAAGGAATACGGTGTGCCGTCCCAATTGCCCGCGCTCGCCAGCCCCCGCTCCGCTGGTGAGATGCCAAGGGGCAGTGCCATTGTCCGGATCGGCGAGTTCGGAACCGCGGCGGTGATGGCACGCAGATTCTCCACCAGTTCGCGCTGTACGCCGGTGCTGTCCAACCGGCCCAGATTGGCATGCGTGGCGGTGTGCGCGCCGATCTCATAGCCGTGCGTGGCCAGCCAGGGCAGGGCGCGCGGATCGTTCGCGAACGGTTCGTTATTGACGAAGAATGTTGCGGTGGAACCGAATTCGGGATGCTTGGCGTGGAAATCCTCGAGTATGCCAATGGCGCTGTCCGGCGTCGGAGTGCCCTCGGCGGTGAAGGCGAGCTGGCTGATGGTGGAATCGTCGAAGGTGAGCACCACCGGATGGGTGCCGGCGGGCAGATCGATCGCGCCGGAGACATAGCGGGACACCGTGATCGGCCGATAATTCTCGCGCAGCAGCCGATCCAGTTCGGCGCGGAACTTCTCCGGCGTCTGGTCGTAGTCCCCGGCGGGGGCGGGGGAGAGCTGGTGATACATGAGAATCGGGATCAGCCCGAGTTCGTTCGCGCCGACGGCGGCCGGATCGGGTGGCGGCTCGGTGGTGGCCGAGGGCGGGGTGGTGGCCGGGGCCGGGGGGCTTTCGGTACCGCCGCAGGCGGCGGCGAACAGCAGCAGTGCGGCGGCGGCGACCCGCAGGGCCGTGATCTTGGCCATTGTCGAACTCTACTGTCCGACAATCCGTCTCGGGCGAGAGTCGGAAATCCCAACCGCCCGGCTCGCCGACAGCGGATAGTTGAGGGACCTCGAGTGAGAGTTGGTGTGGGCGTTGCTGAAGCGGGTCCCGGCCACCGGGCGTCGACGACTGTTGATCGTCGGCACGGTGGTGGTGATTGTCGTGGCCGGTGTGATCATCGGCTTCCTGCGTACCGATCCCGCGGCGCGAACCGCCTCGGCGGCGGTACCGCTGGCGCTGGAGGTGACCCAGCCCGATCCGGTCACCTCGTTGCATGCGCCGATCACGGTGCGCGGTAAGACGACCGGGGCCAAGAGCGTCACCGTCGCGGGTAAACCCGTCACTCCCGGAGCGGACGGCACGTTCGCGCTCACGGTGCCGGGTCCGGCCGCCGGGGCCACCGTGGTCGCCACCGACGGTGACGGCAAGACCGTCACCCAGCCCATCACCACCCGGGCCGAGGTGCCGCGCATTCGCGCGGTGCATGTCACCGCGTACGCCTGGGCCTATGAACCCATGCGCGAAGATGTGCTGAATATGGCGCGCGAGGGGCGGATCGACACCGTTCAGCTCGATATCAAGGATGAGGACGGCGTCGTCGGCTACGACTCGCAGGTGCCGTTGGCTCGCGAATCCGGTGCGTCCGCGGCCATCTACGATGCCGGGTCTGCCCTGAAGACACTGCACGATATGGGTATTCGGGTGGTCGGGCGGATCGTGGCCTTCCGGGACAAGACCATGGCCGAATGGGCGTGGCATGCCGGGCATCAGGACTGGGTGATCCAGAATCCGGGCGGCGGGCCCTACGCGAGTCACTACGGCGCGATCGCCTTCACGAACTTCGCGAGCCCCGAAATGCGCCGCTACAACATCGATCTCGCCACCGAGGCGGCCGGGCTCGGATTCGACGAGATCATGTACGACTACATCCGCCGTCCCGATGGGCCGCTTTCCAGCATGGTGTTCCCGGGACTGGTCGATACGCCGACGGTGTCGATCGCGGAGTTCCTGCGCGAGAGCCGGGATCCGGTGCGGGCGGCGGGCGCGTTCCAGAGCGCGGCCGTCTTCGGCATAGCCGCCACCCGGCCCGATGAGATCGCCCAGGACATTCCGCAGATGGCTCGGCATCTCGACTACGTCGCGCCCATGCTCTACCCCTCGCATTGGAATGCGGGTGAATACGATGTGGCGAGCCCGAATTCGCAGCCGTACGACATCATCTTCCGGTCACTCCAGGATTTCCAGCGCCAGGTGGAGGGCACCGGGGCGAAGGTGATTCCGTGGCTGCAGGATTTCAGTCTCGGGGTGAGTTACGGCGACGCCCAGGTGCGCGCGCAGATCGATGCCGCAGCGGCGGTGGGGATTCCGAGTTTCTTCCTGTGGAACGCGTCGGTGAGCTATCACGCGGGGGCGCTCGACCCGGCGTGACGGCTCGACCGGCGGGCCCGGGCGCCTGCTCGACTCGCCTGGGCCGGTGATCCGGTTTCGACCGGGGTGCGGGGGATAGTTGACCGTATAGCTACACCGACCGGTCGGAACTATCCCGCCAGGAGTGCGCATGAGTAGCCCGGAAAAGCGGTCCTTGCTCTCCCGCATCACGCCGAATCAGTGGATCGCCCTGGTCATCACCGTGCTGGCGGTCATCTTCGTGGCCGCGAACCGGAACAAGGTCTCCATCGAATTCCTGCTCGTCTCGGTCACTTCGCCGCTGTGGCTGATCCTGCTGGTGATGTTCGTGATCGGTTGGATCGCGGGCCTGCTCACCGCTCGTTCGCGCCGCCGCCGCTAACCGGACATAGGTGAGAATTGGCGCGAAGGCTGAATTCGGCGGAAATCGGTGCTGTACTTGAGCCGGTTTATTACGAATTGGTCTCGGGCTGCGAGGTGGCGCGATGGTTCGGAAGGTCAAGCGGTTCGGTTCGGCGCGGTCGCGGCGGCAGTTGATGCCGCTGCCCGGTGGCTATCCACCGCGGACCGCACCGTACTACCTGGTGCCGATTCGGCCCGCGCAGACTCCGCGCACGGACTACACGGAGCCCGGCGGCGAGATACTGCTGCTGGTGCTCGGACTGCTCTGCTTCGGCGCGGGCGCGGTGCTGGCGGTGCACGGTGTGGTGGTGATCGCCATGGTGCTCATCGCACTCGGCGGTTTCCCCATCTACTTCGCGAAGGTGATCCGCGCCCAGCGCCGGCTATGACGTGCGTTTCATCAGATCGAGCAGGGCGGCCGTGTCGGTCGTACGCGATCCGCCCGCGAAAGCCAGTGTGGCATAGGCGCGTTCGGCCGCTTCCGGATGTCCCGCGCCGCAGGCGTCGGTCACCATGACCGGGAGATAGCCGAGATCGGTGGCGTGCCGCACGGTGGGTTCGATGCCCACCTCGAGCGCTATGCCCGCGATGGCGAACGAGTCGATTCCCAAGTCCCGCAATACGATATCGAGCGGGGTGCCGACGAACGCCGACATGGCGATCTTGTCGAACACCACCTCGTTCGCACCCGGCGCCAACTCGGGCACCAACTGGTACTGGGCCGACCCCTGCGGGAACGCCGCCTGTACTTCGTTGGGATCGTCCTTGCGCTGCCATTCCATCGCGGTCCGCAGCTGCGAGACGCCCGCCGCCGCCACCGGCATCGACATATGCCGGGTGTAGAAGACGCGAAAACCCTTCTCCCGGGCCATATCCCGGATTCGCACGCAGTTCTCGACGATGCGGGCGGAGTCCGGAATTTGCCGCACGATCCCCACCTGCATGTCGTAGATGATCACCGCCATGCGCCCCGGGTCGACCACATCCTCGACCGTCTGCGGAATGCTCAATCCGTACGCGTACCGCACGCCGCCCTCACTTGGTCCGGTCATAGGGCTCACCGACGTCGACCGAGGTATTCATCAGCGCCTCCAATGGCAGTGGTGCGGTCACCGGCACATACGTCCACTCCAGCAACCCCTTCTTGGTCAGCGGAAAATCGTCGATATACCGCTTCGCCTCCTCCACACTATCCACCTCGAACACGATCACCACCCCTGGTTCGTCGGCCCGGGCGTAGTTCTCCCGCACGATCCCCGCCTTCCACAGCCGCCACACATTGGCGACTTCTTCGGGTAGGAAGGGAGTGATGGTCTCCAACGTAACCCCCGGCTTGAAACGATCAAATGTAATGACCTTCATGAGTTTTCGACTCCGTATCGGCAGTTTCAACGCTTGCGTACGGAGTCCATGGAAGCCCGATGATTACAGTCTTACAAGAACGCACTTTCCGGTAAGCACCCCGAGGTAACCATGCCCGCGAAGCGCTACTACTGCCCCGTCGAGGTCACCGTCGACCTCATCGGCGGCAAATGGAAACCCGTAATCCTCGCCCACCTCAAGGAGGGCGCGCACCGCTACGGCGAACTCCGCCGCCGCATGCCGAACACCAGCGAGAAGATGCTCATCCAGCAACTCCGCGAACTCGAGGCCGACGGCCTGGTCCGCCGCACCGCCACCGCCACCGTCCCACCCCAGGTCGACTACGACCTCACCGACGAGGGTTGGAGCCTGGTCCCGGTCCTGACCGCGCTGTACGAGTGGGGCGAAAAGCGCAGCGCCAGAGCGGGAATCACCCTGGAGAACGTCGCCCCGCAGGTGGGTTGAGGATCAGATCAGGTGGCTGCCGGGCCGGGGGTCACCCGATGCGGTCGCGCCCGGATCCGGGGAACCCGGGTCGACGGTGACGGTGTGGTCGTCGGCTACGCCGCGGGTGAGTTCGATGTGCAGGGTCGCGCCCGTGGACAGCGCGGTGTGCAGGGTGTCGATGGCGCGCAGGCTCCGGCCGTCGACCGCGGTGAGCACATCGCCGGTTCGAATTCCGGCTTTGTCGGCGGGGGAGTCGGGGGTGACTTCGCGGACCAGCAGGCCGGTGATCGGGGGCAGGCCGACGGCCCGGCGCATGGTGACGGCGAGGTGGGCGGGGGCCAAAGTCATTCCCAGTCCGGGGGATTCGGCGTCGGGGGTCGAGCCCTCGAAGGAGACGAGTAGGCGGTGCAGCAGGGCGCGGAGCGTATCGCGCTCGTCTGGGCCGAGGGCGGACAGCATGCGATTTTCCAGGTCCAGGTGGGCGGGGGTTACCCGGTCGAGGCGTTCGCGGCCCGAATCCGTCAGTGCCACCAGGGTATTGCGGCGGTCGGCGGGGTCGGCGGTGCGGGTTGCCAAGCCCTGTTCGACGAGCCGGTCGACGCGGACGCTGATCGTTCCGGAGGTCAGTCCCAGTTCACGCATGAGGTAGCGCTGGGAGACGCCGCCGGTGTTCTCGTGCAGTCGGAGGGTGGCCAGCGCGATGTAATCCGGTCCGTTGAGGCCGAATTCGACGAATCCGGCTTCGATCTCGGCATCCAGGAAGCGGCGCACCTTACCGAGTCGCTGCACGATCGCGACCGGTGCGAAGTCCAGCTCCGGCTGTACACGTGCCCAGCCCGCCAGCAATCGATCCACCGAATCCGGTGGTCCGGCCTGCTGTGGCCCGGCCGGGTTCGATTCATTTCCGGTTGACGAAGGCATTCGCTCACCCTACGCTTCGGATCAATAGTTTGGACTCAAGCTATTGACTCAAGCGAAAGCGAATCACGCATGGACCTGCAACTCGACGGGAAGCGCGCCCTTGTCACGGGCAGTTCGAATGGAATCGGGCGGGCCATCGCGCTCGCCCTGGCCGCCGAAGGGGCGGCGGTCGTGGTGCACGGGCGGGACCCCGGGCGCACCAGGGCGACCGCCGACACCATCGCGGCGGCGGGCGGCAAAGCCGCGGTGGCCCTTGGCGATCTGTCCTCCGATGATCCGGCCCGCGAGGTGGCCGATACCGCCACGGCGGCTTTCGGCGGTATCGACATCCTCGTCAACAATGCGGGTGGGCTCGGTGCGGACGGCTGGACCACCGCCACCTCGGCGGACTGGCTGGCGCTCTACAACACCAATGTCGCCGCCGCTGTCCGGCTCATCCGGGCGCTTACTCCGGCTATGCGAAATGCCGAGTGGGGACGCGTAATTCAGATCGGCAGTGCCGCGAACCCCAATCCGCTACCGCCGCGCGCCGCCTACAGCGCCGCCAAGGCGGCCCTGGCCAACCTCACCGTCAGCCTGTCGAAAGAGCTGTCCGCCACCGGCATCACCGTCAATACGGTCAGCCCCGGCCCGGTTCACCTGCCCGCCTTCGACGATTTCGCGCGCGAGTTCGCCCGCGCCCACCACCTCCCCGACGATATCCCGGCCGCCACCCGCGTTCTGTTGAACGGCCCGCTCGCCAACCCGTCCGCCCGGCTCACCGAACCCGCCGAAATCGCCGCCCTCGTAACCTTTCTCGCCAGTCCGCTCGCCGCCTCCGTCAACGGCGCGAACCTGCGAATGGACGGCGGGATGGTCCCCACCGTCAACTGAGGTGGTCAGGCCGCGCCGGAGAGGTGGGTCATGAGGCGTTTGCGGTAGGCGTCGAGGATGACGGCGATGATGATCACCGCGCCGGTGACCATGATGCGCTGGAAGTCCGAAACTCCCATCAGGAGTAGGCCGTTGGTGAGGACGCCGAGCAGGCATGCGCCCAGCAGGGTGCCGATGACCGAGCCGCGGCCGCCCGACAGGCTGGCTCCGCCGATCACCACGGCGGCGATGGCGTTGAGTTCGTAGCCCTGGCCGAGGATGGGGCTGGCGACTCCGAGGCGGGCCATGTAGATGACGGCGGCGATGCCCACGCACAGTCCGCCGATGACGAAGCAGACGATTTTGATCAGATTGGTGCGATGGCCCGAGAGTCGCACCGCCTCCTCATTGTTTCCGGTGGCGTAGACCAGGCGGCCGAAGACGGTGCGGGACAGGATGAACCAGGCCGCGGCGACGATCAGCAGCGCCACCGCGAAGACGGCGGGTATGCCCGCGATGGTGCGGGTGCCGAAGGCGGTGAGTTCCTTGGGGAGGCTGTAGATGGTGCGGGCATCGGTGTACTGCTCGGCCGCACCGCGTGCGAAATAGAGCATGCCGAGGGTGACGATGAATGACGGGACACGCCAGCGTTCGGTGACGAAACCGCTGATCAGTCCGCAGAGCGCACCGATGACAAGGCTCAATGCGATCCCGGCGGGAATGGAACCGGCCCCGCTGTTCTCCATCGCCTTGCCCGCCACCACCGCGCAGAGCGCGATGACCGAACCCACCGAGAGGTCGATGCCGCCGACCAGGATGACGAAGGTCATCCCCACGGCCAGAATCGTATTCAGGGTGATCTGGGTCATGATGTCGCGGATATTGCCGGTGGTGGCGAAATGCGGTGCGGCTGCGAGGAAGAACGCGGCCAGGGCCACCAGGGCCACGCCGATTCCGGCTTCGCCGAGCACCTGGGTCAGGATGCGGTTGGTGCGGGTGTCGGCTCGTACCGTGCTCAGGGATGTCATGCTGCACCACCGTTTTTCAAGTAGCCCGAGTAGGCGAGGTTGAGGATGTGTTCGGGATCGAAGTCGGGGCGGGCGATTTCGCCGGTGATCCGGCCCGCGGAGAAGACCAGGATGCGATCGCAGACGCCGATGAGTTCGGACAGGTCGGAGGAGACCATCAGCACGCCCTTGCCGGTATCGGCGAGATTCAGTAGCAGCTGGTGGATTTCGTAACGCGCGCCCACGTCGATGCCGCGCGTCGGCTCGTCGACGATCAGCAGATCGGTGTCGGCGGCGAGCCAGCGGCCCAGCACCACCTTCTGCTGGTTGCCGCCGGACAGCGCGCGCACGGTTTGCTCCACCCCGCTCGATTTGATCCGGAGCTTGTCCGAAAGCGCACGCGCCGAAGAGTTTTCGGCTCCGCGCCGGAGCAGCCCCAATCCGCTGACCTGGTCCAGGCTGGCCAGGCTCAGATTCGCGGCGATGGACAGATCCAGCACCAGCCCCTGCGCCTTGCGATCCTCGGTGAGCAGGCTGATACCGCGCCGCACCGCCGCGCGCGGATTCGGAATCCGAGTCGCGTTGCCGCGCACCGTGACCGCGCCACCGGCGGCCCGATCCGCGCCGAAGATCGCGCGCATGGCCTCGGTGCGCCCGGAGCCGACCAATCCGGCCACCCCCACCACCTCACCGGCGCGCACCGTGAACGAGATCGGCGGGGTTCGCGGGGTCACCGTCAATTCCCGCACCCGCAGTAGCTCCGGGCCCAGCTCGCGGGGAGTGACCGGGGGATATTCGGCGGCCAGCTCGCGCCCGACCATCATGCGCACCAGCCCGGGAATGTCCAGCCCGGCGATATCCCGCGCTGCGACCCCGGTTCCATTGCGCAGCACGGTGACTCGATCGCCGATCTCGAAGATCTCGTCGAGATGATGCGAGATGAAGATGATCGCGACGCCCTCCTCCCGCAGCCGCCGCATCACCTTGAACAGCGTGGCCGTCTCGCGCGGGGTGAGTGTGGCGGTGGGCTCGTCCATGATCAGCAGACGGCATTCGGTGGACAGCGCCTTGGCGATCTCCACCAGCTGCATCTGCGCGATGCCCAGCCGCCCGACTGGGGTGTCCGGCGATACGTCGAGTCCGACCTGCTCCAGCAAACCGGCTGCCCGCCTGCGCATTTCCCGACGGTCTACAATCCCGAACCGGCGCGGCATGCGCTGCAGGAACAGATTCTCGGCGACGGTCAGCGCGGGCAACAGCGCCAATTCCTGATGCACGACCTGGATTCCGGCGTGCAGCGCCGCCGCGGCGGATCCGGGCCGATGCTCCGCACCGCCCAGCCGCATCTGCCCGGAGTCCGGCTGTTCCAGTCCCGCAAGGCATTTCACCAGTGTCGATTTTCCCGCGCCGTTCTCGCCGATCAGCACGTGAATCTCTCCGGCGGTGACGCTCAGGTCGACGCCGTCCAGCGCCGTGACGCCCGGATACCGTTTGGTCAGACCGGTGACCTCGAGCAGGATGCCGGCCGTTGATTCGGGGTTCATACCGTTTCCACTACTCTCGCCGATGGACCGGGGTGGAGTCGCTTGGATCGACTCCACCCCGGCCGTGTCCACACCGGGCCCCTCACGCCCCGGCGGTGACCACGTTCATGCGGGTCTTCTGCCAGCCGGTGACGGCCTGCCCATTGATCAGCTGCATGGCCACGTCGATACCGTCGCCCGCCTGTTCGGAGCCGTACTGGTCGAGGGTGGCCAGCATGGGCCCGTTCTTCAGGAACGGCGTGACCGCCGGAATATTGTCGATGGACACGACTTTCACATTCGCGGAGCGTTCCTGGATCACCTTGATCACGCCCAGCGCCATGGAATCGTTGGAGGCGAGTACGCCCTGGATATCCGGGTGCGCGGTGAGCATATTGCCGAATACCGTGTACGCCTCATCGGTTTCCCAATGCGCGGTCTTGGAATCCAGCAGCGTCAGCTTCGCCTCGGCGACGGTGTCGTTGAAACCGTTCTTGCGCTGTAGTGCGTTGTCCGCGCCCGGATTGCCTTCCAGGATAACGACTTTCCCGCCCGGCACGGCCTTGGCCAGCACATCGCCGACCTGTTTGGCCCCGGCGCGGTTATCCGGTCCCACCAGCGGGATATCCACACCGGCGGCCTTCAGCGCGTCCGGATCCAGTGCCACATCGATATTGACGACCTTGATTCCGGCCTTGCTCGCCTTGACCACCGACTGCACCAGCGCCTTGGAATCGGCCGGTGCGATCACGATCGCCCGCACCTGCTGGGTGATGCATTTGTCGACCAGTGCGATCTGCCCGTCCACATCGGTCTCGTTCTGAATGCCCGCGGTCTGCAGATCGAGCGTGCCGAGCTTGTCGACGTGCTCCTTGGCACCCTTCTGCATCTGCTGGAAATACTCGTTCGCCAGCGATTTCATGATCAGGCAGACCTTGGGCTTCCCGCCGGAGTCCCCGGACGGACCGGAGGCGGTCTGTTCGGTGCCGCAGCCGCTCAGTACCAGCGCGGCCGCGGCCGTCACGACGGCGAGTACCGTCCCTGTGCTTCTTTGCATTTCGGATTTACCTCTCTTTGTGGAGCTAGCGCCCGGCGCTGATCGCGGAATCACCGCCGAGCGGGTCCGGGCAGCCGCAGGAGCCGCGCGCGACCAGCGTGGTGGCGTGACTGATCCGGCTGGGCGCCAAGCCCGGATCCGCGATCTTGGCGAGCAGCCATTCGACCGCCGCCCGCCCGAGTTGTTCGAAGGGCTGCCGCATGGTGGTGAGCGCGGGCACCGTGTACGCGCTGCCCTCGATACCGTCGAAGGCGCACAGGGCCAGGTCCTGCGGCACCCGCAGGCCCAATTCGGCGGCTGCGCGCAGTACTCCGAGCGCCTGCTCGTCACTGGCCACGAACAGCGCCTCGGGCCGATCCGGCCGGGCCAGTAGCGCCCGGCCCGCGCGATACCCCTCGGCCCGCCCGAATGCGGTGTGCACCAGCAGTTCGTCGGCGGGCCGCTGCCCAGCGTCGGCGAGCGCGCGCCGCCACCCCGCGACCCGATCGACGGTCGGATGGATGCCGGGCACCCCGGCGATACAGCCGATTCGTGAAAGCCCGTGCCCCAGTAGATGTTCGGTCGCCGCGTACGCGCCGCCCGCATTGTCGACCAGTACATGCGCCGCACCGGGCAGTTCCAATTCCCGATCGAGCACCAGTCGCGGCACGGCGGTTCCGGCGAGTTCGGTGACCCAGCTGCCGATTCCGTGCGCGGGTGCGACGATCAGCCCGTCCACCTGCCGGTCGATGAATATTCGAATGTAGGCGGCCTCGCGCTCGTCCCGGTCCATGGCATTGCCGAGCAGTAGCGTGTATCCGGCCTCGAACGCGACATCCTCGATGGCCCTGGCCAATTCGGCGAAGAACGGATTCGAGTTGTCCGGCACCACCAGCCCCAGCGTCATGGTGCGCGAGGTCTTGAGCGAGCGGGCGACCGCATTGGGCCGGTATCCGAGTTCCTTGACCGCGGCCAGGATTCGCTCCCGCGTCGCCGGGGCGACCCCGCGCGGACCATCGTTCAGGACGTAACTGACCATGGCTTCCGACGTTCCCGCCAGCCGCGCCACATCCCGCCGCGTGACCATATGACCCCGATCAACTCGTGTTGATTGAGGAGTATGCAGCGAATCGGACGCCGCCGGAGCGGATTCGGGAAAACGTTTCAGCAGCGCGTCACGTGGCTGACCGAGCCGGTGGAATCGCGCCTCGAACGGCCGATCAGTTGGGCCGCAGCACCACGAGACCGGGTGTGGTGCCCAGGTATTCGCGCAGCGGGGTGTCGACCACCTGATACGCGGCGAGCGAGGTGGCATTGCGGAAGACCGGACCATTGGGCGTCGATACGAAGATGCCGACGTGCGTCACGTCCAGGCCGGGCTGATCGGCGTAGGCGGCCAGATAATCGCCGGTGCGCAGCTGCGAGATCACCGAATCGGTGACGGCCCCGGCCGGAATGTAGGTGATATTGCGATCGACCGTGGGCAGTCCGGGCAGATACACGCTGCCGTCCGACTTCAGATTGAGGTGCTTGGGAACCGTCACGGCCGCCGGTGTGAGCCCCGCGGTGATATCCGTGGCCGCCGTGCGCGGGGTGTTCGCCCAGTCGGTGAAGAAGTGCTTGCGATTCGCGAAGGCGACCGTGCCATTGGTGTAGCGGGTCTCGGTCAGATTGGTCAGGAAGTCGGCCCGGTTGCTGGAGCGAGTGAGGGCTTCGACGTAGTCGAGGAAGGTGAAGCAGTCCACGCGACGCAGGTCGACAATCAGTTCCTCGGGCTGGGTGGCCGACCCGACCAGCATGTTCGCGCCGTACGGGGTGCCCAGGAAGCGCGCCGACAACAGATTGATCAGATCACCCTTGGTGGCTCCCGACGCGGCGGAATTGCGCAGCGCCAGCAGCTCGTCCAGCTTGCTCGCGGAGGCGTCGTCGATGGTCGCGGCGGGCGTGGCCAGGGCGGTGGGACTCAGCAGTCCGGCGCCACCGGCGAGCACCAGAAGGACGAACAGTATGCGGGTGAGGGTGCGCACGTCGCCTCCGGGAAACAGTCGATCGGTGAACGGGTTCGCTCCCCACCGTAGCCGGGTCCGGACCGGTCAGGAATCGAGAAGCGCCGGAACCCGCCTCCGACCTAGCGTTATTCACATGTGCAGCATCTATTTACAGGGCCCGGGCCTGCGGGCCGATGGGGTGCGACGGGTGAGCGTCGCGGTCATCGGAACGGGGCGGGTGGGTCGCGCGGTGGGTTACGCGCTCGCATCCGCCGGGCATTGCGTCGGCTACGGCTCACGCACGCCTGGGCGGGACAGTTTCAGCGTCGCCGATGCGGTGGCGGGCGGTGACGCGGTGCTGGTGGCGATTCCACCGCGGGCCGTCGCCGATTTCGCCCGCGAGCACGCATCGGCGCTGGCGGGCAAACTGGTGCTCGACGCCACCAATGACGTCATGGGCACACCCGCCAATGCCGCCGCGATATTCGCCGAATACGCGCCGGACTGCCGATACGTCCGCGCGTTCAACAGCCTCGGCGCGGAGCTCTTCGAGAACCCGATCATCGACGGCGCTCCGGCGGATCTGTTCTTCTCCTGTGCGGAATCGGATCGACCGGAGGTCGAAACGTTGATCACCGCGGTCGGCCTGCATCCGGTCTACGTCGGCGAGAACCATGAATTGGTCGACGGTGTCATGCGGCTGTGGCTCACCCTGGCCATGGGCCGAAACCTGGGCCGCGATATGGCATTCCGCATGGTGACCCGCTGACCTGCGATTGTTCGGCCGCGATTCGGCTCGGCGTGCGCTCCCAGCCAGGCCGGACATAATGCGGCAATGGGTATTTTCAGGCCGACCTGCCCGGTGGGGGAGCTGGAACGGCTCTGGGTCGAGGAAATGCTGAGCTGGTGCGCGGCGCAATTCGGCCCGCGCACCCTGCGCACGCCCGTCGTACTGCCGACCTCGGAATGGTTCCCGGACCCGTACTCCGGGACCGAACCGCAGGTCCGCGCCCTGGTGGACAGCGTCGGCGAATTCATGGGCGTCCACGGCGATCGCCTTGTGGTGGAGGTCAATTCGGGCCGCGACCCGCTGCCCGAGGGGATGAGCTTCCTGGAGGGCACCGCGAACGGCGAGGCGGGCCACTATCGGCTGGAGCACGGGCGCGCGGTGGTCTCCCTCGATATGGGGCGGTTGCGCTCCCAGCTCACCCTGGTCGCGGCGATCGCGCACGAACTCGCCCATGAACGACTACTGGGTGAGCGGCGCATCGACCGCGACCGCCGCGACGGTGAACAGCTCACCGATCTGGTGACCGTCTATCTCGGCTTGGGTGTCTTCAATGCCAATGCGGCCCTGCAATTCTCCCAGAATCAGCGAGGCTGGCGGTCGCAGCGGCTCGGCTATCTGTCGCAGCCGATGTTCGGCTACGCACTGGCCTGCTGGACGCTGATGCGCGGCGATCCGAAACCCGTCTGGGCCCGGCATCTGGACACCAATCCACGGGTGTACATGAAACAGGGGCTCAGATATCTGCGCTCCAATCCGGACGCGCTACCCGATTGGCGCGAGACCCATTGAGCCGCTTGGGCGATGATGGCTGTGCGCAACTTGGGCGATGATGGATATGCGCCGCTTGGGTGATGATGGATCGGTGCAGACTATCTTCGATGCGGAATTCGCGCGCGAACCCTGGCCGGTGTTGCGTTCGCTGCGGGACGACGGGGGCGTGCACCGGGTGGCGACGCCGGACGGTCCGCCCGCCTGGCTGATCACCCGCTACGCCGATGTCCGCGCGGGATTGCTCGACGATCGGCTCTCGACGAATCTGCGGTACAGCCGCGGTGACGACTATCGGGGCTTCGCGGTCCCGGAACCGCTGGATGTCTTCCAATCCAGTGAGCCCGGCGATTTGGCGCGGCTGCGCAGCCTGGTCGTCGGCGAACTGCGCCTGGCCGGGGACTGGTCCGAGCGGGCCGCGGAGCTGGTCGGCAAATGCGTGGCGGAGGTGGACGGGGCGGCCGAATTCGACTTCGTGGAGCGGGTGGCGCTGCCGCTGCCCGCCGTGATTCTGGGTGAACTGCTGGGATTGCCCGAGTCCGAACGGGATTCGCTCGCGGCGTGGGCCGAAGCCACCATGGCCCCGGACGCCCGGCCGCGTGCCCGAGACACCCTGGCCGCCATGCAGCGGATTATCTCGGCGGTCATCGCACGCGGTCGCGACGGTGCGGACGACACCATGCTCGGCCGCATGGTGCGCTCCGGAATCGGTGGTACGGCAGGCGATTCCGGTGAACTGCCCGGATTGCTGTTCTACCTGCTGTTCGTCTGGTACGAGGTGCTGATGGATGTGCTCGCCGGTGCGGTGCTCACCCTGTCCACCCGGCCCGAGGAGCTCGCCGAACTGCTGTCGGCCGCGGATCGATCGGTCGCGGTGGATGAGCTGCTGCGCTTCCTGTCCCCGCAGGTGCTGGCGAGTCCTCGTTTCGCGACAACCGATCTGGTGATCGCGGGGCAATCGATCGCGGCGGGGGAGACGGTGCTGCTCTGCCTGGCCTCGGCGAATCACGATCCCGAACGATTCACCGGCACAGTGGAATCGAACGGTGCGGTGGCCCTGGACGTGCGCCGCGCTCCCAATCCGCATGTGGCGCTGGGGCATGGCGCGCACGCCTGTGTCGGTACGGCGCTGCTGCGCCCGGTGCTGGCCTCGATACTCGGCGAGTTGTATCTGCACCTGCCGCGGCTCCGAGCGGCCGATACCGAGCAGAATGTGCCGTGGCGCAGTGGGTTCCGGCATCGCGGCCCGCTCACATTGCCGGTGCTGGCCCGATGAGGTGATCGGCGATGAATGGGGCGAGCAACTCTGGTCGCCCCATTCGACTTCGCGTACGAACCGCACGGGAGTCGATGCCCTCCCCTTCGGGGGCAGCGGCTCGTGCGCGATCACGAAGTAGGCATGAGTATATGATCAGGGTCACCGCGACTGTCAACTGCAGGAGACAAGATCAGAATGGTTGCCGCGCAACAGCATCCGTTCACCCGCGCGCTCAATGCGCTGATCGCCGGTATGCATCCGCCCGTGACCGGCCAGGGACGGGACGGGGAGATCACCCATCGGGCACTGGCGGAGAATATCCAGCACACCACCGGCGTCAGTCTGTCGGCGAACTATCTGTGGAAACTGCGCACCGGTCAGACGGTCAATCCGTCCTTCGAAACGCTCGAGGCGCTGCGCGGGTACTTCGGCCTGGACAGCCTCGATCCGCTGACCAATCCAGAACTCGCCGTCGCACGCGCCCGCGAACTCGCATTGATCAACGCGCTCAAGGGAACCGCCGATGCGGCGGCCCTGGAACTGGTGCTGCGGGACGGGCTGGCGCACGGTACCGTCCGAGCCGAGACGGTCGCGGCCATGCTCGATATGCTGCGGCGGATCGAGGCCGAAAACTACGGGGAAGACTTGTGAGCCATGCGGATCGCGGTCTGGGAGGGCGCTGAGCATCCGATGATGGAGCACCGGCGGCTGCGGCGTGAACTGCGCGGGCTGGGACTACCCGGCCGCTTCACGGTGGCGGAACTGGCCGAGGCGCTCGCCCGGCGACGCGGACGGCCACTGCGGTTGCGGCCGGAACCCTTTCCGGTGGCCGGACTTTCGGGCGGACTGCTGGTGACCCGGGATATCGACTTCCTGGCCTATCAGAGCAATACCAGCGAACTGCATCAGGATCACATCGTTTGCCATGAGTTCGGGCATCTGCTCGCCGGGCACGAACCGGTGACGGTGACCGGACAGGACGCGCTGCGCCTGCTCGCACCCAATATCGATCCCGCCGTGGTGCGGCGCATGCTCGGGCGCAGCTGTTCGGCCGAACATGAGGAACGCGAGGCCGAGCACATCGCGGATCTGCTGATGGCACACCACATCACCCGCTGGACGCCGCGCGCGGAATGGGTGCTGCCCGAGAACGCGCCCGCCGATATTCGCGGCCTGCTCGATACGCTCGGACCGGGAATCGACTGATCGCAATGCATTTCGCCCTGGTGTACGGCAGTGTCGGCGTATTGGCGGTACTGGTCTTCGGCTGGCGATTGATGCTGGCGCTGCGCGGCACCCGCTTCGCCTCGCGCTGGGCGGTCGCCGTGGCCATCGCCTGCGCGGCACTGGGTTTCGAGGCGGCGGTACCGCAGACCTACGAGTGGATCGGCCGGATCAGCGGTATCCCGAATCTGGCGACGCTGATCGTGTACTCGGCCATCGCCACCGCGACGCTGGCGCAGTTGGTCTGGACGACCTATCTGGTCGCACCGGACGCCGTCGCGGGATCGGAGGCCGAATCCGCACCGGACACGGCGGTGGCCGGGCCGATCGCGGGGCGAAATGTCAATGCGCGCAGGGTGATTCTGGTCAATGTGGTGGTCGTGCTCGCGATGGTCGCGCTGTTCTGCGCCGCCCCGGTGCACGACGAGCCGCACGCGACCGACTTCGACTATCACTACGCGACCGTTCCGCTGGTCGACGTCTTCCTGGGCATCTACCTGTGCGCCTACACCCTGTCGCTGCTGCGCATCGTGCTGCTGTGCCGCACCTGGCTGCCGCTGGTACGCGAACAGCCTTGGCTGCGACGCGGTTTGGTGCTGCTGGTGACCGGATCCGCGATCGCCATCGGTTACAGCGTCGGCAAGATCGCCGCGCTGATCTCGGCCTGGGCCGGAGTCGACGCCCGCCGGTTGAATATCGAGATCGCGCCCGCCTTCGCCAGTGTCGGCGCGGCGATCATGCTCCTCGGTTATCTATGCCCCTCACTGCTGCCGCAGGCGATGGCGGCGATCCAGCGGGCGCGGGCGCTGCCCCGGCTGCGTCCGCTGTGGCTGGCGTTGCGAGCGGCGGCTCCCGAGGTGGCGGCGGCCGCACCGGTGACCCGGCGCGCGGCGCGGGACCGGCTGTATCGCCGGGTCATCGAGATCCGGGACGGCCTGCTGCTGTTGCAACCGCACCTGAGTCCCGAAATCACCGCGCGCGCAATCGAAATCGTGGACGGCCTGCACGTGCGAAGCGCGGATCGCGAGGCGGCCGTCGAGGCGGCGCGCATCGCCCTCGCGCTCGATGCGTTCGGGCGTGGGGATACCCCGATCGATCGCGGTGAGATCTTTCGTCGGCCCGCCAAGCCCACCTTCCTGGGGGAAATCACCTGGTTGGGGGCGGTTTCGGAGGCATACCGCAAATATCCTGTCGCCGCAGCGGCCGTGGGCGACGCAACTCGCACCTGACGAAATCGCCTGTTACCGCTATCCTTTCCGGTGCGGGCGTGATGTTCGGTATCCCCTTCTCGAACATCACGCCCGTCCAAATGCTTTGACCCGCAGTGTGTTCCGAATATTCGACCGCCACCGCCGAGTTCTCGTAGCCGGGCTGCGGGCCGGTTGCGGCGCTGTGCCCGCATTTGTGCACGGGCACGGTAGCGCACCTGTTCTCCTGGCAATCTGCCCGATGACCGTGCACTCGGGGCCTGGAAGTGTGCAGTGCAATACCGCGCCACACCACCGGAGCACAATGAAGAATCGCACCCCCGCCCGCATCTGCGCGCTCGCCCTGCTCGCCTGTGCGCCGCACGTGGCGGGAATCGCTCAGGCGCAACCGGATTCGGCGACATGGTACGTCAGCGCGGCCGCCGCACCGGGCGGCACCGGCACCGTGGACGCGCCGTTCGATTCGCTGGCGGCCGTCGAGGCGGCTGCGGGGCCCGGGGACACCATTGTCGTTCAGCCGGTCGCCACCGGCGTGCGTCCGTTGGACGGCGGTATCACGCTGAAACCCGCTCAGCGGCTCATCGGCGGCGGTGACGCGGTCATCGGCGCGGCGAATGACGCTCCGCTGCCGCGCATTACGAACAGCACCGGCGCGCATGACGGTGACGCGGTGCGCCTGGCTCCCGGTGCACAGGTGCGCAACCTCGTCATCGACGGGGCGCGGCGGGGCGGTATCTACGGCAGCGATGCCGCCGATGTGGTGATCAGCGGCAACAGCGTGTCCGCCACCAATCAGCAGTGCGCGGACGGGTTCATGATCGGCCCGTTCAGTCTGCCGCCGACCATTCCGCTCGGGGTCGCCATCGATCCGCTGCCGGACTTCATCACGCTGAACAACGGCTGGGCGGGCATCATGACCGATTTCGCCACGGCGGCGGGCACCGTGCGCATCGAGGGAAATACCGTGCACGACACCGCCTGCGGGGACGGCATCGATATTCGCGCCCACGGCGTCAGCCGGGTGACCGCACAGGTAATCGGCAATACCACCCGCGATATCAACCTCGGATTGGCGAAACTGTCCGTCCTCGCGCTGGGGTTGCAGGCCGATGATGACGCGCGGCTCACCGCCGAACTGTCGGGGAACAGACAGCTCGATATCGCGCCGCCGAGTTCACCGCTCAACCACCTCGCCGACAGCGAAGGGGTGTTCATCAATCCGCTCGGTCGCGCGCGGCTGGATGTCACCGTCGACCGCAATGAGTTCCGCGATGGCGACGGCAATTTCTCCGCCAACGGACTCGAATACGTCACCACGAGCGGTGCGCCCGAGAGCCGGGTGACCGTCACCGACAGCACTTTCGACAATGTCAGCGGTGACGTGATCGAGAACTACAACCTCAGCCCAGGCGGCGCTCGCCAATCGCTGACCCTCGACGGTGTGCGCGCCCGGCACTCGTCATTTCCGGGGGCGGCGCTCAATCCGCTGATCCCCGCCAATCTCGGCACCTGCCTGGTGACCACCAACTTCGGCCGCACCGCGCACACCGATCTCACCGTCACCGATTCCGAATTCGGTCAGTGCAGCGCCGATGGGATCGGCCTGATCGGCTACACCCCGACCGGTCCCGGCCCGGCCACCGCCGAACTGGTCTTCGATATTCGGGAGAGTTCCATCAGCGGTACGGCGGCCAATGGCCTCGCCATCATCAATATCGGTGACACCGATATGCGCGGCAGCGTCACCCGCACCGCCATCGCCGGGGCGGGCGGCTCGCTCATCCACGCCCGCAACAGCGGCGGAAACACCCGTCCGGCGGTGCGATTCGGGCCGGGCACGCTGGACGGCATCGCCCAGCCCTGCCTCGCCGCCGGCGGTCCCCGCATCGATCTCGCCGCCATCCCGGTGAACTGTCAGCCCTGAGACCTCCGCGCGTCCCCTGCCCGACAGCCCTCCGAAACCTGCCGTTGGCCACGGGGTGCCAGACTCGCCGCGCCACCGCCCGTACCGCTCCCATCGCGGTGCGGGCGGCGGCGGCAATCGGTGGTTTCACCGCGGCGCTTCCGAGTGCGGCGGCGCAGTAGAAATAGGGCTCGAACGTGCGTATTCGCTGGATAATTCGGGGCGCGGCCGTACTCCTGGCCGTAGCCGTCGCCGCGATGACGCCGCAGTCGATCGCACCGCTGCCCGTGGCCGCCGCCGATCCGGAGACGAACGCGCCCGGTGATTCGCACGTGGTGAGCATTCACGTCGACGATGTCCGGCACTGGGTCATCACCGTCTTCTCCGCCTCGATGGACAGTGAATTCACCGTCGAGGTGCAGCGCCCCTCCGACACGTCCGTACCGCGCCCGGTGCTGTATCTGCTCAGTGGCGGCAGCGGCGGCGTCGGGCCCGGCTCCTGGGATCGGCAGACCCACGCGACGGATTTCCTGGCCGATAAGCAGGTCAATGTCGTGCAGCCCATCGGCGGCGCGGCATCCTATTACGCGGACTGGCGGAATCCGGATCCTCGGCTGGGCATCGTCAAATGGAAAACCTTCCTCACCGATGAACTCCCGCCGCTGCTCGATACCGCCCTGGGCGCGAACGGCCGCAATGCCATTGCGGGCGTATCGATGTCGGGCACCTCGGTGCTGCAACTCCCCATCGCCCGCCCCGGCCTGTATCGGGCCGTCGCCGCCTACAGCGGCTGCGCCCAGATCTCGGACCCCCTCGGCCAGGCGTACGTTCGCCTCACCGTCGCCTACAGCGCCGGTGACGCCGCCAATATGTACGGCCCGCCCGGCGACCCCATGTGGGCCGCCAACGACCCCTACCTCAACGCCGAATCCCTGCGCGGCCTCGATCTCTACCTCTCCAGCGGCAACGGCCTGCCCGGCCCCTACGACAAATCCGGCGGCCGCGGCCTGGTCGGCGCGGGCCCGGGCGCGCTGGTGAACCAGGTCCTGGTCGGCGGCATCATCGAAGCCGCCACCGACCAGTGCACCCGAATCCTCGCCGACCGCCTCACCTCCCTGAACATCCCCGCCACCGTCAACCTCCGCCCCTACGGCACCCACTCCTGGGGCTACTGGGACGACGAACTGAAAGCCTCCTGGCCGGTGCTGGCCCACGGCCTCGGCCTCTAGCTGAAGGTCTGCCGCATCTTGCGTGAAATCCACTGTCCGGCAGTGGATGTTCCGTGCGGCTCGGAAGCCGCGCCCGCGGCGAAGCCCGAGACGGCATCGAGCGGGGCGTCGTGGTTGGGGAGGTAGAAGAACGGAATCGACAGGCGGGCAGCGGTATTGCCGGATTCGGGGTTGACGACCCGATGCATGGTGGAGACCCAGTGCCCCGCGGTCCACAGTGACATCAGGTCACCGATATTGACGATGAAGCCGCCGGGAATCATCGGTACGTCCCGCCATTCGCCGGTTTCGGTCTGTACCTGCAGGCCGTCGATATCGGTGTCCTGGTACAGGATGGTGAGGCTGCCCCAATCGGTGTGCGCGCCGCGGCGGAGCTGACCGGGCAGCGGGGTGCGGTGCTGAGGGTAGTAGTGGTTTACCGCGATCGACGAGACGTGACGATCGAATTTGTCCTCGAAGAATTGCTCGGGTAGGTCCAAAGCCAGTGCGAACAGGCGCATTACGTCGGCTGACAGGTCGGTGAGGGCAGCCATGTAATCGTGCCAGATCGCCTCGAACGCGGGTGGATTGTGCGGCCAGATATTGGCCAGCTTCCAGGACGCCCAATAGTCGCCCAGTAGAGCGCGTTCGGGTTCGGTCAGATCGCCGGTCACGTGCGCGGAGAAGACCTCGCAGAGATCGGGCGGGGTCTGGTGACCGAGGCTTTGCGCGGTCGCGCCGCCCATGCGCCGGAAGCCGGAGACGCCGGGCCGGTGCGCCACCAGGTCTTTCTCGTGATCGGGCAGGCTGAAGAATTCACGGGTGGTGGTGGCCATTCGGTCGATGAGGTCGGCGGGGATGCCGTGGCCGACGATGCTGAAGAAGCCCGAGGTTCGGCAGGCTCGGTCGATGGCGGTGGCGATGGCTCGCCGGCCGGGTTCGGTATGCCGGTTCGAGAGATCGATGACCGGGACGAAACCGGCTGCCGGGGTGACGGTTCGGTTCATGGTGGGAATCCCTACTGTGCGTCGGCGAGTTCGGTTGCGGTGCTGGCGGATTCGTTTGCCGGGTGTCGCGGGCGGCGCATCAGGAAGGGGACCAGGAGTGCGCCGAGTAGGGCGATCGCGCCACTGACCGCGAGGGTGAGTTGGACTCCGGCGGCGGTGGTGGTGGGGTTGTCCAGGATGTGGTGGGTGCGGTGGGTGAAGAGGCCGCCGAGGGCCGCTATGCCTAGGGCGAAGCTGAGTTGCTGTGCGGTATTGAGTGCGCCCGTTGCCATTCCGGCGCGATGCCAGGGGACCGCGGACATGGCTGCCGAGCTGAGGGTGGCGGTGGCGAGGCCGACGCCCGCGCCTACCAGCAGGGAGCCGGGGATGAGAGCGGGCCAGCTCGCATCGCCGTGCACGAGTAGGGCTCCGATCGCGCCGCCGAGGGCGATCAGGGCCAGGCCCGCGCCGATGATCCGGCCGGGATTGTCGCCGTGCAGGTATTTGCCGAGGGAGCCCGAGACCAGGAATGCCATGAGGGACAGGGGGAGTCCCACCGCGCCCGCGGCGATGGGGGTCAGGCCGAGGCTGGATTGCATCCAGATCTGGGTGTACATCAGGGCGGCGAAGGCGGCGAAATAGAGGGTCGCGCCCGCGATGAGCACGCCGGTGAAGAAGCGGTCGCGGAGCAGGGTGAGATCCAATATCGGTTGCTCCGTGCGGATTTCGATCGCGACGAAGGCCGCGAGGGCGATGGCCGAGCCGAGCAGCAGCCACCAGGTGAGCGCGTTGGTCCAGCCGTGCTCATTGGCGCGGATGAGGGCGTAGGTCGCGGTGGCGGCGCTCGCGGTGAAGATCGCCATTCCTGCCAAGTCGATCCGGTTGCGCTGTGCGCGTTCACCTTCGGTGAGCACCAGCAGGCACAGCGCGATGGCGAGCACGCTGAACGGCAGATTCACGAAGAAGATCCAGCGCCAGGACGCGATCTCGGTGAGCAGACCGCCTATGATCGGGCCGATGGCCGAGGACGCACCCGCCACCGCACCCCACATGCCATATGCCGCACCGCGATCCCGGCCCGCGTAAGCGGCGTTCAACAGCGCGAACGTGGTGCAGGACATGATGGCCGCGCCGATGCCCTGCACGATCCGCGCGGCGATGAGCACCGTGGGATTCGGGGCCAGCCCGCAGATCAGGGACGCGGTCGCGAACAGGGCCAGCCCGGCCAGATAGGTGCGGCGATGTCCGGCCAGATCGGCGATCGCACCCGCGCCGAGCATGAGCGCCGCCATGGCGAGGGCGTAACCGTCGACCACCCATTGCAGTGCACCGAAGGAGGCGTCCAGATCGGTCCGCATATCGGGTAGCGCGACGTTCACGATGGTGACGTCGATCAGCAGCATGAAGGTGCCCAGGCACACCGTCAGCAGCGGTAACCATTTACGCAATGTCGTTGTCCTCTCGAAGCATTGATGAGGCGTCGAGTATCGGAATCGAGGACGCATTCGGTCGCCCGGCAGTGGATTCGGCGTACATTTCGTGCTGTGACAGCCGCTCCGACGCCTGAAACCGCCATGCTGGACACGCTGGATGCGCGAATCGTGCATGCCCTCCAGCTGGAACCCCGTATCCCGTTCGCACATATCGCCGCCGGGCTGGGCGTCGCCGAACAGACCGTCGCCCGGCGCTACCGGCGGCTGCGGCGGGACGGCATAGTCCGGGTGATCGGTGCGGTCGACGCCCGTGCGCTCGGCGAGAGCGACTGGATCATTCGCCTGCACTGCCGCCCGGACGGCGCGCTCGCGGTGGCCGAGGCACTTGCCCAGCGTGATGACGCGGCCTGGATCAGCATCGCCGACGCGGGGGCGGAGATCGTCTTCTCACTGCACCCGCGCAGTCAGCGGGACCGTGACGATCTCCTGGTGCAGCGGTTGCAGCGTAGCGCCCCGGTGCACGACATCACCGCCGCGATGATCCTGCACCGCTTCGTGCGCGGCGATGTAATCGACTGGCGTGGACGCCAATTCGCCGCGAACGCTGGCGTGGGCGGCGAGTCGATTCCAGGCGCTGACGGCGAATCCAGTTACAGCGCAGCGGAATACGCCGAGGCCGAACTCCGTATCGGAGAGTCGGATCACGTCCTGCTCGAACTGCTGGCCCGCGACGGCCGCACCAGCTACACCGTGCTGGCCCGGGCCACCGGGATGAGCATCGGCCGCGTCACCCGCCGCATAGCCGCGCTGCGGGCGGGCGGCGTGCTGTACTTCGATCTCGATATCGCACCCGCCGTGGCCGGTTCGGGCACCGCGGCGTTCCTGTGGCTGCGCGTCGCTCCCGCGCACCTCGAGGCGGTCGGCCGCGCCATCGCCGAACACGACGAAATCACCTATGCCGCAGCCATATCCGGTTCATTCAATATCTTCGCCGTACTCCAGACGGACAGCACCACCGCGCTCTACCGGTACGTGACCACCGAAATGTCAGCGCTGGAGGGCATTCACGGTTTCGAGCTCTCCCCGGTCCTGCACCGCCTGAAGCAGGCCGGGGCCCGCACCACCGGCGGCAAGCTGGCGCATCCGAAACCACTTTCCGCCCGCCCGGCCCGCACCCGTTCCGCCGCGAAATGAGCGACATACAAAAAACGCTGCGCCTCAACACAGTCCGGCGAGTTTGTAGAGCACCAGTGAACCCGCCACCGCCACATTGAGACTCGATCCGGTGCCCACCATCGGAATCTCCACCGCCACGTGCAGCAGCTCCAAACCCTCCGGCGGAATCCCGTCTCCCTCATTGCCCAGCACCATCACGGTCCGCCGCCGCGCCACCGGCAGATCCGCCAGCCGAATCGATTCATCGGTGAGCTCCACCCCGACCACCGCGGACCCCGCCCGCTGCCGTTCCAGCCAGCGATCCACCCGGCCGTCGACCCAGTGCACACACTGGTGATGCCGCAGGGTGTTGCCGCGGCTCAAAGCCTCGGGCACCCAAGGTAATCGGGGCACCGCCAAACAGGCTCCCACCGCATCGCAGGTGCGCAGCAGCGTGCCCAGGTTCACCCCGTGCTTGGGCCACAGCGGGGCGGCGATCAGATGATTCCAGCAACCGTGCGCACCCGGCCGCCGCTGTCTGCGCAACTCACCTCGCGACCGCAGTCGCGCGGCGGTCATCGGCGGGAGGGAACGCTCTTCCCCTGGGAGAAAACAAGTTTCATAGGAACGATGCTTGGCGGCGCATCGGGGCCATCGTCGAGAACAATCGGTGCGTCCACGATACCTCAGGAACCGGCGCGGGCCGCCGCGACGAATTCGCGCATGCGGCCGTGATCCTTCACACCGCGACTGGACTCGACACCGCTCGACACATCCACACCCCACGGTTGTGCGGCGGCGATGGCCTCGGCCACATTCGACGGGGACAGCCCGCCCGCGAGCAGCCATTGCCCGCTGGGCCGGGTCCGCTCCAGCGCGCCGAGATCCCAGCGCTCGCCGGAACCCGCCTGCGGTGAGTCCAGTAGCAGCCACTCCTCGCCGTACGCGCCGGTGCGCACATCGGTATCGGCGGTCAGCGCGGTCGCGCGCAACAGCCGGAAATCGGAGAGTTCGGCGAAGGCGGCCGCATCGTACGACCCGTGCAGTTGCAGGGCGTCCACACCCGCCGAACGCGCCAGCTCGCCCGCCTCCGCCGCCGAGATACCGTGTACGACACCGACGGACAGCACATGCGCGGGCACCCCGGTCAGCAGCTTGCGCACCTGCTCCACCTCGACCTGGCGTGGGCTCGCGGTGAAGACGAACCCCACCGCATCGGCTCCGGCCGTCACGGCGGTGACCACATCGGCCTCGGTGCGCAGACCACACAGCTTCACGAACATGCCGAAAACCGTATCCCGGCGCGAGTTGGGCACTGTGCCGGGTGCCGCGGGGTGTTTCTCGGGGGATTCCCCATGGCGGCCGCCCGAATTCGTTGGCAGCGTGCAACACATGAACAAAGTTGTTCGGCGCGTGCGTATTTCGGCGGGCGCGCTGATGGCGGTGCTGCTGGCGGCGGGCGGGGTCACCGGCGTTGCCGCCGCCGATCCGGAACCGGTGAGCGCGGCGACCGATCGGCAGGAACAGGAGCTGTCCACGCGGGACGGCATCGTCACCTCCTACGTGAGCTTCGCGCTCCCGCTGCCCGCCGACGCGCCCGCGCATCCGGCGAGCTGTGACCGGGTCGGATTCCTGCGCTATCGCCCGGCGGACGGTTCGACGGACCCGGTCGACGCCGCGCGCGTGGTGATCCAGCAGCAGGGGTTGCACGGCGGTGCGGTCAATTCCGACAGCGTGGCCTTCAACACCGTGCATTCGGCGATCGCGCAGGGGCAGCGCATCGAATACTGGGCGCTGGCCCGGCGCAGCGCCTGCCTCGACGAAACCCGCGGCTTCGATTACGCGCTGCGCACCGGCAATTACCTCGACGCCGTCGACTACTACTTCAACGGCCTGCCCATCGACGGTGAACGCTTCGCGGGCTTCCGCACCTCCGCGGATCTGCCCGTGCTCGATTACATGGGCCTGGACCGCGTCCTGCGCGACCAGTACGAGGTCATGCTGCACGAGATCCCCGCCCTGGCCGATCGGCAGCGCAAATTCGTCTGCACCGGAATCTCACTGGGCGGCTTGGTCACCGGCTTCTTCTCCGATTGGGATTTCGACGGCCGTCCCGGCGCGGATCAATGCGCCGCCTTCGCCGCGCAGGACTCCATGGTCTCCTCGGACCCGGTCGCGCTGCAGAACACCCCGATCCTGCACGACATCACCAATGCCCTTGTCGGCCCGCTGGATTCGATCCTGCAGGGCGGATTCAAGGTCAATGTCCTGCCTCGTATCTTCGGCCCCGTCCCCGGCCTGGGCACCCGCGCCTTCTTCCTGCTCCGCCTGGCCGGACTCGCCGCGCACCTGGACCCCGACGGCGAAAGCCAACTGCTGTCCCATCTTCCGCACGATGCGGATATCGACGGCACCTTGAATCTGCTCGGTGCTCCCACCTGGTCGGCCTTCGCCACCGGCGGTGCGGACGGCTCCGGCACCCTGCGCGACTACCGCTTCACCAATACCGCACTGCTCGGCGTGCTGATCGACAACAACTCTTCCAACTTCTCCCTCTTCCAACAGGGCGTGGGCGCACTGGCGGGCGGGCCGGTTCAGGACAAGACGTTCCCGAATCCGGGTGAGTTGACCCAACTTCCGCTGCTGGGCAACTACCTGCGCATCACCGCCGGAATCCAGCATCGCGTCGCCCCTGCCGACCGCGGCGCTCTCTACACCTGGCGCAACTACAACGATGTCGCCGGCGTGCCCTACACCGCTCCCGGCCATGAAGTGGCCGATATCCGTGACGTGGCAAGGCAATTGGCCTCCGGCTCCCCGGGCGGCTACTGGGAGACCTACTTCCCGCTGCGCGTGATCACCGATATCGCTGCCGGTTACGGTGGCGCTCGCAGCGGCGACCGCGCCGTCCTGCGGTACCACGGCATGAGCCGCCTCAAGCCCAATTTCGTTGCCTGGGCGGGCGACAGCCCCGTCCCGCCCGCCACCGGAACCCTCTTTCCCACCCCGGCCCTGGCCACCGTGGTAACCCTCCCCGGCTACAACCACGTCGACACCATCGGCGCGGCCCTCACCCAGAACGACGGCCAACCCGATCACAGCGCCTGGCAGCTGGCCCTGTTCATCCGCGGCCTCGGCTGACCCGGTTTCAGGGCTCGACGGTGACCTTGATGGCCGCGCCGCTCTCGACGATCGTGAATGCGTCGAGCACCTCGCCGAGCGGGATGCGATCGGTGATGAGGTCCGCGACCGGCACCTGACCCGTGGAGATATAGGTGAGGGCGCGCCGATTGTGCTCGGGCGCGGATCCATTGGCCCCGTGGATGTGCAGCTGGCGGTAGTGCACCACATTGGAATCGCAGCTGATGACCGGATTGGTCTTGGGCAGCCCGCCGAAGAAGGAGATGCGGCCGTTGCGCGCGGCCATGGCGATGGCCTGCTCCTGCGTGATGTTGGCGGCGGTCGCGGTGATGATGACATCCGCGCCGCGGCCGCCGGTCAGTTCCATGACCCGGGCGACGGGGTCTACGTCGGCGGCGTTGATCACTTCGTCGGGCCGCACCGCGGCCGCTGACAGGGCCAGTCGCTGCGCGTTCACATCGACCAGATAGACCGGGCCGCAACGATGTACGCCGCGCGCGATGCGAATGTGCATACAGCCGATCGGACCCGCGCCGAAGACCACGACGGTATCGCCCGGTTCGATGCCGAGCAGCTCCTGCGCGTTGATCGCACAGGCCAGCGGTTCGGCCGCGGACGCCTCCGGGAATCCGACGTTCTCCGGAATGCGGTTGAGACCGTCGACCCGCAGCACCTGACTGGGCACGATCATGAACTCGGCGAATCCGCCGTCGTACTGGTATCCGACCGAGGTCTGGTTCTGGCAGACCGCCATCCAGCCCTTCTCGCATTCGTGGCACTTACCGCACGGCACGGCCGCGATGACCTGCGCGCGATCGCCGATCCGCCATTCGGTTCCGTACAGCTCGTTCACCGCCGCGCCCACCTCGACGATCTCGCCCGCGATCTCATGTCCGAGAGTGCGTGGGGGAGTGAGGTTCTGGTGCCCGTTGTGCCGGATCTTCACATCGGTTCCGCAGGTCGAACAGTTGCGCACCCGGAGTTTGATCTCATCCGGACCGCATTCGGGCTCGGCGATGTCCTCGAGGCGGATGTCCTCGGGTGCGTAAAAGCGCAGGGCCTTCATGAGGCTCTCTTCCTTCCCACCATTGCTGTGAGCTGACCGCTCGAGTCCACCGTAACGGTCATGCGGGCGCAAAGCCACACGGATTTGTGCCCATTTATGCCCGTTCTCTTGTCATTGTGCCCGATTATGCGGTCTACTACCACAAGAGATGTGGCCCGGGTCACATGCTCGGTCGAGTTGTTCAGAGGAAGTCTTATGTCTATCTCCCCACCGGCCACCCGCGGCGGCGCCCGAGTGCGCGTGCAGCGGGTCGGCACATTCCTGTCCAGCATGGTGATGCCGAATATCGGCGCCTTCATCGCCTGGGGCCTGCTCACCGCCCTGTTCATCGAGAAGGGCTGGATCCGGTCCGTCACCGATCAGTGGGGCGCGGGCAGTTGGGTCGCGCATATCGGCGGCTGGGGCGACTACGCCAGCGGCGGCATAGTCGCTCCCACCATCACCTATCTGCTGCCGATCCTGATCGGCGCGACCGGCGGCCGCATCGTCTACGACACCCGGGGCGCGGTGGTCGGCGCGATCGCCACCATGGGCGTGATCGCGGGCGCGGATGTGCCCATGTTCATGGGCGCGATGATCATGGGGCCGTTCGGCGGCTGGGTCATCAAGAAGCTGGATGCGCTGTGGGAGGGCAAGATTCGCCCCGGCTTCGAGATGCTGGTGAACAATTTCTCGGCGGGCATCGCGGGTGCGGCGCTGGCGGTCGTCGGCTTCTTCGGCATCGGCCCGCTGGTATCCGCGTTCAGCCGGCTGGCCAGCAATGTCGTGAACTTCCTGGTGAATCACGATCTGCTGCCGCTGACTTCGCTGTTCATCGAACCGGCGAAGGTGCTGTTCCTCAATAACGCGGTCAATCACGGCATCCTGACACCGCTGGGCACCAGCCAGGCCGCCGCCAACGGCAAATCGATTCTCTTTCTGCTGGAAGCCAATCCGGGTCCGGGTCTCGGACTGCTGGTGGCCTTCGCACTGTTCGGCAAGGGTGCGGCGAAACTGTCCGCGCCCGGCGCGATCATCATTCACTTCCTCGGCGGCATCCACGAGATCTACTTCCCGTACGTGCTGATGAAGCCGAAGCTCATCCTCGCCACCATCGCGGGCGGTATGACCGGGGTGCTGATCAATGTGGTGTTCAGCTCCGGGCTGCGCGCCCCGGCCGCGCCGGGATCGATCATCGCGGTGTACGCGCAGACCGCCGGCGACAGCTATCTCGGCGTGACGCTGTCCGTACTCGGCGCCGCCGGAGTGTCTTTCGCGGTCGCGGCGCTGCTGCTGCGGACCGACCGCGGCGACAGCGATCAGGATCTGGCCGGAGCCACCGCCGCCATGGAGGCGCTCAAGGGTAAGCGCTCCATTGCCTCTTCCGTCCTGACGGCACCCGCCAAGATCTCCACCATTGTGTTCGCCTGCGATGCGGGCATGGGGTCCTCCGCCATGGGAGCCTCGGTGCTGCGCAGGAAGATTCGGGACGCGGGCTTCGCCGATGTCAGCGTCGTCAACCAGGCGATCGCGAATCTCACCGACAGCTACGACCTCGTCGTCACCCATACCGATCTGGCCGAGCGGGCGCGCGAGCGGACACCGTCCGCCATCCACGTGGCCGTGGACGATTTCATGAACAGTCCGGAGTACGACGAGATCGTCGGATTGGTCAGCCGGGCCGGGAAATCCGTCGCCCCGAAGACGCCGGAACCGATTGCGCAGGAAGCTGATTCGGACGGTGAGATGCTCGCCCTCGATTCCATCGTGCTGTCCGGTGTCGCCCGCAGCAGTGCCGAGGCCATCGACGAGGCCGGTGGATTACTGGTCGCGGCGGGCGCGGTCGACGCCGCCTATGTCGAGGCGATGCACGAGCGGGAGCGTTCCGTCTCGACCTTCATGGGCAACGGTCTCGCCATTCCGCACGGCACCAACGAGGCGAAGACGGGTATCCGGCACACCGGGATCTCGGTGGTGCGCTATCCGCAGCCCATCGACTGGAACGGTAAGCCGGTCGAATTCGTCATCGGCATCGCCGGAGCCGGGGACGATCATCTGGCGCTGCTCACCCGCATCGCCCAGATATTCGTGAACAAGGAACAGATCGAGCGGCTGCGGACGGCGAGCACACCCGCCGAGATCCAGGCGGTGCTCGGCAGCGTGCGCGTCTGAGCGCGCCCACTGTGGCCGGTGGCAGTCGCCACCGGCCACATCCGTTCAGAGCGGGATGATCGCGGCGGCGGCCGCGCGGGCGGCCCGCGGATCGGCCGTAGAGAGCACGGCCGCGGCGGCGCGGCGGCAGTCGTCCATGGTGACGGCCGCCAGCGCGGCCCCCACGGCACTCACCGCCGAAGCCGCCGCCGACAGCGAGGTGATGCCGAAACCCGCCAGCACACCGGCCAGCAGCGGATCGGCCGCGGCCTCGCCGCAGACGCCCACCGGCTTGCCGAGCCGCTGACCGGCGGCCGCGGTCTGCGCGACCAGGCGCAGCACCGCGGGCTGCCAGGGATCGGTGAATCCGGCCAGCTGCGGGGACATGCGATCGGCGGCCATGGTGTACTGCGCCAGGTCATTGGTGCCGATCGAGGCGAAGTCGACCTCGGCGAGGATCGCCTCGGCCAGCAGCGCGGCGGCCGGGACCTCGATCATCACCCCGGGGATCAGGCCGCGGTCCCGGACCTCGGCCGCGAACGATTTCGCCTCCGCCACGGTCGAGATCATCGGGGCCATCACCCACGGGATACGGTCACGCCCCTGCGCCGTCACCGCGATGGCATCGAGCTGGCGATCCATGATGCCGCTGTCCCGCACCGTGATTCGAATGCCGCGCACGCCAAGCGCGGGGTTGGCCTCCGCCGGATGGGTGACGAAGCGCAGTGGCTTGTCCGAACCCGCGTCGAGGGTGCGGACCACCACCTTGCCGTCCGGATACGCGTCCAGGACCTGCCGGTACAGCTGCGCCTGCTCGGTCACCGACGGCTCGGATTCCCGGTCCAGGAAACACAATTCGGTGCGGAACAGGCCGATGCCCTCGGCCGGGCTGCCGGTGGCGGCGCGTGCTCCGGCACCGTCCTGCACATTCGCCAGCACCTCGACGCGCTGTCCGTCCGCGGTCGCGCCGGGGCCGGACCATTGCGCGGCGCGGGCCGTCGAGACCTGATATTCGGCGACGGCCGTGGCGACCTGCTCGGCATCGGGATGCAGGATGACCCGGCCCTGGGTGCCGTCGACCAGCATGTCGGTCCCGGCGGGCACCTCATCGAGGCCCTCGACCGCGACCACGCACGGAATCCCCAACTGACGGGCGATGATGGCGGTGTGGCCGGTCGGCCCGCCCAGCGACATGGCAAGTCCGACAATCAGTTTCGGGTCGAGCCCGGCGGTATCGGCGGGTGCGAGGTCGGTGGCCAGCAGAATCGCGGGCTCGGCCGGGGTGGGAATCCCGGGTTCGGGCGCGCCCAGCAGTTCGGCCACCACGCGGTCGCGGACATCGCGCAGATCCGTCACCCGCTCCGCCATCAGACCGCCGAGCTTGGTGAACAGCGCCGCGAATTGTTCGGTCGCGGTGATCGCGGCAGCGGCGGCGGGCGTGCCCGTGGCGATCAGTTTCTCGGCCGCGCCCAGCCAGCCGCGGTCGGTGGCCATGGCGGCATTCGCGCTCAGCACCTCCGCGGCCGCACCCGAGGCCGCGCCCGCGCGCAGTCGCAGGCGCTCGGCGACGGTGTCGGCGGCCTGCCGCAGGGTTTCGGCCTGTGCTGCCCGTTCGGACTCCGCCAGCGGTTCGGACCCGATCTCCGGGCGCACCCGGGGCGTGGGCCGCACCGCGAGCCCCGCGACCACCCCGGGCACCGCCGGTGTGCCGTGCAACACCGTCGAACCGTCGTTTTCCTGCAATGATCGCGTCATGATCGGTCTCCTCCACGCCATTCGCGAGCCCGATCCGGCCACGCCATCGGCCCGATCGGTGTGACCCAGGTTACTCGCGGCACTTGACAAAGCAACACGTTCGGGCATAAAACAACACTAAACAACAACGCCATCGGAGGTTCGGATGTACGCCGAGGAGCGGCAGGAGGCGATCGCCGCGCTGGTCGTCCAGCGCGGCCGGGTATCGGTCACCGAACTCTCGGAACAGTTCGACGTGACCACCGAAACCGTGCGCCGCGATCTGGCCGCACTCGACCGCGCGGGCGTGCTCCGCCGCGTGCACGGCGGGGCCATGCCGGCCGCTGCGCTCACCGCGGTCGAGCTCGGCACCGGCGAGCGCGAGCACACCCGCGCGGCCGAGAAGGACCGGATCGCCAAGGCCGCCTTGGCTTTCCTGCCGCCCACCGGCGGCAGCATCCTGCTCGACGCGGGCACCACGACCTCCCGGATCGCCGCCCAGCTGCCCGCCGATCGCGAACTCGTCGCGGTCACCAATTGCGTTCCCATCGCCGCGCGGCTGTGCGGCTATCCGGGCGTCCGGCTGCATCTGCTCGGCGGGCGGGTGCGCGGGGTCACCCAGGCCGCGGTCGGCGCGGAAACCCTGCGCGCGCTCGGCGATCTGCGGGTCGACGTGGCGTTCATCGGCGCCAACGCGTTCACCATCGCCCACGGGCTATCCACCCCCGATCCGGACGAGGCGGCGGTCAAGCGCGCCATGGTGGCCGGTGCGCACCGGGTGGTGGTGGTCGCGGACTCCGCCAAGGCCGGACGCGAGGACCTGATGCGGTTCGCGCCCATCACCGATATCGACGTGCTGATCACCGATGACGAACTGCGGCCCGCGCTGCGCGATGGACTGTCCGAGAGCGGGATCGAAGTGGTGATCGCATGATCGTCACGCTCACCGCCAATCCCAGCATCGACCACACCGTCGCACTGGCGGAGCCGCTGCGCCGCGGTGACCTGCAGCGCGCCCGCGCGGCCACCTCGTATCCGGGTGGTAAGGGCGTCAACGTCTCTCGCGTGGTCGCCGCGGCCGGGGTGGCCACCATCGCGGTACTGCCCGGCAGTCCCGGCGATCCGCTGCTGCGGGCGCTGACCGAGACCGGGCTCGACTTTCGCGCGGTGCCGTGTGGCGGCCCGGCCCGCACCAATCTGACCCTCACCGAAACCGACGGCACCACAACGAAAATCAACGAACCGGGCACCCCGCTGGCCGAGGGCGAGCGGAATGCCCTGGCCGATACGCTCATCGGCCTGGCTCACGATGCCGACTGGGTCGTGCTGTCCGGCTCGCTGCCGCCGCTGGTGCCGCCGGACTGGTACGTCGAACTGCTGCGGCGGCTGCCCGGAACCCGGGTCGCCGTGGATACCTCGGACGCGCCGCTGCTGGCCCTGGCCGAGCATTTCGATTCCGCCGCACCGCGATTGCTCAAGCCCAATGCCGAGGAACTGGCCCAGCTCACCGGGGCCGACCCTGGCGAACTGCACGATCCGGCGGCCGCCGCCCGCGCGGCCGGGGCGCTGGTGGCGCGCGGTGTGGACGCCGTACTCGCCACGCTCGGCGCGGCCGGAGCCGTCCTGGTCACCGTCGAAGGGGCCTGGTACGCAACCGCTCCCGCGATCACCGCCCGCAGCACCGTGGGCGCGGGTGACTCCGCCCTCGCGGGATACCTGCTCGCGGATCTCGACGGCGCGACCCCCGCGGATCGCCTGCGCCGCGCCGTGGCCTGCGGCACCGCCGCCGCGGCCCTGCCCGGCACCGGCCTGCCCGGCCCGCACCACCTCGATCCGGCCGCCGTGACCGTCACGGCCCTGAACCTCCAGCCACATCGCTGACAGACGCCGTAATCACCTGTCACACAAAGGAGTCGAAATGCCCAGCAAAACCGTCGAGGTGGGTTCCGCGGTCGGCCTGCACGCCCGCCCGGCCAATATCATCGCCGAAACCGTCCAGGCCACGGGCATTCCCGTCACCCTCGCCGTGGCCGGGGGCGACCCGGTGGACGCGGGCTCCGCCCTCATGATCATGACCCTGGGCGCGGCCAAGGGCACTGCCGTCACCGTCGCCAGTGACGACGAGCCCACCCTGGACCGCATCGCCGAACTGGTCGCCACCGACCTCGACGCCTGACCGAATCGTCCGATACCCAAAGCGAAGTCGCATTTGCCTGAAGATTGCAGGCGAGCGTCGAGGGCGGCTGGCAACCGGTCTGAAATGGGAAATCCCGGCTACTGCCCGATGGGCGGTATGCCGGGATTTCTTGTGCGCGAGGCGGGACTTGAACCCGCACGTCCGTGGACACCAGAACCTAAATCTGGCGCGTATGCCAATTTCGCCACTCGCGCTAACGGTACGACCGTCCAAACTTTACCGGGCGAAACGAGGATCGCGAAGCATCGGGTCGGTGTGGCGTACTGGTCGGTAACCCTACCAGGGATTATAACGATTTGATAAATGGCAATGTGAGGAGCCCTCATATTTCCTACACGGGTGTAACCGGCCTCACCAGCGGGTTCAAACATGAGGGAGGGTCATGTTTGCGGGCGTTCTGGTACGACCGTGCCGAAATACTCGAGGGTAGGTCTTGGGGCGGTAACCAAACATGAGGAGAACCTCATGATTTTGTGGAATCCTCGGCGTCTACCAGGGCCAGTTGGCCGGAGGAACACCTGCGCACCGTGAGCGCGGCCCAGTCCTGTGGGGACGGGGACGCCAGGAGAAGGAAGTCGAAGTCTTGACGATCAACGAGAGCACCGGAACCGGATCGAAGGCCGAACGGGCCCGACAGAACCGGGATAGTGGAGTCAGGTCGTCGCTGCTCGATCGGTTGCTGGGGGGTGCGCCCTACGCGCTGGCCTTCGGTGGACAGGGCGCCGCCTGGCTCACCGAGCTCGAGGAAATCGGGCGGGACAGTGCGCTCGAGCCCGAATTGACCGCACTGGTCAACGAGGCCGCCGCCAAACTGGAACCGGTTGCCGCGCAACTGCTCGTGGTGCGCCCGGTCGGTTTCGACCCCGTCGGCTGGATGCTCGAGGAAGAGCTCGCCGACCCGGATCAGGGGGAGGTGTCGGCGGCGCCCTCCGCGCAGGTGTTGCGTTCCGCCGCGGTCTCCATGCCCGGTGTGTTCCTCACCCAGATCGCCGCACTGCGGGCGCTGCGCCTGCAGGGCCTCGATATCGTCACCCAGGCTCCGGCCGCAGTTATCGGGCACTCACAGGGCCGGATTGCCGCCACCGCCGCGCAGGCGCACGGACAGCGCGATGCCGAACTGCTGGCCATCGCCCAATTGATCGGCGCCGCAGCCGGACTGGTTGCCCGTCGTCGCGGTCTCATGCCGATCGGCGACCGCTCGCCCATGGTCGCGGTCTCCAATGTCGACCCCGAGCGTTTGCAGGCCGTCGTTGACGAGGTCTCGCGCGGAGTGGACGCCGAGAAGGCCGCCGTACTCTCCATCCGCAACGGCCGTCGCCGCGCCGTGCTGAGCGGTCCGGTCGCCCAGCTCGATCGAGTTCGCCGCCGCGCCGCCGAGATTCACGATGAGCAGTCCGCCGAGCGCGATGCCAAGAAGCGCGGCGGTTCGGTCTTCGCCCCGGTCTTCGAGGACATTCCGGTCGAGGTCGCCTTCCATCACCCCGCGCTCGCCGAGACCGTCGATCTGGTCACCGGCTGGGCCGGGCAGTGCGGCCTGGACGCCGAACTGGCCGGTGCCCTCGCGCAGGAAGTGCTCGTCGATCCCATCGACTGGGTCGCCATCGTCGATGACACCGTCGCCCAGGGCGCGCAGTGGATTCTGGACCTCGGCCCGGGCGATCTGCTCACCCGCCTCACCGCCGGATCGCTCAAGGGCACAGGCGTCGGCGTGCTCGCCGCCTCCACCCGCCCGGGCCAGCGCAGCCTGTTCACCCCCGGCGCGGCCCCCGAAATCGCCCCCGCCTGGGCCGAATTCGCGCCCAAGCCGGTCCGCCTGCCCAATGGCCGGGTGGTCGTGGAGACCGCGTTCACCAAGCTCACCGGTCGCTCGCCGATCCTGCTCGCGGGCATGACCCCCACCACCGTCGACGCGAAAATCGTTGCGGCGGCGGCCAATGCGGGCCACTGGGCCGAGCTGGCCGGTGGCGGTCAGGTCACCGAGCAGATCTTCGCCGACCGCGTGGCCGAGCTGAAGACGCTGCTGCATCCGGGCCGCTCGGTGCAGTTCAACTCGCTGTTCCTGGACCCGTACCTGTGGAAGCTGCAGCTGGGCGGAAAGCGCCTGGTGCAGAAGGCCCGTAGCGCGGGCGCGCCGTTCGACGGCGTCATCGTCACCGCCGGTATTCCGGAGCTGGACGAGGCCGTCGCCCTCATCGAGGAGCTGACCGAGGTCGGCATCACGCACGTCGCGTTCAAGCCGGGCACCGTGGCGCAGATCCGCGCCGTGCTCCGAATCGCCGACGCCGCACCGGATTACGCGGTCATCATGCATATCGAGGGCGGCCGCGCCGGTGGCCACCACTCCTGGGAGGACCTCGACGACCTCCTGCTCGAGACCTACGGCGAACTGCGCGGCCGCGCCAATGTGATCGTCTGCGTCGGCGGCGGCATCGGCACCCCCGAGCGCGCCACCCAGTACCTCACCGGCTCCTGGTCGCAGGGCTACGGCTACCCGGTCATGCCGCTGGACGGCGTGCTGGTCGGCACCGCCGCCATGGCCGCCCTGGAGGCCACCACCACCCCCGAGGTCAAGCAGCTGCTGGTCGATACGCCCGGCACCCCCGATTGGGTCGGCGCGGGCACCGCCATCGGCGGAATGGCTTCCGGCCGCAGCCAATTGGGCGCGGACATCCACGAGATCGACAACTCCGCCTCGCGCACCGGCCGCCTGCTGGACGAGGTCGCCGGTGACGCCGACGCCGTGGCCGCGCGCCGCGACGAGATCATCACCGCCCTCAACGGCACCGCCAAGCCGTACTTCGGCGATGTCGCCACCATGACCTACCTGGAATGGCTGGAGCGCTACGTCGAGCTCGCCGTCGGCCTGGACCGGCGCAGGGATTTCGACTGCGGCGGCGATTTCGCCTCCGCCATCGCCGACGCCACCGCCTCGGTCTGGCTGGACATCACCTGGCGCGACCGGTTCGCGGAAATGGTGCGCCGCACCGAATCCCGTCTCAACCCGGCCGACCGCGGGCAGATCGACACCCTCTTCGCGGATGACGCGGATTTCGAGACCCCGGTCAAGGCCATCTGCACCCTGAAGGAGCAGTACCCGGCCATCGCCGAGGCCGTGCTGCACCCCGCGGACGTTCCGTTCTTCACCAGCCTGTGCAAGACCCCCGGCAAGCCGGTCAACTTCGTACCCGTCGTCGACGGCGATGTGCGCCGCTGGTGGCGCTCGGATTCGCTGTGGCAGGCTCATGATCCGCGCTACAGCGCCGATCAGGTGTGCGTCATCCCCGGCACCGTCGCCGTCGCGGGCATCACCCGCGTGGACGAGCCGGTCGGTGAACTGCTGGACCGCTTCGAACAGGACACCGCCTACTCGCTGGTGCGCGCGGGCGTCGTCCCGGCCGCCGTGGACGGCCGCCGCCGCGCCGCCGTCACCGCCGGAGCCATCGATATCGTGCTGGCCGCACCGGATGTGCAGTGGTCGGGTCGCACCACCGTCAACCCGGTGCACCGTCTCGGTGATCTCGGCGAGTGGACCCTGAACGGACAGGGCGCGATTCACCCGCCGACGGGCGCCACCCTGACCCCGATCGCCGGTCCCGAGGACGATCACGCCTACGTCGAGCTGGCCGTCCCGCTGCTCGGCCGCGACGCCGTGCGCATTCGCGTCACCGTGCCCGTGAGCGTGTACAACGGTGGCGCACCGGTCATCACCGAGGACGACGCCACCACCGCCATGTCGGCGCTGCTGGCCGTGGCCGCCGGGCAGTCGCTGCCCGAGGTCAAGAACGTCGACGGCGCGAAGGTCGCGCACTTCAATGTCGCGTGGAGCCCGGACCTGATCGCCGATCACGCCGGTGTGACCGGTTCCGGCCTGCCGGACAGCCTCAGCACCCTCGGCCGCACCGTGCCCGATGTGCTCGTGGGCGCTTGCTGGCCGGCCGTTTTCGCGGTGCTCGGCGCGACCCGCACCGCCGATGACCGCAGCGTCATCGAGGGCATGCTGGACCTGGTGCACCTGGATCATCAGATCCAGCTCATCGGCGAACTGCCCTCCGCCGCAAGCGTTCTCGCCGTCCGCGCGGAAGCGGGCGAGACCATCGACACCGATATGGGCCGCGTCGTCGAGGTACGCGTGCGCATCTCCGGCATGCTCGACAAGCCGGAGACCGGCATGTCCATGCCGACCGTCGCCACCCTCACCGAGCGCTTCGCCATTCGCGGCCGCACCGGTGCCGGCGAACTCTCCGATCCGCCGCGCGCCGGTGGCTCGCTGTCGGACAAGACCTCCGACACCCCGCGTCGCCGCCGCCGCGATGTCACCCTGACCGCACCGCGCGCCATGGCCGCGTTCGCTCAGGTCTCCGGCGACCACAACCCGATCCACACCTCCGACGCCGCCGCCAAGCTGGCCGGTCTCGGCAGCCCGATCGTGCACGGCATGTGGCTGTCCGCCGCTGCGCAGCATGCTGTTTCGGCCATCGACTCCGGTGACAAGGTGCCCCCGCGCACCCTCACCGCCTGGACCACCCGCTTCCTCGGCATGGTGCGCCCCGGTGCGCAGATCGATGTGCGCGTGGAGCGCGTCGCGGTGGATCAGGGCACCGAGATCATCGAGGTCTCCTGCCGCATCGAGGGCGATCTCGTCATGACCGGCACCGGCCGCGTCGCACCGCCCAAGACCGTCTACGCCTTCCCGGGCCAGGGCATTCAGACCAAGGGGATGGGTCTGGACGCGCGCACCCGCTCGAAGGCCGCCAAGGAGGTCTGGGACGAGGCGGACAAGCACACCCGCGAGGCCCTGGGCTTCTCCATTCTCGCCGTGGTGCGCGATAACCCGACCTACCTCAAGGCGCGGGGCGTGGAATACCGCCACCCGCAGGGCGTCCTGCACCTGACCCAGTTCACCCAGGTCGCCATGGCGACCCTCGGCGTGGCCCAGGTCGCGGAACTGCGCGAGGCCGGTGCCTTCATCGAAGGGGCAATGCTCGCCGGGCATTCCGTCGGTGAGTACAACGCGCTCTCGGCCGTGGCCGGGGTGCTGCCGCTGCACGCCGTGCTCGAGGTGGTGTTCCAGCGCGGATCCGCCATGCACGAGCTGGTGCCGCGTAATGCCCAGGGCCTGAGCGACTATCGGATGGCCGCCATCCGCCCGTCGCAGATCGGCATCGCCGATCACGAGGTCATCCCGTTCGTGAACCGCATCGGCGAGCAGGCCGGTGAGTTCCTGGAGGTGGTGAACCTCAACCTGCGCGGTTCGCAGTACGCCATCGCGGGCACCGTCGCCGGACTCGAGGCCCTCGAAACCGAAATCGAGCGGCTGCGTGCCGAAACCGGCGGTAAGCGCGCCTTCGTGGTGATCCCGGGCATCGATGTGCCGTTCCACTCCACCGTGCTGCGCGCCGGTGTGCCGGAATTCCGGATCAAGCTGGAGGGCCTGCTGCCCGCCGACCTGCACCCGGAACTCCTTGTCGGACGCTACATTCCGAACCTGGTGCCGCGACTGTTCAACCTGGAGCGCGATTTCATCCAGGAGATCGCCGACCTGGTGCCGTCCGAGCCGCTCGCCGAAGTGCTTGCGAATTGGGATGATTGGGCCGCCCGGCCGACCGAGCTGTGCCGCGTGGTGCTGGTCGAGCTGCTGGCCTGGCAGTTCGCCAGCCCGGTGCGCTGGATCGAGACCCAGGATCTGCTGTTCACCGATGCCGAGCACGGTGGCCTGGGCGTCGAGCGGTTCGTCGAGGTCGGTTTGGCCGCGACGCCCACCGTCGCGAACCTGGCCTCGAACACGCTCAAGCTGCCCGCGTTCTCGGACACCACGGTGGAGGTGCTCAATATCGAGCGCGAAGCCGCCATCGTGTACTCGACCGACACCGATCCCGCACCCGTGGACGAGCCGGAGGACACCCCGGCCGAGACCGCTTCCGCCGCAACGGCTCCCGCCGCTGCCGCCGCCCCCGCGGCCGCCCCGGCCGCCACCGGCGGCCCGCGCCCGGACGACATCGGCTTCGCCGCCGCCGACGCCACCCGCGTGCTCATCGCGCTGTGGACCAAGCTGCGGATGGATCAGATCGGCCCGGTCGACACCATCGAGGGCCTGTGCGACGGCGTCTCCTCGCGCCGCAATCAGCTGCTCGTCGACCTCGGCGCGGAACTCTCGCTGGGCGCGATCGACGGTGCGGCCGATGCGGATATGGGCGCGCTGGCCAATACGGTCGACCGCCTGGCCCGCACCTACAAGCCGTTCGGCTCGGTGCTGTCCGATTCCATCGGCGATCACCTGCGCAAGGTCTTCGGCCCGTCCGGTAAGCGGCCCGCCGCCATCGCCGAACGCGTCAAGAAGGTCTGGGAACTGGGCGACGGCTGGGCCAGCCATGTCACCGCCGAGGTGTCGCTCGGCACCCGCGAGGGCGCTTCCGTACGCGGCGGCGATCTGGGCGGACTGGTCTCCGGTGGCCTCAATGACGGTGCGGCCGTTGACGCCGCCATCGATGCCGCCGTGCAGGCCGTGGCCGCGCGCCGGGGTGTCGCGGTATCCATGCCGTCCGCCGGTGGCGGTGGCGGTGCGACCGTCGACGCCGCCGCGCTGGGCGAATTCACCGAGCAGATCACCGGTTCGAACGGTGTGCTGGCCACCGCCGCCCGCGTGGTGCTGGAGCAGCTGGGCCTGAGCGAGCAGGTGTCCGCGCCGGAAGCCTCCGACGATTCGCTCGTCGATCTGGTCTCCGCCGAACTCGGCACCGACTGGCCGCGTCTGGTCGCCCCCGCGTTCGACGCCCGGAAGGCGCTGCTCATCGACGACCGCTGGGCCAGTGCGCGTGAGGATCTCGCGCGCCTGTGGTTCGGCAGCGATGGCGAGCACGACGTCGACGGTTACATCGGCGCCGGGGAAGCCGTTGCGGCACAGGCCACCTGGTGGCGCACCCGCGCCATGGGCGAGGCCCGCTCGGTGCTGGCCGGGCTCTACGGCAAGATCGCCGAGGCCGCGCTGACCAAGGCCGATCCGGGCGTCTGGTCCGATGACATCGCCGTGATCACCGGCGCGAGCAAGGGTTCCATCGCGGCCGCCGCGACCGGACGCCTGCTCGCCGGCGGCGCGACCGTGGTCGTCACCACGTCCTCGCTGAACGACGATCGCATCGCCTTCTACAAGAAGCTGTACCGCGAGAACGCTCGCAACGGCGCGGCCCTCTGGGTGGTGCCCGCGAATATGGCCTCCTACGCCGATATCGACGCCCTCATGGACTGGGTCGGCAATGAGCAGGTCGACAATGCCGGTGGCGCGAAGGTTCTGGTCAAGGAGGCCATGATCCCGACGCTGCTGCTGCCGTTCGCCGCACCTCGCGTCGCCGGTGATCTGGCCGACGCCGGGGCCCGCGCCGAAATGGAGATGCGCGTTCTGCTCTGGTCGGTGGAGCGCCTCATCGGCGGTCTGTCCAAGCTCGGCGCGGATCACAATGTCGAAGCCAAACTGCATGTGGTGCTGCCGGGTTCGCCCAACCGCGGCATGTTCGGCGGCGACGGCGCGTACGGCGAATCCAAGGCCGCGCTCGATGCCGTGGTCGCCAAGTGGCGCGCGGAGAAGACCTGGTCCGAGCGGGTCACCCTGGTGCACGCGCTCATCGGCTGGGTGCGCGGCACCGGGCTCATGGGCGGTAACGATCCGCTGGTCGAGGCCGTGGAAGCGGCGGGCGTGCACACCTGGTCCACCCTGGAGATGGCCGATGAGCTGCTCAAGTGGTGCACCTCGCGGGCTCGCATCGTCACCGCGTCCGGACCGCAGCAGATCGATCTGACCGGCGGCCTGGCGCGCGCCAAGCTGGACCTGCCCGCGCTCGCCAAGCAGGCGCGCGAACAGGCCGAGGCGGCCGAGGATGCCGAAGCCGTTGCCGCCAAGACGATTTCGGCGCTGCCCGCACCGCCGACGCTGTCCTCCAAGCTGCCCGTCCCCGAATGGGGTTCGGTCACAGCCGATCTCGACGATATGGTCGTCATCGTCGGCGCGGGCGAGCTGGGCCCCTACGGTTCGGCGCGCACCCGCTTCGAGATGGAGGTCTCCGATCAGCTCTCCGCCGCGGGCGTGCTGGAGCTGGCCTGGACCACCGGCCTGGTCACCTGGGAGAACGATCCCAAGCCCGGCTGGTACGACGTCGAATCCGGTGACTACGTAGACGAATCCGAGCTCGCCGAGCGCTACCACGACACCGTGGTGGAGCGCTGTGGTGTGCGCCGGTACGCCGACGACGGTCAGATGCTGGACAACACCGCGCCGTTGCTCACCTCGGTGTTCCTGGACAAGGACCTGTCCTTCGTGGTGAACAGCGAGTCCGAGGCCCGCTCGTTCTACGCCGCCAACCCGGAGCAGACGGTCGTCACACCCGTCGAGGGCACCGGCGACTGGCAGGTGACGCGCAAGGCGGGCACCGAGATTCGGGTGCCGCGCAAGGCCAAGCTGTCCCGCGTGGTCGGCGGCCAGATCCCGACCGGCTGGGATCCGACCCGCTTCGGCATCTCCGCCGATATGGCGAATTCGGTTGACCGCGTGGCGCTGTGGAACATCGTCTGCACCGTGGACGCGTTCCTGGGCTCGGGCTTCAGCCCCGCCGAGCTGATGCAGTGGGTGCACCCGTCGCTGGTGGCCAACACCCAGGGCACCGGTATGGGCGGCATGTCCTCCATGCGCTCGCTGTACATCGACAACCTGCTCGGTGAGCCGCACGCCAACGACATCCTGCAGGAGGCGCTGCCGAACGTCGCTCTGGCGCATGTGGTTCAGAGCTACGTGGGCTCCTACGGCGGCATGATCCACCCGGTCGCCGCCTGCGCCACCGCGGCGGTCTCCGTCGAGGAGGGTGTGGACAAGATCAAGCTGGGCAAGGCCGATCTGGTCGTGGCCGGTGGATACGACGATCTCGGCATCGAGGGCATCGTCGGCTTCGGTGATATGTCCGCCACCGCCGATTCGGCCGTCATGTCCGCCAAGGGCATCAGCGACCGCTACTTCTCCCGGGCCAACGATCGCCGTCGCGGCGGCTTCGTCGAATCCATGGGCGGCGGAACGGTATTGCTCGCTCGCGGCACCGTCGCGCTGGAGATGGGCCTGCCGGTGCTCGGTGTGGTCGCGTACGCCCAGTCCTTCGCGGACGGCGTGCACACCTCCATCCCGGCCCCCGGACTGGGTGCGCTCGGCGCGGGTCGCGGCGGCGCGGAATCCAAGCTGGCCAAGGAACTTCGCAAGCTCGGCGTCACCCCGGACGAGATCGCGGTGATCTCCAAGCACGACACATCCACCGCGGCAAACGATCCCAACGAGTCCGAGCTGCACGAGCGCCTCGCCGATGCCATCGGCCGCTCGGAAGGCGCTCCGCTGTTCGTGATTTCGCAGAAGACCCTCACCGGTCACGCGAAGGGCGGCGCGGCCTCCTTCCAGATGATCGGCCTGTGCCAGGTGCTGGAACAGGGCGTCATCCCGCCCAACCGCAGCCTGGACTGCGTGGACGAGAAGATGCGGGCGTACCCGCACCTGGTGTGGGTCCGCGAGGCCATGGAGATGGGAGATCGCTTCCCGCTCAAGGCCGGTCTGGTCACCTCGCTCGGCTTCGGCCACGTATCGGGACTGGTCGCCATCGTGCATCCGCAGGCGTTCATCGCGGCGCTGGATCCGGATAAGCGCGAGGCGTACCAGCGTCAGGCGCAAGAGCGTCAGCTCGCCGGACGTCAGCGCCTCACCGAGGCCATGTGCGGCGGCGCGCCGCTGTACGAGCGCCCGGCGGATCGCCGCCTCGGCGGAGACGGCACCCCGGCCAAGAAGTCGCGTCAGCTCGAAGCGGATCTGCTGCTCTCGCCGCAGGCCCGATTGGGTTCGGACGCAACCTATGTCGCGGTCCCGCCGGGACCGGCCTGCCGGTAATCCGGTAGTACTCAGCCCGCATAGCTGAACATCCCAACCAGCGGAGCCTACGGAACCGTAGGCTCCGCTGTTATGTATGTTGCAGGAATCTGCACTCATCAGGAATCGAGGAGTCCCGCGCTGTGACAATCCTTGGCATCGGCCTGGATTTGGTTTGCATCTCCGAATTCGCCGAACAGCTGGAACGCACCGGCACCACCATGATCCGGGAGAGTTTCACCGCCGGCGAGCGGCGCTATTGCCAGAGCAAAGGCACCGATCCGGCCCGCAGCTACGCCGCCCGCTGGGCCGCGAAGGAAGCGGTCATCAAGGCGTGGGCGTCATCTCGCTTCGCCCGCAGCCCGCAGATCGGCGACAATCCCTACCCGTTGATCGAGGTGGTGAATGACGCCTGGGGCCGCCCCAGCATCAAATTGCACGGCCTCGCAGCGGAATTCCTGCCCCGGGTGCGAGTTCACCTCTCGCTCACCCACGATGGCGATACCGCCGCCGCCATGGTGGTGCTGGAGGATCCGGGCGAACTAGCCGACCTCATCCAGGGGTGAGGGTGTGCGCTGACCGCCGCTGCGGGATTCCTTCTCGGCGATCAGCAGATACGCGACCATGAGGCGCTTGAGCTCGGCGACGGCGTCCTCATGGCTGAGTCCGTCCTGCACCGAGAAATTCAGCATCGAATAGACCACGTGCACCAGCACCTGCGCCATCATCGAGCGGCGGATGCGGGGGGTGCGCGGCATCAGCGAGCGCAGCATCTGCGCCACCGCCTCGGCGAATTCCTTCTCGTGGATCGCCCCGGTGGCCCGCGTCGACGGCGTCGACTGCATGGCCAGCCACACCTCGCGGCGGGACGGATCGGTCATCCACAGATCCGCCAGATGATCGACCAGCGAATTCATATGGCGTAGCCAGTCCATGGACGGGATCTCGCCGTGGAAGTCCTTGAGCTCCTGCGAAACCGCGACCAGGTCCTGGCGATTCAGCTCGCAGACGATCACGTACTTGTTGGCGAAGAACTGGTAGAGGGTGCCGATGGGGACTTCCGCGCGGGCCGCGACTTCCTCACAGGTGAACGACTCGAAGCCGACCTCGACGAGCAATTCGCGCGAGGACTGCAACAGCGCGTCGAACTTGCGTTTGCTCCGTTCCTGCGTCGGGCGGCGACGGGGCATCAGCTCTTGCGGGTCGTCCTGCAACTCCAACGCAGGGTCCGGTCGTCGAGTCGACCTGGTTCCCGTGCGTGCTTCCACGTTCAACAGCCTAGAGGTAGCGACACTCCGATGACACGCTGCGGTAGTTCGTGTGTCCCTCTGTCGGTCCGGAAACTCACCAATCCGCAACCGGGAACGGCGACGAACATTCATCGCAGCTGCCTCCCGGCCGCGTGCTCGCACACTCCTCGGGGGCTTTATCCGAACGCTGTTTTCGTCTCGAGAACCGTGTCCCGGCAAAGGGGACACGACGACGTTGGAAGGCTGATCTGTGGTTGCTTCTGCTGTTGTCCGATCCACGGTGACCATCGGTGTCGCCACCGAGCGCGGCATCGTGCGTGCGGTGGCCCTCGCCGACGACGGCGACAGGCTGCCGGAACGCGTGGTGATGGAACGCGTCGAGCGGATCACCGGCGATACGAAGGCCGATCTGGCCGCGGCGGTCGAGCTGGTGCTGGAGGAGATCGCGGGCAAGCTCAGCCCCGATCGCGATATCGTCGGCGCGGCCGTCGCCTACCGGGACGCCGCCGAGCGCCGGGCCATCGTGACCCGCCTGGCATCGGGCGCGTGGCATGAGGCCTCGCTGGTATCCGCCAAGGCCGCGCACCTGTCCGTGGCCCGCGCCATGACCTGGGTCGACGAATTCGAGGATCTCGCCATCTGCGAGGTGGTGCCGGGTTCGCAGGCCTTCTCGCTCATCGATTCCGAGCGCAACCGGGTGCTGGCCGCGGTCAGCCTGACCGGCGGCGCGACCAATGACGAGGCAATGAGCACCGCCGTCACCGCCGCCTGGGATCAGTTCGACGCGGCCGGGGTGAAGCCGGACGCGGTGGTGCTGATCGGTTCCGCCGCAACCGAACCCGCCGTCGTCGCCGCGCTCGAAGCGGGCTTCGGCGCACCGGTGATCCCGTGCTCGGTGGCCGCGAACGCACCCGCCATCGGTGCGGCGCTGTCCGCCATGCCGGAGGCCGAATACGCGGGCGAGGCCGCCGAGCGGATTCGCCGGGCGCGCGGTACCGCCGCGCTGTTCGCGGCGGCCAGTGTGCTCGCGGGCGGTCTGGTCGCGGGTGGCGTGTACGCGGCGAGCAATAACTCCAAGTCCGTACCCGAGCCCATGCTCACCGATGCCCGGGTGTCCGCCGACGCGCGCACCCAGGGCGTCGAACATCCGATCGGCGAGCCGGGTATCGATACCGGTTCCGCCTCGCCGGTGGAAGGCGTTCCGGGCGACGCGCCCATGACGACCGAGGCCGCCGCGCCGCTGTCGGCCGAGCCCGCGCCGGAGCCGCCCGCGCCGGATGTGGTGACCATCGATCCGGCCACCCTCAACTGGGGTCCGAAGAATCCCGAAGCGAAGCAGATGCGGCCGTCCAAGCCGCTGCTGATGGCGCAACCGGAGACCGAACCCGCTGCGCTGCAAGCGGATTCCATCATTCCGGCGCCGGCGCATTCGGCCGCGCTCACCGATACCGGTCTCTTCGCGGGGGAGCAGGCACCGCCCGCGCTGGATTCCCCGGAATTCGGGAAATGGTGGGATAACCACTTCCGCATGATGATGCAGTGGGCGGCAGCGCAATTGGTGCCGCGCGGGGTCTAGAGCTGGCCGCCGTCCCCCGCCGCCGCCTGCGCGGGGGACAGGTCCAGGTTCGAGTCCCGGCCCGTTGTGGGCCGGGGCTCTTCCTATTTTCCGGGCTCTATACCGACAGGTCGCGGCGCAACTTCGCCACGTGTCCGGTGGCGCGCACGTTGTACTGCGCGACCTCGATCTTGCCGCTCTCGTCCACCAGGAAGGTGGACCGAATGACGCCGGTGACGGTCTTGCCGTACATGGTCTTCTCGCCGAATGCCCCGTACGCCTGCAATGTGGCCTTGTCCGGATCGGACAGCAGCGGGAAGGTGAGCGCTTCCGCATCGCGGAACTTGGCCAGCTTCGCGGGCTTATCGGGGGAGATGCCGATGACTTCCAGTCCGGCTTCGTTCAATTCGGCCAGGCTGTCCCGGAAATCGCAGGCCTGCTTGGTGCAGCCGGGCGTACTCGCGGCCGGATAGAAGTAGATGATCACCTTGCGTCCGCGGTAATCGCTCAGCGACACATCCTTGCCATCGGCATCGGGAAGTGTGAAGGCGGGCGCGGCGTCGCCGGGACTGAGTCGATGGTTCTCGGTCATGCCGCCACCGTAGTAGACGGGTCCGACGGCATGCGGGCGATACACTCCAGAGCAGGTCGGCAGCCCGGCGTGGCTTGCCGCCTCGAGACAACGGTGCCGCCGGTGCGCGGCTTTCAGACAGGAGTGTGACGTGGCGAGAGATACCGAGGCCATCGAGCGTGAGATCGAGGCCGCCCGGAGCAGGCTCGCGAACACCCTCGACGAACTCGCGGTGCGGGCCGATCCGCAGCGGTTGGCGGACAACACCAAGCAGGCGCTGGTCGCCAAGGTGAACGAGCCGAAGATCAAGTACAGCCTGATCGGTGCGGGCGTGGTCGTGGTCGGCCTGATCCTGATCAAGGTGTTCCGCTGAATCCAGCGAGTTGAGTTCGAATGAAAAAACACCCGGTGCGCTGGCACCGGGTGTTTCTCGTTATCGGGGCGAATCAGACCGTGGGGCAGGCCATTCCGTCGCCGTCGGGGTCCAGGTGCGGGCCGTAACCGGGCTCGCCGCGGAAGAGCGGAGCGTGCCCGGCGGCGCGGGCCTCATCGCAGTTCTTGTAAGCGCCACCGGCGGAACCGGTCTGCGCGAGATTGGCCGAGCCGGTCGCGCCGGAACCGGTGTCGATGGCGGAGGAGCCGGTACCGGAGGAGCCGGTCGGCACATCGGCGAGGGCAAGGGCGGAGGGGGCTGCAAGAATCGTCAGTCCCGCGACGCTGGCGGTGACGAGAAGCCGGCGAACGTTCATGTATTCCTCAATGTCGGCGCAATAGGGTTGGCAGCGGCCCGATTCGGCGCGGATGCCACCGCCGTCGCGTGGGGTGCGACTCGGTGGCCGGTTCGGGTCCGGCGTCTACAGTTCCGGCGCAACGTTGCATTGTCAACCGGATGAGCTATTCATCCAGGTAAATGACTATGCGCCGGGTGCCTGCCGGGAGATGTTCTGCCAGAACATGTCCCATTCGTCCTACTCGGAAATCAACTACGCGCTCGTTGATCTCCGCCCTCGCATTACGACGAACGGACGGTACCGCACTCCGGTTCCCGAATCGCGCGGCGCGTTCGGCAATAGCATTTCCATAATGCGTGACGGCTGTTAGTGTCCATGTCAACCAAGAGGGGATACTATGTATTCATGACCCGCTGGTTGAGCGAAGAGGAACAGGCGACCTGGCAGTCCTATATCCGTATGCGGCAGCGGCTCGAAGCCGCCATCGCCGCCGGGCTTTCCAAGGACGGCTTGTCCACCTCGGACTATGAAGTACTGGTCGCGCTGTCCGGGGCGGGCGGACAACTGCGCGCCAAGGAATTGGGCGCGGAGATCTGCTGGGACAAGAGCAGGTTGTCCAAGCATTTATCGCGGATGGCCGCGCGCGGACTGGTCGATCGGTGTCAGGCCGTCGACGACGCCCGCGGCCGCGAGGTCCGATTGACCGAGCAGGGGCGGCGGGCGCTGGAAACCGCCGCACCCAATCACGTGGAATTGGTGCGGCAGTTGTTCATCGACGATATGGGTCCGGCCGAAGCCGCCGCGCTGCGCTCACTGTCCGAGCGAGTGGTTTTGCGCGCCGAGCGCACCGACGTACCCGGAATCGGCTGAGCTACGGCCTCATTTGGATTGGCCCTTCCAATCGCCGAACGGCTCGTCACGTTCCCGGACCGCTTCGCGGAAACCGGCGGTGGCGGCGCGCAATTGGAAGGCATAACCCTCGCGGGTATGCCGGGAAACACCGTCGAATACGGTGCTGACCATGCCGGAATTCGCCACGCCCTGATTGAGCAGTGCGCTGTTGAGCGCCAGCTTGGCCATGATGAGCTGATTGATCGGCACCAGTGAAATACGGTGCAGCAGTTCCTCGGTGCGCGCGTCGAGTTCGTCGGCGGGCGCGGATTCCACGGCCAGCCCCCACTCCCGCGCCTGCGTGCCGGTGAGGCTGTCACCGGTGAAGAGCAGGCGTTTGGCGCGCTGATCGCCGATGCGATGCGCCCACATGCCCGCCGCCGGAATACCCCAGGTGCGGGTGGGCGGATAACCGATGCGGGCGTCATCGGCGCAGATGATCTGATCGGCGTACAGCGCGATATCGGTGCCGCCCGCGATGGCGAAGCCGTGCACCTTGGCGACCGTCGGCTTATTGGCGTACAGCAGGCTGGCGAAACCGCGGTTGAACCGCGACATCATGGCGTAGTCGACCATGGGATCCCAAGTGCCCCAGGGATTGTGGTTGCTCGCCTGTACGACCGGATCGAGCACGGTGCCCTCGACCGGCTGCGCGCCCTCGGCGGGGGCGAAGCTGTTCTCGGCGAAGATCGACAGGTCGTAGCCGCCGCAGAAGCCCTTACCGCGCCCGCTCACCACCATGACGTGCACGCGCGGGTCCAGATCGGCGCGTTCCACCGCGGCCGCCAATTCGATCGGGGTGTCCGCGGTGATGGCATTGCCGTGCTCGGGGCGATTGAAGGTGATCCGCGCGATCCGCCCGGTCACCTCGTAAGTCAGTGTGCGACCGGCGATTTCGCCCTCGGGCTGGGGGCGGCCGGTGAACAGGGAATCGTCGCCGCCGGTCAGATCGTCGCGCCAGGCGGCGGGGCGGGTTCCGGCGTGCTCGGCGGTCGGTCCGGGGCGCTGCGCCGCGGGGCCGGGATGCTGCTCGTGATCGGGGGACACGCAAGCAGTGAACCCCCGTTCATTTCTTGCTGTCAAGGGGTGACCGGCGGCGCGCGGTGTTCGGATGGTCAGTCGGTCCAAGGGCGGACCGGGGGTTTCACCCACAGGATCTTCTCGTCCGCGTGCGCGCGGGCAGCGGCCGGATGGCCGGGATGGCGTGCGGCCCAGGCATCCTTCTCGGCCAGCAGTTGCGCCACCACCTGCCAGGTCTCATCGGTGCTCGGGGGATTGGTGTCGGCCGCCCGGGCGAGCTTGCGCTGCTGCGCCTGGGGGAGATCCAGCAATTCCGGTCCGGTGATGGCGCGAGCCCAGATGTACGCCGCCAATCGCCGGGCCTTGTCCTCCCGGCTGCGGCTCGCATGATCAGAGTGCGCGTAGTCGGCCATATCGCAACTCCGCAGGTAGTCCACTATGTCGAGCCCGACCCTACCGCAGCGCGCCGACAGTCTTGCCGGGTGATCCGGCGCAACACCGGTGAGCCGCGGGCGGTGTGCGGTTACCGTGGATCGCATGCCGGATGCCGCCGATCTCGTCATCGACCGCGCCACCCTCGCCGATTGGGCGACCGTCACCGCCTGGGCCGATGCCGAGGGCTGGAATCCGGGGCTACGCGACGGCGTGCCGTTCTTCGCGCAGGATCGCGACGGATTCTTCCTCGGGCGGCTGGACGGCGAACCCGTCAGCGCGGTCTCGGTTGTCAACTACGGCAGTGAATTCGCGTTTCTGGGGTTCTACCTCGTCCGGCCGGATATGCGCGGCGCAGGATTGGGCCTGGCCACCTGGAAAGCGGGGCTGGCGCACGCGGGGGAGCGGGTGGTCGGACTGGACGGGGTGCCCGATCAGCAGGACAACTACCGGCGCAGCGGGTTCGAACTCGCCTATCGCACTGCGCGTTTCACCGGGAGCCCGGCACTGCCCGCACCGGATTCGAGCGTGCGGGTGCTCGCCGAGCGTGATGTGCCGGAACTGCGCGGCTACGATTCCGCCTGTCTCCCAGCCGATCGCCCGGAATTCCTCACCGCCTGGCTGAGCAATCCCGGTCACCGCACGGTGGTGCGGATCGTCGACGGCGTCCTCACCGGCTACGGAACCATCCGTCCCGCACGGGATTCGCATCGCATCGGACCGCTGTTCGCCGATACCGAGACCGACGCGCGGCACCTGCTGGCCGCATTGGCCGTCGAGGCGCAGGGCGGGCCGGTGGCGATCGACGTCCCGCTGCACAATGCCGCCGCGGTGCTGCTGGCGGAGGAAGCGGGTCTGAAGCCGAGCTTCGAGACCGCCCGCATGTACACCGGTGCGCCCCGAACCCATTCCGGCGACAAGGTTTTCGGCACCACCACGCTCGAACTCGGCTGATCAGATGGGCCGCAGCGAGGCGGCCAGTCGCTGTGCGGCGGCGCGATCGACGGGTGCTTTCGCGCTGCCGAGCCAGCAGACCCACCAGCGCCGGGTGTCGGACTGCACGACCGCGGCGTAGACCTCGGCGGCGGGGGTGCCGGGATCGTTGAAGTCGACCCGGTAGAAGCATGACTTGCCGGTCACCTCACCGCCTTTCACGTCCAGGATTTCCTGGTCGACGCGGGTGCCGCTGTCCGGGAAGAAGAATTCCCCCATCCCCGATCCCAATGAGCAGGCGGCGCGGGTGTCATCGGGTTCGGCTGCGGCGAACAGTGATTCGTCGAGTTTGCCGAGCAGGATCATGCCGTCCCCGCCGCCCTGCTTCTCCAGTGCGGCCTGTCCGAAGATCAGGTGGTCGTCGCCCTGCTCGGGCATCTGCTGCCAGCCGTCCGGTGCGACGAAACTCATGCCCGCCGCGCTGCTGCGGATCCGATCGGCCTCATCGTGCCTGCGGTGCGCCTGATCGACGATCGAATATCCGATCCCGGCCAGCGATGCCACCAATCCCAGTACGCACAGCGCGATCACCCAGCGCGCGGTGCGCGCGGACACCGGCCGCTCGGCGTCGATCTGGTTCGGTTCCACCCCGCGACGCTAACAACAGTGCTGGTCAGGGGCTTTGTGGCGGGTGACGCGGCGCGCCGGACGGGTTTATCACGATCGGGCTACCCGGGTCACCAGGCCGAAGGGCGCACTCGGCCGGGCGTCACCACGTGGGCGAGCATATTGCGCAGTTCGACGGTCGCGCCCGGCCCGAGCGCCCGCGCCCACCGCTCGGTGAACCGGGCGGCGGCGGCATCGGCGGCGCGGGTGCAGGCCCAGCCGCGCTCGGTCAGCGTGATCACCTTCGCGCGGGCGTCCGAAGGATGCGGATTGCGTTCGGCGTAACCCTTTTTCACGAGCTCCTCGACCAGCTGGCTGGCCGCCTGCTTGGTCACCCCGAGATGTTCGGCCAGCTCCCCGACGGTGGCCCCGTTCGGAGCCATCCGCACGAACGCGAATCCGTGCGTGGGCCGGATATCGGTGAACCCGGCCGCGACGGTGCCGTCGTGAACGGCATCGGTGACCTCGGCCGCCGCCGCGAGCAAGAGCATCGGCAAATCCTGAGCGGGCATGAATGCATCTTGGCACTTGACAAGAAAGACAACAAGCTTGACTATATAGTCAATCTGCTTGACTAAAGGGAGTCATCGAAATGCCAGTCGTCCGTACCGCAGACCTCCAGTCCCACCAACTGCACGGCTCCACCTTCACCCCGCTGATCCGCCCTGCCACCGGTAGCGCCGAACTCTGCGTCTGGCGGCTGGAAGTGGGCCCCGCCACCACCGGCGTCAGCCACCGCATTCTCCGCGAGGAAGCCTTCGTCCTGCTCTCCGGCTCCATCGCCCTCACCATCGAAGGCGAATCCCACACCCTCACCCCCGGCGACGCCGCCGTGGCCCCCGCCGGCTCCACCATCAGCCTCACCACCACCGACCTCCCCGCCACCGTAATGGTCACCGCCCCAGTCGGTTTCACCGGCGAACTCCCCGACGGCACCATCGTCAACCCACCCTGGGTCAACTGACCGGGCCGCTATCGGAACTCAGGGCGTGGCGAAGCGGTCCGATGCGCGTTCGATCACGTCGTTCAGTACTTCGCGGGAGCGCATCAGGTCGGTGATGGTGCGGTCGATGCGGGTGCGTTCGGATTCGAGTTCGGTGACCAGTTCGGGGGTCGCGAATTCGTTCGCGCCGCCGTCCGCGTCACGCATACAGGGGAGGATCTGGGCGATCTTCCTACTGGACAGGCCCGCGGCGAAGAGTTCCTGGATGTGGATGACGCGGTCAACCGCCCATTCCGGGTAGTCGCGGTGGCCGCCGGGCGTGCGATTCGCGGCCAGCAGGGTCTGCTCCTCGTAGTAGCGCAGCGAGCGTTCGCTGACCCCGGTGCGTTGCGCCAATTCGCCAATTCGCATCTACTACCTCGTATTTCGCCGAAAGGCTTGCATCTCACATCGGTGTCAGGTTTTACGGTACCGGCATGATCACCACAGCAGCCACCCGCAGCCTCTTCGAACCGGCCGAGCTGGGCTCGCTCCGGCTACCGCATCGGCTGGCCATGGCCCCGATGACCCGTAATCGCGCGGCGGCCGACGGCACCCCGACCGACCTCATGACCACCTACTACACGCAGCGCGCCGGAGCGGGCCTGATCATCGCCGAGGCCGCCACCCCGAGCCGGGTCGGCCAGACCTACGCCAACATCCCCGCGATCTACACCGGTGAGCAGGTGGCGGGCTGGCGGCGGGTGACCGATGCCGTACACGCCGCCGACGGGCACATCTTCCTGCAATTGCAGCATGGCGGCCGGGTGGGGCATCCCGATAACAGCGGCCTGACTCCCGTTGCGCCGTCGCCCATCCCGCTCACCGATGCCATCCACACCCCGGGCGGCAGTAGGCCCGCCGTGGTACCCAAGGAACTGACCGTCGACGAAATCCACGCCACCGTCGAGGATTTCGCCGCAGCCGCCCGCAATGCCATCGCCGCCGGATTCGACGGTGTGGAAGTGCACAGCGCCAATGGCTATCTGCTGCACCAGTTCCTGTCCCGGAACACCAATCACCGCACCGACGCGTACGGCGGTTCCATCGCCAACCGCATTCGCTTCACCCTCGAGGTCGTCGATGCCGTGGCCGCCGCCATCGGCCCCGATAAGGTCGGCGTCCGAATCTCTCCCGCGGTGACCGCCAACAATATCGAGGAGGGCGATACCGAGACCCTCTACCCGCCCCTGATCGCCGCGCTCGCCGAGAAGCGCCTCGCCTACCTGCACGTGGTCTTCGCCGATCCGGATCAGCCACTCTTCCAGCACATTCGGCAATCCTGGCCCGGCGTTCTCATCGCCAACCCCAACCTGGGCTGGGGCGTCCCGCTGCCGGCTGACGGCGGCAAACACGCCGCGGAACGCCTGCTGGCCGCCGGAGCCGATATCGTGTCGCTGGGTCGCGCCTTCCTGGCCAATCCGGATCTGGTCGATCGGCTGCGCGCCGGAGCCGCCATCAACCAGGTGCGCGATTCCCACCTCATGTATGTCGGCGGCTCGGAGGGTTACACCGATTACCCAACGCTGGCGGAACAACTCCGTGCCGCCTGATTACGCGCCGTGCCGGGCGGGGAAACCGTGTGCCCGTGCCGAGATCACCACCGCGGCAACGGGAGCCAGCAGTAGCAGGACGCTCCAGGGCAGTGCGGTGGCGGAGATCCGGTCGAGCAGCACACCGCCGATGACCCCGCCCAGCGCCATGGCGACATTCCACAGCGTCACCAACATGGCCTGGGCCGAATCTGCTGCGGGGCCACCGGCATTGGCCGCGGCGGTTTGCAGGAGGGTGGGGAGGCCGCCCCAGCCCAGGCCCCATAGGGCGGCTGCGGCGTAGACGAGGGTGGGGTGGTGGGCGAGGGTGGCGAGGGTTGTTGCCGCGAGGGCGACCAGGAGCACGCTTGCGATGGTGAGGGTGCGGAGGCGGCGGTCGATGTGTGCGCCGACTAGCCAGATGCCGGCCAGTGAGGCCGCGCCGAAGACGAGGAGTATCGCGCCGGTGGCGTCGGTCATGCCCGCGTGGTCCAGGAATGCGGCGATGTAGGTGTACAGAATCGTGTGCGCCAGTACGAAAGTCAGGGTTACGAAGAGCACCGCGGCCACGCCGGGGACGGTCAGGGCGCGGGTCATCGGCGGGCGTTCGCCGGACGGTTGGCCGGGCTGGTCGGGGACGCCGAGGCCGATCCAGCCGAGCAGGATGACGGTGAGGCCGGTCATGATCAGGAACGCCACTCGCCAGCCGACCGCCTGTCCGATGAAGGTGCCCGCGGGTACGCCGAGGGAGAGCGCGACCGGGATTCCCGCCATCGCGATGGCAACCGCCTTGCCCTGCAGGTGATCCGGGGCCAGTCGCCGGGCGTAGCCCGCCAGCAGCGCCCAGGCCAGTCCGGCCGCCACCCCGGCCAGGAAGCGGGCGGTCATGGTCACGCTGTAGTTCGAGGACAGCGCGGTGACGGTATTGGCGGCCGCGAATCCCGTCATCGCGGTGAGCAGCAGCCGTTTACGGCTCCAGCTCGCGGTCGCGGCGGTCAGCGGAATCGCGGTGAGCGCGGTCCCCAGCGCGTAAACGGTCACCGACTGTCCCGCCGCGGATTCGCCGACCCCGAGATCCGCGCTCAGCGCGGGCAGCACGCCCGCTGGAAGAGTTTCGGTGAGGCTGGTGATGAACACCGCCTGCGCCAATGCCAGCAGGGCGAACGTATTGAGTTTCGTGACCCGTTGCGGCGCAGCGGATGCGGTGCGCGGGGCCGTATTCGGTGTTGTCATGAACCGAATGCTCGAACCCTCACACGTATGTGAGGGTCAACCCGGATCGCTGTGAGCTACGCCATATTCGCGCGGACCCTAGCGTGCGCGCTGTACCCGGGTCTCGTTCCACACCGGCGTGCTGGACTCGTAAACGACTCCGTCGGAGCCGAATACGAGGAAGCGATCGAATTCGCGCGCGAACCAGCGGTCGTGGGTGACGGTGACGACCGTCCCCGCGAATTCGGCGATGGCCTGTTCCAGTGCGTCGGCGGAGGCCAGGTCCAGGTTATCGGTCGGCTCATCGAGCAAAAGCATGGTGACGCCGGACAATTCGAGCAGCAGGATCTGCACGCGGGCCTGCTGCCCGCCGGACAGATCGTCGAAGAGGTTTTCGGCGGCCCGCGCCAGCCCGTATCGATCCAGCACCCGGCTGGCGGCCTCGCGTCCCATCCCGTCGCGATGTTCATCGCCGCTGTGCAGGATCTCGAGCAGGGTGCGCCCGGAAAGGTCGGGGCGGGAATGGGTTTGCGCGAAATACCCGGGACGCACCCGGGCGCCCAGCGCGGCGGTGCCGGTATGCGGCACCGGTGCGATCTCACGATCACTCACCGGACGATGCTCGATATCGGGATCGGAGCCACCGGCGGCCAGCAGCCGCAGGAAGTGCGATTTCCCGGATCCATTGGCGCCCAATACCGCAACGCGATCGCCGAACCAGATCTCGGTGTCGAACGGCCGCATCAGACCGGTCAGCTCCAGCTGCTCGCACACCAGCGCGCGCTTACCGGTCTGCCCGCCGCGCAGGCGCACCGAAATGCGCTGCCGGATCGGGGTGGCCTCGGGCGGCCCGGCGGCCTCGAATTTGGCCAGCCGGGTCTGGGCGGCGTGATACCGCGCCGCGATACCGTCATTGAACTTCGCCTTCTCCCGCAGGCGCAGTACCAGTGCGCGCAGTTTGGCGTTGTCCTCCTCCCAGCGGCGGCGCAGTTCCGCCAGCCGTGCGGTGCGGTCCTCGCGGGCCTGCTGGTACCCGGAGAAGCCGCCGCCGTGGATCCAGGCCGTCGCGCCGTTCACACCGGGTTCGAGGGTGACGATGCGCGTGGCCGCGTTCGCGATCAACTCGCGGTCGTGGCTGATGAACAGGACCGACTTACTCGATTCGGCGATCGTGCGTTCCAGCCACTGCTTGCCCGGGACGTCCAGATAGTTGTCGGGCTCATCGAGCAGCAGCACATCGTCGGGACCCGCGAACAGGGCCTCGAGCACGACGCGCTTCTGCTCACCGCCGCTCAGGCTGCGCACCGAACGCCATTTGGCGCGGTCGAAGTCGATGCCGAGGGCGGCCATGGTGACCTTGTCCCAGAACCCCTCGATCTCGTATCCGCCGACGTCGCCCCACCCGGTGAGGGCGTGCGCGTACGCCAATTGGGTTGTCTCGTCATCGGTTTCGATCATGGCGTCCTCGGCCGCGTCCAGCGCCCGCGCGGCCGCCCCGACGGCGGGGTCCGCCACCGACAGCAGCAGATCGCGCACCGTCGACTCGTCATCGATCTGACCGATGAACTGCCGCATGATGCCCAGTGATCCGGAACGCGTCACCGCGCCCTCATCGGCGGTGAGGTCCCCGGCGATGATCTTCATCAGGGTCGTCTTACCGGTGCCGTTGGGCCCGATGAGCGCGGCCTTCACCCCGTCGCCGATGCGGAAGCTCACTCCGCTGAGCAGCTGTCGTCCATCGGCGAGGAAATACTCGATCTCGGAAACGTTCACGTGGGCCACGGGACCCCAGGCAACCGCAAACGCTCAGGTAAAGCAACCCGATTCCACCGCGAGCGCCGGTACTGCTGGCCGGGCCGCCGCGTTGACGCCGATCGGCGCGGCGAATTAGGTTCGGCATATGCGGGTCGATGCGGACGGTGGCGAGTATCGCTGGAGTGATGTGCCCGCCGACCAGCTGCGCGCGGCGATATCCGGCGCGCTGGACGGGTTCGCGCGCCGGGCCGCCGAACTCGACGGCCGCAAAGCCGCCGCGGTCCTGATCGCGGTCGCCGAATACGCCGGGGGACAGGGCATCTGGCTGACCGAACGATCCCCGGGCCTGCGCGCCCACGCCGGACAGCTGGCCCTGCCCGGCGGCAAATTGGATCCCGGCGAGGACGCGGAAACCGCGGCCCTGCGCGAACTGCACGAAGAACTGGGCATCGCCGTCCCGCGCGATGCCGTGCTCGGGCTGCTCGACGACTATCCCACCCGCTCGGGCTATGTGATGACCCCCGTCGTGGCCTGGCTCGGCGCCGCCCCCGCACCGACCCCGAATCCCGCCGAAGTGGCTGCGGTGCATTGGATTCCGCTGTCGGAATTGGATGTCGAACCCCGCTTCGTCCCCGTTCCCGGCTCCGATCGTCCCGCGATCCAGCTCCCACTTCTCGGCGGCCACCTGCACGCCCCCACCGCCGCGATCCTGCACCAGTTCCGCGAGGTGGCGCTGCATCGCCGCCCCACCCGGGTCGATCAGATGGACCAACCACGGTTCGCCTGGGAGTAATCTGCCGCCGGTAACGCCCCGTTCCACGGGCACGACAGTCCCAAGACCGCGTTTGAGGCATCTCGACCGAGAGGGATTCGAATGAGGAAATCGATAGTCGTCAGCACCCGGGTCCTGGCCGCCGCGACGGTGGGTCTGGGTTTCGCCGCCGTAATCGGCTCCGGCACGGCGCAGGCCGCGCCGCAGGATTGCCAGATCACCCGGGATCTGACCGGGGCCACGGCGATCTGCCATGACGACGACGCGCCCGCCGGGCGTGAATACGCTTTGATCGTCGACTGTTTCGGCCTGCACGGTGTGCCCAATGCCTTCCCGTTGATGGCCATCGGCCCGTACAGCGGGTCGTGGAGCGGCTCCTTCAGCCCGTCGGGTCAGGGCACGGCCTCCTGTCTGGGGCCCTACAGCGTGGGGACCGCGACCGGCGCTCACGTGGCCATTTATCGCGACTGACCGGGTGCGCTGACCGTCCGGGTTATTCGACCGGCTCGCGCGGATCCTGTGTCCGGAGCGTGTAGCCTGGACGTCAGCGACGTATATCTACAGTGTAGGTCTACGGAAGGGAGCGAAATGTCCTCGAACGAGAGCGCCACTTCCGTGGCCGCCGATTCGACCGAATTCTCTTGTGCGGTATGTCCGCACGATCAGGAAGCCCACGGCCGGATCGGACTTCGGTACTGCTCCGCGACCCTGGCGAGCGGACTGGAACGCGCATGCGCCTGTGCTCGCCCGGCCGATCACCAGGACACCTACTACCGTCGATAGGAAGCATGACCATGGCAGTGCAAACGCCCTACGAGCGTCGAGTGATTCGAGTCCGGGATGTGGTGCGGGCCAACTCGGGGCTCGATGAAGAATCCGCGACCGCGCTCGCGGTACGGGTATTGCACGAACTCGACACGATCCCCGAGAAGATTCGCTGATCGGCCGTCCCCGGGGCCGGCGGTTCGGACTCGGGGACGACGGAGGCCGGATCACGGTCCGGCAGCGCGAGCTCGTTGATCAGCCGCCAGGTCTGAAAGTACTGGCGCGGTAGGGAACCCGTGGTGTACGGGATGTCGTACTTATCGCACAGCGCCCGCACCCGCACCGCGATTTCGGCATAGCGATTACTGGGCAGATCCGGGAACAGGTGATGCTCGATCTGGTAGCAAAGGTTGCCGCTGAGGAAGGCCAGCGCCGGCCCCGCGTCGAAGTTCGCGCTCCCCAGCATCTGCCGCAGATACCAGTCCGCCTTGGTCTCGTGCTCCAGCGCCTCGGGGGTGAACTTCTCCGCGCCGTCGGGGAAGTGGCCGCAGAAGATCACCAGGTAGGCCCATAGATTGCGGGCGAGATTGGCGGTCACGTTCGCCGTCAGGGTGCGTCGCCAGCGACGTCCGCTCAGGACCGGCAGCAGTACGTAGTCCTTACCGGTCTGCCGGACCACCTTGCGGATGAGCGCCCTGGTCTCGGCGGTCCGCGCGGCGGGGGTTTCGGCGCGGTCCTGTTCGGAGTAGAGATCGTGCAGGGCGATGCCCCATTCGAAAGTGGCTGCCAGGAAAAGGTTTTGCAGCGGTTGCAGCAGGAAGCGCGGCCGCCACGGCTGGTCGGTGGTGACCCGGATGACGCCGAAGCCGATGTCATCGTCCATGCCGAGCACATTGGTGTAGAAGTGATGCCGGAAGTTGTGCGAGTACCGCCACTGCGAGGACAGTCCGGCCATATCCCATTCCCAAGTGCTGGAACGGATTTCGGGATCGTTCATCCAATCCCATTGGCCGTGGCCGACATTGTGGCCGATCTCCATGTTCTCGATGCTCTTGGCCGTCGCCAGACCCGCTGTTCCGAGGAGCCAGCCGAGCCTGCCCCGGCTGAGGGCGATGGTCAGCCGGGAGGCGGCGTCGAGGGTGCGCTGCAATGCGATGGTGCGGCGGATATAGCGCGCATCGCGGGTGCCGCGCCGCTCCTCGATATCGCCGCGGATCTCATCGAGCTCCCGTCCGAGCGATTCGATATCGGAGGGGCTCAGATGTGCGTACACGGCGACATTGGTGATGGCCATTCTTCAGCCTATGCCGGAAGACAGCGTCTGTCTACATCGTAGAGTTACAACGTAGAATCAGTGCTGACCGGCACCGTTATCGCGCGGCAGGGTTGCGGCGAGACCGGTCAGCAGGATATCGAGCCCGCGTTCGAGTTCGGCCCCGCCGTCATAGGCCGCCAGCGCCGGTGCGAGCCCGCGCAGCAGCGGGAACTCCGCGATCGGCAGCCGATACAGGCCCAGGCGCAGCAGATCATCGGTCTCATCGGGGTTCTCCACGATTTCCTGGAGCTCGTTGAGCACATGCCCGTACAGGAAGCCGAATACGGCCCGATAGATGTGCAGGGCGTCCGGACCGGAGAATCCGGCATGCGTCAGCAGCGCCAGGATGTCCTCCAGCGGCCGCAGCACCGCCTGCGGCCGCAATCCCAGCGGCGTCGCCAGCGGCCGGGTCACCAGCAGCGGCACCACGCGCGGATGCTCCAGCGCGAGCTTGCGGAAATCCCTTGCCACCGAACGCAATTGCGACATCCAGTCCGGATCCGTCGCATCCACCGACAGCTCCGCGAAGACGACCTCGGCCACCCCGTCCAGCACCGCGGCCTTATTCGGCACATGCCGGTAGATCACCATCGGATCCCGTCGCACCGCCTCCGCGAGCCGCCGCATCGACAGTCCGTCCACCCCGTCCCGATCGACGATCCGCAGCGCCGCGTCCAATACCGCCGCCCGGGTGATCGGTCCCTCCACCGGCCCGTCCCCGGTGGAGCCGGATCGGCCGCGGTTGGTCGGCTTGTCAGCCATATCGGATGCCTCCTGCTTCGGAAGTTGGCCACTGTACCTATGCATCGTAGACCTACACCGTTGACAGACCGTTCATGTGACGTTCACCGACGTCGCGGTGTCGGATCAGCGTCGGAGAATACGTCATTCGACGCTCGCGGCCGGCGCTCGGCCGTCCCTAGCGTCGGAGTCATGGAAGACCCCATTCCCGCTCGGAGCGGACGAATGATCACCTACGATCGCCTCTATATCGGCGGTTCGTGGACCGAGCCCAGCGAACCGGCGCTGCTGGAGATTCTCTCGCCGCACGATCGGTCGCGCATCGGCCAGGCGGCGCAGGCGCATCCGGCCGATGTGGATCGCGCGGTGGCGGCTGCGCACGCCAGCTTCGACAGCCGGGTGTGGCGCGATACCGCACCCGCCGAGCGAATCACGGTGCTGCGCAAGTTCAATGAGCTGCGTGAAGAGCAAGCCGATCGGATCGCCGAACTCATCACCGCCGAAAACGGTTCCGCCGCATGGTTCACCGGGGCGGGTCAGGCCGCGCTGACCCGGCAGGCGAACGCCTACTTCGCGGCGGCCGAGCGTTTCGACTGGGAGCGCACCCTCACCCCGTCGGATCCGGACGCGCTGGTGCGCAGCGTGGTTCGGCGCGAGCCGGTGGGCGTGGTGGCCGCGGTGATTCCGTGGAATTCGCCGTTCTCCTCCGCGACCTCGAAGATCCTGCCCGCCCTGCTCGCCGGAAATTCGGTGGTGTTGAAGGTATCCCCGGAGAATTCCCTGAGCATGGGCCTGCTGGCCGAGTTGATCGATCGCGTCGAACTGCCCGCGGGCGTGCTCAGTGTGCTTCCCGCGGAACGGGAAACGAGCGAATATCTGATCTCGCATCCGCTGGTGGACAAGATCGCGTTCACCGGCTCGACCGCCGCCGGTCGGCGGATCGCGTCCATCGCGGGCGCGCAGCTCAAACGGGTCAGTCTCGAACTCGGCGGCAAATCGGCGGCGGTGATCCTGCCCGATGCCGAGCTGAGCGCGGTGATGCACGGCCTGAAGTTCGGTTCACTGTTGAACAATGGCGAATCCTGTATCGCGCAGACCAGGATCCTCGCGCCGAATTCCCGCTATGCGGAGGTGGTCGCGGCGCTGGCCGCACTGGTCGGCTCGCTGCCGGTCGGTGATCCGCGCGATCCGGGCACCTTCATCGGGCCGATGGTGCGCGGCGATCAGCAGCAGCGGGTTCGCGACTACATCGAGATCGGGATCGGTGAAGGCGCTCGCGCGGTCTGCGGCGGCCCGCACCTGCCGCCCGGCCTGCATGACGGCTTCTATGTCACGCCAACGGTTTTCGCCGATGTGACCCCGGATATGCGGATCGCCCGGGAGGAGATCTTCGGCCCGGTGCTGGTCGTCATCGGCTACGACGATATCGACGACGCCATCCGCATCGCCAACGATTCCGACTACGGGCTCTCCGGCGGCGTGTGGTCGGCGGACCGGGACGCGGCCATCGCCGTCGCGCGCCGGATTCGGGCCGGGACGGTCACGATCAACGGCGCACCCGTCGGATTCGACGGTCCCTTCGGCGGATTCAAGGCCAGCGGGATCGGCCGCGAATACGGCGCGGTCGGCCTGGGGCAGTACACCGAATACCAGACGATCACCGTCCCGGACCGCGGGTAGAGTGGCTGGGTGCTGATCGAGGAAGTCGACAGAATCCAGCCGCCCAGTCGAAGGCGGCGCTTCTCTCACGCATTCGCCCGGTAATTCGCACCGGGATCTTCGCCTTCGTCTGGCTCCGCCACGTCCGAAATCACGTGCGGCCGCTCTCACGAGCAGGAACGAGTCGACGATCATGTCCACATCCCTATCCACATCCGCTGCCGTCACCCTGCGGAAACTGTCCTTCGAATGGCCCGACGGCACCGTCGCCCTGGCGGGGCTCAACGGCACGCTGGGCACCGGGCGCACCGGTCTGGTCGGTCGCAACGGCGCCGGGAAATCAACGCTGTTGCGTTTGATCGCCGGACTGCTGACCCCGACCTCCGGCAGCGTCGAAACCACCGGCGCGGTGGGCTATCTCCCGCAGACGCTCACCCTCGGCCGCGAGACCACCGTCGCGGGTCTACTCGGGATCGCGGACAAGCTCGCGGCATTGCGCGCGATCGAATCCGGCGACACCGCGGACGAACACTTCGAGACGATCGGCGACGATTGGGACATCGAAGCCCGCGCCGATGAGTCATTGCACGAAATCGGTTTCAGCGCTGCGGATCTGGACCGCCGCGTCGGGGAGCTGTCCGGCGGTGAGGCCGTGCTGGTGGCGATCACCGGGCTGCGCATCCAGCGCACGCCCATCACACTGCTCGATGAGCCGACCAATAACCTCGATCGCGAAACCCGTGCCAAGCTGGCGGGATTCGTGGATTCCTGGCCCGGCGCCCTCATCGTGGTGAGCCACGATCTCGAACTGCTCGAACGCATGGACGCCACCGCGGAACTGCACGGCGCGGCCCTGGAGGTGTTCGGCGGGCCGTACAGCGCCTGGAAGGCGTACGTCGACCAGGAGCAGGCGGCCGCCGTTCAGGCGGCCCGAACCGCCGAACAGGCGTTGAAGGTCGAGAAACGGCAGCGCATCGAGGCCGAGACCAAACTCGCCAGACGCGAGCGCACCGCCCGCGCGACACAGCGGGACGGCGGAATCCCGCGGATTCTCGCGGGCAACCGGGCCAGTCGGGCACAGGGGTCGGCGGGCGCATTGCGCGGCACCCTCGATGCCAAAGTGCAAGCGGCCCAGAGCATTCTGGATACCGCGGCAGCGCGGGTGCGCCAGGACGAGCATATCCGCCTCGAACTGCCCGATCCGGAGGTGCCGCGCAGCCGCCGCATCGCGGAATTGGCGGACGGCGACCATCGCATCGTCATTCAGGGACCCGAACGCGTCGCCCTGATCGGCCCCAATGGGGCGGGCAAATCGACGCTGCTCGAGCAGTTGCGTGCGGGGAGCCATCCGGAACGCGGTGTGCTGCTCACCGATCGGGTGGGATATCTGCCGCAACGCCTGGACAATCTGGACGAGCGGGCCGGTGCCCTCGACAATGTGCGCGCGGTGGCCACCACCGTCGCGCCGGGCACGATCCGAAATCAGCTGGCCCGCCTGCTACTTCGCGGCAGCGGTGTGGATCGGCCGGTGTCGACGCTGTCGGGCGGTGAGCGTTTCCGGGTATCGCTGGCGCGCTTGCTGTTCGCCGATCCGCCGCCGCAACTGCTGATGCTCGACGAACCGACCAACAACCTCGACATCGCCAGTGTGGATCAGCTGGTCGAGGCCCTGGCCGACTACCGCGGCGCGATACTCGTTGTCAGCCATGACTTTCCGTTCCTGCGCCGGATCGGCATAGCGACGGTGGTCGAGCTCGATTCCGGCGGTGGTATGCGGCGTCGCGATTCGCTGTAGACGACAGTGCCGGGTCCGGCTGTATCGCCGGGCCCGGCGCTCACCGTCAGAGGTGGTCGGCGTCGATGATCGCCTGGGCGAACGGCTGCGGCGCTTCCTGCGGCACATTGTGCCCGATGCCGTCGAGGACGCGGTGTTCGTATTTCCCGGTGAACTTGGCGCGGTACGCCTTTCCGTCCTTGGCCGCACCGTCGAAGTCGCTCGCGATCGTGATGGCGGGCACCGATATCGCCGGTCCGGTGGCGAGCCGCTGTTCGTAGGCGTCGTACTGCGGTTCGCCCGGGGCCAGGCTCAAACGCCACCGGTAGTTGGAGATGACGACGTCCACCTGATCGGGGTTGTCGAAGGCGGCGGCGCTGCGGTTGTAGGTGGCGTCGTCGAAATTCCATGCCGGAGAGGCACGTTGCCAGATCAGCCGGTTGAAATCGCGGCGATTGCGTTCATAACCCAGGCGGCCGCGCTCGGTCGAGAAGTAATACTGGTACCACCAGCCCAATTCGGCCTCGGGCGGCAACGGCTGCTGCTGGGCCGCCTGCTGGGTGATGAGGTATCCGCTCACCGCGACCATGGCCTTGACCCGCTCCGGCCACAGCGCCGCGATGATATCGACCGTCCGTGCGCCCCAATCGAATCCGCCGAGCACGGCCCGGTCGATATGCAGCGCGTCCATGAAATCGACGATGTCGCGCGCGATGGCCGACTGCTGCCCGTTGCGCACGCTCTGCGCGGAGCGGAAGGTGGTCTCGCCGTAACCGCGCAGGTACGGCACCAGCACCCGGTAGCCGGACGCGGCCAGCAGCGGTGCCACATCGGCGTAGCTGTACGCGTCATAGGGCCAGCCGTGCAACAGGATCACCGGCTGTCCGGTGGCTGGCCCGAATTCGGCGTACGCCACGTTCAGCGCACCGGCATCGATCTTCTTGATCGGACCGAGGCTGGTATTCGCGCCCGATCCGGCCCGCAGGGCCGCACCCGGAACGGTGGTCGCGGGTGCGGGGTCGGTGGAGCAGGCGGTGAGCGAGGCCGCGGCCAGGCCCGCCGCCAGCGCTCCGGTGAAAAGTCCGCGTCGGTTGATGTTCATGCCGGCAACGCTAGGGAGCGCACCGGCCCCGCCGCGTGCGTCGGATGACGTAATCGGTGTCGGTCCGGACGATCAACCGGCGGTTTCGGCCAGGGTGGGCAGCAGCGCCGCCAGATCCCCGCGCGAGCTGATGCCGAGCTTGGGGAAGATGCGGTGCAGATGGGTGCTGACGGTCCGGTGCGACAGGTACAGCCGCTGCCCGATCTCCCGATTGGTCAGCCCCTGCGCCGCCAATTGCGCGATGCTCAGCTCATGCGGGGTGAGCCGCTCCCGTGCGTCCGGATCGCGGTTCGGGCTGGATTCGCCCGCGCTGCGCAGCTCCAGGCGAGCCCGCTCACTCCACGCGGTGAAGCCCAGGGCGTCGAAAATCTCACGGGCGGTGCGCAAATGCGTGCGGGACTCCACGACCCGGCGCTGTCGCCGCAGCCATTCGCCGTACGCCAGATGCAGGCGGCCGCGTTCGGCGGGCCAGCCGGTGAGATCGGCCGCCAAGGCCGCGGTGAACAGTTCCGCGGCCGACTCCCCGGCCAGAACCGCACGGGCATAGCGCATTCCGATATGCAGGGCGGGCGAGGAGGTGGCCGCCGCCACCGGTTCCAGATCGCGCAGCAGGGCGGTCGCGGCCTCGGTCTGCCCGGCGCGGACCGCGGCCTCGGCGAGTTCGGTGAGGAAGCACGCGCGCAGCGACAACGAATACGACGGGTCGAGGGGGTCGTGGATGCGGGCCAGATCGGTGAAGGCGTCATCGAATCGGCCCTCGCCGAGTGCGATGAGCCCCCGGGACAGTTGCACGTTCGCCAGTACGGGGCGTGCGCCCGCCGCGAGCGCGATCCGTTCGGCGTCCGTGGCGAGGGTCGCGGCCTGCGGGTAATCGCCACGCAGCGCGGCGATTTCGGCCTGGGTCGCGCTGATCGTGGCGTGCATGAAGGGCTGGGCGGTCTCCAGCGCGAAGGCCGCGGACTCCGCCGCGATGGGGGTGGCGGCGGTGAGGTCCCCGAGCCGGGTCAGGCTCGACGCCTGGATGGCGAGTGCCCGGGTGAGCAGCCCCAAGCGCCCGGCCGAACGGAAGCCGAGCGCGGCGGCCGCGGCGAAATGCGCTGCCAGGTCGAATGCGCCGACCTGGTAGGCGGCGCTGCTGAGATAGTGATCGGCCTCGGTATCGCGGCCGGTCGTCGCGGCCAGCACCCGGAGTTGATCCAGGACCTGGTCGCCGCGCTCGAACGGGGCCACGATCGAATCGATGCCGAGCTTGCGATGATCATCGTCGGGAATGCCGAAGGAATCGGCGACCGCGAGCACCGCGCGCCGGGTATCGGGTCCCGGTTCGGACCAGAAGCATCGCGCGGCCGCGCCCCAGAGAATGCGCAGCGCGGCATCGTGGAAACCATCGGCGGCCACCGAGGCGGCCAGCGCGGCCAGTTCACCGATATGCGAAGGGCTTTCGCGCATACCGTCCTCGAATCCGCTGAGCACCCATTTCGCGGTGGCCTCCTGGGCGGCCGTGAGGGGGAGCGCGCGGGCGGCGGCGACCAGTCGTTCGACCGTATCCCGGTGCCCGGAGTCGACGGCCAATTCCGCCGCGCGCAACAGCCGATCCGCGCGGCGGCCGGGCGAAACGCTCAGGGCCGCGGCGCGTTCCAGTGCGACGACCGCACCGCCGCGATGCCGAGACTGTTCGGCGGCCTGCTCCAGAGCCGCGGCCACGGCTTCGTCCGCGCCCGCCGTACCGGCCGCGCGATGCCACAGTTGGCGATCCGGTGACTCCTCGAGCGCTTCGGCCAGTGCCAGGTGTGCGCGGCGGCGTTCCGCATCGGTCGCCGCCGCCACCAGGGCGGACCGAACCAGCGGATGGCGGAAGGTCACCGTGCCCGAGCCGATGCTGATCAAGCGGGCGGTCACGGCCGGTGCGAATACCTCGGTGGTTACCGCGGATGCCAGCAGAATCCCCGTGGCGGTGAGTGTTTCGGTGGCCGAGTCGCCGTCGTCGAGTGCCGCGACCAACAAAGCCGATCGCGTCGGCCCGGGCAGTGCCGCGCCGCGGGCGGAGAAAGCCTGTTCGAGCCGCTCGGTCAAGGGCAGGACCGGGGCGGCATCACCGAGATCCACCGCCGCCGTGGGCAATTCGGTCAGCGCCAGCGGGTTGCCGTGCGACTCGGCGAGTACTCGCCGTCGCAGTTGCGCGGGCAGGTCCGGTGCGATGTCGTCGAGCAGTGCCGTCGCGGCGTCTTCGGGCAGCGGGCCGAGCCGCAGTACCGAGAGTCCGACGGTGCGCAGCGGCGACTCGGTGGCGGCGCGCAGGGTGGCCAGCATCGCGACGGCTTCGGAATCGATGCGCCGCGCCACGAAGGCCAGCACCTCGGCGCTGGCCGGATCGAGCCAGTGCGCGTCCTCGGCGACCACCAGCACCGCGCGCTCGGCTCCCGAGTCCGCGAGCAGGGTCAGGGCCGCCATGCCGACCAGGTGCACGCTCGGCTCGGCGGTGCTGTCCGACATGCCCAAAGCGGTTGTCAGCGCGTCGAACTGGCGCGGCGGCAGCGCGTCGAACTCGCGCCGCAGCGGGTACAGGAGCTGATGCAGTCCGGCGAACACCAGGGTGCTCTCGGCTTCCGCCCCGGCGGTGCGCAGCACCCGCAGCCCCGCGGCGTTCGCGGCGGTGACGGTCCGCTCCACCAGGGTCGACTTCCCGATGCCGGGTTCGCCCTCGAGCAGGATGCCGGCGTGCTCGCCGGGGCCGTCCACGAGCGCGGCCAGCTCTTTCAGTTCGCTGTCGCGTCCGAACAACGGCATGGTGACTCTCCTCCCGGTCCCGCGGGTACGAGTCCGGAGGCAGACCCTACCGAAACTGGATTACGTCAAGACAGCGTCATCCGACAGATTCGGCGCACCACCGTCGGAGGCCAAGGTAATTCCATGGCTACCGTTCGTTTTCACCTCATGTCCACGCTGTCTCACGCCGAAGTCCTGCACGTGCTCACCGACTTCGGCCCCACCCGCCCCGAGGCATGGCCGAGCATCGACGCCGAGCATTTCGTCGTCCATGCCCGCGGCGATGATTGGGCCGAGGTCACCGAGGGCACCGCCGCCGCCTGGGAGCGCGCCCGCTACCAGTGGGATCCGGCGGGCGACACCGTCACCATCACCACCCTGGATTCCAAACTCTTCGGCGCGGGCGGCGGCTGGGTCTTCCGCATCACCCCCGAGCTCTCCGGCAGCCGCGTCGACGTCGAATTGACCCGGACCCCAAAGGCATTCAAGGGCAAGCTGCTGGCGGCGCTCCTACCCCTGATCGGCCCGTCCTCGCTACGCAAGTCCTTCGCCACCCCACTGCGGGCCGCGTGATGTCGCACACCGAATACCCCACAATCGCAACCCTTTTCGTCTGCGGCCCGATCGCCATGCTGATCTGGTCCGAGACCGCGGTACTGCACGGCCGCGGACCCTCCGCGCGCGAACTCCGCTGACGGGGAACGGAACCCGGGCGCACACCGCTCGACAGCACGACCTCGGTCGAGCCCGGGTACCGTCAACGCCTGTTCATCGTGATGTTCAGAGGAGTTGACGCGTGGCACTGGGGTGGGTAACCGAACGGACCGTGGGGGACCGATCGGAGGGGGTGGTTCCGGACCGGTCGACACCGGACGGAAATCACCCCGGGGGTGGTCGCTTCACCTCGCTCGGGCGGCGAATCCGCTCGGCGCGAATCGATCTCATCGTCGCCGGCGGTTATCTGTCGCTGGCGGTGCTCGTACTTTCCCGGCTGTGGGCGCATCCGCGCAGCGGGTATCTGATCAAGAGCGATCAGGACCAAACCCTGTACGAGTGGTTCTTCGCGCTGACGGCGCACAAGATCACCAACTTCGAGAATCCGTTCAGCACGTCGATGCAGAACTTCCCCGACGGCGTGAACCTGATGGCCAACACCCTCATGTACGGGTTCGGCATACCGCTCACGCCCGTCACGCTGCTGTTCGGGCCGACCGTCACCTTCGCGCTGGCGCTCACCCTGGGGCTGTCCGGTACCGCGTTCGCCTGGTATCTGGTGTTCTCGCGTGAACTGGTGACATCGAAGTTCGCCGCGGCCGTCGGCGGTACGTTCTGCGGGTTCGCGCCCGCCATGATCTCGCACACCAACGGCCACCCGAATTACGTTGTTCTGGTCCTGCTTCCGTTCATCGCCATGCGGGTCATCCGGATGGCGCGGCGGGTGAACGACGCCCCGGAGCACGGCACGGCACCGCGGCCGCGGGATTCCATCGCGCTGGGTCTGCTGGTCGCCATGCAGATCGCGCTGGGTGAGGAGCCGCTGCTGCTGTTCGCATTGAGCTTCGCGGTCTTCGGACTGGCCTACCTGCGCACCCGCCGCGCCATCGCAGCCACGCTGCGCACCATCGCCCGGCCGGTACTGCTCGCGGCGCTGATCACCCTGACGCTCACCACGATTCCGCTGTGGTGGCAGTTCCTCGGCACGCAGTCCTATGGCTTCGTCGGCCACGGCCGCGTCGGCAACGACCTGCTGACGCTGTTCCAGTTCTCCTCGTTCTCGGCGGGCGGGACCTTCTCCTTCGGACCCGATGTGAGCATCAACCCGACCGAGCACAACACCTACTTCGGCTGGCCGCTGCTGCTGCTCGGTGCGGTCACCGCGTACTTCCTGCGGCACGAGCGCATCGTGCGAGCGGCCCTGACCGTCATCGTCGTGTTCATCGCCCTGTCCCTGGGCATCGTGCTGTTCATCGGCGGCTTCTTCACCGGGGTGCCCATGCCGTGGTTCGTCTTCGGCTGGATCCCACCGTTCAACGGGATGATCGAATCCCGCTTCGCCATGGCGGCCATCCCGCCGATCGCGATCATCCTGACCCTGGGCACACAGCGCGCGATCGATCACCGGCGCACCGCCACCACCCGGTGGCAGCCCATAGTCTGGTTCACCGCCCTGGCCTGCGCCCTACTGCCCATCACCCCGACCATGCTGCCGGTGGTGGAACGCACCGCCACCCCCGCCTTCTTCACCGATGGCGCTGTGCGCCGGTACATCTCGGACGGCTCCGTGGTGATCGTGCCCCCGCCCACCCCCGTCGACGCCGTCGCCCTGCGCTGGCAACTCGACTCCGACTTCACCTTCCCCCTGGTCGGCGGCTACTACGTCGGCCCCGGCGTGGACAAGTCGGCCCACTACGGCCCCGTAACCCGCCCCACCGGCAACATGCTCACCCTGATCCGCATGTTCGGCACAATCCCGGCAATCGACCCGCCCGCCCGCGACCAAGCCCTCGCGGACCTGCGCTTCTGGCACGCCGACGTGGTGGTCCTCCCACCCACCACCAACACCGACGCCCTCCGCAGCGCCATCGACCAACTCCTGGGCCTCCCCGCCCAACAGGTCGACGGCGTCTGGCTCTGGGACGTCCGCCCCCTGCTCTGACCCGCCTCCCGCCAATCACCCTCGACACCGAAAGTGATTGGCGGGGAACAGGTTCAGCACCAACGAAAGATGGCCCCGACCGTTGCCGGTCGGGGCCATCCTGTGGTGCGCCATCAGGGACTCGAACCCCGAACCCGCTGATTAAGAGTCAGCTGCTCTGCCAATTGAGCTAATGGCGCGTGTTTGCTCTGCTTCGGGGCTTTCCTGTCCGGTTGGCCTCTCTGCGGTGCGGAAGAAACATTAACAGGAGGTGTGGCAGAAAGTGAAATCGGTACGTTGAGCTGGGTTTTTGGGGGAGGGGGCGATCTTGCGGGTGGGTGTTAACGAATTGGGGGTTGGTACGGATGAACCGGTCGAGCCCTAGCGGGGGTGCGGTATCGGCGTGTGGTGAGGGCGTACGGCCTGGCAGAATGGTCGGGGCGTGGTCTCGGCCGAACCCCGTGGGCGTGGTGGTCGAGCAGGCGTGGTCGGGGCGAATTCTCCGGGCCGACACACGCACCGAGACATGGAGTGGGGTTGTAATGAGCAATGGTCAGGGCCGTTCGACGCGGTGGCGGGGATCCGTAGCCGTGCTGTCCGTGCTGGCGCTTGCGCTGGTGGGGTGCTCTTCGGGGAACTCGTCGAAGGATTCCTCCTCTGTCGCAATCGATTCCAATCCGGTCAGCGAATTGGTGAAGCCGAAGCTGGTCTCGCCCATCAAGGATGGGCAGAAGGGCGTCTCGCCCGGCGATCCGCTGGTGCTGCAGGTGCAGGACGGCAAGCTCACCAATGTGACGCTCACCAATCCCGAGGGCAAGGCGGTCGGCGGTGAACTCGCCAAGGACGGCCTGTCCTGGAAGCTGACCGAGCAGTTGGGCTTCGCACGCACCTACAAGCTGGCCGTGGAGGCCATCGGCCTGGGTGGTGCGAGCACCTCGACCATGAGTTTCAGCACCATCTCGCCGAATAACCGCACCCACCCGTACCTGCTGCCCGCCGAGAACGAAGTGGTCGGCATCGGCCAGCCGGTCGCCGTGCAGTTCGACGAGAACATCCCGGACCGCAAGGCCGCCCAGAATGCGATCAAAATCACCACGACCCCCGCAGTGGAGGGCGCCTTCTACTGGGTGAACAACCGCGAAGTGCGGTGGCGGCCCGAGCATTACTGGGCACCCGGCACCAAGATCGATATCGCCGTGAACGTCTACGGCAAGGATCTGGGCAACGGCCTGGTCGGCGACACCGACATCACCTCGAGCTTCACCATCGGCGAGGCGACGATCTTCTCCGCCGACGACAACACCAAGATGGTGACCGTCGAGAAGAACGGCCAGGTGGTCAAGACCATGCCGACCTCGATGGGCAAGGACTCCACCCCCACCGATAACGGCGTCTACATCGTCGGCGACCGCTTCGACAAGATCATCATGGATTCCTCCACCTACGGTGTGGCGGTCAACTCGCCCGCGGGCTACAAGACGCCGGTGGACTGGGCGACCCGAATCTCCTACTCCGGCATCTTCTTCCACTCCGCACCGTGGTCGGTCGGCCAGCAGGGCTACAGCAACACCAGCCACGGCTGCCTGAACCTGAGCCCCGCCGACGCCCGCTGGGTGTACGAGAACTCCAAGCGCGGTGACATCACCATCGTGAAGAACACCGTCGGCGGCACGCTGTCCGGTGTGGACGGTTTGGGCGACTGGAATATCCCGTGGACGCAGTGGAAGGCCGGCAACGCCGACGACAACCGCTGATCCACAGACGCGAAGAAGGGCTCCGGCGGTCAAGCCGGAGCCCTTCTTACTGCTCGATCGTGTGCCCCCCGAAGTACCTACAGGGTGGGCAGTCCGAGGCTGCCTTTGCCGTTCAGGCTGTCGCAGCCGAAGCTGGCATTGCCCAGGACGGTGGCCGCACTACCGGTGACCGCGCACAGTGACTTGTAGTCACCCAGCAGCATCTTGTCCAGATTCGGCAGGCCGAACGATCCGGTGCCGGTGGAGCCGGTGGTCGCGAGCCCGCCCGAGCTACCGGTCTTCGCCGATCCCGAGGCTGAGCCCGAAACCGACGCCTCCATGGGATCGTCGCTCTGAGTCTTGCTCGAGGCGTCCGTGAGAGTGATCTCCGCGGAGGCGACCGCGGGAGCGGCGCTCAGAATCGCCGCCGTGGCCAGCAGAGTTGTTACGGTACAACGCTTCACGTAATGGTCTTCCTTGATCGAGCCTGGGTCGGGGGCCCCGACCTCCCCCATGTGAGAAGCAGTCTACGAAGATCAAGTGGTATGCGCCACAAAATCAGGTCCAGTGCTGTTTCAGTCACAACCGGAGTGGGTAGATCACCCGATGCGAGCGATCGCTCGCACGGGCGCTCCATCCGCGCCGGGCAGGTTCAGGGGGAGTAGGGATACCTCCACGCGATGACCCAGCTGCTGTTCGCTCAGCACCCGGTCCAGCGCGGTGAGATTCTCGGCGATCACAGCGTGCGCGCCGCACAGGATCCTATGTGACGGAATGTCTTGCGCCGGAGTCGGATCCACACTCAGCGTATCGATCCCGACGGTCCGGATCCCGGACTCGACCAGGTAGGCGGCGGCCGCCGGATCCAGATACGGATGGGCCAGGTAATCCGGTGTTCCCCAGTGCTCCGACCAGCCGGTGGCGACCAGCACGATCTGCCCCGCGCCGATCTTGCCCTCGAAATACTCCCGGCCGATCGCCGTGCGCGGCCCCAGGCCCCGCGCGTCCACCACCACCGCCGGTCCGAGGAACTGCTCCAGCGGCAGCGCGTCCAGTGTGGGCAGGGCGTCATCGATATGCATCGGCGCGTCCACATGCGTCCCGGTCTGCGAGCCCATATCCACGTGCAGCACATTCACACCGTCGACGGCGACGGTCAGCGCCGGGCGAATGCTCACCTCGGGATCACCGGGATACACGGGCATTGCGGTCCGCAACGGGACCGACAGGTCGATGATGCGCACGCGCTCAGCCTAGAACCCGAAGCTCAGGCGGTCGCGCCGAACCAGTTCTCGAGGGCCTCACCGAGGCCCGGCAGCCCGGGTTCATCGGTTGCCCAGGTCGCGTAGCCGTCCGGGCGGATCAGGATTGCGGCGGGGACCGGGATCGGGCCCACGGCGGGGATGTGCCACGGCGTTCCCGGGGTTTCGGCGGTGACGATGTCGATGCGGTCACCCCATTCCGGGCTGATCGGGGCCTCGGTTCCATTGAGCAGCAGCAGGATTGGACGGGCCCGGCGCAGCAGTTCGTAGACGCGGGTGCGATCGGTGGTCGTCAGGGTGGCGTCGGGGACGCGGCGGCCCGCCAGGGGGTGCTCGCATTTGGTGTCGTAGTGGATATCCAGGGCGGTTATCTCCAGGCCGAGGCGGTGCCGGACCGGATCGGTGGCGATGAGGTCGCTCATGACATCGCGCAGGGCGTCGGAATGCGCGCCCGGGCGCATGAGGGCGGTCTGCGCGCGGGTGTTGTGCAGGACGCGAGCGGCGATGGGGTGGCGCTCGGATTCATAGGTGTCCAACAGGGTTTCGGGGGCGGTGCCGTGCACGGCGGCCGCGAGTTTCCAGCCGAGGTTGACCGCGTCCTGGATCCCGAGGTTCTGGCCCTGACCGCCCGCCGGATTGTGGATATGCGCGGCATCGCCCGCGAGGAAGACCCGGCCGGTTCGGTAGCGCTCGGCCTGGCGGGCCGAATCGCCGTAGTGGGTGACCCAGCGCGGGCTGTGCATACCGAAATCCGTGCCCGCGAGTTCGGTGAAGTGGGCGCGGAAATCCTCGAAGGTCAATTCGGTGCCGCGCGGCAGCACCAGATCGTGGCGTTGCACGATAAGCCGGTACCAGCCGGGCTCGAATTGGATGGCGGAGTAGTCGCCCGCGGCGCTGCGGCGGCCGAAGAACGGTGCGGCGGGCGGATCGGCGAGTTCGACATCGGCGAGCATGCCGGTGGCGGTGGCATCGGTGCCCGGAAAGCCGATCCCGGCGAGCTTGCGGACCGAACTGCGGCCGCCGTCGCAGCCGACCAGATAGGCGGCGCGCACGGTGCGCGGATGCGCGCCACCGAGCTCGACCCGCACGCCCGAATCATCCTGCGAGAAGCCGGTGACGGGTGAATCCCACACCGTGTCGACGCCCAATTCGATTGCGCGGCCTTCGAGTTCGCGTTCCATCACCGATTGCAGGATGGCCAGCATGTACGGGTGCTCGGTGTCGAAGTCGCTGAAGTCCAGCGGCAGTCCGCCGAAGTGACCGGCCTGCATGCGACGGCCCTGCGGGAGCAGCCGGTCGAGCAGGCCGCGCTGATCCAGGATCTCCATGCTGCGGGCGTGAATGCCACCGGCCCGCGATTCGCCGGTGCGGGCGGGGAGTCCATCGACCAGGGCCACCCGGACTCCGGCCAGGCGCAGTTCGCTGGCGAGCATGAGCCCGGTCGGTCCGCTACCGGCGATGACGACGTCCGTGGTCTCCATGACAATCTCCTTAACAACGTTAAATCCTTAACGTCGTTAAGGAGACCAGAACGCTGTTAAGGTGTCAAGGGTGAGCGAGAAACCGGCTGTGAAGCTCGATACCAAGGCCATTGCCCGGGCCGCCCTCGAGCTGCTGGACGAGGCCGGGCTCGACGGACTGACCATGCGCAAGGTCGCCGCCGCGCTGAATGTGCAAGCGCCCGCGCTGTATTGGCATGTCAAGAACAAACGCGAACTGCTCGACGCCATGGCCCAGCACATCTTCGTGGCCGCCGTGGAGGGGCTGGAAGCGCCGCGCCAAGGGGTGGACTGGCGGGACTGGCTCATCGAACTCGCACAGCGGCTGCGGCAGTCCATGCTGCGCTACCCGGACGGCGCGCGCGTGGCCGCGGGCACCTTCATCAGTGACGAAGCCATGTGGCGCACGGTGGAATTGACCCTGCGCACGCTGGAGGACGCCGGACTGGCCCGGGATTCGGCCGAACGCGTCTTCCCCATCCTGCTGCACTACACCACCGGATTCGTCATCGAGGAGCAGGCGCGGACGGGGGTGGAATACGCCGAAAACCCTTATGCGGAGGGACAACTGGAGCAGGCCGTCGATTCCGGCCGCTATCCGCGCACCGCTCGCATGATCGCCGGTTTCGCGGCCGTCGACCCGGATGTGGAATATCTCACCGGGCTCCGCGTCATACTCGCCGGGATCGAGGCCGCGCCGGAGTAGCGGGCGCGCCCGACCGTGAAAACGACTGTTCCGGAAACGGATTCAGCCGCGATCCGATGGGATCGCGGCTGACCGTCTGCGGGACTGTGGAATTCGATTACAGCTTGTCGGCGCGGATGCGGACCGCCGTGCCGTAGGCGCAGATCTCCTGGCCGATATCGGCGAAATCGTTGGCGTCGAAGCGCATTGCCAGTACGGCGTCCGCGCCGAGCTCCAGCGCGTGCTCGACCAGACGCTGCCTGGCCTCCTCGCGGCTGTCGGACAGCATCTTGGTCATACCCTTGAGTTCACCGCCGAACATGGACTTCAGGCCCGCGCCCAGCTGTGAGCCGAGGTGGCGGCTGCGCACGGTGAGGCCGAAGACATCGCCGAGCACCTCGGTCACCTGGTAGCCGGGCAGATCATTCATGGTGCTGACGATGACGTGGTCGGTCCCGATGCGGGAGTGGTCCTCATTGACGCTCATGGCGTTTCCTCTCGTCGATTCGTACCCCTCGATCCTCGGTAATCGGGGGTGCGCTCGACATCGCCCGCAGGTCCCGAGCCGATCGGTCTCAGGTCCCGAATCGGGTCATCCCCGAGTAGCGCGAAAGTGCGAATCACCCCCCTCATCAGGATGATTCGCACCCTTGGTCAGCTGACGGGCGAGGTTTCCGGCTCGTCCTGCGCGCTCTGCCGCCGCAGTACCGAATGCTTGCGGCTGTAGGCGAAGTACACGATCACGCCCAGCGCCATCCAGACCACGAAACGCAGCCAGGTCTCGATGGAGAGGTTGAGCATGAGCCACAGGCATGCCAGCGCCGCCAGGATCGGGACGACCGGAACGAAGGGGACGCGGAAGCCGCGCGGCAGATCCGGGCGGGTGCGGCGCAGGATCGGGACGCCGATCGACACCAGCACGAATGCGACCAGCGTGCCGATATTCACCATCTCCTCGAGCGTGCCGAAATCCACGAAACCGGCGAGCAGGGCGCAGACGATGCCGACGATGACCGTCAGGCGCACGGGCGTGCCGTGCTTACCGGTGCGCGCCAGACCGCGCGGCAACAGGCCGTCCCGGGCCATGGCGAACAGCACCCGGGTCTGACCCAGGAACATCACCATCACCACCGTGGACAGGCCCGCGAGCGCGCCGATGGAGATGATGTTCTTCACCCACATATCCCCGTGCAGGGCGAAAGCTGTTGCCAGGGTGGCATTTCCGTTAGCCAGCGCGGTGTACGGGACCATACCGGTCAGCACCAGCGAGACCGCGACGTAGAGCACGGTGACGATCGCGAGCGAACCGAAGATGCCGCGCGGCACATTGCGCTGCGGATCGCGCACCTCCTCGGCGGTGGTGGCCACGACATCGAATCCGATGAAGGCGAAGAACACCAGGCTGGCCGCGGCCAGCAGGCCGTACCATCCGAAACTCGTTCCGCCGGAACCGGTCAGGAAGCTGAACAGCGACTGATGCACCCCGCCCGCCTTCTCCGAGGGCTGCGACGGCGGAATGTACGGGGTGAGATTGGACGCCTTGAAATAGGTCGCGCCGACCACCAGCACCAGCGCGATCACCGCCAGTTTGATCCCGACCGCGATGGCCGACACCCGCGAGGAGAGCTTGGTGCCGGTCGCCAGCAGCACCCCGACCACGGCGATGATAAGTACTGCGCCCCAATCGAAATGGATCGAACCGAGTTCGAGGATGGGCGGGCGGGAACCCAGTACCTCACCGAGATACTGGGACCAGCCCTTGGCCACCACGGAGACCGCGAGCGCGAATTCCAGAATCAGATCCCAGCCGATGATCCACGCGATGATCTCGCCGAAGGTCGCGTACGCGAAGGTGTACGCACTGCCCGCCACCGGTACGGTCGAGGCGAATTCGGCGTAGCAGAGCGCGGTCAGCCCGCACGCGATCGCCGCGAAGACGAACGCCAGCGATACCGACGGCCCGGCCACCGTGCCCGCCGTGCGCGCGGTGAGGGTGAAGATGCCCGCGCCGATGACGACCGCGACGCCGAAGACGGTGAGGTCCTTGGCCGTTAGATCCTTGCGTAGCTTGGCATCCGGGTCATCGGTGTCCCGGATCGACTGTTCCACTGATTTGGTGCGGAATAACCCGCTGGTGATCGCCACTTCTGGTCTCCTCCTTGAAACTCCGGCGTCGCGGTCAGATGGTCCGCGGGATGGCGTCGAGCCGGCGCTCGGCGAAACGATTCGCCGCCGCCCCGGTGCCGATGCCGGAAGCCTGTGCCGCCGTGATGATGTCGCGGCAGCGGTCGTAGATGGCCGTCACATCGGATTCGATGGCGGCGGGATCGGCGGCGCGCAATTCGCCCGCCACCTGCATGAGGCCGCCGGCGTTGGCGACGAAATCGGGGACCCAGGTGATACCGCGTTCGTTCAGCGACCGCTCCACCTCCGGGGTCGCGAGCTGGTTGTTGGCCGCGCCGCACACCAGTTTCGCTTCGATGGTTTCGGCGGTGGTGGCGGTGAGAATGCCGCCGAGGGCGCACGGGGCGTAGATGTCCACGGGTGCGGTGGCGACGGTGCTCAGCAGGCGCACCGACGGGTGCTGCAGCGAAATGCGCTGTAGGGCAGAGTCATTCACATCGGTGGCGCATACCTCCGCGCCATCGGCGAGCAGCATGGCGATGAGCTCGCCGCCCACCTTGCCGACGCCTTCGACGCCGACCGTGCGACCGGCCATCGACGGTGCGCCCCAGACGGATTCGGCTCCGGCGCGCATGGCGTGGAAGACGCCGAGCGCGGTCAGCCGGGCACTGTCACCGGAGCCGCCCGCGGCGGTGCTGCGGCCGGTCACGAAGGCGGTGTGCTTGCCGATGACATCCAGGTCATCGGTATTGGTGCCGACATCGCCCGCCGTGATGTACCGGCCGCCAAGGGTATTGACGAACCGCGCGTACGCGGCCAGCAGTTCCTCGGTCTTCATGGTCGCCGGATCGCCGATGATGACGGCCTTGCCGCCGCCCAGATTCACCCCGGCCGCCGCGGCCTTGTACGTCATGCCCCAGGACAGCCGCAGCACATCCTCCAGCGCCGCCGATTCGCTCGCGTACGGGTAGAAACGGGTGCCGCCGAGCGCGGGCCCCAGCGCGGTCGAATGAATCGCGATGATCGCCTTCAGCCCGCTCTTATCGTCCTCGCAGAACACGACCTGTTCATGGCGTCGCGAGCTCAGTTCCTGCGAACGGCCGAAAACGCCTGTCTCGGTGTGCATTGCGGTCACAATCGATTCCTCTCTGAATGCCGCATGGTGGCGGCGGGGTGGTTGCCGCTTGTGGCGGCGTACCGGTCGCGCCGGGTGTGGCGCTTCCGGGTGTGGATCCCGGCCACAAGCACGCCGGGATGACGAGGGGTGAGTTCGCGCGAAGGTTCCTGGGCGGGCCCACCACCCCGTCGACGGTGGCCGTCCTCTGGGGCCCGTCCCCTTGGGGGGACTGTCGCCTTGGGGGACTGTCGCCTTGAGGGGGCTGTCCCCTTGGGGGGACCGTCCCCTCGGGGGGGCGTCCCCTTAGGGTGTGCCGCCCCGTCATCCCGGCATGTTTTTGGCCGGGATCCACACTCGCGGTGCGGAAACCTCACGCAGCGGATGTCAGTCGAGGCCCAGGTCGCGCAGACCCGACCAGTACAGGTCGACGTTGGCGAGTTTGACGTCCTCGTAGCCGCGGACCAGGTCGGGGAGGGTGGCGGCCGCGGTGGCGGTGTCGTAGGTGTCGGGGGTCAGGGTGGTGGCGAGGCGCTGCACGAGGGCGGTGTAGTGGGCGAGCAACTCGCGCTCCACCTTTCGGACGTGAGCGTATCCGAAGGGGTCCAGGCGGGTCCCGCGCAGCGACTTCCCCTTGGCGAGAAGTTTCAGCGCCACATGGGATTTGGGGCCGAGGCCGATCTTCTTCTTGCGGCCCATCGCCCGCAGGATCGGCGGATGCAGTTTGTAGGTGAGGTTCTCGCCGTCGGGCACCTGTTCGCTCACCTGGGCCAGGAAGGCGGGATCCACCAGCAGGCGGGCCACCTCGTACTCGTCCTTGTATGCGGTGAACTTGTGCAGGCCGCGGGCCACGGCCGCGCTGAACTCGGTGCGCTCGGTGACGGATCGTTCTGCCGCCCACACGGATTGGACCGTGTCCACGTATCGGCGAGCGACCTTGACGTTCTGGTATCGCACCAATTCGGCGGCGCGCAGTTCCACCAGTCGGCGCACCTCACCCTCGAAGCCGGTTCCGGCCAGCAGTTCCGGTGCGAGCGTCGCCGGGGCGCGCTGCGGCGCAATCGGTTCGACCGCGGCGGCGAAGGCGGCGGGATCCGCGATCGCGACCCGGCCCCAGCGGAAGGCGGCGATATTGGCCGCCACCGCGACACCGTTGATGCCGATGGCCTCCTCGATCGCCGCGGCGGGCAACCGGAGTCCGCCGGTCTGGAAGGCCGCGCCGACCATCAGGAAATTCGCGGCGGCGGTATTGCCGAAGAGCTTCTCGGCCGCTGCCAATGCGTCGAAGTGGCTCAGCGAATCCGACACCGCGGCAAGGCGATCCAGCAGTTGCGGCGTCTCCGGATAGCTGACCGACTTGTCGTACACCATGTCACCGGTGGGCGTACGGCTGGTGGAGGCGATCGCCACTGTGCCGGAGGGGTTTCCGTACTGGAGGTTCTTCGGATCGGCGGCCGTCAGCAGATCGATGGCGATGACGCAGTCCGCGCTGCCCGGGGTGAGCCGGTTCGACGGCTCCAGCGTCGTGGTCGAGAACCGCAGATGCGATACGACCGGCCCGGCCTTCTGGCTCAACCCGATCTGATCCAGGCTCTCGACCTCGTACCCGGCCCGCAGTGCGGCCGTGGCCAGCACCTGGTTGACCGTGACGATGCCGGTGCCGCCGATCCCGGCGAGCAGTACATTCTGCGTGCCCACCGGCGCGTCCAACCCCGGATCCGCCACCGCAGGCGGCTCGGCGCGCTTACGGGACTTCTTGCGTCCCTTGGTATCCGGCACCACCTCGACCGTCACGAACGATGGGCAGTCACCGTCCAGGCAGCTGTAATCGGTATTGCAGGAGGTCTGATCGATCCGCGTCTTGCGCCCGAATTCCGTCTCGACCGGTTGCACCGAAAGGCAATTGGACTTCACACCGCAATCACCGCAGCCCTCGCAGACCGCCTCGTTGATCACCACGCGGGTATTGCGCACCGGCAGCGTGCCGCGCTTGCGCTGCCGTCGCGCGTCGGCGGCGCAGTGCTGGTCGTAGATCAGCACGGTGACGCCCTCGATCTCGCGCAGCGCCCGCTGCGCCTCGTCCAGCCGGTCGCGATGCCACAGCAGCGTGCCCTTGGCCAGCGCGCGCCGATTGTGCCGCTTGGGTTCATCGGCGCAGATGATGATCTGCTTGACGCCCTCGGTGGTGAGCTTATGGGTCAGCTGCGCCACCGACAGGATGCCGATGGCATCCTGCGCGCCGGTCATGGCCACGACCTCGTTGTAGAGCAGTTTGTAGGTGATGTTCACCCCGGCCGCCACGCACGCCTGCACGGCCAACTGCCCGGAGTGGAAGAACGTGCCGTCCCCGATGTTCTGGAACAGATGCGGCACATCGGTGAACGGCGCCTGGCCGATCCACTGGCTGCCCTCGCCGCCCATCTGGGTGAGTCCGGTGACCGCGCTGTCGCTGCGGCCGGACATGGTCACCAGGGTGTGGCAGCCGATCCCGCCGCCGCCGATCGAACCCTCGGGAATCGCGGTGGAGCGATTGTGCGGGCAGCCGGAGCAGAAGTACGCGGTGCGCTTGGTGGACAGCACCTCCAGTGAAAGGGCGGGCGGGGCAGCCCTTTTCAGCTCGACGTGTGCGCGCAGCACCCGGCGCAGCGGAGCGAGGAGTCGCCCCGGGGTCAGTTCGCCGTCGGCGGGCATGAGCGGCGCACCGCGCTCGTCCAGCTTGCCCAGAATGCGCGGCGCATCGGCCGTGCCGTAGAGGATCTCGCGAATCTGCGTCTCGATGAACGCGGTCTTGTCCTCCACCACGATCACCTGCTCGAGCCCCCGGGCGAATGCGGTGACCTGCTGCGCCCCAACGGGATACGGCATACCGATGCGCAGTAGTCGAATCCCGGCGCGATGCAGGGCCGCCTCGTCGACGCCCAGATCCAGCAGCGCCTGCCGCACTGCGTCGAAGGTGGTGCCGGTGGCGGCGATGCCGATCTTGGCGTCCGCCGGATTCACCTCGATGACATCGAGATCGTTCAGCGCCCCGAACTCCCGCACCGTGGCCCAGCGCGGCCCGTACAGATCCGCCTCGGCCAGCACGCTGTCCGCGGGAGCCGCCATCGGCCGCTGGCGGTAGACGAAAGACTTTCCCTCCCACTGCACTTCGGGAATCGTGAGCGGCAGATCCGCGACCGCGGCATCCACCGTCCAGGCCCCGTCCGCGACATCGGCGACGATCTTCATGGCCACCACGCAGCCCGAAGCCCGCGACAGCGCGACCCCGGCCATACCCATGGTGATGATCTCTTCCGCATTGCGCGGGAACAGCACCGGCACACCCATGGCCGCCAGCGAGCGCTCACTCACGGCGGGCACGGTGGAGGATTTCGAGGCCGGATCATCGCCGACCAGCAGCAGTACGCCGCCGCGGGCATTGACCCCGTACATATTCGCGTGCCGGATGGCATCGGTGGCGCGATCCACGCCGGGGCCCTTGCCGTACCAGACCCCGATCACCCCGTCATGGGTGGCGCGCCCGGCGGGCAGATCAGCCTGACTGCCCCACACCGAGGTGGCGGCGAGTTCCTCATTGAGGCCGGGTACGAAGGTGATGTCGTGCTCGGACAGCACATTCGGCATGCCGAGCAGCATTTTGTCGACCCCGCCCAGGGGGCTGCCCTGATATCCGGAGACGAAGGTGGCGACTCGGCGGCCGGCGCGGATATCGCGCACATGCTGTTCCACCAGTAACCGTGCGATGGCCTGCACGCCGGTCAGCAGGACCGGTCCGGCGCCGGAGCGATAGCGGTCGGCGAGGTCGTACGGGGCGGCCGGTTCGGCCTGCTGCGATGAGGGGCAGGCAACACTGGTCATGAACGGTCACCACTCTTTCCACAGCCCAGATCGTGAGCTGCAAACGACAGGGACTAAGCAATCGGTGCTGCGAAATCTGCCGTTAAGGGGTGATCTGTGTCAACAGAAGGGCAAAAAGTTGATCAGACTGCTCAAAAGTGATCTGTGGCACTTCTGCGCGTACAACATTCTGCTCGAGCGAGGGGAGACCCGGGTCACATCATGTCGGGTTAGCCGGTTTTGTCAGATGCTCGACGAGCGGCAGTGACCGGTACTCGATCGGGGTGGCGAGCGCCAGCATGGTCTCGGTATGCCGCACCCCGTGAATGGCGTGCACCCGCTGGATGATCCCCAGCAGATCCTGCTGCGACTGCGCCGCGATCCGCACCAGCAGATCCGAACGTCCCGTGGTGGCGTGCACCTCGAGCACATTGGGGAATTCGCGCAGCGCCTCGACAATCCCGTCGATCTTGTTCTGATCCAGTTCCACCCCGAGGAACGCGTGCACCGCGAAGCCGATCGCCTGCAGATCCACCGATGGCGGATAGCCGCGCACCGCCCCCGATGCCTCCAGCCGTTTCATCCGCGCCTGCACCGTATTTCGCGCGATCTGCAACCGCTGCGCCAATTCCAGGATCGGCGCTCGCGGATCGGCCGCCAGCTCCGCCAGCAGTGCGGCATCGAGTGCGTCGATCTTGATGGTCATGCCGCATTTTCGCATGGCGGAGGCGGGCAACTCGGGTGTGCCGGGAATGCGGCCGCGTAGGGGAACGGATACGCGGCCCCCGTGCTGTTCCGGGGCGGGCCGGTTACGACACCGCTCCGATGAAGCCGCCGATAGCGGCACCGATGGCACAGCCGAATATGGCTCCGACCAGGAAGAACCAAATGCCGATCACAATGCCGACGAGACAGCCGACCGCTGCCCCGGCCAGTATCGCGCCGCCATTGGCATCGACGGTGTGCACGAAGGGCAGACCCTGGCTACTGGTCGCCGCGGCTGTCGGCCCGCCCACCGGGGTGAGGGTCAATTCCGTGGCACTGGCCAGAGTCGGTGTGACGGAGAGGGATTGACCCACATCCGTCTGCAGCGTCGTCGGTATGGCCCCGACGATCGTGCCGTCGTCCGCGACCACCTGTACCGCGTCCGGGGTCAGCACGAAGTGGCCGGAGGCGAGGGTGACGAGGGCGTTCGAATGATCGGCGGCGAGGGTTGTGGTGTAGCCGACCTGGCCGTCCACGCCGCTGAGAGTGATATCGGCGAGACCGGCTTCCCCGTGTGCCGTCGCCATGGTGGTTACGGTGGCTGCGATCGCGAGAACCGCTGTGGCCACCAATTTCTTGATGAACATTGTCTTTCCATCCGTCCGGGTTTTCCTTTGCTGTTCCCCCGACGAACGGCACCGGATGTCTGTCGATTATGCGCTTGCGGAGGGTTAGCTGTCGATGGTTTTCCGATCTTGTGAGCGTCAAGGATTGCAATCAGCTCGAGCGGTTGGAAATACGTTGCGGGCGAACCGGATTGAATGGCGTTGTGCAGATCAGCAACGGGACAGCCATCGATGTAGACACCTCGCTGCATCCACTCGACGATCCGGTGCGGGCGTCGCTGCGCGGCGTACACGCCCGATTCGCCACCTGGGTGGGGCGAATCGGCCGCTACGACCCGGAGGTCGCGCGCTTCATCGGCCATCCGCCCGAGCTGGACGAGCAGGACTGGGCCGATCTGGCCACCGTGCTCGGCCCCGGCGGCGGCACCGCCCTGCGCGGCCTCGGCCATGAACTGCCGCCCGGCTGGACCGTGCATCAGGTGCTGGATTCGGTGCAGATGGACGGTTCCGGCCTGCGCGTCGCACACGATCCCGAACTCGACATCCTCACGCCCGCCGACGTACCCGAGATGCTGGCCCTGATCGCCCGCACCGAACCAGGGCCGTTCGCACCCCGAACCATCGAAATGGGCACCTATCTCGGCCTGCGCGTGGACGGCCGCCTGGTAGCCATGGCGGGCGAGCGCATGCACCCGCCGGGCTGGACCGAGATCAGCGCCGTCTGCACCGACGCCGAATTCCGCGGCCGCGGCCTGGCTTCGCGTCTGGTGCGCGCGGTCGGCGCGGGCATCCGCGAACGCGGTGAAATCCCGTTCCTGCATGCGGTCGCGCACAACACCACCGCGATCAGCCTCTACGAAACTCTCGGCTTCACCCTGCGCAAGCGCGGACAGCTGACTTTGGTGCAGGCTCCGGACTGAGCGGTACCGGCTGGAGATACAGATCAGGCCCGAGGTGTAAACCTCGGGCCTGATCTTTTGGGTGACCGACGGGACTCGAACCCGCGACAGCCAGGATCACAACCTGGTGCTCTACCAACTGAACTACGGTCACCATTGCCGGTTGTTTCCGGCGCGGTAGATCGTATCGCGATCCGCCGCTGAGTACCTAATCGGCTGGTTAAGCGGTATTTCCGGTCGGTTTCCGGCTGAGTTCGGCCGCTACGGCGGCGATCTCGGCGGTGGAGGGGCCGGGGGGAGCCACGAAGGCGGTGCGGCGGTAGTACTGCAGTTCGCGGATGGATTCCTGGATATCGGCCAGGGCGCGGTGGGCCAGGCCCTTCTCCGGCTGGCCGAAGTAGATGCGCGGGTACCAGCGGCGCGCCAATTCCTTGATGGAGCTGACATCGATCATGCGGTAGTGCAGGTGGGCGTCGAGGATGGGCATATCGCGGGCCAGGAAGCCGCGATCGGTGGCGATGGAGTTACCGGCCAGCGGTACCGTGCGCGGTGCGGGCACGTACTGCTTGATGTAGTCCATGATTTGCTGCTCGGCCTCGGCCAGGGTCACGGTGGAGCGGCGGACCTCTTCGGTGAGCCCGGAGCGCGCGTGCATCTCGGTGACCACCGGCGGCATGGCCGCCAAGGCCGCGTCATCGGCGTGAATGACGATGTCCACGCCCTCGCCGAGAATATTGAGATCACTGTCCGTCACGAGTGCGGCCACCTCGATCAGCTTGTCGCTGTCCAGGCGTAGGCCCGTCATCTCGCAATCAATCCACACCACTTTGTCTGACACTCGGGACACGTTAGTCGTTTCCCGGTCGGCGGCCCCCGCGCCCGGCCGCGTCGGGTCCGGTTTGCCACCCGACCGGGCAGTATCCTTTCGGCAAGTTCCGCGATCGTTTGTCGGTTTGGCTAGAGCAGACGGAGGACAGCGCGATGACCACCCCGCAGGAGAAGGCAGCGGCGGCCCGTAAGGCCGCGGAGGAGGCCGCGCGGATCGCGGCGGAGGCGGTGGCGGCGGCCGATGCCGCTGAAAAGGAAGCTGCCGAACAGGAAGCCGCCGATAAGGCCGCGGCCGAGGGGAAGGCCGATACTCCCGCGAAGGCCGACGCCCCCGCGAAAGCCGCCGACGGCAAGGCGGATTCGGGCGCGGCGGACGCGGGCGCACCGGATGAGGTCGCGGCGCAGGGGATCGCGGCCGGATACGCGTTCGAGGGGCTCGCGCTGGAATTGGGCACCGTCATGGTGGACGGGAAGGTGCATCCCGATGCGCGGGTGCGGATTCCGATGAAGACCATGAACCGGCACGGGCTCATCGCGGGTGCGACCGGTACCGGTAAGACCAAGACGGTGCAGGGCATCGCCGAGCAGTTGTCGGCGGCGGGGGTGCCCGTCGTGGTCGCCGATATCAAGGGCGATCTGTCGGGGCTGGCGCAGCCCGGGCAGTCCAATGACAAGATCCTCACGCGCGCACAGGAAACCGGTGATCCGGACTGGAAGCCGTCCGGGTTCCCGTGTGAATTCGTCTCATTGGGCACCGAGGGGATCGGGGTGCCGATTCGCGCCACCATCACCTCGTTCGGGCCGATTCTGCTGTCGAAGGTGCTGGGGCTCAACGAGACTCAGGAATCCACGCTCGGGCTGATCTTCCACTGGTCGGATCAGAACGGTTTCCCGCTGCTGGATCTGAAGGATCTGCGCGCGGTCATCCAATTCCTCACCAGCCCGGAGGGCAAGGAGGAATTGAAGGGGATCGGCGGTGTGTCCGCGACCACGGCGGGCGTGATCCTGCGGGCGCTGGTGAATCTCGAGGCCGACGGCGGTGACACCTTCTTCGGTGAGCCGGAACTGGATCCGGCGGATCTGCTGCGGGTGGCGGGTGGACAGGGTGTGATCACGCTGTTCGAACTGGGTGCGCAGGCGTCCCGCCCGCAGATGTTCTCCACCTTCCTGATGTGGGTGCTGGCGGATCTGTTCCAGACGCTGCCGGAAATCGGCGATATGGATAAACCCAAGCTGGTCTTCATCTTCGATGAGGCGCATCTGCTCTTCACGGGTGCGTCGAAGGCGTTCCTGCAGCAGGTCGAGCAGACCGTGAAGCTCATCCGATCCAAGGGCGTGGGCGTGTTCTTCTGCACGCAGCTGCCCACCGATATCCCCAATGCCGTGCTCTCCCAGCTGGGTGCGCGCGTACAGCACGCGCTGCGCGCCTTCACCCCGGAAGATCAAGCGGCGCTGTCGAAGACGGTGCGCACCTATCCCAAGACCGCCACCTACGATCTCGAAAAGGCGTTGACCTCATTGGGAATCGGTGAGGCTGTGGTCACCGTGCTGTCGGAGAAGGGCGCGCCGACTCCGGTGGCGTGGGCGCGCATGCAGCCGCCGCGCTCGCTCATGGACACCATCGGCGACGATGGAATCCGTTCCAAGGCACAGCAATCCACGCTGTACAGCAAGTACGGGCAGACCATCGACCGGCAATCGGCCTACGAGATCCTGGCCAAGGCGGCCGAGGAGGCTCCCGAACCCGCGCCGTCGCGCGGGCGGGCCAAGGCGCAGCCGGTCGATGAGTCCATGGCCGAGAAGATCGTCAACAACACCGCTTTCAAGAATTTCCTGCGGTCGGCCGCCACCGTGGCCGGGCGCGAGATCGGCCGCAGCATCTTCGGCACCCGGAAGCGGTAGCGGCACTGCCGGTTTCGGTGCTCAGTGGCCGATATCGCGGCGCATCAGATCCTCGATGGTTTCGCGGCGGACCAGCTCCCGGGTGCTGCCGTCGCGGACCGCGATGATGGGCGGGCGGCCGACGCCGTTGTACGACGAGGACAGGCTGTGGTGGTAGGCCCCGGTGCAGGGCATGGCGAGCACTTCGCCGGGGCGCAGATCGGCGGGCAGGCGGACGTCGGTGGCCAGGATGTCACCGGCTTCGCAGTAGCGGCCCGCGATATTGGCGGTCATATGCGGGCCGGTGGGGTGCCGATTGGCGACTACGGCTTCGTAGCGTGCGCCGTAGAGGGTGACGCGGGGGTTGTCGCTCATCCCACCGTCGACGGTGACGAAGGTGTGGCCGCCTTCGACATGTTTGATGGACAGCACGCGGTAGAGCGTGATGCCCGCGCGGGCCACGATGGCGCGGCCGGGTTCCATGGCGATCGTGGGGCGCGGGAAGGCATAGCGCGCGCAGGCCGCGTCCAGTGAATCCTCGATGATGTCCGCGAGTTCGGCCAGATTCATCTCGGCGTCGCCGGGACGGTAGGCCACCGCGTGACCGCCACCGATATCGAGGGTGCCGAGGGTGACGCCGTAATCGTCACGGATCCTTGCCATTTCGCCGATCATGCGGCGGATGGCCTCACCGTAGGGGAAGGTGTCGTAGATCTGCGAGCCGATATGGCAGTGCAGTCCGGCGAATTCCAGATTGGGTTGGCGCACAATGCGTTCCACGGCTTCGCTGAGGGCGTGGCTGCCGATGGTGAAGCCGAACTTCTGATCGGCGACCCCGGTGCGCACGGCCGGATGCCCGTGCACGTCGACATCGGGGCATACCCGCAGCAGCACCCGCTGCGGTGTGCTCGCCAGCGCCGACAGCAGGGTGATCTCGGTCAGCGAGTCGATGACCACGCGGCCGATTCCGCAGTTGATCGCGGTCTCCAGTTCGGCGAAGGGTTTACCGTTGCCGTGCAACATGATTCGCTGCGGATTCACCCATGAGGACAGTGCGACGGCCAGTTCCCCGGCCGAGCACACATCGAGCGAGAGGCCCTCTTCGGTCACCCATTCCGCGACCGCGCGGGTGAGCAGCGCCTTGCCCGCGTAGAGCACCTCGGCGTCCGGGAATTGCCGCCGATACGCCTGGCAGCGGGAGCGGACTTCGGTCTCGTCCAGGATGTACGTGGGGGTGCCGTACTGGTCGGCGATATCGGCGAGCGCGACCCCGCCGACGGTGATGCGGCCGTCGGCGTCGTAGTGCGTTTCCTGCGGCCAGACCGAGGGGTCGAGGCGAGGAAGCACGCCCCCCGACCGCAGTGACGGGAAAATGTCGAGCAGCGTCACGATGTCTCCTGGATGCGTCCCCGCTATTCCGTAGGCGGGGCCGAATCCAGGACTACGCCGGATCGGGCAGCCGGGGCATATCGGCTACGCGTCCTTGACGATCGGTCGCGTGATCTTGACGGTTTGCGCTCAGCTGCCGAGCTTCTTGTACGCCGCGCCCGCCACCAGCGAGGTGATCGAGCGCGGGCCGAACTGCCCGGCCAGGCTCATACCCTTGCTGATCAGGCCCGGAACCACGCGCATCTTATTGCGGGCCAGGGCGTCGATGGTGATCTTGGCGGTATGCGCGGCGGTGACCCAGATGAACTCCGGGATCTTGTTGCCGACCTCTTCCTGATCCGGATTATCGGTGCGCACCGGGCCGGGGGCGAGCAGCGTGACGTGCACGCCGTGCTCCTTCATCTCCCCGCGCAGCGATTCGGCCCAGGTATTGGTGAACGCCTTGGACGCGGCGTAGGTGGCATTGTTCGGAATCGGCATATTGCCCGCCGCGGATCCGGTGACCAGGATGCCGCCGCTGCCGCGCTTGACCATATTCGGCAGCACCGCGAGCGAGAGGTCGTGCACGGCGACCGCGTTGAGCTCCATGATGTCCCGCTCGTAATCCAGGTCCAGCTTGGCCAGCGATCCGAAGGTGGCGACGCCCGCGTTATTGCACAGGATCGCGATATCGCGTTCGGCCAGTTCCTTGGCCAGCGGCGCGCGCTGTTCGCGGTTGGACAGGTCCACCGCGCGCACCTCGGCGGTGATGCCGTACCGCGTGCTCAGCCGGGTCGCCAGCTCCTGCAGCAGGTCCTCCCGGCGCGCGACCAGGATCAGCGAATACCCGCGAGAAGCGAGCTCCTCAGCGAGCGCGACCCCGATCCCCGAAGAGGACCCGGTCACAACGGCACGATTATCAGCGGTAGGCGCAGGCAAGCTCACGACCGAAACCCTACCCACTCCCACCCCGCCCGCACCCTCAGGTGCGGGGCTTGGGCTCCATGAAGGCGATGCCCCAGTCGAGGTGGCCGCGCCACACCGGGGCGATGCGGCCGCCCTGGACGGCGGGGCGGGGGTCGCCGATGGGTCCGCCCGCGGCGCGGATGGCCGCCACGGCGGCATCCAGGTCGGGGGTGAGGAAGGCTACGCCCGCGAGATCGGCGGGCAGGCCGGAGCCGACGGCTTCGATGAAGGGTTCGCCGACGCGGTAGAAGGCCATTTCCGGGCCTTCGGGACCGCGCGGGAAGAAGCGGCGGCGCGGCGGAATGCCCAGTACCGCCGTGAGATTGGCCGCGCCTTCGTCCAGGTTCGGCATCCAGTAGACGACGTGATCGACGATCGTCATGCCGTTCGGGTGCACGGTGTCCGATGCGGAGCCGTTCGAGGTCCGGTCCGGCCGTGCCGCGGCCGGGCGTTGCGCACCGGCATCGGCCGCCAGGTACGGAACGCCGAGAAGCTCTGGGGCGGCATGTGTTTCGTCGAAACCCCAGGCGGGTTCACCGATGGTGCAGGTGACGTGGCCGATTCGGAATTCACCGTCGGCGACGGTGAAACCCAGGGCCGCCCAGGCCTGCTCGGTTCCGGGCAGGCCCAGGCGGGTGAGGGTGGGCATCAGAGGGCTGCCGCCAGCCGCGTGCCCTGGTTGATGGCGCGCTTGGCGTCGAGTTCGGAGGCGAGATCCGCGCCGCCGATGAGGTGGATCTGCACACCCGCGGCTTTCAAGGGCTCCTCCAGATCCCGGACGGATTCCTGTCCGGCGCAGAGGATTACGTTATCGCATTCGATGACGGTGGGGCGCTGCCGCTTCTCACCGAAGCTGATGTGCAGGCCCTTGTCGTCGATGCGCTCGTAGTTGACGCCGCCGATCTGCTCCACGCCCTTGGCCTTGACGGCCGCGCGGTGCACCCAGCCCGAGGTCTTGCCCAGATCCTTGCCGAACGAAGAAGCCTTGCGCTGCAACAGCACAACCTCGCGGGCGGCGGGGGAGGGCTTGGGCGCGGTGAGGAAGCCGCGGGCGTTCGGATCGTCGGAGACGCCCCACTCTTCCTTCCACTCGTCCAGCTTGAGGCTGGGATGCCCTTCCACGGTGAGGAATTCGCTGACATCGAAGCCGATGCCGCCCGCGCCGATGACGGCGACCTTCTTGCCCACCGGCTTGCCCTCGCGCACCAGTTCGGCGTAGGTGAGCACCTTCGGATGGTCGACGCCCGGGATATTCGGGATGCGCGGCTTCACGCCGGTGGCCAGGATGACCTCGTCGTAGCGGCCCTCGATGAGCTGCTGTGCGGTGGCGCGGGTATTGAGATGGACGTTGACGCCGGTGATTTCGAGCTGGCGGGTGAAGTAGCGAACGGTCTCGCTGAACTCCTCCTTGCCCGGGATGCGGCGGGCGATATCGAACTGGCCGCCGATCTTGTCATCGGCCTCGAACAGATCCACGTGGTGGCCGCGCTGGGCCAGGCTCACCGCGGCCGAGAGTCCGGCCGGTCCCGCGCCGACGACCGCGAACCGGCGGGTGCGGCGGGTGGGCAGCAGCTTCAGTTCGGTTTCGTGTCCGGCGCGCGGATTCAGCAGGCAGGACACGGTTTTCATCTGGAAGGCGTGATCCAGGCAGGCCTGGTTGCAGGCGATGCAGGTATTGATCTCGTCCGTTCGCGCCTGCTGCGCCTTGCGCGCCCACTCCGGATCGGCCAGCAGCGGCCGGGCCAGCGACACCAGATGCGAATCGCCGCGGGTGAGGATCTCCTCGGCGGTCTCGGGCATATTGATGCGGTTCGACGCGCAGACCGGAATGCTGACAATGTCTTTGACCTTGGCGGTCCACTCCACGAACGCCGCGCGCGGGACCGAGGTCACGATGGTGGGGACGCGGGCCTCATGCCAGCCGATATCGGTATTGATGATGGTGGCGCCGGCGGCCTCCACATCCCGTGCGACATCCGCGATCTCGTCCCAGGTCTGGCCGTTCTCCACGAAATCGGCCATGGACAAACGGAATACGATGATGAAGTCCGGGCCGACGGCCTTGCGCACCTTGCGCACGATCTCCGAGGCGATGCGGCGGCGGTTCTCCGCCGAGCCGCCCCACTTGTCCTTGCGCTTATTGGTGCGCGGCGCCAGGAACTGGTTGATGAAATAGCCTTCACCACCCATGATCTCGACGCCGTCGTATCCGGCGAACTTGGCCAGGGCGGCGCAGCGCGCGTAATCGTCGATGGTCTGCTCGACGCCCTTGCTCGAAAGAGCGCGCGGGCGCAGCGGATTGATCGGGGCCTTGATGGAGGAGGCCGAAACACTGCCGGGCATATAGGAATAGCGGCCCGCGTGCAGGATCTGCAGCGCGATCTTGCCGCCCTCGGCGTGCACCGCCTTGGTGATGACGCGGTGCCGGTACGCCTCGGTCTTATTGGTCAGCTTCGCGCCCAGCGGCATCAGCCAGCCGGTGCGGTTGGGTGCGTAACCACCGGTGATGATAAGGCCCACACCGCCTTTGGCGCGTTCGGCGAAGTACGCCGCGAGCCGGTTGGTATGCCAGGCCCGATCTTCGAGACCGGTGTGCATGGAACCCATCACCACGCGATTGCGCAGGGTGGTGAATCCCAGGTCCAGGGGTTCGAACAGATGCGGATAAGCGCTCATTGCCGAGTGCCTTTCGGGTCGGACGCCTGCGACGGGGCTGTGTCGCGCGGCGGGTTGTCTTTGTGCAGAGCGGCAAGAATCTCGTCGCACCAGTCGATGAACCCCTCCTCGACGCGGATGCCACCGCGGAGGACGAGGTACTGGTGCAGGGTGCGGCCGGTGAGCTGATCCGGCGCGGGGTAGTCCTTCTTCTCGAAGGTGCGGTACAGGTCGAGCCGGTGCGCGTGCTCATCGCGATGGCGCTTGATCTCGGCGGCCAGGGCGGGGACGTCGCCGAGCGAGGCGGCGCGCAATTTCACGCCGAGCTCATTGCGCATCGGCGCGGTGTCCATGGGTTCGGCGATCCAGCGGGTCAGTTCCGCGCGGCCCGCGTCGCTGACGGTGTAGACCTTCTTATCGGGGCGGCCCGCCTGGGCGACGGCCTCGGCGGTGACCCAGCCCTGTTCCTCCATGCGCTTGAGCACACGGTAGATCTGCTGGTGGGTGGCGTTCCAGAAGAAGCCGATGGATTTGTCGAAGCGGCCCGCCAGGTCGTACCCGGAACTGGCGCGTTCGGTCAGCGATACCAGTAGCGCGTGTTCGAGGGCCATGCGGCCAGGGTAACTGAGACGGGACGTACTATGCAATTCAGTGCATAGGGAATGTCGTGCGGGAGAGTCGGTCGGAAAATACCGAAGCGGGGCACCCGCGATGGGGTGCCCCGCTGACCCGTATCGGGCCTGACTCAGCGTGCGGCGCGAGCCGCGAGCGCGGCGGCCACCAGCACCGTCACCCCCTCCACGATGGCGGTGGCGCCGACCGCGTGCGAGGCGGAGAGCGCGGTGGTTCCGGCCAGGCTCAGGAAGATCGAGCCGAAACTGGCGATGCCGACCACGATGCCCAACTGCACATTGGTGACCAGGATGCCGCTGGCGTCGGCGGCCAGGGCGAGCGGGATCCTGGCGGTGGTGCGGGCCATGAGCGGACTGAAGGACAGGCCGAAGCCGATGCCCATCAGGCCGAAGATCGTCAGCTCGAGCGGGCCCAGGTTGGCGCCGTCGCGCATGAGCAGGCCCATGATCACCATGGTGGCGGCGGCCAGCACCAGTCCCGCCGGAATCATGGTGGCGTGCAAGCGTTCCGGGATGCGCTGCCAGTTCAGGCTGGCCAGGGCGAAGGTGATGCCCATGGGCAGGAACAGCAGTCCGGCGTGCAGGGCGGAGTAGCCGAGTGTGCTCTGCAGGTGGATGGCCATCACGAACAGCCAGCCGCCGAAGGTGCACATCACCACGAAAAGCGTTGCGGCGGTGAGCACCAGCCCGGGTGCGCGCAGCACCCGATCCGCGAACAGGGGTTCACCGCCGCGGTGGTGCACCCAGCGTTCCACCAGCCAGAAGCCCGCGAATCCCGCTGCGGCGGCGGCCAATGCGATCCAGGTCCACACCGGCCAGTCCTGCTCGTGACCGAGCACCAGCGGCAGCACCAGCAGCAGGACCGCCGGGGTGAGCACCGCCAGACCCGCGAGATCCAGTTTGCGATCGGTGCGCGCGATGCTCGGCAGGATGCGCGGTGCGACGGCCAGCAGCGCCAGCCCGATCGGCACGTTCACCAGAAACACTCCGCGCCAGGTGGTTCCGGCCAGATCGGAGCTCACGATGAGCCCGCCGAGGATCTGCCCGACCATCATGCCGCCGGAGATGACGGCCGCGTACGCCGAAAGCGCCCGCGCCCGAGTGGTTCCCGTGAAAGTCAGCTGGATCAGGGTCATCACCTGCGGCACCATCGCCGCCGACCCGATGCCCTGCAGGAACCGGAATACGATGAGCGGCCCCGCACTCCAGGCCAGTCCGCACGCCAGCGACGCGACGGTGAAGATCGCCAGCCCGGCCACGAACATGGTCCGCTGCCCGAACCGATCACCCAGCCGCGCCCCCGTGACGAGCAGCACCGCATACGCGATCACATATCCGGAGACGATCAATTGCAGCCCGGAACCACTGGCGTGCAACGAGGTTCGCATGGCAGGAATGGCGACATTGACAATGGAGGCGTCCAGCACCGCCATGAACTGCCCGAGCAGGATCACGGTGAGAACGGCGAGCGAGCGGCGACCGGTTCCGGCGACAGCCGGAGCCGCCACCACCGGCGGGGATTGGGTCAGGCTCTGAGTCATGCCATGACCATCCGCCGCCCCGGAACCGGGTACCAGGAGCCTGCTTATGCTGGTACTACCACCACCTGGATACGGGTGCGGATTACGACCAGTATGGAAATGTGAATCCCGTAACCGGAAATGCCGCGCCCGCGAGCCATCGCGCCGCGCGAACGCGCGAGCGCCAGCGGCCGGTCGGTTCCGGCCCGACGGCAGCCACTCCCGACGCGAGCATCGACCGTGGTGCGGATGCGGCCGGAATCGGGTCCGGCGCGATCGGAAACGACCATATTGCGGCCGGGGGTGTGAGGCGCGGACGGGAGGCGGGGCCGTTCGCGGCGGACGGGACGATTGTGCGGATGGAGTTGGTTCCGATCGAGAATTCGCCCGCCGTGGCTGTTCCGCAGGATTCCCGGGAGGTGCGCAAGACGCGGCGGGATGAGTTGTCGGCCTTCCTGAAATCGCGGCGGGCGCGGATCACGCCGGGGGAGGTGGGGTTGCCCACCGGGTCGCGGCGGCGCACGCCCGGGCTGCGGCGGGAGGAGGTGGCGCAGCTCGCGGGGGTGGGGATCACCTGGTACACGTGGCTGGAGCAGGGCCGCGATATCAATGTGAGCATTCAAGTGCTGGACGCCATTTCGCGCACGCTGTGCCTGGACGGCGCGGAGCGGGCGCATCTGTACCGGCTGGCGGATGTGCCGACCATTCCCGCGCCGCAGTTCGATGAGCCGGTGCCGGAGGAAGTGCAGGTCATCCTCGATCACCTGACGCCGCTGCCCGCGGTGCTGCTGTCGGCGCGTTACGACGTGCTGGCGTACAACTCCGCGTATGCCGCGCTGTGCCCGGGTTTTCTGCTGGGTGAGAAGAACATTCTGCGCAAGGTGTTCCTGGCCCCGGAATGCTGCAATCCGTATGCGGCGCAATATGAATACTTGGCTCGCATGGTCGGGTATCTGCGCGCGGCGTATGTGAAGAACCTGCATGATCCGCTGTGGACGGGGTTCATCGATGATCTCGTCACCGCCAGCCCGCTATTCGCCGAGATGTGGGCGCGCAATGATGTGGCGTTCCCGCTGGGGCGGATTCGGGTGATCCGCAATGTGGTGACCGGCGATCTGGAGATGAGCATGACCAGCATGTCGCTGCCATCCATCGCGGGGGCGTGGATTCAGGTGCTGACGCCGGTGGACGAGAACGGCTGGACGAGACTGCGCGCGCTGCTGACCATGACCGCGGAACAGCGGCGCAAGCCCTGGCTGGCGCATTTCGCCGAGGCGCACCCGGAGGTCGGCTGAATTCGCCTAAGCTGCGCGCATGGCTGAGGTTTCCGGGCAGGAGACGATCGGGTCGGCTGCCGGGCGGGGGCCGGTGGTGTCGTGGGGGCTGTGGGATTGGGGTGGGGCCGCGTTCAATGCGGTGATCCTCACCTTCGTGTTCTCGGTGTATCTCACCGATAAGGTGGGTAAGGATCTGCCCGGGGGTGTGTCGTCGAGTGCCTGGCTGGGGTGGGCGCTGGGGCTGGCCGGGTTGGTGGTGGCGGTGACGGCGCCGGTGAGCGGGCAGTTCTTCGATGCCACGGCGAAACGCAAACTGTCGCTGGGCGTGCTGACCTCGTTCACGGTAATGCTGATGGCGGCAATGTTTTTCGTGCATCAGAACTACCACTACCTGTGGGTGGGGCTGGTGCTGCTGGGTATCGGCTCGGCGACGTTCGAGCTGTCGCATGTGCCGTACAACTCGATGCTGCGGCAGGTGTCGACGCCCGCCACCGTGGGGCGGGTGTCCGGATTCGGCTGGGCCATGGGCTATTTCGGCGGCATCATCCTGCTGCTCATCGTGTATTTCGGCTTCATCTCCGGTAAGGGCGACTATCGGGGCCTGCTCGGTGTGCCCACCGATGACGGCCTGAATATCCGGCTGGTGGCGCTGGTTGCGGCGGTCTGGTTCGCCGCCTTCGCGCTGCCGCTGTTCCTGTTCGTTCCCGAATTGCCGCGCACCACAGCCGATCCCGGCGCGGATACGCGCAAGCTCAGGGACGCGTATCGCATTCTGTGGCGTGATGTGCGTGAACTCTGGCGTGCCGACCGCCGCGCCGTCGGATTCCTGTTCGCCAGCGCCATCTTCCGCGATGGCCTGGCGGGCGTGTTCACCTTCGGCGCGGTGCTGGCGGTGCGCGTCTACGATATCGCCGACTCCGATGTGCTGCTGTTCGGCATCGCCGCGAATGTCGTTGCCGCCCTTGGCGCGATCACCGCCGGCCGGGTCGACGACCGCATCGGCCCGAAACCGGTGATCGTGGTCTCATTGGCCGCCATGATCGGGTGCGGACTGGTGTTGCTGGTGGTTTCCGGCCCGCTCATGTTCTGGATCTTCGGCCTACTGCTGACCGTATTCGTCGGTCCCGCACAGTCTTCCGCGCGCACCTTCCTGATCCGGGTGACGCCGCCGGGCCGGGAGGGGCAGATGTTCGGCCTCTACGCCACCACCGGTCGCGCCGTATCCTTCCTGGCCCCGGTGCTTTTCGGCTTCTTCGTCTGGGCGACGGGTTCGGAGCGGTTCGGCATCATCGGTCTGCTGCTGGTGCTCGCGCTGGGTCTGGCCGCGCTGCTCCCGGTTCGGCAGCCCGCGCTCTGATCACGGATGGGAGACGGCGTCCGGATCCCACGCACCCATACCCAGGGCGATCAGGCGCACATGCAGCACGGTGCGGTCGATGATGCGGGCGCGGTCGCGCGGGGTGGCGACGACGTAGTCGGCGATGCGGTCGGCGACCGTGGCGACGATCAGGTCGGCGGCCAGCTCCAGATCCTCGGGAGACCAGTGGTCGAGATTGCGCACCCGGGACAGGTCCACCACGAGTTCGCGCACGATGAGCTGCATTTCCACCGCGATGGCGCCGCGCAGCGCCGCCGATCCGCCGTGGCGTTCGCGAATCAGGAAGCCCCACAGATCGGTTTTGCTGTCGACCTGCTCGAAGACGAAGCGGACGGTCGCGGCCAGGCGCGCGTCGGGGGTGCGGCGCATCTGCCGCAGTGCCAGCCGGAGTTGGCGCACGCCCTCCTCGACGAGGGTGGTGCCGAGTTCGTCGAGTGAGGTGAAGTGCCGGTAGAACGCGGTCGGCACGATGCCCGCGGACCGGGCGATCTCACGCAGGCTCAGGGCGGCGAAGCCGCGTTCGGCGGCCAGGGCAAGGGTGCCGTCCAGTAGTGCCGCGCGGGTCCGTTCCTTGCGCTCACCCCTGGTTGCTGCCTGCTCGCTCACATCGATGAGCATACATTCGTTCACATTCGTTCCATTCGTGAGATGTCGTGTGGGTCACACGAACTGCCGGTTGAACTCGATGGCCTCCAAGCGGCACACTAGTTGAGTGTACAGATGTGCACCGAAATCAGCGCCCGCTGAGATCGTGCACATCGAAACGTGACAGCGTCGCCCAGCCCGGCGGCGCGACAGGAGGCCAGAATGGTTGGACTCATCGACCTCGTGGAGAAACTGACCACTCCGCATCAGCTGGACCGCTATCTCGAGCTGGTCCGCCCCAACTTCACCCTGCGCGATATGCGCGCCGAGATCACGCACGTGCGCCGCAGCGCCGTCGGCTCGGTGACGCTCACGCTGCGCCCGACCCGGCAGTGGCGCGGCCACCTCGCCGGTCAGTACGTGCAGATCGGCGTGGTCATCGACGGTGTGAAGCACACCCGCTGCTATTCGCCGGTGAACAATGACCGTCGCCGCGACAAGCACATCGAACTCACCATCAAGGCGCATCCGCACGGCCTGGTGTCGAATTACCTGCACGAGAACGCGATTCCCGGCATGGTGGTCGACCTGGCTCCGGCGTCCGGCGTCTTCCACCTGCCCGCCGAGCGGCCCGATCGCATCGTGCTGATCACCGGCGGCAGCGGTATCACCCCGGCGCTGTCCATGCTGCGCACGCTCGCCAGCGAGCGGTATCAGGGCCGGGTGCTGTTCCTGCACTACAACCGTTCACCGGAATGGGTGCCGCATCGCACCGAGCTGGAAGCTCTCGCATTGCAGCACAACAACTTCCGGGTCGAACTGCTCTACCCCGAGCTCGGCGGCGACGCGAACTTCAGCTATGACGAGCTGGAGCGGCTCGCGCCGTGGTTCCCGTTCGCGCAGACCTACCTGTGCGGCCCGCCCGGACTCATGAAGGCGGTACGCACCGTCTACGAGGCCGAACAGCTGGAAGAGCGGCTGCATTCGGAGGAGTTCACGCTCACCGTCGCGCCCAGCGATCCGGCCACGGCCGAAGGCGAGATCACCTTCTCCGGTACCGGCAAGACCGTCGAGAACAATGGCGCGAGCCTGCTCGAGCAGGCCGAATCCGCCGGTCTCACCCCGGAATACGGCTGCCGCATGGGTATCTGCTTCACCTGCACCGCGGTCAAGCGCAGCGGCTGCACCCGAAATCTACGCACCGGCGAGGTCGACGCGGACCCCGACCAGCCCATCCAACTCTGCATCAACGCCCCCGTCGGGGACGTCGACATCGCTATTTGAGGGGACAGAAATCATGGCGATACTTACCGAGACACCCGCGGGACCCGTCGTACTGAGCCAGGAGCAGGTCGAGGAGATCGGCCGCGCGCTGGACGAGATCCGCGCTCGCGTCACCGACGATCTGGGCGAGCGGGATCGCGAATACATCTACTCGATCATCAAGGCGCAGCGCGGTTTCGAGATCGCCGGCCGCGGCCTGATGTACCTCGGCTTCCTGCCGCCGTTCTGGCTGGCGGGCGTGGCCGCGCTGTCGGTGTCGAAGATTCTCGACAATATGGAGATCGGCCACAATGTCATGCACGGCCAGTACGACTGGATGCGTGAGCCGGGCCTGAACTCGCGGGTCTTCGAATGGGACACCGTCTGCCCGGCCGATCAGTGGCGGCACTCGCACAACTACATGCACCACACGTACACCAATATCCACGGCATGGACCGCGATATCGGCTACGGCATCCTGCGCGTGGACGAGCAGCAGCCCTGGAATCCGCTGCGGCTGGGCAACCCGCTGTACGCGTTCTTCCTCATGGTCGCGTTCGAATGGGGCGTGATGGGGCATGACCTGGAGGTTGAGAACATCATCCAGGGCAAGCGCAAGTGGTCCGATATCAAGGCGCTGGTCAAGGGTCAGGTCCGCAAGGCCGGGCGGCAGGTGCTCAAGGATTACGTGGTGTTCCCGGCGCTGACCGGGCCGCTGTTCCTGTCCACGCTGGCCGGTAACTTCACCGCCAATATCGTGCGCAACCTGTGGACGTTCTCGATCATCTTCTGCGGGCACTTCCCGTCGGGCGTACAGACGTTCACCGAGGAAGAGTGCACCGAGGAGACCCAGGGCGAGTGGTACGTGCGCCAGATGCTGGGCTCGGCCAATATCGACGGCAGCCGCCTGTTCCACATCATGAGCGGCAATCTCTCGCATCAGATCGAACACCACCTGTTCCCGGACCTGCCCGCGAACCGGTATCCGGAGATCGCGCCCGAGGTGAAGGCGCTGTGCGAGAAGCACGGTCTGCCCTACAACACCGGTAGCTTCAGCCAGCAGATCGGCTCGGTCTGGGCCAAGCTGTTCAAGCTCGCGCTGCCGCCGGTGCTCGCGGGGAAACCGCAACCCAACGGTGTTATCGTGATGCGCCGGGGGCAGGCTAGCGAAGTGGGCGTGTGAATGATCGGAAAATTCGAAAGCAATAAGGATCTGATCCAGGAACTGACGTCGTCCGGAGCCCGGCACGTCGGCAATATCGCATCGATCATCACCGGAACGGTCGCCGAGGTGACCAAGGAGATCGGCGACTGGATCACCGACGCCATCGAAATGCGCGAGGCGGCCGCGGCCGCCGCACAGGATGCCGCCAGTCAGCGCGCGTCCGCCGCGGATCTCGACGACTTCGATGATGATTTCGACGGCGACGCGGAACCCGTTGCGGCCCAGACTGATTCGCCCAAGGCCCAGCCTGGTGCGGCGAAGGTGGAGCCGGAGCCGGAGTTCATCGACGCCGAGATCGTGGAACCGCGTCAGTAGACGGGCAACCGCCTACGGTGCTGTGCCACTTCGGTAATCAGATCCTTATAGCCATCGGCGAGTTCGGCGAGGCGATACCACTGTAGGTGCGCCTCGCTGTCCGCGTGCCGCGGCGGCTCGCCCAGATGCGGGCTGCTGCGCCGCCGTGGGCGGCCGTCCGGATTCTGTTTGCGCACTGCGCCCTCCGACCGAGCAGTGTTCAAAGCCTGTTGCGCCGCAACCCATTTCGCCGCCATGCGGTCTATCACCGCGCCGAGCGTCTCGGTGTGCAGTGAGGCCCCGCCGCGATGCGGGATATGGATCGCCACCCATTCGTCGATGCGCGCCACCAGCTCGGTCCGCCGGGCGTCGATATCTTCCACCAGCCCGATATGGTCGGCCACGCGCTGCGGTGTGGCTCCGGCGGCGTGTGCCGCCTCCTGCGCCCGATGCCTGCCCTCATGGCATTGCACCAGGTCGTGGGCCGCGGCCAGCACCTCGCGATCGGGGTGGGCGGCGTCGGAAGGATCGGTGCCGAGTGTGGAGACCGGTTCCTGGAAGGCGCGCAACAGCATTCTGGGCGATGGTAGCTCGGCTCCGTACCCCGTACCGGTGTAGTCCGTTGCCATATTTCCCACCCTTAGCCAGTGCAGTTTGGATGCGCCAGAGCCGAGGAGGTTTCGGGGAGGGGCTCCCCTCGGCTCCGGCGCAGGCCCGCATGCCGGGACGCACAGCCCACCACAAACGGCACGGTGAAGAAACCGGGAAATTCGCGACGGTGCGATGGGGAGACTGTCCGAAATACGGGACTATTTCAGGAAAGCGCGATAGTCGGACGGGCGCAACCAAACGGCGCTCGATCGGCGAACCTGGCGGAGAATCGTTATACAGCATTACAACTGAGTCACGTGGGGGTTGTGAAAGGTGGCTGATCGACACCTCTTCGGGGGTGCATCTGCACGGGCTGGTCGGTCGGTTCCGGGCCGGTGCCGCGTTCGCCTCGATCGAGTCCGTTACTCAGGCTTATGAATAGCTATCGGCGCGGCGCGCCGGGAGCGCTGCGCGCCGCGCTCGATTAGCCTGGGTATTCGTGCCAGCCTATGCGTCCTCACCCGAGCTGCGCTTCGGATTCATGTTCGCGCTGGAAGACCCGGAGCGAATCGCCGAAGTCGTGCGCACCCTGATTGTTCGCCGGCGGGTGTCGGTGTTCCGGCTCGCGCACCTGTCCAATGATGACGGGCCGCCCGAACGCTATGTCGTGAACTGGGCTGCGGTACCGCAGATCTCGGTCACCACCGCCGCGCCGACCCCGGATGAGCTGCGTTCCTCGGGAACGATGCTGGTCAACGCGTTTCTGGGGGAAGACGGTGAAGTGAGCCTGTACGCGGCGGACGGGCACGCCCCGAACTAGTGTGTCGGGCGACACACGCCAACTTAGTTACCTCTCAGCAACAGGCAAGGGCGCTGTAAGGGAGCCCCTGCAAGGTGGGTCACGTCGCCGGTCGGAAATCCCGGACGGAGGCGAACCAACAGAGAGGTTGAAAATAATGATCCCGGTCATCATCGATACTGGTAGCGCCGCCCTGAACGGGCTCTTCAACACCGGTAGCGCTGCACTCAGCGGTATCCTCAACACCCTGTTCACCGGCTCCTTCGGCGGCCGTTAAACCTCATCTCCCGGAAGGGTTTTCGGGATACCGCCCCGAGTGCGCACGCACTCGGGGCGGTTTGCGGTCGCGGTGGGGCGGCCCGGGTGAATTCAGAGTGCCAGGGCGGGGGAGCGGCGGGCCTGCAGGATTTGTTCCAGTAGGGCAACGAGGATGGTTTTCACCGATTCCCGGTCGCGCGCATCGCAATCCAGCAATTGGATGGACGGGTCGATATCGAGGGCCTCGCGCACCTCGTCGAGTTCGAAGGCCGGTGCGGCCTCGAATCGGTTGACCGCCACCACGAATGGGGTGCGGCGCTGTTCGAAGTAGTCCAGTACCGGATAGCAGTCCTGGACCCGATCGGTGTCGACCAGGATGACGCCGCCGAGCGCACCGTCCAGCAGATCGTCCCAGAGGAATTCGAAGCGTTCCTGGCCGGGCGTGCCGAAGAGATAGAGCACCAGCGAGTGATCGAGGGTGATGCGGCCGAAGTCCAATGCCACCGTGGTGGTGGTCTTTCCGGTCGCGCGGCCGGGGGTGTCGACCCCGACCGAGACCTCGGTCATGGCGGCTTCGGTGGCGAGCGGCTCGATTTCGGAGATGGCGCCGATGAGCGTGGTCTTGCCGACGCCGAAACCGCCGCTGACCACGATTTTCACCGAGGAGGCGAGCGGGGCGGGGGCGGGAATGTCAGAGTGCCCGTACAAGATCCCGGATCCTTTCGATCGCGGAGGTGGACAGTTCACTACCCTGGCTCACCGCGACATGGCCGGCGGCGACCAGATCGCTGACCAGGACGCGCGCCACCCCGACCGGCACCCGCAGCGCGGCGCCGATCTCGGCGATGGAGTGCGGGCGCTGGCACAGCCGCACCACCCGTTCCAATTCGAAACGCAGTGGGGCGGACAGTGCGGCGGGTGAGGCGCGCACCAGGGTTTCGATGCGCAGTCCGTCGACCAGGGGCGTGGTGCGTCCGGCGGTCATCATGAAGGGGCGCACCACCTGTAGGTCGGCTTCCGCGGCTCCGGGCGAGGTGTCGATCTCATCGGCCGCGGCGCCCTGCCGCATCGGGAATCCGGTCATCATCCGGGCGTCGGGCAACCGGTGCGAATCATTCATCGGGCCAGCGATTCTCGCAGTTCGGTGATGAGCGCCGGGGTGAGCAGCGCGCCGGCGCGCTCGGCGAGCACGGCCATCTGATATCCGACCAGGCCCACATCGGCCTGGTGTTCGGCGATGACGCCGATGCAGCTGCCATTGGTCATTGCCGAGACCAGCAGGAACCCCCGCCCCATCTCGATCATGATGAGCCGCAGTCCGTCGAAATCGTAACTGCGCGAAGCGCTTCGACCGAGGCTGGTGAGCCCCGACACCATGGCCGCGAGCCGGTCGGCCCCATTGCGGTCCAGTCCCTGGGACATGGCCATGAGCAGCCCGTCCGAGGAGACCGCCACCGCATCGCGCACACCGTCGGTGCCGCGCACGAAATCGGCCAGCAGCCAATTGAACGCGTGCGGATCGGTGTCGGGGTAGTGGGTCGTCACCTGCGGTCCTCCTGATTCTTCGAGCCGGGTCGAGCCGATGCGCCCGTATCCTGCTGCGGCACAACGCGTTCACCGCGCTGATGCCCGGCCCGGAACCCGGCGAGCATGCCGCGCACCGCTTCCGGGGTGCGATCGGCCTGCGGAACGGCGGGCGGGGACGGCGGTGCGGGTTGGGCGCCACCCGGCGTGACACCCGAATTCTCCCGAGTCTTCCGGCTGCGCTTGACGAGACCGTTTCGTGTGCGTTGCACCTGCGGGACGGATCCCGGAACATCAGCCGCGTCCGTTGGTGAGGGCGACGTCGATCCCGGCGCGGCCGCCGCACCCGCGATGACGGCCCGCGCGGGGTCGACCGGCGTGCGCCGTCCGGCCGAACCGTCCGGGAATCCGGTGGCGGGCACCTCGCCGGTCACTTCGGATCCGCTGTGGCGGTTCGATACCGGTTGTCCCGCAGGGGGATCGGCTGGATCCGCGAGCGGGATGAGTTTGACGCCGCTGCCGCCGGTGGGGACCGAGCGCGCGCCGTTGGCGTATCTGTCGCGCGGGTCGGGCGGTTCGATGATGCCGCCGGTGGTCAGACCGCCGGAGGTGAACGCGATGTGCGCATTGCGGCCGGTGTCACCCGAGGCGGCGAATACCGTTGTGCTGAAGGGGAAGTCGCCGGTTGTCGTGGTCGGGTGCGGTTCAGTGGATTCCGGGGCGGTCGCCGCGGCCAGTGCTCTGGCGGGACTGTGGCGGCCGTAGCTGGGCTCGGGCATATCGTCGGCGGCGGGAAGTGCCGCGACGGCAGCGTGTTTCGAGTCCAGGCCCGGGGTCGCGGCGATTGGGGGTGGGGCCTGATCGCCCAGCAGGGATTCGGGGATCAGCAGACGCGCCACCACACCGCTGACGGGGGAGACGGTGAGTTCCACTTCGATGCCGAGGCGTTTGGCCAGGCGGCCGACGACGAAGTGGCCGAGGTAGCGGGTGGGGGCCACCAGGAAGTCGGCTTCGCCGCGCAGGCGGGCATTGGCCACGGCGAGTTGATCGGCGGGCATGCCCACGCCGTGATCCACCACGGCGAGCAGATAGCGCGGGCCGATGCGGCGGCCGTAGATCTCCACTTCGAGATCCGGTGGGCTGAAGGCCAATCCGTTCTCGATGAGTTCTGCGAGCATATGCGCGAGCTCACTGACCGCGGATCCGGCGATGGCGGCATCGTCGACGCGCCGCATGATGACGCGGCGGTAGTCGTCCACCTCGGACAGGCCGGCGCGAATGACATCGGTGAGCGGAATGGACTGCGACCAGCGGCGCGGACTGGATTCGCCGACCAGCACCAGCAGGCTTTCGGCATTGCGGCGCATGCGGGTGGCCAGATGGTCGAGCTCGAAGAGATTGGACAGCGCGCTGGGATCCAGTTCCTCGCGTTCGAAATCGCTGATCAGGCCGAGCTGGCGGCGTACCAGGTTCTGATTGCGGCGCGCCAGGTTGGCCAGTGATTCGGTGGTGTTGCGGCGCAGCCGGGCCTGGGCGGAGGCGAGTTCGAAGGCGGTGGCCTGGACGCGGTCCAGCGCGGTTGCCACCGAGGCGATCTCGGCGCCCGCGGCGGCGTTGGCGCGCACCGGTTCGGGTGGTTCGGGATCCTCGACCGCACTGTCGTGCCAGTCCGCCACCAACCGCGGCAGCCGCTCGTCGGCGACCGCGTCCGCCTCCCGGGCCAGCTCGGCGAGGGGTTGCACGATGGCCCGCACGGTCGTCACCACCAGCGCCACCATGGCCGCCACCGCGAGCAGTGCGGCCAGCGCGTACACGCCGAGCACCGTCGCGGCGTCGCGGCGCAATTCGGCGGCGCGAGCGTGGATCTCATCGCCGATGCCGCGCTGCACCCCGCGTTCGGCATCGATGACCGAGGTCATCTGCCGCCACCAGTCGGCCGGATTCACCGGTTCGGTCAGTGGTCCGCGCACCGATGCGATGGCGATCGATTCGGATTCGGCGGCCCGCACCGATTCATCGGTGCGCATGGCGGTGTACAGCCGGGACCGCTGTTCGGGGGTGGCCTCGCGTTCGAAAGCCGCGACGGCGCCCTGCTTTCCGGCGCGAATATCGAGGAACTGCACGTATTCGCCGGGCCCGAACCCGCCCGCGGCGAAGACGCCGTTGAGGAAGCCGCGCTGCTGCGCCGTGTACTCCTTGACGTCGCCGAGCGCGTACAGCGTCTGCAATCCGCGCCAGAGTTGGGTATCGCGGGCGTTGTCCAGTCCGGGCCGCGCCTGATTCAGGGCCAGGATCGCACCGGTGTAGAAGGTGAACGAGGCCGCTCGATCGATATGGCGGGCGTCGACGTCACCGCGATTGGCGCTGAGCCCGGACAGCCGCCCCAGCGCGTCGCGCACCTGCGCCGATCCGGGCGCACCGGTGCTCAGCACCCGATTCAATTGTTGCAGCGCGCCATCCACCGCGGCGCGCTGTGCGGTGACCGCGCCGCGCGCGGAATCGTCGCCGCCGAGCAGACCGTTGGTGAGACCGCGTTCGCGCTGCGCCTCGTGCACCAGATCCTGCACCGCCAGCGCGAGATCGACCGCGTGCGTGGTGGATCCGGTATCGCGATAGCGCGTCACCTCACCGGAGATGATGACGGTGAGCAGGGCCAGCACCAGCACCACCGAGAGCAGCAGAATGCGCCGCAGTCGGGCGCGAATAGTGCGCGGCCGGATGAATTCCAATGCGGGCGTGAGTTTTACGTTACCGCGCTGCAACAATCGCGCCGGACGCATATTCACACACACTCCTGAAAATCGAGCTTCCGCACTGCCCAGGACCGGGTGCACAGAGAATTACCAGCAAGATGTCAGAGGCAGATGTGGTCTTCGCGTCCAGGGGAAGACAATGGGGTGAACAACATCGAATTCACCTGTCGGTACGCGGCCGAATTGCTGCCGGGCCGTGATTCGATATCGCCGCGAATCACGAAAGCGGATGCGCCGCGGCCTCGTAGATGCGCCGCACCACATCCTCGATATCGGGTTCTTCGATGGACAGATCGCGCACCTCGGCCCGCGCCGACACCGCCGCGAGCAATTGCGCCGCCGTGGTGATCTCGGTGTCGAAGGCGAGTCGCTGGCGCATACCGCCGCCCTCGCTGGCGAGCAGTTTCGCGCCCGGCAGATCGGTGAGATCGGTTGTGGGTTCGGCCAAATCGACGGTCAGCACCCGATGCGCGCCGACGGTGGCGGCCAGTCCGGTCAGTGAACCGTCGTAGACCAGGCTGCCGTGATCGACCACCAGCACCCGTTCGCACAGCCGCTCGATATCGCCCATATCGTGCGTGGTGAGCAGCAGGGTGGTGCCGCGGCTGGTGCGCTCATACCGCAGGAATTCGCGTAATCGCTGTTTGGACAACACATCCAGGCCGATGGTCGGCTCGTCCAGGATCACCAGTTCCGGTGAATGCAGCAGTGCCGCAGCCACTTCCGCGCGCATGCGCTGGCCCAGTGAGAGCTGGCGCACGGGAGTGTCGAGGGTGCTGCTCATCTCCAGCTGTTCCACCAGCTCGTCCGTGCGCCGCCGCGCCGTGCCCGGTTCCAGCCGGTGAATGGCCGCCAGGATCGAAAACGATTCGCGCAGTGGCAGATCCCACCACAGTTGCGAGCGCTGTCCGAACACCACCCCGATGCGCGCCGCCAGTTCGCGGCGCTGCCGCACCGGATCGAGTCCGCAGGTGCGCAGTCGTCCGGCGCTGGGCACCAGAATGCCGGTGATCATCTTGATGGTGGTGGATTTGCCCGCGCCGTTCGCGCCGATGTATCCGACGGCCGCGCCGGGTTCGATCCGGAAGCTCATATCGTCGACCGCGGTCAGCACCTCGCGTCGCCGTCGCCAGCGGCCCTGTTTCCGGCTCAGGACGAAAGTCCTTGTCAGTCCGGCAATGTCGATGATGGGTTCGCTCATCCGCCGCCTCCCTGATAGTGCCTGGTGCCCAGCCGCCACGATGTCAGCGCGATCACCCACACCCACGCCGCCGCCAGTGGGGACGCCCAGGCCAGCCACGTGGTCAGCGGTGGCGATCCGGGCAGATCCAGCAGGGCGATGGTGGGCAGATAGGAGCTGAAGGCGACCGGAATGAGAAATCCGAAGATGAGTTTCATCGGTGTGGGGAATACCGAGGCCGGTTGCATGGACGCGTACGAGCCGCCGTAGGTGAAGGCATTGGTCAGTTCGGCCCCGTCGATGAGGAAGAACTGCACCCCGGCGGCGGTGATGAAGAGTCCGGCGAAGATCGTGATGCCGGATATCAGGGTCACCGTGAAGAGTGCGAGATGCGCTGCGGTCCAGTCGATGTCATTGCGGGCGATGCCGAATCCGAGCACGGTGGCCGCCACCGCGATGCGCGCCACCCGGCGCAATGCGATATCGCTGGTCATGAGTTGTAACAGCAGCGGTTGCGGGCGCAGGTAGAAGGCGTCCAGTTTGCCCATGCGGATATAGGTGGGCAGCGTGTCCGCGTGCCCGACCAGCATGTCGGCGATGGCGAAGCAGGTATTGCTCATTCCGAACAGCAGCAGCATCGAATTCAGGTGCAGTCCGCCCAGTTGCGGCACATTGTGGAAGATCACCCACATTTCGCCGAATTCGACGAGCCCGATCAGGAAGGCGCTGAACACATCGGTGGCGAAGGACAGTGGATAGGCCCGCTGCGCGCGTAGTCGGGAGGCGAGTACGGCGCGATAGGGCGCGAATCGGGAGGGGCGTAGGCCGTCAACCACCCTGCACCTCCAGTTTCCGGCGGCCCGCGCGCAGCAGCAGTTGACCCAGTGCCGTCAGGGTGGCGAGCCAGAAAGCCTGCGCCAGCACGATTCCCATCGCCGCCATACCGGTGGTGCGGCCGGACAGCACATCGATGGGCCATTGCAGCATCGAGGGGAACGGGGTGCAGTAGGCGATGGTGCGCAGCCAGTCCGGGAACAGGTGCACGGGCGCGAACAATCCGGCCAGGAACGTCCCGCAGATCATGTGCAGGGCCCGCAGTCCGCGCGTTTCCACCAGCCAGAATCCGGCCAGGCTCACCGCGAACATGGACAGGAACGACAGCGCGATGGCCATCGCGAGGCTGAAGATGCCCAGAATGTACGGTCCGGCGGTGGTGGGCAGCGCCAATCCGAAGGTGAGCGCGCCGACCAGCATGCTGGGCAGTCCGCGCGGCAGCAGCGAATAGGTTGCCCGGCCGATGTATTCGGCCAGGTGCGCGCCCTGGATATCGATGGGCCGCAGGAAGTCGATGGCCACATCGCCGGTGCGAATGCGTTCCACGATATCGGGCAGGGTCCAGAACGCGATGGCTCCGAGCAGCCCCTGGGACAGCCAGATGAACGCGCCGATGGTGCCCCGGTCGTAGCCGCCGAAGCCGTTATTGGCGTGCACGGCGGCCATCAGCACGGCCGCGCGGACGAAGCCGAACACCACGTTCGTGATGAGTCCGGCCAGCATTGCCAGGCGATAGTGCGACTGCCTGCGAAATCCGGCCTTGACCAGTTGCCAGTAAACCCCCACGTCGGCACGCACAAGAAGTTCACCTTACCGGACCCGGCGAAACCGGCAATGCCGCTGCCCCGCAGCGGTTTTCCAGCGAACCGCGAATCCGGGCGAAGGCGCACCGGGTGTTCGCGAGGTCTTCATCCTGAGGGGTTTGCTTCGTCCGGTTCGCCGGGGGTTATGCTCGTGCTGTCCCGGGCGAGACGATCGTCACTTCTGTCCGGTTCGGTGTGTGGCCCGCGCGATGGATTGCGCGAGATTGCCCGGTTTCACCGAAAACCCTCCGCGGCGCGAGCGATGGATGGTAGAAACGTCACTGTTTCACTTTGCTCCGACGCTAGGACGATCGATGACCGTGGCCGAGACGACTGTTTTCGAGACGCTCGAATCCAACGTGCGCGGTTACTGTCGTGCCTGGCCGACGGTGTTCGACACCGCGCGCGGCTGCTGGCTCACCGATGAGAACGGTAAGGAGTACCTGGACTTCTTCGCCGGTGCGGGCTCGCTCAACTACGGGCATAACAACCCCGTGCTCAAGCAGGCCCTGATCGACTATCTGGTCGGGGACGGCATCACGCACGGACTGGATATGTCCACCGTCGCCAAACGCCGTCTGCTGGAGACCATCCGCGATGTGCTGCTCATCCCGCGCGGGATGGACTACAAGGTGCAGTTCCCCGGCCCCACCGGCGCGAACGCCGTGGAGGCCGCACTCAAGCTGGCGCGCAAGATCACCGGGCGCACCGCGGTGCTGAACTTCACCAACGCCTTCCACGGTATGACCCTCGGCGCGCTGTCGGTCACCGGCAATGCCGCCAAGCGCGCGGGCGCGGGCGTACCGCTCATCCACGCCACCCCGATGCCCTACGACGGGTATCTCGAAGGCGTCGACGACTTCTCATGGATGCGCCGCACCCTGGACGACAGCTCCTCGGGCATCGACAAGCCCGCCGCGGTGATCGTGGAAACCGTGCAGGGTGAGGGCGGAGTGAATGTCGCCCGCGCCGAATGGCTGCGCGCCCTGGCCGATATGTGCGCCGCGCGCGGCATTCTGCTCATCGTCGACGATGTGCAGATGGGTTGCGGGCGCACCGGTCCGTTCTTCTCCTTCGAGGTCGCCGGCATCCAGCCCGATATCATCACGCTATCGAAATCCATTGGCGGCTATGGCCTGCCGATGGCGCTGGTGCTGATGAAGCCCGAACTCGACCAGTGGACACCGGGTGAGCACAACGGTACGTTCCGTGGGAACAATGCCGCCTTCATCACCGGTGAGGTCGCGCTGCGCGAGTACTGGACCGGTGCGGGCATGGAGGCCGCCACCCTCGCCAAGGGTGAGCACATTCGCAAACACCTCACCGCCATGACCGAAACCTTCAGCGGCACCTCCACCCGGGGCCGCGGCATGGTGCACGGCCTGGTGTTCGACGATGCCTCGCAGGCCGCCAAGGTCAGCAGCATCGCTTTCGAACTCGGGCTGCTGGTGGAGACCTCCGGTTCCAATGACGAAGTGGTGAAACTGCTGCCGCCGCTGGTCGCCACCGAGGACGAACTCACCCACGGGCTCGGGCTGCTGACCCGGGCGGTCGAGATAGTGCGCGACGCGCACTGAATAACCCGGTGCGTCATGCCGATCGAGCGGCGCACCCCCTGAACGTCGTCACCGCCCACACCGGTGCCGACCCTGATGCCGGGCTCCCAGCTGCGGAGGGAGCCCGGCATCTCCTATTTGCGGATGCCTTGGCGACCGCTGCGCGCTAGCCGAGTTTGCGCAGGAACCATTCCAGCAGTTGCTGTTCGGATTTGGGCCCCAGATGCGGATCCGCCTGCGGCAGTGCGCAGAAGATGGCGGCGGTATCGAATTCGTCGGGCAGCGCGAGCAGGCACGCACGGCCGTTCTGTGTCTGGTCCGGATCCGGATAGCAGTAGTACCGCCCGACGAGTTTGCCTTCCTGCCGCCAGACCGTATCGCCGCGCTCCGGCCCGCCGCCGCAGGCATGGCCTTTCAGCAGATCCAGATCCTGTTGATACAGCTGGGTCGCCGAGGCCCGATCGGCGAAACCGAGGAAGCCGGTCACCGGAAAGCCGTTGGCGTTCACACAATCCACCGTGGCGTTCGCGGCCGAACCCTGCGGCACCTCGCCGTGGCGGCAATTGCCGGTGCGCCAATCCTTGCCGAGATCGGTCAGCAGTTTGCGATCCGCGGGGGAGAAGACATCCGGATCGCGGGCGCGGTCGGCGGAGCGGAACTGCCAATAGTCCTGCCGCGCTTCCCAATCGCGCAGCGGCTGATCGGAGACATCGTCCCAGAGGTACATGGCCATGGCCGGAATCTCCTCGTTCGTCACGATGAACGCGGGCTTGGGCGCCGGGCCGATCTTGGTATTGGTGTAGCAGCCGCGCCGCCCCACCTCCTTGCCATCGCGCGTGGACGGCGCGTCCACGCCTGGCGGATCACCCGGGCACGCGCTGAGTTTGGTGACGTCCAGCACCGAGGTGTAGTACTCGTGGAGTTTGTCGGCATCGCGGAAACGCCAGAACCGGACGCCGGGATTGCCCGCGTGATAGTTCACGGCGCAGGACAGGATCGCCAGACTGTACTCGTCGGGCTCCTCGTGCACGCAGTTCGCGCGATTGAACGCCGGACGTTCGGTGAACGCCAGCAGATCGATATCGGCCTGCGTCAGCGCACCCGCGTTCGGCACCGCGTGCCCGGTCCGAAGCGGCTGCGCCGCGGCCCATCCCGCGAAGCCGAGCGCCGCCACGACCAGCGCGGTGACCGCGCCCAGCAGCACCGGCCGAGACGGGCGGTGGAACCGGCTCGTCACCCGGCGCGCCGCGGCAGAGGTTGGGGGCTCCTGCGCTGTCCCCGAACCATTTTCGGGCTTCGGCCGCGGCTCGGAACCGGAACCGCGCTCGGGTGCGGCCGTCGAATCCGTCGGCATATCCCGCGGCGCGGCAGCGGGTTTCGTTTCGTCGCCGCATTCGGAGTCCGCGCCCGTGAGGGTGGGCTCGCCCGGCTCCGGTGGTGCGGTGAGGGCGGCGCGTGCGGCTTCGGCCAGATCGCCCGCGGTGCGGTAGCGACCGGACGGGTTCTTGGCCATACCGCGCGCGACCACGGGATCGAAGGCCGCGGAGACGGTGGGACGAACCAGGCTGGGGCGGGGTACCGGGTCGAAGAGGTGGGCGCGCATGATCTGCGCGTCCGTATCGCCGATGAAAGGTCTTGTACCGGTGAGGCATTCGAACAGCACGCAGGCCAGTGCGTAGACGTCGGCGGCGGGGGTCAGGTCGCGGGAGGAGAAGCGTTCGGGGGCCATATAGCCGAAGGAGCCGACCGCCGAACCGTCGGCGGTGAGCGTGGCATCGGTGGCGGACTGGGCGATGCCGAAATCCACCAGGTAGGCGAAGCCCTCTGTGGTGAGCAGGATGTTGTCCGGCTTGATATCCCGGTGCAGCAGGCCGTCCGTGTGCGCGGCGTCCAGCGCCGCCGCCACCTGCTCGATGACCGCGACGGCGCGCTCCGGTGTGTCATATCCGATGCGGCGCAGTCGATCGCGCAGGCTCTCCCCGTCGACCAGGCGCATATCGATGTACAGGTGGCCGTCGATCTCGCCGTAATCGTGGATCGGAATCACATGCGCCTCGCGCAACCGGGCCGCGGCGTGCGATTCGCGCTGAAAACGCCTGCGGTACACCGGATCCTCGGCCAGCCGCGCGGGCAGCACCTTGATCGCGACGGTACGGTCCTTGACCGTGTCGTAGGCCTGATACACCTCGCCCATACCGCCGCGGCCGATCAGCCGATCCAGCCGGTAGGGCCCGAAACGAGCCCCGACGACCGGCGCGCGCTCCGGATTCGTCATATCCGCCTCATCCGAAATTCTGCTGGAACCAGGACTGCAGTGCCGCTTCGTCTTTCGGGCCGTTCTCCGGGGAATCCTGCGGCAGCACACAGGTGATGACGAACAGGCCGAGTGTGCTGTGCACCGCCACCAGACAGTTCTGCGCCGTATCGGAGGAGGCGTCGACGAAGCAGAAGAACCGCCCGGCCTGCCCGGAACCCTTGCGCCACACCGTGTCGGTTCCCGCACCGCCCCCGCACGCGTGCCCCGGGAACTGGCTCAGATCCCCCTGGTACAGCACATCGGCCGAACGCTGATCCGGGAAGCCGAAGAAGCTCACCCCGGGTGCGCCGATCTTGCTGCCGCACAACAGGTATGCGTTCGCCAGCGATCCGGGCGGATCGGCATGCCTGCAATTGCTCGCTCGATAATCCGGACCGGTATGCGTCAGCAGCGCCCGGTCTTCCGCGCTGAGGAAATCCGGATCCTGGGTGGCATCGGGGTGGAACTGCCCGCCGTTGTTCTTCGCGCGATAGTCGCGGAACGAGGTCTGGTCCGGACCCGCGTAGATATAGACGGCGATCGCCGCCAGTGCGGTATCGGTCACCAGCAGGGTCGGTTTGGGCGCGTTCGGGGTTTCGGCCTTATTGGCGAAGCAGGCTTTGCGGCCCACCTCCTTACCGTCGCGCATGGACGGTCCATCGTTTCCGGCGGGATCGGCCGGACAGCTGGTGAAGTGCAGGGTGGACACCATCGTCCGGTAGTAATCCCGCATGGCGTCGGTGCTGCGGAAGCGCCAGAAGCGCGCGGCCGGGGTGGAGGAGGCGGGCACCGCCGCGCACAGGAACACCGCGACGGTGGTGGAATCGGGGCGTTCATGGTTGCAGTTCTGCCGCTTGTACGCGAGTCCGTCCACCTTCGCGAGCAGTTCGATATCGGCCGGGGTCAACGCGGTGTCATCGGCCACCGCGATACCGGAGGTGTGTTTGGACGCCACCGCCCACCCCGCGAAACCCAGTGCGGCGGCGACCAATACGAGCACACCCAGTACCGACACCAGGCGGCGCAGGCGTCCCGCACGCGGACCCGAGCCGCCCGCGCTGGTGACGGTCCGTTCCTGCGCGGCTGTATCCACCGGTGCGGTCACCGCCGACGCACCCGGATCGGCGGGACCGAGCGCCGCGCGCGCGGCGGCGGCCAGTGCGCCCGCGCTGGGGTAGCGCTCCTGGGGACTCTTGGCGAGCCCGCGCGCGATGACCGGATCGAAGGTCGCGGGCACCGAGGCGCGCACCCGGCTGGGTCGGGGCGGGGTCTCGAACAGGTGCGCCCGCATGATCTGGGCGTCGTTCGCACCGGTGAACGGCCGCACGCCGGTGAGACATTCGTAGAGCACGCAGGCCAGCGCGTACACATCGGCGGCGGGCGTCAGCTCGGTGGCGGCGAAGCGTTCGGGGGCCATGTAGTGATAGGACCCGACCGCCGAACCATCCTTGGTCAGGGACGGATCGGTGGCCGACTGGGCGATGCCGAAATCCACCAGATAGGCGAAGCCGTCCCCGGTCAGCAGAATATTGTCGGGCTTGATATCGCGGTGCAGCAGGCCGTCATGATGTGCGGCGTCCAGGGCCGCGGCGATCTGCTCGATCAGTCCGACCGTGCGCTCCGGCGATCCCGGTCCGGCATCGCGCAGCAGCGCCCGCAGGCTGTCCCCGTCCACCAGGCGCATATCGATGAACAGTCGCCCGTCGATCTCGCCGTAATCGTGAATGGGAATCACATGCGCCTCGCGCAGCCGGGCCGCGGCATGGGATTCGCGTTGGAAGCGCTGCCGATACATCGGATCCTGGGCCAGCCGCTCCGGCAGCACCTTGATGGCCACCGTCCGGTCCTTGACCGTGTCGTAGGCCTGATACACCTCGCCCATGCCCCCGCGCCCGATCAACCGGTCCAGCCGATAGGGGCCGAACCTGGATCCGACGGTGAGCGGGTGATGCGGACTCGTCATGGCGTTTCGGCTCCTCGTCGCGGATCCATTGTGGCAGTCCGTGAATCCGGCTGATCAAGAATCACATGGATTACAACCGGTGACGAGCCGGGCGCGGGGCGGCAACCTCGAACGAGGCGGCCGTGGGTTGCGGTCGCCCGGTCCCCGTCCCCCATTCGCCCGAGGTGCTTTCGTGTCCTCAGTTGCCGTACAGGCCCGGCCCTTCGCCGTCCGGCCCCGTTTGGCGCGCCTGCCGCGCCCGCCCGCCTCCTGGGTCCGGTTGATCAGTCCGATCCTGCTGGTGGCGCTGTGGCAGATCGCCAGCGCCACCGGGGTGCTGTCCGAGCGCCTGCTGGCCTCGCCGGTCACCGTGGTGCACACCGCCGGTGACCTGCTCTCCGATGGCACCCTGGTCGACGCGCTGACGGTGTCGCTGCAGCGGGCCGCAGTCGGATTCGCCATCGGCGCGATCGCCGGTATCGCGCTGGCGCTCGCCGCCGGGCTGAGCCGGGTGGGCGAGAATCTGGTCGACCCGATTCTGCAGATGCTGCGCACGCTGCCGTTCTACGGACTGATCCCGCTGTTCATCCTGTGGTTCGGAATCGGTGAACTGCCCAAGATCGTGCTGGTGGCGTTCGGCGTGGCGATTCCGCTGTACCTCAATACCTTTGCCGGAATCCGCAGTGTGGACGGCAAACTCGCCGAGCTCGCGCAGGTGCAGCAGCTCGGGCGGGCCGCGCTCATTCGGCACATCGTGCTGCCGGGCGCGCTGCCGCAGGCGCTCGTCGGACTGCGGCAGTCCCTGGGTGTGGCGTGGCTGGCGCTGATCGTCGCCGAACAGGTCAATGCCGATGCGGGACTGGGCTACATGATCAATAACGCGCGCGAATTCCTGCGCACCGACGTGATCGTGGTCGGGCTGCTGGTCTACAGCGTGCTCGGACTGCTCACCGACGCCTTCGTTCGGCTCATCGAGAGAAGGGCGCTGTCATGGCGACGCGGCTTCCTGGCGTAGTAACGGCGGACACCGCCGCCCGAGTTCGCGGTCTGGTCAAGGACTTCGGCGAACGACGGGTACTGCACGGCATCGATCTGGATATCCGGCCCGGCGAGTTCGTGGCGCTGCTCGGTCGCAGCGGCTCGGGCAAGTCCACGCTGCTGCGCGCGCTCGCGGGACTCGACAAGGCCACCGAGGGTGAGCTCACCGTCCCCGGTGAAGTGGCCGTCGCTTTTCAGGAACCACGCCTGGTGCCGTGGAAGCGGGTCGCCGCCAATATCACTCTCGGTCTGCGGCAACCGAATCCGAAGCAGGCCGCGGCCGATGCCCTGGCCGAGGTCGGGCTGACCGAGCGCGCCGACGCCTGGCCGCTGACCCTGTCCGGCGGTGAGGCGCAGCGAGCCTCGCTGGCCCGCGCCCTGGTGCGGGAACCGGATCTGCTGCTGCTGGACGAACCTTTCAGTGCGCTGGATGCCCTGACCCGCATCACCATTCACAATCTGGTGCTCGAGCTGTGGGGCAAACATCAGCCCGGCGTACTGCTGGTCACTCACGATGTGGACGAGGCGCTGCTGCTCGCCGATCGCGCCCTGGTACTGGCCGACGGCCGCATCGCCCGGGAACTGCGCATCGAGCTGCCGCGCCCGCGCCGCCGTGACCACCCCGAATTTCTCGCCCTGCGAGCAAACCTGCTCGCGGAACTCGGCGTGACCCCGGAAGGAACCGCATGAAACCCGTCACCAGACGCCTGTTCGCCGCACTGGCGGTCACCACCGCCCTGGTCACCGCGGCCTGCGGCAGTGGTGACGACAACACCAAGGGCGTGAATGCCGATGGCTCGGTGGATCTTTCGCAGGTGACCCTGCATATCGGTGACCAGAAGGGGCAGGCGTTGCAGGCCCTGCTCGAGGTGTCCGGGGAGAGCAAGAACCTGCCCTACAAGCTGGAATGGTCCACCTTCACCGCCGGTCCGCCCATCCTCGAGGCCATCAATGCCGGATCGGTGGATCTGGGCGGCGTCGGCAATGCCCCGCCGGTCTTCGCGGCGGCCGCGAAATCGCAGATCAAGATTGTCGCCAGTTATTCCAGCGGATTGCAGGGCCAGGCCATCCTGGTGCCCAAGGACTCCACGCTGAAGGATCCGAAAGACCTGCGCGGCAAGAAGATCGCCGTCACCAAGGGCAGTTCGGCGCATCAGCACCTGTTGGCCGTGCTCGCCAAGAACGGGCTCACCTTCGCCGATATCGAGCCGCAGTACCTGCAGCCCGCCGATGCGCTGGCGGCACTGTCCACCGGACGGGTCGACGCCTGGGCGGTGTGGGATCCCTATGTGGCACAGGCCGAGCACGACGGCAATCGGGCGCTGGTGACCGGTGAGGGTTATGTGCGCGGTGACGCCTTCTTCGTGGCGGGCACCAAAGCCCTTGCCAATAAGGCGAGTTCGGCGGCGCTGAAGGATCTGCTGATCCGCATCCAGCGGGCGCACGCCTGGATCAAGTCCAATCCGGAGACCTGGGCCAAGCAGTCCGCCGATATCACCGGCGTGCCCTACGACGTCACCCTGGTCGCGGTGAAACGCGCCTCGTACCAGCATCATCCGCTCGATCAGGCGACCATCGCCGAGGAGCAGGCGGTGGCCGACGCGTTCACCGACGCCAAGCTCATTCCGAGCAAGGTGAACATCACCGACTTCGTCGACACCCGCTTCAATGACCGCTTCACCTCCTGAGGAGATCGAATGAGCCTGTCATTCCACTGGTTTCTGCCCACCTCCGGTGACTCGCGCGGCCTCGTGGTCGGCGGGCACGGCACCCCGATGTCCGGTGATCGCCCGGCGTCGCTGCACTATCTGAATCAGATCGCGGCGGCCTCGGAGACCAACGGCTTCGAAGCGGTGCTCACCCCGACCGGCTCCTGGTGCGAGGACGCCTGGCTGACCACCGCCATGCTGGCCGGGACCACCGAATCGCTGAAATTCCTTGTCGCGCTGCGGCCCGGACTGGTCAGCCCCACCCTCGCCGCGCAGATGGCGGGCACCTTCCAGCGCCATTCCAACGGGCGGCTGCTGCTCAATGTGGTGACCGGCGGCGAACCGGCCGAACAGGCGGCGTTCGGCGACTTCGCCGATAAGGAGACCCGGTACGCGCGCACCGGAGAATTCCTGCACGTGGTGAAGTCGCTGTGGAATTCGCATGAGCCGTTCTCCTTTGCGGGCGAACACATTCGGGTGGAGAACGCGCTGCTGTCCAACCATCCGGACCCGGTGCCGCCGGTGTTCTTCGGCGGATCCTCCGCACCCGCCGGGCCGGTCGCGGCCAAATACGCCGACACCTACCTCACCTGGGGTGAACCGGTGCTCGCGGTGAGCCGCAAACTGGAGTGGATTCGCGGGCTCGCGGTCGATCACGGGCGAAAGCTGGACTACGGCTTGCGCATTCACGTGATCACCCGCGATACCTCGGAGGAGGCGTGGGCGGTCGCGGACAAGCTGCTCGCGGGCATCGACCCGGCCGATATCGAACGCGTGCAGGCCGCCCTCGGCAAGAGCGAATCCGAAGGTCAGCGCCGGATGAGCGAACTGCACAACGGCAGCGTCGACCGCCTGGAGATCGCACCCAACCTGTGGGCGGGCGTCGGCCTGGTCCGCGGCGGCGCGGGCACCGCCCTGGTCGGCTCGCACGCCGAGGTCGCCGAACGACTGCTGGAATACGCGAAGGCCGGCATCAGCCAATTCGTGCTGTCCGGCTACCCGCACCTGGAAGAGGCCTACTGGTTCGGCGAGGGCGTCCTGCCCATCCTGGAACGAAAAGGCGTGTGGCAGCACCCGAACCGCCGCCCCGCACCTCCCGCCGCCATCCCCTTCGCAGGCGCGTCCAGCAGCTAGCGGCGGAATTCCTCCACAGGGTGGAACTCCGCGGCCCGGTCGCCGACTTCGTTGCGGTACCACCGTTCTCGGCGGTGGCGCTGCACGCGGTCGGCGATCGTGTCCAGGCCGGGGATGACGCGGCGCAGGGTTTCCGCGCCGAAGAGTATGGGGGCCTGGGCGATCGGGTGCAGGATCCAGGGGAAGCGGTGTGGCATGCGGTGCCGGGCGTAGGTGCCCGGTGGGAGCCAGAATCCGGTGTAGCCGATCTGTACGCGATAGTTGAACTCGTCCCGAATTCGCTTGGGCCACGGGCTGTCCGGCTTCGGTTCGAAGGCGGGCAGGTACGACTCCACCAGTTCCTCGCCATCCGCGCCCGCGGTGAACGCGCGCTTGACGAAGGCGGCGAACATGAGCTGCACCGATTCCCGGAAATCACGCGGATACCAGGCGGGCTGCACGCCCAGCAGATGGCCCACGTACCGCCAGAAGTGCAGCGTCGCTTCGATTTCGGTGATCGTGGTCTGATGCCCGACGCTCCACAGCGCCAGGCCCGGCACCACACTGCCGCCCATCAGGGTGAGCGTCGCATCGCCCACGCTGATCGGCACTCCCCAAGCGGCGTAATCCCATTCGGGCCGTTGCATGAGCTTGCGGCGAATGAAGACGTGCATGATGCGCACCCGCATGGCGGTCTGCCTGCCGCGCGCACCCGGATCCAGGCCGCCCGGATCGGAGACGTCGATCCAGAAGCGCACGGTCTCCAACTGCCGCTTATGCGCCTTGTCCCCGGCGTAGCCGCCCGCGTACGACAGCGGTTTGGCGATCGAACTCTCCGAATACATTTCCAGCGTGCTGGTGGTGGCGAAGCTGAAAACCGATGTGCCCCAGCGCCGGAACACCTTCGCGCCCGCCGCGACCAACTCCGGATCGAACCATTCCGGCGGCGTCTCGAACTCCTCGAACAGCCGGACCAGCGTGGCGGGCGCGTCCGGAACCGATTCGATACCGTGCGCCAGCGCCTGATCCAGCATCGCCCGGCCCGCCGCCGGACCGAGTTCGCCCAGGTACACCTCGTCCACGAAAGCCTCCGCCACCGGATCGGCGTGGTAGTACGCCTGGCCGAACTCACGCACCAGCGCATCGGAGGGCTGTGGATCGAATCGGAAGAAAGCGCGCCAGATCCGCCGTGCGCGTTGGACACTGGGATCGTCGCGCCGCTCCCAGTACCGGAATTCCGTCGGAATGCGGCCCGCCGCCGCGACTTCCATGGCGGCCGGAACCTTCTCGCGAGTCATAATTCGAGGATAAAGTGAGTAGATGCTCACCTTCTACTCACTTTTGCGCACCGGGTCGGCGGATGCCTGACGACCCCGCTGTGCAGCGCCGGAAGCCGAGTCAGGACCGCGCCCGGGAGACCCGCGAGCGGATTCTGGACTCGGCAGCTCAACTTTTCGCCGAGCACGGCATGGCCGAGATCTCCACCAATCGGATCGCCGCCCACGCGCACATCAGCATCGGCTCGCTCTACCGGTATTTCGACGATAAAGCCGCCATCATCGATGTGCTCCGCACCCGCCTGCTCACCGATTTGGAGGAGCGTTTCACCGAGGCGGTCCTCGGCAGCATCGGCCTGCCGCTGCGCGAATCGGTGGGTTCCAGCCTGCGTGTCATCATGCACGCCGTCGCCGACCGCCGAGATCTGGTGCGCGCCTTGGCCGCCGACGCCACCGTCGCGGGCATCGGCTTCGGCGGCCTCGAACGCCGCCTGCTCCTGCTCACCCGCGCCTACCTACTCCAGCAATTGGGCCCCCGCCCCGACGCCGAACTCGACACCCGAGCCTTCGTCATGGTCAACGCGGGCCTCGCCGCCAGCCTCCGCATGGCCCTGCAACCCCCACCCGGCCTCGACCCGGACCGCATCATCGAGGAAACCGCCACCATGCTCGGCGATTGGCTAACCGCCGCAACCTGATTCGCGACCGGATCGGCTGTGTCGACCGCTCGCGCAGGTCAGCCGGACCGCCCTAGGTCAGGCGGGTGTGCGGCAGACTGGACGGGTTGCCTCGCCGACTATGCGGCGGCGACGCGGGCGATGATGGGCCGCCACCACCCCAGCGGGTGCACGGTGAGGCCGATGACCTTGCCCGCGTCATCGGCACGGCGCAGGGTGAGCGCGGCTTCGAAGTCCGGGTCGGCTTCGAAGGCGGTGATCTCGGCCGGGGTCATCGGGCCGCCCTGGGCGATCAGGGTGCGCTGACTCGACGGCGAGAGCGCCGAAGCGTGTGCCGCATCGGTTGCGGCGAGGTAGCGCTTGGCGGTGACGTGCAATTCGACCAGCCGGGCCACCCGGTCGCCGAGCAGTTCGCGCACCGCGTTCGCGCCGTGCACACCGTGACCCGCGTCGTCGCCGGGGAACAGTACGTGGCCGATATCGTGCACGAGCCCGGCCACCTGGAGTTCCTCGTCATCGGGGTGCTGCTGCCGCAGGATCTCCGCGCATTGCCGGTCATGATCGAGGATGTCCACCGGATCGCCGCTGCGATCGGGCATATCCCAGGCGTCCTCGCAGTCGGCCAGCAGTGTCATCAGGTCATCCACCGTCGCGATATTCGTCACCCTGGTCACTTTGGCGCAGCATCGTGAACGACGGGTGAAGCCGTCGTATCGGCCCTGCTCGGCACGACGGCGAAGATGGTGGCGGGTCGCTGCGGGGTTGCGGTTGGGCATAGGGTTGTCCTATGACGCTGTCACCCAGGGTGCCCGATCTCGCCGCACTGGATCTGCTGCTGTCGGTGATCGAACTGGGGAGTCTGGGTAGGGCGGCGAAGGCGCACGGGATCAGTCAGCCGTCGGCGAGTTCGCGGATTCGGTATCTGGAGCAGCTGGTCGGGGTGCCGGTGCTGGAGCGGACGACGCTGGGATCGCGGGCCACGGCGGCGGGGGCGTTGATCGCGGAGTGGGCGCGCGATGTGGTGGAGGCGGCGCAGCGGCTCGACGCCGGCATCGATTCACTGCGGGAGCAGCGGGATTCGCGATTGCGGGTGGCGGCGAGCCAGACCATCGCCGAGTACCTGTTCCCGAAATGGTTGACCGCCTTGCGAACTCGTATGCCGGAAATGTCACTCGCACTGGAGTCCGGGAATTCGGCGGAGGTGGCGCGGGCGGTGCTGGACGGCCGCGCGGGCATCGGCTTCGTGGAGAGCCCGGCGGTGCCGGGGGAGCTGGAGACGCATCTGGTGGCGCGCGATCGGCTGGTGGTGGTGGTCGCGCCCGGTCATCGCTGGGCGCGCGGGCGGGAAATCACCGCGCGGGAGCTCGCCGATACCGCGCTCATCTACCGGGAATCCGGATCCGGCACTCGAATCTCCTTCGAGCGAGCCATGACTCGCGTTATCCCGGACTGGCGGCCCGAGGTCGCGCTGGAACTGTCCTCCACCACCGCCATCAAAACCGCGGTCGCCGACGGTATCGGCCCGGCGGTGCTGAGTTCGCTCGCCGTGGCCGGCGAACTCGCCGAGGGATTACTGGTGTCGCCCGAGGTGACCGGTCTGGATCTGAATCGGGAGCTGCGCGCGGTGTGGCCCCGGGGGCAGCGCCTCACCGGCCCGGCCCGAGACCTCTACAGCATCGCTGGTCGCCCGGCGTAACACCGCTCACTTACCGCGCGCCCGTACGGTTTGCATAGCGAAGGCTCAAGTGCGCCAACGCCTCACGCGCCGGTCGCCAACGGGTTATGGTCACGACATGGTGCGATCAGCCGTCGCCGCCGACCCGGACGAGCCAGACACTCCGGGGTCCGCGCAGCGTCCTCATCTCGAGGTGGTTCCCACCGATCCGGAGGGGGAGCCGCCACCGCAACCGCCGCTGGGCGCCAATCCGCTGGCCGCGGCCGATATCGCCCGACTACCGGCGGCGGCCCGGCATCGGATCGCCGCCTTCATTCATCTGCAGATCGCCGCGCTGGAGGAGATGCCGGATCCGCTGCCCGACAGCGATCCGAATCCCGAACCCGCACAGTGATTTCGCCGCACACGCGGCAATCGATAGAGCGTTACGCGCAGAAGTAACAGACGCCGTTCGCGGGCAACTGGATGAAACACTCCTGGCACAGCGCCTCGCGCACCGGCTCCGGCTTGACCTCGGCCTGGGGTGTGCTGATGGTCATGCTGCGCTTGGCAGCCACCTTCGGGGTGAGCGGGGGCACACCGCCGTCGGCGGGAATCGCGGCGCCGTAGAACTGGTAGCACTGCCAGCGGGCGTAGGCCGCGTGCAATTCCAGATCGACCGGAATCGGCAGCCCCGCCAATTCGAGTACGTATTTGTAGGCATCACCCACGGTGTGGTTCTGTCGCACGCACAGCGCGGGCAGCGGCGGTTCTCCCGCACTGTGGCAGCGCCGGGCCACCTTGCGCAGGATGGCGTCCATCCAGGTGCGCGTCGGGGCCTTGGTGTGCACGCCGGAGACTTCCTGCACCCGCTCGGCGAGTTCGTTCACTGTGACGAAATGTCCGTACCCGGTTGCGGTTTCGGCCAATTCGGCGTGCGCTGCCAGCGCCCAAGCCACTGTCGCCTCACGGAACGGTACCGCGGTGCCGTCACCTGCCCGCCATGCTCCTGCCGTGGTGGCTACGGAATCCTTCATCACCTGTCCAAGTTATCGCGTCGGTTGCCGAACAAGCCAATGGCCTCCCGTATCGCGGCCCGATCGGTCGGTGCGAATTCCGGCACGCGATTCGAGGGGGCCGAGAGATCGGTCTGCGATTTACCCGATGCATACCGACCGGTGTGGGGTGAGTTTACTTGCGCGGCAACGAGTTTTACTTCGTCGCACATACTACAACGATAGAATGGATTTGGTTCGGTCCGTCCCGACCCGTGGCTATCCAGCGGCTTTGGTGGCTCCGGACTGTGCCGCTCCAGACCCCGGCGGTTTCGACAGCTCGTTCGAACCTGCCCGAAGGGGGCGTGATGGACGGCACCGAGAACATCAGCGCCGGTATGGGATTCGACGGTGGCGCGGAATTCGATCATGTTTTCCCGAGCGCCCGGGTGACCCACCCCACTGTCATACCGCGCCCGAATTCCGACGCTCTCGCCGGTGACGACGATTTCCGGCAATGGACGGTGGTCGCGGTAATAGTCGAAGCCGACCGGGTCGGACTGCTGCCCATCGGCATGGTCATGGCCGCGGACCTGGAACTGGCCGCCGGACAGGTGTGCGATCGATTGCCCGCGCCGGGCGGGATACCCGGCGCGCGCTACCTGGTCGCATCGCCGTGCACCCTGGAAGTGGATATGCGCGCCGGACGCGTGGTCACCGTGCCGCAACTCACCTGGGTGAACCGCATGAACTGGGATGAGAACGCCTGGGCGGGCACCGAATGGGTTCCGGCCGAAGGCGGCCTGCGCATACTCGACCCCGAACGCTGGCGCCCCGCACAGCGCCGCAGCGCCGGATTGTGAACAGCGCAGCGCGCCCAGGCTCCCGGTGGTTTCCGTCATATCGCATAAAGTGGCGCGAATACACCACGGTTCAGCAGCCGTGATCCGGCAGGCCGAAGACGGACGGGAGCGAACCATGGTGTTCGACCGGCCGTGTTGTTCCGGCGGAACCCGATGAGCCCCGATCGTTCCGCGGTCGCCCGATTCCTAGCCGTGCTGCGCGAACTCGGCGCGGACGCCGAATCGGCCCCGGTGCACGGAGATCGCCTGTGCAGAGCCAGCGTTCGGGTACTGCCGGTGAGCGAAGCCGCGCTCACCCTCGCCATGCCGGAGAACCGGTGGGAGGTGCTCGGCGCGTCCGGTGCCGCCGCCGCACGGCTGGCCGATGCCCAGGCCGTGGTCGGCGAGGGGCCCGGACCGGAATCGAATCTGGCGGGCATACCGGTGCGCGTACCCGATTTCGGCGGCGCGGTGGCCGGGGGCCGCTGGCCGCTGCTGGCCCAGTGGGATCGACTGCCGCAGACCTTGGCGGCGATCTGCTCGGTGCCGCTGCGCCTGGGCGCGATCCGGGTCGGCTACCTCGACCTCATCGGCGCGGACGCGCTGCTCGGCGATGTCGAGGCGTATACCGATGCCGTGCGGATCGCCGATGTCATCACCACGGTGCTGCTGGCCGCACTCACCCCACCGGAGCGCAATGGCGGCCGTGAACTCAACGGGCTCGCGCTCGGTCCCTGGTGGGAACAGTCGGCCTCCGCCCGCGAAATCCATCAGGCCACCGGAATGGTTGCGGTGCAATTGGATTCGACGGCTGCGGTGGCCTATGCGAGATTGGTCGGACATGCCTTCGCCACCGGCGCCACGCTCGGTGATACCGCCGCCGATGTGGTTGCCCGCCGACTGCGCTTCCGCCCGGATCCCGACCCCGACCCGGAACCCGTTCCCGAGCGCTGAACCCGCCCGCAGGAACCCGCCCTAGGATTGACGAGAGAAGAGGTGAGCCGAGGATGGCAGCTCGAGACGGTGCGGTGACCGCGGCGCTGGTACGGATGGTGGATACCCTGGTAATCGATTACGACCCGGTGGAGTTGACCCAGGAACTGGTCGACACCAGCATCGATCTGCTGCCCGCCGACGCCGCCGGACTGCTGCTGGCCGACAGTCACGGTGATCTCCAGGTATTCGCCTCCACCTCCGAGGAGACCCGGCTGCTGGAGTTGCTTCAGGTCGAATCCGCCGCGGGACCCTGCTTACAGGCGTATCGCACCGGCGAACAGGTGCTGGTCGAGGATCTCGAACGCGGCGCACAGCGTTGGCCCGCCTTCGCCGAACGGGCGGCCATGGAGGGCTTCCGCAGTGTCTGCGCCCTGCCGCTGCGCCTGCGCAACGATCGGATCGGGGCGCTGAACCTCTTCACCACCCGCGCGGGCTCGCTCGGCCCCGACGATGTGCGGATCGGGCAGGCGCTGGCCGATTTCGCCACCATCGGCATCGTGCACGCCCGCATTCTCGCCGACTCGCTGACGGTGAACGATCAACTCAGCATCGCGCTGAACAGCCGGGTGGTCATCGAACAGGCCAAGGGCATGCTCGCCGAGCGCGCCGACCTCGATATGGACACCGCGTTCGGGTCGATGCGCAAATACGCCCGGGACCACAATCTGCGCCTGGCCGATGTGGCGCGCGGGCTGGTGGATCGCACCGTCGATCTCGAAACCGTTCTCGCGCACGGTATTCACAAGTGATTCCGCCGTACGCGGATTCGCGCCGAGGATTCATTGCGGTTAACTCGCGATGCGGCCTGCGGTAGAATCCATACCGCACGTCGAGTGCTCCGGACCCCGGTGGTCGATTTGCGCACGGCAGGGACAGTGGTTGTCCGCCGACGCGAATATGGAGCACCACAATGCATTTCCGTAAGTACAGTCGTATGTTCTCCTGCACGAACAGCGCGACGGACTCGAATCCCGTTTCAGCGCAGGCGTCTACGCGATCTCCCGTGATCAATGTGCAATTCGGTCATGACGAACCGATCCCCGGCGACCGCGAGCATGACCCGGCTCGCATCGTGAATCAGCAGATCCAGTTCCTCGATGACCTCCGAAACCGCGATCCCGGCGGCGCGGACCTGGGCCGGACTCGATTCTCTGCGGTGCAGGACATCCCGCAGTTCGTGCAACTCGACCTCGACGTCGAACAGTTGCCGCACCAGTCGCTCGCTGGAATCGGCGAAAATGGCGGTGATCAACGGTGATTGCGACGTCGACCGTGTACCGGTGGGCGCCTGCGGTGCGCCCGATGCTGACAATCCAGGGTCCGACATTTCGTTCTCCTGGGTCGATCGCACGAAATCCCGAGCGACGCTGCGGAACTCGGCGCGAGAATGCCTTCAATGCTACGCCCGTCCGGCGCCGCGCCGCGGACCTCGTACAGGGTTGCACCACTCTGCCGGGGAAGAGGGGGTGAGGACATGGTGGGCATCGGGGCCGAGCAGGCCGTAATCGCCGCGACGGCGAGATCGATGGCGCAGGCGCGTCGCGACCCGGCAGTCGATATCGATGCGGGTACGGACGAGGCCGCACCGGACATCGGCTGGCCCGGATTCCGGCTCGCGGTGAGTTTACTTGTGTGGCAACGCGTTTTATCTTTTCGGACACCGGGCCGCGCTAACGTCGGAAAGGTTCGGTACCAACGCGCGAATCCGCCCGGGGGGCGCGATGAACAGCACCGAAAATAGCGGTGGCCGTGAGAGATTCGGCTCGTTCCCGGCTCCTGTCGAGGACGATCCCGGCGATGCCTTCCGGCAGTGGACCGTGGTCGCGGTGCACGTCGACGCCGGACAGGTCGGTCTGCTGCCCATCGGCGTGGTGGTGGCCGCGGACCTCGCGCTCGCCGCCGGGCAGGTCTGCGAACGCGTCCCGGCCCCCGGCTCGATCGCCGGAACGCACTACCTCGTCGCCTCCTCCTGCGCACTGGAACTCGACCAGTTCCTCGGCAGGATCGTCGCGGTCCCGCAGGCCAGCTGGGTCAATCGCATGCAGTGGGCGGGCAATGCCTGGGTCCCCGGCGAATGGCTCCCCGCGGCAGGCGGCCTGGGCATGCTCGATCCGCAACGCTGGCGCAGCACCCCGGGTCGCCCCGCGCGCTGAATCCTCTATAAATATGGAGGCGGGTGGACGGCGGAAGGAACGCGAATGGGGCGAAACGTCGGCACTGCGGGAGGGTCTGCCGATCGATCGGCCCGGCGCGGGGCGATCTGCGGTGCCGCCCTCGAACTCGCGGCCCAGGGCGGGAATCGGGCCGTCACCCATCACGCCATCGACGATCGGCTCGCAATCGCGCGCGGGTCGACCTCGTATTACTACCGGACGCGGCAGGAATTGTTGCGGGCGGCGGTGATTCACCTCGCCACGACGTCACGGCGGGCGTTCCAGGCCGCGCTGGGCGACGGGGATGCGAGCGTGCCCACGGTGGAATCGGCCGCGGATCTCATGGCGGGACAGCTCGATCTGCTGCTGGGGCCGCGACGTCTGGACGCGCTCGCGCGCTATGCCCTGGCCGCCGATGCGGCGGGGGATGCGGAGCTGCGCGAGGCGCTGGCGGGCTGCCTCTTCTCGGTGCCCGCGGCCACCGGGCTGTTCGAGGCGCTCGCCGCGGCGGATTCGAAGCAGGTCACGCCGAGCCGGAAACGGGCCGTGCCGGAGTCGGGGCAGCTGTTCGGCCCGGAGCAAGCCGCGCGGGATCTGGTCAGCCTGCTCGAGGGTCTACTCCTCGATCGTTTGCACGGCACCCGCTCGCTGCTCGGGCTGGAGGCCGGGACACCCGCGAGCCTGGCGGATCTGCGTCCGCCGGTGCTGCGCTGGCTCACCGTGCTGGGCAACGGGATTCGCTAGCGCTCCGGTAGGTGGTGACGCAGCAGTACCGCGAGCTGATCGCGGGCGTCGTCGAACGGATGGCTGGATTTGAGCGCCCGGCTCTGCACGATCGCGCCCTCGATGACCGAGAGCAGCAGTCCCGATAGCGAATTCGCGGTGCCGCGGTTCAGGCCCGCGGCGACCAGGCCGTCAGCGAGCCGCGCGGTCCATTCGGTGAACGCCTGTCCGGCGGTGGCCTGCACCGAGAGGTCGAGTTCGTCCAGGGCGGCGGCCATCATGAACGAGCCCGCGCGATAGTCGCTGTTCTCCAGCCCCGTTCGCCAGAAGGCGAGCAGATCGTCCAGCCAGCGTTCGGCGGAGGGTGCGCCGGGCAGGGCGTCGGCCATCCGGCTCACATGCTGGTACACCACCCTGGACACGATTCGCGCCGCCGCCTCCACCAGTTCGCCCTTACCGGAGGGGAAGTGCTGATACAGCGAATTGCGGGAGGCGTTACTGCGCTTGAGCAGCTCACTCAGCCCCGCCGCGTGCACTCCGTGCTCCTGCACCGTGGCGATGGTGCTCGCGATCAACCGTGCGCGCGGTCCCGCCGTCATGGAAAGTCCTCCAAACCTTGCTTGAACCGATCGGTCCATGTTAAACCTATCCCTGTGAACCGATCGGTTCACTTCGAGAGGATGACATGCCCGCGCACATCGCCACCGCAACGCCGGTAACCCACGCCACCACCCTGGGCCTCGGCGTATACCGTCCCCGCCGCATCGTCCCGAACGCGGAGATCGTCGACCGCATCGATTCCTCGGACGAATGGATTCGCACCCGTTCCGGGATCGAGGCCCGCCACTGGGCCGAAGCCGACGAGACCATCGTGTCCATGAGCACCGCCGCCGCCCGCGACGCGCTCGCCGCCGCGAACATTCCGGCCGAGCAGATCGACGCCGTCATCCTGGCGACCTCCTCGCAGATGGTGCTCGGCCCATCCGCCGGCGCGGTCGTCGCCACCGAACTCGGTATGCACGACACCGCGGCCTTCGACGTCTCGGCGGGCTGCGCGGGCTTCTGCTACGCGCTGGCCAATGCCGCCAATCTGGTGCGCGCGGGCCAGGCCCGGCACGTACTGGTGATCGGCGTCGAACGGCTGTCGGACCTGCTCGATCCGACCGACCGCACCTGCGCCTTCATCTTCGCCGACGGCGCGGGCGCGGTCGTGGTAGGACCGTCCGACATCGAGGGCATCGGGCCGGTGGCCTGGGGTTCGGACGGCAGCCAGACCGCGGCCATCAAGCAGGACAAGGACTTCGCGCAATACTTCGCCGAGGTCGCCGCCGCCGAGGCCAGCGGCGGCACCACCGAACGCCCCTACATCCGGATGAACGGCACCGCCGTATTCCGCTGGGCCGTCACGTTTTTGGAGAAGGCCTGCCGGGACGCCCTGGACCGCTCCGGGGTCACCGTCGACGATCTCGACGCGTTCATTCCGCACCAGGCCAACAGCCGCATCACCGACGCCCTCACCCGCGCGCTGCATATGCCCGACTCGGTGGCCATCGCCCGCGATATCGCCGAAACCGGCAACACCAGCGCCGCGTCCATTCCGATGGCGATGGAACAGCTGCTGCGCACCGGCGCGGCCAAGCCCGGTGACACCGCACTGCTGCTCGGTTTCGGTGCGGGCCTGGCCTACGCCGGTCAGGTGATCACCCTCCCGGCCATCCCCTCCTGAGCGCTATCGCTTGCGCCGGGCGACCCACGCGCTCAATAGCACCGTGACCAGGCATACGGCGACGGCCGACTGCGCGAAATAGCTCGACGTGCGGTCGGAGTCGCTGTCCCACCTGGCCACGAAGAAATACAGACTGATCGACACCAGCACGGCGGCAATGGCGGCGCCGACCACCCTGATTCCGATCGATGTCCTATTTCCCGATCCCCCCAAACGCATTACTCGACTGTAGCGATGCCGGGACGGTCTCGGGTGCCGCGCTTCCCAGCCGGGACGCGGCAGGGAAAGCGCCGTTCGATAGCCGATAAGCTGCTGGAACTATGGCCCTGAGCGCAACGATGCACACCTTCACGATTCAGCTCGCCGATATCGATCGCGGGGTGTACGAGGACCTGGAATTGCGGGTGGCCCGGCATCCCTCGGAATCGGCCGAGTTCATGGTGACGCGCTTGCTGGCGTACCTGCTCGAATACGAGGAGGGGATCGCGTTCAGCGAGGGCGGGGTGTCCGCCACCGATGAACCCGCGGTGCTGGTGCGCGATCTCACCGGGCAGATCACCGCCTGGATCGAGATCGGCGCACCCGACGCCGAGCGGGTGCATCGCGGCAGCAAGCTGGCCGGACGCGCGGCCATCTACACCCATCGTGATCCGGTGAAGGTGCAGGCGCTGTTGGCGGGCAAGCGAATTCACCGGGTCGAGGACATTCCGCTCTACAGTTTCGACCGCGAATTCATCGATGCCGTGGTGGCGGTGCTGGATCGGCGCAACACCGCGTCCCTGTCGATCACCGAACGGGTGCTGTACCTGGATATCAATGGCGCCAGTCTGCGCGGATCGGTGGCGGAACAGCCGATCGGATAGCCGATCCCGCCGGGGATACCGCGGAAACGCCGAGATCGTAAGCGGATTCGGCGTGCTCGGCCTCATCGATGCCGGTGATCTCGGCCTCGTGATCGACCCGGAAACCGATGGTCTTGTGGATGAGCCAGCCGACGATATACGTGGCCACGAACGAATAGAGCAGGACCGCGCCCGCCGCGATCAGCTGCCGCTGCAACTGGGTCCAGCCGCCGCCGTACAGCAGCCCGTTACCGCCCGCCGGATTCACCGTGGCATCGGCGAACACACCCACCAGCAGGGTGCCCACCAGACCGCCCACCAGGTGCACGCCGACCACATCGAGCGAATCGTCGTAGCCGAAGGTGAATTTCAGCCCGACCGCCAGCGCGCAGATCACGCCCGCCGCCACCCCGATCGCCAAAGCGCCCGTCGGGCCGACGAATCCGCAGGCCGGGGTGATCGCGACCAGTCCGGCCACCGCGCCCGAGGCCGCGCCCAGGGTGGTCGGCTTACCATCGCGCAACTGCTCGACGATGATCCACGCCAGCGACGCCACCCCCGTCGCGATGGTCGTATTGGTGAACGCCAGCGCCGCGAGATCTCCCGCGGTCAAAGCGGATCCGGCATTGAAGCCGTACCAGCCGAACCACAGCAGCGCCGCGCCGAGCAGGGTGAACGGCACATTGTGCGGGCGCGGAATACTGCGCGGCCAGCCGTGCCGATCACCGATCACCAATACCAGCGCGAGCGCCGCCGCACCCGCGTTGATATGCACCGCGGTACCGCCCGCGAAGTCGAATGCCTTGAGCCGGTTGGCAATCCAGCCGCCGACAGCGGCGGAATCGCCTGCGGAATCGGTGCCGGTGAACCCGTTCGCGCTGAAAACCCAATGCGCCACCGGGAAATACACCACGCTCGTCCATCCCACGATGAACACCACCCAGGCCCAGAACTTCGCGCGGCCCGCGATCGCACCCGATATGAGCGCGGTGGTGATAATCGCGAACATGAGCTGGAACATCACGAACGCCATGGTCGGAATCTGATGTCCGGCCGGACCGGACAGCGTGCCGTGCGTATCACGCAGCATCACCTGCGACATACCGCCGATCAGGCCCTGATAGGCGTCGGAGCCGAATGATTCGCTGTATCCGTACAGCAGCCACAGGGTCGTCACCACACCCAGGGCGACGAAATTCATCATGAGCATGTTCAGCACGCTCTTGCCGCCGACCATGCCGCCGTAGAAGAAAGCCAAGCCCGGCGTCATCAACATGACCAGTGCCGCACTCGCCAGCACCCACGCGGTATCTCCCGAATTCACGCTATTACCTCTTATTTCCACGGGATTCGCGTGAAGCATCGAGAGTTACTGTTTCGCCGGTGCGGCTCATCGTGTTTCGGGTCGGTGAATTCGAGCGGCCGCGCCGTTCATAGATTGCCGCTATGGCAGAGTTCGGGCGGTCGCGGAGGCGTAGCGGTGCGCCAGGCGGGTGAACGCGGCGGCGAGTTCGGGCGGGCCGACGATTTCGATATCGGCGTCGAATACGCCGAGGGCACACGCCAATGCGTTCCAGGACCAGGAACCAAGGATGACCCGGCAGCGATTCGGGCCGAGTTCCTCGACAACGCCGTCGCGGGCGAACTCGGCGACGGTCGCGGCGGGGGCATCGAGAATCGCCTCGCCCCGGCACGGCCAGCCGCCGGTGCCGTCCGAGCCCTGGAATCTGCTGGTGACGAAGGCCGCGACCGAACCGCCGGGAAGGTCGCGCGGGGCGAACCGGGGACCGTTCGGAATGCGCGGGGTGATGCGGTCGGCGCGGAAGATGCGCCAGTCCCCGCGATCCAGATCCCAGGCCACCAGATACCAGCGGCCGTACCTGGTCACCAGGTGATGCGGTTCGGCCCGGCGCGGGGGAGACTCGAGATCCGTTGCGGGAGAGGAGTAGTCGAAGCGGAGCACTTCACCCGCGTGTACCGCGGCGCTCAGCGTCAACAGGGTCGCGCTGTCCGCCGGAGTGACCGGAGCAGCGACGGTGGTCACCCGAAAGGCGTCGATGCGCCCGCGCAATCGCGCGGGCATAACCTGGCGCACGGTATGCAGCGCGCGCAGCGCGGCCTCCTCGATACCCGCGCCCGCGGTCGCGGCGATGCGCAGGGCGACGGCCAGCGCCACCGCCTGCTCATCGTCGAAGAGCAGCGGCGGCAATTCCGATCCGGCCTCCAGCCGGTAGCCGCCGTCGGGACCCTTGATCGCGGCGATCGGATAGCCGAGCTCGCGCAATCGATCGACATCGCGGCGCACCGTGCGGGCACTGATATCCAGGCGCTCGGCCAGCAGTGAACCCGGCCAGTCCCGGCGGGCCTGGAGCAGCGAGAGCAGCGCCAGCAGACGCGCGGAGGTCTTCGGCATGCTGTCCATGCTGCCAGAAGAAGCGGACATATCCTGGCCTCTTCTACCGCGAGAATTTCTCGTACCCACTCCGACCGGTAACGGAGCAGTCGTGAGTAGCGACACCGTGCGGTACCAGCCCGCCTGATCTGGCCCGAAATACCTTGGCGCTCATCGGAAACCGTGCCGATCATGATCGATATCGATAAGATCCGTTGCGGCTCTTGATGATCGGATGAGGTGTGATGGCCAGAATAGTGATCGTCGGAATCGGCAGCCGGGGCGATGTCGCCCCGCTGACCGGGCTCGGCGTGCGGTTGGCGGCGGCCGGGCACGAGGTCGTCATGGCCGCGCACGAGACCTTCGCGGATATGATCACCGCCTGCGGACTGCGATTCCGGCTGCTGGAGTTGAACTTCGGTTTCGAAGGCGACTACGCGGAGATTCAGCGCAAGACCGTCGCGGCGTTCAATACGCCCGACGGGTTCCGGACCATCGGCGCGGGCTTGATCGCGGCACTGCGGGATGAGCCCGCGGATCTGTTGCTGCTCACCCCGTACGCCGAATTCGCGGGACTGCCTTTCGCCGAGGCCGCCGGGATCCCCACCATCGCGCTGCGTTTGCAACCCACCTGTGCCACAGCCGATTACCCGCCCGCGGTGGCGGGTGTGTGGTCGCTCGGACCGGTCGGGAACCGATGGGCGTCCGATATCGGGGCCTGGCTAGTGGATCGCCGCTACGGCGGCGTGGTTCGCGAATTCCGCCGCGAACTGGGTCTGCCCGCGGTCTCGGTGCGAGAACTGCGGCGTCGGCGCACCGCGGCGGAATGGCCCATCCTGCACGGCTATTCGCCGACCGTCGCGCCGCGACCCGCCGATTGGCGTACGGGCCTGGAGGTTTCGGGCTTCTGGTGGCCCGCCCGGCCCACCGGGTGGGAGCCGCCCGCCGAACTCGTGGCGTTCCTGGAGGCGGGCCCGGCACCGGTCTTCGTCAGCTTCGGCAGCAATATCAACAATCCGGAGCGCACCGCCGAATTGGGCGAGATCGTCGGGACCGCACTGCGCCGCGCCGGGGTGCGCGCCATCGTCCAATCCGGCTGGACCGGGCTCGCGGTCTCGGACGACGATGTCATCACCATCGGCGAAATCCCCTACGACTGGCTGTTTCCGCACCTCGCGGCCGCCGTGCACCATTGCGGTGCGGGCACCTGCGCCGCCGCCTTGCGCGCGGGCGTGCCCACCGTCGCGGTACCGGAGATTCCGGAGCAACAGTTCTGGGCGCACCGGCTGGAGTTGCTCGGCGTCACCGCCGGAATCACCCGCCAGCCCAAGCTGACCGCGGACTGGCTGGCGAGCGCGATCACCACCGCGACAACCGATTCCGGGTTGCGTGGCAGAGTCGGCACGGTGGCCGAGCGTCTCGCGGACGAAGATGGTGCGGGCGCGGTGCTCGAGGTCATCGACGGCGTGCTCGAGAAAACGGCGACTCGCTGACGGGGCTGTCCGCGACCGCCCGGCTGGGATCTGATCGGTGGCCGTAGGCCGCGGCACGTCCTTCGTACCCCATCCGAATCGACTCGGGCGGCGGCATATATCCGCCTGATCAGGCCGGGTAGACGTGAATCTCGGTGGCCTTCAACGCCGCCCAGAGTCGCATACCGGGTTGGAGTCGCAATTCCGCGACCGCCGCCGGGGTGATATCGGCCAGCACCGGCGGTGCGCCGTCCAGTCGGACCCGGGTGGTGTTGGCATGCTGTTCGAAGCCCGCGACGGTGACCGGCCAGGCATTGCGCGGGCTGCCGGTGGGCTGGGTGAGGTGCAATCCGACCGCCGTGGGGGAGAAGGCCGCGAACACTCGTCCCGACGCGGGTTCGGACCCGGTGAGCGTGCCGCCCGCGTCGACCGCGATCTCGGTGCCCGTGGCGGTGCCCCGAAACAGGTTGAGTCCCACCAGATTCGCGACGTAGTCGGATCTGGGCCGCCGGGCGATCTCGGTCGGCGAGCCCTCCTGCACGATCGCGCCGTTCTCCAGAATGATGAGCCGGTCGGCCAGCACCATCGCATCGAGGGGGTCATGCGTGACCAGCACCGTATGCCCGGTGTAGCCGCGTAGGTGATGAGCCAGATCGGCGCGCACCTGCAACCGGGTGCTCGCGTCCAGCGCGGCGAGCGGTTCATCGAGCAGCAGCAGGTGCGGTTCGGTGGCCAGTGCGCGCGCCAGCGCCACCCGCTGTGCCTGCCCGCCCGATAGTTCGCGCGGTCCGGATTGCGCGAACTCGCTCAACCCGACCCGATCCAGCCAGGCGGCGGCGCGCTCCCGCGCGGCGGCGCGGCGCATACCGCGCGCCCGCAAACCGAACGCCACATTGTCCAGCGCCGAAAGATGCTGGAACAGAAGATAATCCTGGAAGACCACGCCGACCTGGCGGCGCTCGGCCGGAATGAACACCGACGGCGGTGCGTCCCAGGTGTTTTCGCCCAAGCGAATCGCGCCGCCGGTGAGCGGTGTGAGCCCGGCCAGCGCCCGCAGCGCCGTGGTCTTGCCCGCCCCATTCGGGCCGAGCAGCGCGATCACCTCACCGGGCGCGGAGGTGAAATCGATATCGAGGCGGAACGGCGCGCGCTCGACGCACAGTGCGGCGTGCAGCGTCATACCGACTCCTCAAGCCTCATACCGCGCCTCGAATCCAGCGCTCCCGCAGGGAGATCAGCACGCCGACCGAGACCACCAGCAGCACCATGCTCAATACGATCGCCGCATCGGGATCGGTTTCCAAGGCGAGGTACACCGCCAGCGGCATGGTCGTCGTCTTACCCGGAAAATTACCCGCGAAGGTGATGGTCGCACCGAATTCGCCCAGCGCCCGCGCCCAGCACAGCACCGTGCCCGCGACCACTCCAGGCAGCACCGAGGGCAGCGTCACCCGGCGGAAGGTGTACCACGCGGACGCGCCCAAAGTGGCTGCCGCTTCCTCGAATCGGGTATCGGCCGCGCGTAATGCGCCCTCCACCGAGATCACCAGGAACGGCATGGCCACGAACGCCTCCGCCACCACCACGCCGGCCGTGGTGAACGGCAGCGAATAGCCGAACCAGTCGTAGATATAGCGCCCGATCAGGCCGCGGCGGCCCAGCACCAGCAGCAGCGCCACACCGCCGACCACCGGCGGCAGCACCAGCGGCACCGTCACCAGTGCGCGAATCAGGCCGCGCCCCGGCAATTGCGCACGCGCCAGCAGCCAGGCCAGCGGAATGCCCAGCACCAGGCAGATACACGTCGCCAGCGTCGCGCAGATCAGTGAAAGCCGCAGCGCCTGACCGACTTCGGCGCTGAACAGTCGTTCGGGCAGCGTGCGCCACGGAGCGCGCACCAGCAGGCCGATCAGCGGGATCAGCAGAAATGCCAATGCGCAGACGGCGGGCAGCATGAGGGCGATCGGCCGCCGCCCCCGCACTGCCCGCCGCCGCGCCGAGGCTCCGGTCACCGGCACGCTCGAAAAGCCGTCACGGGGTGTCGAATCCGGCGTCGGCGAACACCTTCTTGGCCTTGTCCGAGGAAATGAAGGTGACGAACGAGGCGGCCGCCGCGGCATTGGGTGCCTTGTTCAGCGCGGCGATCGGATAGGTGTTGATCGCCTTGCTCGACTCCGGGAAATCGATGCCCTCGACCTTGTCCCCGGCGGCCTTCACATCGGTGCGGTACACCAGCGCGGCATCCACCTCACCGAGCGTCACCTTGGTGAGCGCGGCCTTCACATCCTGCTCACGAGTATCGGGCTGCGGGGTGATCGCGGCGATCTCGAACACCTTCTTCGCCGCCGCGCCACAGGGCACCTGCTCGGCGCACAGCGCCAGCCGCGGCTCGGTCTTACCGAAATCCGCGATCCCGGTGATATGACCCGGATTGCCCTTGGGCACGGCGATTTCCAGCCGATTGCTGACGAAGGTGGCCGGGGTGCCCTTCACATCGCCCGCGTCGACGACCTGTTGCATATTCGCCGGGGCCGCCGAAGCGAACACATCGGCGGGCGCGCCCTGCGTGATCTGCTGTGCCAGCGCCGAACTGCCGCCGAAGCTGAACACCACCTTCACGCCGGGATGATCGGTCTCGAACTGCTTGCCGAGCGTGGTGAAGGTTTCCGTCAGCGACGCCGCGGCCAGCACCGTCACCGTGCCGGAGAGCTTGTCGGAGTCGGCGGGTGCGCTCGAATCCTTGGAGTCGTTCGAGCTGCAACCGGCCAGACCGGCGGTGAGGGCGAGCGCGGCCGTGGCCGCGATGAAGCTGATCCGCAAATTCGTCACGCAGTAGAGCATATTGCCGTAGGCGCGGTACACAAGGCGCGTTTTCGCCAGAGAATCGGACAAGATCGACCGGTGGGTTTGTAGGATCAGCTCTCCGGGACCTCGACCACCACATGCGTCGACTTCACCGAGGCGACCGCGACGCTGCCGACCTCGAGCCCCAGCTCATCCACCGATTCCCGGCTCACCAGCGATACCAGCCGGAACGGCCCCGCCTGCAATTCCACCTGCGCCATCACCGTGTCCTTCACGATCCGCGTCACGATCCCGCGCATCCGATTGCGCGCCGACACCGCCACCGTGATCCCGGCCTCCGGTTTCTCGGCATTGGCCTGCAGGAACTCCGCGAGCTCGCGCCCGCTGACACCCATCCGCCCGTTCTCCAGCTGGATGGCGTTGAGCCGCCCCTGATCGATATATCGGCGCACGGTGTCATCACTGACACCCATCAGAGCGGCGACCTCGCTGATCCGCAGATTCGACACAACCTGCAGCCTATTGACGTATCCACGGAACGCAAACGACATGGATCCGCCCGGTGACCGTGGTCGGCCACCGGGCGGATCACTCACCCATCCGGGCGTCAGCGCAGGGCGCGACGACCGGTGACGAGGTTGACCAGGAACAGCAGAATCACCGCACCACCCAGGCAGGTGAAGAAGCTGAACCACAGCCCACCGCCCTCGACGTCCACCCCGAACAGCTTCAACAGGAAGCCGCCGAGCAGACCGCCGACGACGCCGACGACGATATTGAGCAGGATGCCCTGCTGCGCATCAGTTTTCATGATCTTGCTGGCGATCCATCCGGCCAAACCGCCGATGATGATCCACCCGAGAATGCCGAGGCCGAGCATGATGCGTCTCCTTAACAGAGGTCGGCGCCGAGGAACCGGCGCTCTGCTCAGCGCATACCCGCAATTCCGCAATCGATGCGCGGACCCACCATGTTCGTCCGGGAGCTAGGGCTGCGGGACGATCCAGCCCTTGCCATCAGCTGCGAGCATCGACTCCTTGGTTAAAGCACCGCTGCCGACCTGGAGCACCGGTGTGGGACCTTGCCAACGGACCGACTGCACCGGCCTGCCATCCTTGACGAAGAGCCAGTACTCCTGCGGTCGAAACCCCTCGCCGTCGGACTCCGGAATGTTCTTCCAGCAGTAACCGGCGGTCTCGGCCTTACCGTTCAGCTTGGCCCCGGTGGTGTTGACGCGGACCTCGACGACACGATCCCAGTCGTCGCTCCACCCCGCAGCGTTGGTGACCTCAACCAGAGGGAAGGGCTCGGTGCGGGTTTTGACATTCTGCAATTCGGCATTAAAACGCGCGCCGGACCCGAGCGTCTCGGGGCTGTTGCTCACGTCGAAGGTTGCCGCACAAGGGGGTGCTTCGACCTTGTCTCCGGCGTCGCTCGAACATCCGCTGACCAGCGTCGCCAGCGTGGCCGCCAGTATGACGCCACCGAGATTCTTCATTGGCCTCTTCACTTGCTCGGGAGTGGAACATAGACACCGGGAAGCAGACCGGTTTTCGACTCGGGAATGCCGTTGGGTCCGCCACTCCATCCGATCTGCGGATTGGTCCCATCGCCCGTGGTGCCGATGACAATCGCTCGGCCCTGACTTACGGCAGCGCCCACCTTGTTCGCCAATTCCGCAGGTGAAGCGTTCGGGTTCTCCGCCGCGATCTGGCGGCCGAGGTTGTTGTTGAAAAGATCCATGGCCTCACGGTGCGAAGGCTGTCCGCCGCCGCGTTCATGAGCTGTGGCATAGGATTTGGCAAAATCCTCACCGAACTTATCGGACATCAGCGCGTTCCAATACGTATGCCGGAAGGCATCGCCCTGTCCGTCGTTGACTGAATCGGGAAACAGCTGTTTAGCCGTGTCCGTAGCCTGACTCTTGATGTCGTAGAACTGTTTCAGCGACCAGACCCCTTGAGTGTTGACCAGATTCAGCAACGCGGCGGCTTCGCCCTTGGTCATCGATTGGGGCTGGAACGACGGGTTGAAAACCAGGATGGCATCCAGAATCTTCCCGCTCGGCCACACCACCGACTCGTCGGTTCCGACTTGGTTGTCGAGCAGGATCTGGGCCAGCTTCGGGTCCTTGGGTATGTTGGCCAAAGCCAGCTTCACCGTGTTCGTCAGGTCTTCCAGTACCCCGGCGATATCATTCGTCGCCGCATCCGTCGTACGGATCTTCGCCAGTGGCTCGCGGAACATATCGCCGATGACGAGGATGTCGGCCTGTTTCCTAGCCAATGCCGAAATAGGGTCCCACCAGTGGTCTTTACTGGTCTCCCAGGTCGATTTGTACGACTTCACCTCGCCCTGGTCCGTATAGAACAGATCCCAGTCGGACGCCTTGCATGCCGCGACCGCGACTTTGAGCTTCGCTATTTCGATCTGGAAAGTTTGGACGATCGGTTCGATCTTCTTCGCGAGCTTCCCATAGATGTCAACGGTGGCATGGCCATCGGTCTTGCTCGCGGCGGCCCGCTCGCGCGCCTTCGTGCCGCCTTCACCGATGAAGTACTCATCGGATTTGGCGAATTCAGTGGCGGCCGAGTTCATCTCGGCCTCGATCTCAGGTCCTACCTTCTCCAGGACTTTGACGAGCGACCATAGATGGCTCAGGTTCCAGCCGAGCAGCACCGGCACGGTCAGCTTCGAATCGGTGTCGCTCATTTGGGCATCCGCTCGGCATTGCCGGTATCCATTGCTTCGGCTGCCGCGGCGGCGGCATCGGTGGTATCCGCGATCGACTGAAGTTCATGGGCGTGGTACTTGATCAGCACCATATCCAGCGTTTTCAGGGTCTCTTCAATGGAGACTGCAATGGCCGAGTCCTTCATTCCGGTACCGTTGTCGGCCCGTGCCGCATCTCGCTCGGTTCCTCCGACGGGTGTCTTTCCCGAAATCGCCGTTGCCCGATCCCGCATATAGGTGGCGAGTCCGCGCATCTTCTCCGGATTGAATCCGACCGTCATAGTTGCTCGGCCCTCACATCGAGAAGGTGATCGGCGCGGCCCGGGGTTCGTCATCCCACTCGGGTGCGGCGTGCGCGGCAGAGCGGGGTGCGGTCAACTCCTCGAACACCTTTCGAGCCTCGACCTCGACATCCTCACTCGCCTTGCGGTGCAGGGCCGCGATCACCCGCGCGAGATCATCCGGTGCGGCGCTCATCGCATGCGGCGCTATCCGGATTCCGGTGATCATCTTGTAGGCGTCGACCTCGACCGTCACGGTCCCGCCATTCGATTGCGCTCGCCCCCGCAACCGGGAAATCGCGTCATCGATCCGCTCGGCACGATCCGCGTCGTCGATCATCCCCACCTCCGAAACCCCTTGCCCATAAGACGATCCGCTCCCCAGGTATCGCGAAGGGACCGTACTTTACGGGCAATGCTCGGGGCAACCCGAGAGCAACAGGGCATCGGCGAGAGCGCGGTGACCTATCGCTTCAGCGCGTTGCGGAGTGCGGCGAGTTCGGCTTGCCGCGGAATCGGGCCGACGGTCGAGTCCGGGGCGTCGAAGACCATGATCTGCTGGGCGTCCGGGTTGAGTGCAGACCAGCCGGGGTTTCCGGTTGTCGCGAATGCGAGCCAGGCCGCGCGCATGGTGTCCGCGAGTTGTTGCGGCGGGTTCGGGCCGGTGAGGGTCGAGGCTGCGGCGAGGGTGTCGAAGACGAAGGGGAGTTCGAGGGCGTGGCAGGCGTCGAGGTGCTGTATCGGTGTGCGCCAGGCGAATTCGTAGACGAAGGTGGGGGCGGGGGCCTGGGCGCGCAGCTCCGCTATGCGCAGGGAGCTGTCGCGGAAGGCGAAGTCGGTGATGATGGCGGCGTACAGGTCGGCGGATGAGGCGTCGGGGCGGTCGGCGGCGTAGGCGTCGGCGAGGGATTCGTCGAGTCCGTTGCGGCGCAACAGGAATGGCAGGATGTCCGCCGTGATGGCGGCGTCGATGCCCGCGCCGACGGTGAAGAAACGGAATTCGTCGGAGGTCGTTCCGATGAGCAGCGGAATATCGTGGCCGCGTCCGGCGGCGATGCCGTCGATGGGCGGGTCCGGGACCACCTCGTCATCGATGATGGGGAACAGGGTCATCAAACTCATCCCGTGTCGGATTATCGACGCGCCCCAGCGATCCGGATTCGGATCCTGCACCATGTCGAGCCCGAGCTGATTCTGTGCCGCGAGCAGCTTTTCCGAATCGACGGCAGCGAAAGCCGCTGCGGTCGGCTCGATTTCGAGTATCGCCGCCAATGCGGCGGAGACCTTCCGAGCGTCCTCCGCGGTCGCCGCGGTGCTGCCATTCCCGCTCTGCATGACGGCTTTGCCGAACAGCCCCGCGGCGGCGGGCGAGGCCAGCAGCGCCGCGATGCTCATGGCCCCGGCGGATTCCCCGAACACCGTCACATTGTCCGGATCACCCCCGAACCCGCGAATATTCTCCCGCACCCACCGCAGCGCACTCAATTGATCGAGCAGCCCCCGATTGTCCGGCGCCCCCTCGAGCACCGCGAACCCGGGAATCCCCACCCGATAATTGATCCCCACCACCACAACCCCACCGCGAGCCAGCGACGCCCCGTCATATATCGGAATGCTGTTCGCCCCGCGACTGAACGCACCCCCGTGAATCCACACCATGACGGGCAGATCGGTCCCCGAAGGATCCGGCGTCCACACATTGACCGTCAGCGATTCATCCCCCGGCCGAATATGCGTCCCGAGCAACGCCGCAATAGCCGGTGGATACGGAGTCTGCGAGCACGTCGCACTGTATTCAACAGCCGCCCGCACCCCCTCCCAAGGCGTCACCGCCCCGGGAGCCGCAAACCGCGCCGCCCCCACAAGCGGTGCCGCATAAGGAATCCCGAGAAACGCCGCCACCCCCTCAAACGCCCGCCCACTGACCTTCCCCCCGGTCACCTCGACAATAGGTTCCATCGCGGCACGCTCCTAGCCCCTCGAGATCACGTCGCCCCCGACATTAACCAGAACTCGTCCGGCCAGTGCCGGTTTTGCTTTCCGGACAGAACGCACACGCGCGAACGGGCACCCATCTTCGGGGTTTGGCTCCGGCGGTGGGTGGGTACCACTGAGCCTGGCGACGGTGTCGCGAGGATCAGGGTGGAGAGGCGCCCCCGGCAGGAATCGAACCTGCGACCTAGGGATTAGAAGGCCCTTGCTCTATCCAACTGAGCTACGGAGGCAGTGCGGGGCATCTGGGCGATGCGGCCACCAAACACCTTGACCCATATTGATCTCGGTGTCCAGCGACTTGAGTATAGCGAGCGTCCAGGTGGGGTTTGGGGGGTCGGCTGGCAACCGTTCGGCGCGTCGCGCGGGGGTGCGCGGACCGGAGGTCGGGAAACCCCCGGGAAGTTCGGACCCTTACTCCGAACTACCCTGGGCGTATGTCGTCACCGCAGGACTCGCCCGCAGCTACTGGTGTTCAGGTGACTCGGGCGGGGTCGGGCGGGAAGGTTTCGGTGCTCGCGGCCATGGGCGGGGCGGTCGCGGCGGTGGTCGCGGCGCTGGTCGTCGGGCTTTCCTCGGCGCAGGCGCTGAGTCTGCTGGGAATTCCGGATCCGGGGCCGCTGACCACCTACGGGCTGCCGGCCATGCGTGCGGTTGCCGATCTTGCTGCCGCGCTGACCGTCGGATCGCTGCTGTTCGCGGCGTTCTTCGTACCGCCGCAGGCCGATGGGCTGCTCGATGTGGGCGGGTATCGGGCGCTGCGACGCGCCGGGAACGCGGCGCTGGTGTGGGCGGGTGCGTCGGCGTTGCTGGTGCCGTTGACACTTTCGGACACCACCGGGCAACCATTTCTGGACTCGTTGCGTCCGGAGTCGGTGTGGCGCGCCGCGAATCAGGTCGATGTGGCCGGGTCGTGGCGGTTCACGGTGTTCTTCGTACTGGCCCTGGCGGTGGGTTGCCGTCTCGCGCTGCGCTGGGGCTGGACGCCGGTGCTGCTGTTGCTCTCGGTGATCTCCCTGCTGCCGGTCGCGCTGACCGGGCATTCCTCGGCGGGCGGGGCGCATGACATCGCCACCAATAGCCTTATTCTGCATCTGCTTTCGGCGTGTTTCTGGGTGGGCGGATTGTTCGCGGTGCTGGCGTACGCGCTGCGCGACGGCAAATACACCGCGCTGGCCACCCGCCGATTCTCGAAGATCGCGACGATTTCCTATGTGGTGATCGCGATCAGCGGTGTGATCAATGCCTGGATTCGGGTGCCGTGGGCGGATCTGTTCACTACTACTTATGGCCGCCTCGTACTGGCCAAGACGACGGCGCTGATCGTGCTCGGCATCATCGGCTATTTGCAGCGGCAACGTGCCATCCCCGCACTGGAGAAGGATCCGAGCGATCGCGGTGCGCTCATCCGATTCGCCGGAGTCGAATCGCTGATCTTCGCCGCCACCATCGGCCTGGCGGTCGGCCTCGGCCGCACCCCGCCGCCGGAACTGCGCAGTGTCCCGACCCCCGCCGAGGTCGAGATCGGCTACAACCTGGCCGGTCCGCCGAACCTCGCGCGCCTGGCCTTCGACTGGCGCTTCGATCTGATCTTCGGCACCCTCGCGATCGTGCTGGCGGTGCTCTACCTGCGCGGCGTGGCACGGCTCAAGAAGCGCGGTGACGCCTGGCCCGTCGGCCGCACCATCTCCTGGATCGCCGCGTGCGCGGTGCTGCTGATCGCGACCAGTTCCGGTGTCGGCCGCTACGCCCCGGCCATGTTCAGCGTGCATATGGCCCAGCACATGATGCTGTCCATGCTCGCGCCGATCCTGTTCGCACTGGGCGGCCCGGTGCTGCTGGCCCTGCGCGCGCTGCCGCCCGCCGGTCGCGATGCCCCGCCCGGACCGCGCGAGTGGATTCTGGCGGCCGTGCACAATCCGGTGTCACGCTTCATGACTCAGCCCGTGGTCGCGGCGGTGTTCTTCGTGGCCGGGTTCTACGTTCTGTACCTGGGCGGCCTTTTCGACCAGTTCGTCGGCTCGCACGGTGCGCACCTGTTGATGAATGTGCACTTCCTGCTGAGCGGCTACCTCTTCTACTGGGTCGTCATCGGTATCGATCCCAAGCCGCGTCAGGTGGAGCCGCTGACCAAACTGGGCATGGTGTTCGGTTCGCTGCCGTTCCACGCCTTCTTCGGTATCGCGCTGATGAGCATGAACACCGTGCTGGGCGGCTGGTTCTATCGCGCGCTCGGCCTGGGCTGGAACAACAATCTGCTCGACGATCAGCACACCGGCGGTAGCCTCGCCTGGGCCAGCGGTGAAATCCCATTGGTGGTGGTGATGCTGGCGCTGCTCATCCAGTGGTCGCGCAGCGATAAGAAACTGGCCACCAGGCTGGACCGCGCCGCCGATCGGGACGACGACGCGGAACTGGCCTCGTACAACGCCATGTACGCCGAGCTGGCCCGGCGTGATCGAGAGGTACGTAAGTGAACGACGTCGCCCAGGCGACCCGGAAGATCAAGCGGCTCTATCGATCCGACGTGCGGCGCGCGCGCCGCCTGCTGCACGGCCAGACCCGCAAGACCCCCGTGTTCCACACCGATATCCAGGGTCCGCGCGGCCCGGTGCCGGTGACCCTGAAGCTCGAACACCTCCAGCACGGCGGCACCTTCAAGGTGCGCGGCTGCCTGAACGCGCTGTTGCAGGCGGACCCCGGGATCACGCACGTGGTGATCGCCTCCGGCGGTAACGCGGGCATCGCCGCGGCGCTGGCCAGTTCGCTGCGCGGACTGTCCTGCACGGTGGTGGTGCCCGAATCCGCCCCGCACACCAAGGTGGCGGCCATGTGGTCGCACGGGGCCGAAGTGCTGTGGCACGGAACGACTTACGCCGAGGCGCACCGCTATGCCAGCCAGCTGGCCCGCGAGCGCAAGGCCATGCAGTTGCACGCCTATGACCTGCCCGCCATCGTGGCCGGTGCGGGTGTGGTCGGGCTGGAGATCGAGGAGCAGGTGCGCGGGCGGCCGCCGGTGCTGGTGGCGGTCGGGGGCGGAGGTCTGGTCGCCGGGATCTCGGTGGCGATCGGGCTGCGCGGCCGGGTGATCGGGGTGGAGCCGCAGGGCGCGCCGACCCTGCACAAGGCGCTGGCGGCGGGGCGGCCGGTGGATGTCGATGTGTCCAGCGTGGCCTCGGATGCCCTGGGCGCCAATCGGATCGGCGATATCGCCATGGAGGTGGCGCAGCGCTATGCGGTGCGATCGCTGCTGGTCAGCGATGATGCCATCGTGATGGCGCGGGAGTACCTGTGGCGCGAGTTCCGGATCGTGGTGGAACCCGCCGGGGCGACGGCGCTGGCGGCGATCCAGAGCGGGGCCTACGTTCCGGCGGCGGGGGAGCGGCCGGTGGTGGTGCTGTGCGGGGCGAATACCGATCTGGCGACGCTGTAGCCCGGTCGCGGAAGTCGGTAGCGCGCTGAACTCAAGTTATCCACAGCGCCGAGTTATCCACAATCGCGGAAGTGGGTCTGTCGCGCGAGTTCTCGCCGGTTCACGCTGGAGTCACGACAGCAGACGAGCCGAATCGGCAAGGGGGACAGCGATGTACGAGGCGAATACCGCGGTGATAGGCCGGGTGGTCACGCATCCGAGCCGGCGGGCACTGCCGAATGGGGAGCAGGTGCTCAGTTTCCGGCTGGCGAGTACGACCCGGCGGTTCGATGCCGCTAGCGGGGAGTGGGTCGATGGTGGCACCCTGTATTTGACGGTAACCTGCTGGCGCAAACTCGTGGAGGGTGTCGAGGCGTCCCTGCAGCGCGGTGACCCGGTCATCGCCTACGGTCAACTCCGCTCGAACGAGTACACCACCCGAGACGGTATGGAACGCAACGATCTCGAGATGTGCGCCACTGCCCTCGGTCCCGACCTGGGCCGTTGCACCGCCCCGGTGCAGCGCAAACACTTCGGCCACGGCGACCGCCCCGAGGCGTCGCCGGCGCCGCCCACAGATGCCGACCGCGCCGGAGAACCGGCAACCCAACACAGTTAGGCTTGCCCATATGGCTGAGTTCATTTACCAGATGATTAAGGTTCGAAAGGCGCATGGCGACAAGGTCGTGCTCGACAATGTGACCTTGAACTTCCTTCCGGGCGCGAAGATCGGTGTGGTCGGCCCGAACGGCGCCGGTAAGTCGAGCGTCCTGAAGATCATGGCGGGACTGGACCAGCCGAACAACGGTGAGGCCTGGCTGGCGCCGGGCGCGACCGTCGGCATCCTCATGCAGGAGCCGGAGCTCAACGAGGAAAAGACCGTTCGCGGCAACGTCGAAGAGGGCCTCGGCGAGGTCAAGGTCAAGCTCGACCGGTACAACGAGGTCGCCGAGCTCATGGGCGTCGAGTACACCGATGAGCTCATGGAAGAGATGGGCCAGCTGCAGGAGTACCTCGACCACGCCGATGCGTGGGATGTCGACTCCCAGCTCGAGCAGGCCATGGACGCGCTGCGCTGCCCGCCGCCGGACGAGCCGGTCACCAACCTCTCCGGTGGTGAGCGCCGTCGTGTCGCACTGTGCAAGCTGCTGCTGAGCAAGCCCGATCTGCTGCTGCTCGATGAGCCCACCAACCACCTCGACGCCGAATCGGTGCTGTGGCTGGAGCAGTTCCTGGCGAACTACCCGGGCGCCGTCCTGGCCGTCACCCACGACCGGTACTTCCTCGACAATGTCGCGGAGTGGATCCTCGAGCTCGACCGCGGCCGCACCTTCCCCTACGAGGGCAACTACTCCACCTACCTGGAGAAGAAGGCCGAGCGCCTCGAGGTGCAGGGCAAGAAGGATCAGAAGCTGCAGAAGCGCCTCAAGGAGGAATTGGCCTGGGTCCGCTCCGGCGCCAAGGCCCGCCAGGCTAAGAACAAGGCACGCCTGGGCCGCTACGAGGAAATGGCCGCCGAGGCCGACAAGATGCGCAAGTTGGACTTCGAGGAGATTCAGATCCCCGCGGGTCCGCGCCTGGGCTCGGTCGTCGTCGAGGTCGAGAATCTGGACAAGGGCTTCGGCGATCGCATTCTGATCAAGGATCTCTCGTTCACCTTGCCGCGCAACGGCATTGTCGGCGTCATCGGCCCCAACGGTGTCGGTAAGTCGACGCTCTTCAAGACCATTGTCGGGCTGGAGAGCCCGGACAGCGGCATCGTGAAGGTCGGCGAGACGGTCAAGCTGAGCTATGTCGACCAGAACCGCTCCGGTATCGACCCGAACAAGAATGTCTGGCAGGTCGTTTCCGACGGGCTGGACTTCATTCAGGTCGGCAATCAGGAAATGCCTTCGCGCGCTTACGTTTCCGCGTTCGGGTTCAAGGGCCCGGATCAGCAGAAGCCGGCCGGTGTGCTCTCCGGTGGTGAGCGCAACCGCCTGAATCTGGCGCTGACCCTCAAGCAGGGCGGCAATCTGATCCTGCTCGATGAGCCCACCAACGACCTCGACGTCGAAACCCTTGGCTCGCTGGAGAACGCGCTGGAGAACTTCGCGGGCTGCTCGGTGGTCATCTCCCACGATCGCTGGTTCCTGGACCGCACCTGCACGCACATCCTGGCGTGGGAGGGCAACGACGACAACGAGGCCGCGTGGTTCTGGTTCGAGGGTAACTTCGAGGCGTACGAGGCGAACAAGATCGAGCGCATGGGTCCGGAAGCGGCTCGCCCGCACCGGGTCACGCACCGCAAGCTCACCCGCGGTTAGACCGACTCGGTCACTGTGCCGTGCCCCGAGTGATCGCGGGCACGGTCACCAGGTTGTCCCGCGGCCGATCGCGGTCGCGGGACGAGTTACGGCAAACGCACGGGGCCGATCGATGATCACCGCGCGTAAGCCGCCGGCCGTTAACTGACGGCTCGCCGTTCACCCGGATGAGCACGAACATGCCCATCGATGAACGGCTATCGAAGAGCGAACTCGACAGTTTCGCGTACGCCCTATTGCGTGAAATGTCTTTTGGTGCAAGGTTTGTCGTGCGCGACCTGGTAGTTCCGGTCAGGTATGGCGAGTGCCGTACCGCCCGGTTTGCCCGAACCGTGCGACGCGTCGTGGCATTGACAGGAATTCAGCCCGGCGCATGCGCCGCCCAGCTACTCTCGGACCGGCGTCACTTGGTTACGGAACCGAATCCCAGGAGTTGGCGAAATGACGGTCTCGTCCGAATTGTCCAGCGCGGCCTGGGCTGCGAGTTTGCCCGCGTCGTTGCGAGGCAACCTCGTATCCCTCGAGGAGGCGTATTTCCGCCACGTCGACGCGGGCGACGCCGACTGCGCTATCCCCGTGACTTCGACTCAAATCTTCCGCTGCCAGATCGATCTGGCGGCCGAGCGCACCCTCGGCACCGCGAATCTGCGTGTCTACCACCCGGAGGACGACGCCGACCTCGGCGCGGCGGTCCAATTGGTCACCGAGGATATGCCGCTGCTGGTCGAATCGGTCACCGCGTACCTGAGCCGCATGGGCGTCAGCGTCAGCGAGGTCGTGCATCCCATCTTCGAGGTCACCCGCGATGCGTCGGGGCGGCTGGAAACCGCTGTCCCGCACGGGGTGGACGGCAATGGCAGCACCGGTCTGCGCGAATCCTGGATGCACGTGCAGTTGCATCCCTCCACCAGTCGTGAACAGCTCGAGCAGGTCGCACTGGGCCTGCCCGATGTGCTCACCGATGTGCGCCAGGTCATCGGCGCGACCGGGGCCATGCGCGAGGCGCAGAGCCGGGTCGCCGATGAACTCGACAATGCCGCCAAAGCGGGCGCATCCCCGTTCACCGCAACAGATCTCACCGATTGCGCCAATCTGCTGCGCTGGCTCGCCGACGGTCATTTCACACTCCTCGGCTACGCGCGCTATGAGCGCAGCACGGTGGACGGCCGGGCCAAGTCGGTCATGGCGCCGGGAACCGGTCTGGGCGTACTTGGTTCGCCGGACGGCACCGATTTCCGCGTCCCGGACAACAGTGGCGCCGCACCGCTGCTCATGCTCACCCAGGGGCTGGTCCCGGCCACCGTGCATCGCGCGGTCTACCCGTACTTCGTCGGCGTCGCCGAAATAGACGAATCCGGCAGTGTCACAGGCGAACACCTCTTCATCGGCGTCTTCACCGTGACCGCCCTGCACGAGAACGTGCTGGACATCCCCGTCATCGAACGGCGGGTGCGCACCCTCATCGAGGCCAGCGGTTTCGACCTGGATTCGTTCTCCGGGCAGCAGATGCTCGAGGTCATCCAGTCCTTCCCGCGCACCGAACTGTTCTCCTCGGACGGTGCCGCCCTGCGCCGCACCGCCAGCGCCGTGCTGAATGTCGGTATGCGCCGCCAGGTTCGGCTCTTCATGCGGATGGACGGCTACGGCCGCTTCGTGGCCTGCATGGTGTACCTGCCGCGCGACCGCTACACCACTAGGGTCCGGCTGGAAATGCAGGACATCCTGGTGCACGAGCTCGGCGGCGACTCCATCGACTATTCGGCGCGCGTCTCCGAAAGCGACCTCGCCAGTGTGTATTTCACGGTGCGGCTGCCCGATGAGGGCGCGATCGCCGATACCGATGAGCCCAACCGGCTGCGCATCCAGCATCTGCTCGCCGAGGCCACCCGCACCTGGGAGGACCATCTGCGCGATGAGGTGGCGACCTCCACCGTGCTGGATCCGTCCGTGGTGCAGCGCTATGTCGACGCCCTGCCGGAGAGCTACAAGGAGGATTTCGGCGCCGCCCGCGCGGTCGCCGATATCGTTCGGCTGCAACGGCTTCAGGACGGTGGCATCGACCAGTACCTGTACCGGAACGGCGATTCCGACCCCGGCTCCTGGCGCTTCACCCTCTACATCGGCGGTAACGGCATCTCGCTGAGCCAGGTGCTGCCGGTACTGCAGAGTCTGGGCGTCGAGGTCATCGACGAGCGCCCGCACCAGCTGGAATTCGATTCCGGTCCCGAGCAGTGGGTCTACGATTTCGGCCTGCTGGCCCGCCCGGAACTGCTGCGCGCCGCCCTCGATCGCAATATGGACGCCGAACTGGTGGAGTCCTCCGCCCGGCTGAGCGCCCTCGACGATCAGGTGCGCGGTCTGCGTGAGCGTTTCACCGCCGCCTTCGAAGCGCTCTGGTACGGCCGCGCCGAGGCCGACGGGCTGAACGAACTGGTGCTGCGCGCCGATCTGCACTGGCGCACCGTCTCCATCCTGCGCGCCTACGCGAAATACCTGCAGCAGGCCGGATTCCCGTACAGCCAGGCGAATATCACCCGCGTGCTGCTCGCCTATCCGGATGCCGCACGCATGTTCGTCGACCTCTTCGCCGCGCTCTTCGATCCCGATTCCGCCGACGAGAGCCATGCCCGCGATCTGGAAGGCGCCATGCGCCACCGCATCGACGAGGTGGTGAGCCTGGACGCCGACCGCATCCTGCGCGCCATCCTCGGGCTCATCAAGGCCACCCTGCGCACCAACTACTACGTCACCGATGCCGAGGGCCGCTCCCGCGACTACCTCTCCTTCAAGGTGGAGCCGCGCGAGATCGCCGAATTGCCCAAGCCGCGACCGCAATTCGAGATCTTCGTGTACTCGCCCCGGGTCGAGGGCGTGCATCTGCGCTTCGGTCCGGTGGCGCGCGGCGGATTGCGCTGGTCCGACCGCCTGGAGGATTTCCGCACCGAGATCCTGGGCCTGGTCAAGGCACAGGCGGTGAAGAACGCGGTCATCGTCCCGGTCGGGGCCAAGGGCGGTTTCGTGGTGAAACAGCCGCCGCTGGCCACCACCGATCCGGTGAACGATCGCCAGGCCCTGCAGAACGAGGGCGTTGCCTGCTACCGCACCTTCATCTCCGGTCTGCTCGATGTCACCGACAATGTGGATCGCGCTACCGGACAGGTGATTCCGCCCGCGCGGGTGCGCCGCCTCGATGACGATGACACCTATCTGGTGGTCGCCGCGGACAAGGGCACCGCCACCTTCTCCGATATCGCCAATGATGTGGCGAACCAGTACGGCTTCTGGCTGGGCGACGCGTTCGCCTCCGGTGGTTCGGTGGGCTATGACCACAAGGCCATGGGCATTACCGCTCGCGGCGCGTGGGAATCGGTGAAGCGGCATTTCGCCGAAATGGATATCGACACCCAGACAACGGATTTCACGGTGGTCGGCGTCGGCGATATGAGCGGCGATGTGTTCGGCAACGGCATGCTGCTGTCCCGGCATATCCGCCTGGTGGCCGCGTTCGACCACCGCAATATCTTCCTGGATCCCAATCCCGACGCCGAACGCTCATTCGTGGAACGCGAGCGCATGTTCGCACTGCCCCGTTCATCCTGGGCGGATTACGATCGCTCGCTGATCAGCGAGGGCGGCGGCGTTTTCGACCGCACGGTGAAATCCATTCCGATCAGCGCGCAGGTTCGCGAGGTGCTCGGCCTGGCCGCCGATATCACCGCGCTGTCCCCGCCGGAATTGATGCGCGCCATTCTGACCTCACCGGTGGGTCTGCTCTGGAACGGCGGTATCGGCACCTATATCAAGGCCAGCACCGAGACCAATGCCGAAGTGGGCGATAAGTCCAATGACGCGATCCGGGTGAGCGCGAATGAATTGCGCGTCAAGGTGATCGGCGAGGGCGGCAACCTGGGCGCGACGGCGCTGGGCCGCATCGAGTTCTGCCGCCTCGGCGGCAAGATGAACACCGACGCGCTGGACAATTCCGCGGGCGTGGACTGCTCGGACCACGAGGTCAATATCAAGGTGCTGCTCGACGGCGTGGTGTCGGCCGGGCAGTTGCTGCCCGTCGAGCGCAATCCGCTGCTGGCCTCCATGACAGATGAGGTCGCCGCACTCGTCCTGCGCGACAACGTCTCCCAGAACTACCTCATGGGCATGTCCCGGGCCGAGGCCCCGCGCATGCTGAATGTGCATCAGCGCGTGATCGAGGAACTGGAGACCCGCCGCGGCCTGGACCGCGAACTCGAGGCGCTGCCCAGCGATGCCGAGATGAAGTCGCGCCAGGAGCAGGGCGCGGGCCTCACCTCGCCGGAACTGTCCAATCTCATGGCGCACGTGAAGCTTTCGCTCAAGACCGATCTGCTGGCCAGCGATCTGCCGGACAGCGCGCACTTCTCCGCACGGCTGCCGCAGTACTTCCCGACACCGCTGCGCACCCGCTTCGGCGCGGCCATCAAGAAGCACCGGCTGCGCCGCGAGATCACCACCACCATGCTGATCAACGAGATGGTGGATCTGGGCGGTATCACCTACGCGCATCGGCTCAATGAGGAGATCGGCGCGACGGCCTCGGACGCGGTGCGCGCCTTCACCGCCGCCACTCAGATCTTCGGGCTGCACACCACCTGGGATCGCATTCGCGCCGCCGATATCTCGACCGGGATGAAGGACGCGCTCGAACTCGAGACCAAGCGCACCCTGGATCGCGCCTCGCGCTGGCTGCTGAACAACCGCCCGCAGCCCATCGCGGTCGGCGCGGAGATCCACCGGTACGCGCAGGAGGTGCGCCAGCTCTCGCCCAAGGTGTCGGGCTGGCTGCGCGGACATCACATCGACACGCTCAACGAGCAGTCCCGGGCGATCATGGCCCAGGGCGCGCCGTCCGAGTTGGCGACCGAGGTGTTCGGGCTGCTGAATCTCTTCCCGCTGCTCGATGTGATCGATATCGCCGATATCACCGATCGCTCGGGTGAGGAGGTGGGTGCGCTGTACTACGCGCTCAACGATCACCTCAAGATCGATTGGCTGTTGCAGGCGGTCAGCCACCTGGAACGCGGTGATCGCTGGCATGCGCTCGCCCGGCTCGCGCTGCGCGACGATATGTACGGTTCACTGCGCTCGCTGACCCTCGATGTGCTCTCCGCCGGTGACCCGGAGGAGACGGCCGAGGAGAAAATTGCATACTGGGAGTCGAAAAATCAGTCCCGTCTGGGTCGCGCCCGCGCCGCCCTGTCGGAACTGTTCGAATCCGGAACCCACGACCTGGCCACGCTGTCCGTTGCGGCGCGACAGGTACGCAGCATGGTGAGCGGGGTGGGCGCGCAATCGGAGGTACCGCGTTGACGAGTGTCGGTTCATTGAGTGACCAGGGCAAGACGCAGGCGCAACCCGCCCGCTTCCACACCAGGGTCGAGGTGCGCTGGTCCGATATGGACGCCTTCCAGCACATCAACCATGCGCGCATGGTGACCCTGCTGGAGGAGGCTCGCATCCCCTGGTTGTTCACCGATGACCGGCCCACCGTGCGGTTACGCTCCGGCTGCGTGCTCGCGGATCTGCGCGTGCAGTACAAGGGTCAGCTGCGGCATGAGGATTCACCACTGGACGTGTCCATGTGGATCGATCGCATGCGCGCGGTCGACTTCACCGTCGGCTACGAGGTGCGGGCGGCGGGCGCGGACCCGGCCTCCCCGCCCGCGGTGATCGCCTCCACCCAGCTCGCCGCCTTCGATATCGACACCCAGCGACTACGCCGCCTCGACCCCGCGGAACGGGATTATCTGTCGCTGTGGCTGGCCGACTGAGCCGCACCACAGTGACGTTCGGCGAACACACCCTGCACGTGCCGGATCCCGCGGAACGCGAGAATCTGGCCGCCTTCATCACCCATGCGGTGCGATTGGATCCGGGCGCGGTCATTCGGCTGCGCCGGCGCGGGGATCGCTATGTCTCCGCCTGGGCCGGAACCGGTTTCGAGGCGCTGGCGGTGCGCACGCTGGTGGCCGAACTCGGCACCGACGATGTGACCGTGAGCGGTGACACCGTGCTGTCCGGGCTGCACGGGCCGGGCTCGGCGCAGCCGTTCCCGCTCGGCTACGCCATGGATTCGGCCTGGCGCAGTGCGCTGCCACCCGAATCGGGTTTCGTGCACATCGATGACATACCCGCACGCATGCTCGTCGAATTGGCCGAGCGCGGTGCGGAATTGGCGCAGGAGCACGGGTCGAGTCACGGCCCGCCCGCCTCGCTGCTGGATCAGACGGTGCTCACCGTCTCCGGCGCGGGGGAAGAGGTCGAGGTGCCCATGCGCGTCGTATTCGCCCTGGCCGCAATGGATTTCATCCCGCACGGCGGCGAGAAGACCGATTCGCGCCGCATTTCGGTCGACGAGATCGTGCGGGTGCGGGCCGCCCGCACCTGGCTGCGCCTGGACGCCCGCTACGGTTCGGTGGCGCGCCGTCGCGGTCCCGCGATTCCGCTGCTCTCGCACTGACTTTCGTGAATCCTTCGCTGCCATCGATATGCCGATGGCAGCGATAGAATTCCCGATTGGCCGGTGCCGACCGCCGTGGCTACCTTGAGCGCATGAGTGATATCGGCATCGTGACCGAATGGATCAATATCGAGGTCGATGGCGCGGTGATGGCGGCCTTCCTGGCTCGGCCGGAGGCGCCCGGTGACTATCCGGGAGTCGTTGTCGGACACGAGATCTACGGTCTGCACGATTCGGTGCTCGCCGCCGCCGAGCGCCTCGCGGCCTTCGGTGTGACGGTCCTGGTCCCGGATCTCTTCCACCCCACCGAACCTCGTGCCCACCTGGACTGGACCCCCGAAGGCCGGGAACGCGGACTGGAATTGCTGCGCACCCTCGACCGCCCGGGCGTGCTGGCCGACATCTCCGCCTGCCTCGAGGAACTGAAGCGCCGCAATGCCACCTCGGTGGGCATGGTCGGCTTCAGCGCGGGCGGCCACGTCGCCTACTACGCCGCCACCCAACTCCCGCTGAATGTCGTCGCCGCCTTCTACCCCGGCTGGCTCACCAACACCGAAATCCCGCTCTCCACACCGGAACCCACCATCGAGTCGACCGCCGGAATCACCGGCCGAGTCCTGCTGTTCTTCGGCGGCCAAGACCCCCTCATCGACGCCGAAGCCCGAGCCGAACTCGAAAAAGCCCTCTCCGACAACAACATCGACCACGAACTCATCGTCTACGAGGACGCCCCGCACGGCTTCGTCTACCCCGGCCGCGACTGGTACCGCCCCGAATACGCCGAAGACGCCTGGTCCCGACTGGTAAACCTGCTGCGCGCCTGAGTCTTTCGTCAGTGCACGCCGAGCATTCGCAGTCCCGCGGTGACAACGGCCGCCGCGAGAATCACCACCAATAGCGGCGCTCGCCGCCACGCCAGTACGGCGGCGGCGAGCACCCCCGCCGGAAGCGCCAGCCCGAAATCTCCGGACCCGGACGGCACCAGCGTGGTGACCGCCAACGCCGCCAGCAGTACTACCGAGGCGATCTCGAGCAGCTTCACGGTTCGCGGCGAGACCTTCACGCGGCTGCGCAACGCCGGTCCGGCGAATCGGAAAGCGTAGGTGCCCACGGCAAGTGCGATAACTCCGACAAGCAGTGTGCTGGTCATCTGGGCCCCTCTCGCGGGATTCGTTCCGGTGGTCGTTGACATCGGGTTCTGGGGAGCAGCTCGACTGCGAGCCGGAAAAATGCTGCGCCGCAGGGGGGTTAGGTGTGTGTGCTGCTCGATACCATTGGCGCGGAACTCATCTCGGCTTGGTCCGCGGTAGCGCGCATGTCCACATCGGTCGAGTCGACCGCCCCGGCGCGGCCTGTCATACCTGCGGTGTCGGTCGTCTCGGCGGGCATGTTCGTTCCGGGGGTATCGACCGGATCGGCGGAATCGGCCTCTCCCGCGCGCCTCACGACCAGAAGTACGGCGGTCAGTGCGAGTAGGACCGGCAGGCCCGCGCCCAGGAAGGGGGTGGAGATCGCGGCGATGGCCGCTCCGGCGAGTGCGGCGGTGCGAGTGAGTCGATCGCGCAGGGCGGGCAGTACCAGGGTGATGAGCACCGCGGGGAAGACCGCGTCCAGGCCGAAGGCGTTGGGGTTGGGGACGACCGAGCCGAGCATCGCGCCGACTGCCGCGCCCAGTGGCCAGGCGGCCAGCACCGCGAGTCCGCAGAGCCAGTAGGCGGCGCGGCGGCGGGTGCGGTCGGGCTGGGCCAGGGCCATGGCGACCGATTCGTCGTTCATGACGTGGGTGCCCACGAGCCGCCGCCAGCCGGTGCCGACGACGTCGGGCACGGATAGCCCGTAGGGCACGTGCCGGGCGTTGACCAGCAGTCCGGCCAACACGGCCGCGATCAGGCTGCCGCCCGCGGTCAGAATGCCCAGGAAGACGAATTCGGATCCGCCCGCGACCACGGCCACGCTCAGCAGCATGGGCAGCCAGGTGGGGAATCCGGCAGTCACGGCCGTAGCGCCGTAGGACACGCCGATCATGGCAACCGCCAGGCAGATCGCCGCTATCCCCGTCAGTACACCCCGATCGAGTGTTCGCCATATCGAACGCATGCCGTCTATAGTGAACGCATCTCGTTCGCTAAGTCAAAGGATTCCCGTCGCCGACGTTCGGCCATGTCGTCGTGTCCATGACCAGGCGATTTATCCGCGGTGTAGTTCGATCCGGCGTTGGAAACTCCGTCGCACCTGTACGCCGGACCCGCGTGGCCGAAGTCGTGTTCCCGGTCCCGCGCCGGTACTGTGTGAACCCGATATGACCGTGTCCGACAGCCCCTCCGCCGCGTCTCCGCAAGAGGCGATCGCCGCTGCCCTGCGCCGTGAGCGCGCCCGAGCCGGGCTCTCGCTGACCGAGGTGGCGAAGAAGGCCGGAATCGCGAAATCGACTCTCTCGCAATTGGAGTCGGGATCCGGAAATCCCAGCATCGAGACCCTGTGGGCGCTGTGCGTGGCGCTGGATATCCCGTTCTCCAGGCTGCTGGATCCGCCGCGCCCGATGGTTCAGGTGATCCGCGCGGGGGAGGGCGCGATGCTCGCCTCATCGCAGTCGGAATATCGAACGACGCTGCTGGCGGCTTCCCCGCCCAATGCGCGGCGTGATATCTACCGCATCAAGGCCGAGCCGGGGCACTCGCGTGACTCGGATCCGCACAGTCACGGCGTTGTCGAGCACATCGTGCTCGGCGGCGGGCGCGCGAAAGTCGGTCCGGCCGATGCTCCGGTGGAGCTGAATCCGGGGGACTACATCTGCTACCCCGGTGACTCACCGCATGTGTTCGAGGCGCTCGAGCCCGGCACCTGGGCACTGCTGGTCAGCGAATACAGCTGAATCGGGTGGGCGTCTGTGTCAGGCGGCGCCTTCGCCGAGGTACTGCAGCCAGGTTGGGTCCAATTCCGAACTGGCGGTGAGTAGTCGCCAATGCGGACCCTTGGGGGACACCAGTTGATGGTGCAGCGTCCAGCCCAATTCGCTGAGCAGTTTGTCGGCCTTGCGGTGATTGCAGGGGGCGCAGGAGGCCACGCAGTTCTCCCACGAGTGCGCGCCGCCGCGGCTGCGCGGGATCACGTGGTCGATGGTCTCGGCCTTGCCGCCGCAGTACGCGCAGCGGTATCGATCTCGGTGCATGAGCGCGGCGCGGGTCATGGGCACCCGGGCGCGATAGGGGACGTGCACGTAGGTGCGTAGTCGAATCACCGAGGGGAGCGCCACCGAGGTGCCGGCGGAATGTACGACCGGACCTTCGGGATTGTCGTGAACGGTATGCGCCTTATCGCAGATGAGCAGTACGACGGCGCGGCGCGCGGATAGCGCGGTGAGCGGCTCATAGGTGGCGTTCAGGAGCAGAACGCGACTCTTGCTCCAGCTCAGGCCGGGAGTGACATCGGCCGGGCGATGCGCGGAATGATCATGATGCGCATCCGGATAGGAATGTTCGGACAAGATGTGCAGCGGAGTAGCCCCCGACCCACGATTGTGGACATCGGCGGGCTGGAGTTGTCGGTGCGTGCGCGCCTCGTGCCGGGCGCCGTGCCGCTGCTTCATGGGCTATACCCCGAATTCGTATTCGTCCGATGGTGTGGTAATCGGCAGACTGCCACCCAGTTGACCATGGAACGGCGCACATTGCACGGTGATTTCGCACATTGTCGGGCACAAACGGATGAACGACACATGACGGTATGAAACACCGCCCGCGACCAGCCGGTTCCCGCAAGATCATCCCGTCTCGACCCCGCCCCGGGCCGTGCGATATCGACGCGACGGGCACAATGGGGGCGTGACTTCCGGCGAGCAGACAGCGACCTCCTTCTATGAGGCGGTCGGCGGGGCAGCGACCTTCGAGCGGATCGTTGCCGCTTTCTACCGGGAGGTGGCAGCCGATGAGGTGCTGCGCCCGCTCTACCCCGAAGAGGATCTCGGGCCCGCCGAGCGTCGATTGCGGATGTTCCTGGAGCAGTACTGGGGTGGCCCGCGCACCTACGGTGAAGAGCGCGGACATCCGCGTTTGCGGATGCGGCACCACCCGTTCAAGGTCGGGCCGATCGAGCGTGACGCCTGGCTGCGCGCCATGCATATCGCAGTCGCCGAGATCGAGCCCGCACTGCTCGACGACGCCCACCGCAAACAGCTGCTCGACTACTTCGAGATGGCCGCCAATTCGCTCATGAACTCGCCCATCTGAATTCATGCCGCAGAAGTTGTAGGCCCCCAGAGCCTTTCCGGTTCCACGGCTCGCCCGCTGATCATTTGCTGAATCTGGACAAGTGTCGTCGTCACCCCCTCGAGTGTCGGCGGGCTGAGGCACCATTACGGCTGTGACCGACAACTTCGCCGCCGTGCCCGGCGCTGTTCCTTCCGCCGTGCCGGATGCGCTGTTTCCGCAGCCGCCGTGGTGGCGATCCGCGGTGTTCTATCAGGTGTATCCGCGCTCGTTCGCGGACTCCGACGGTGACGGCGTCGGTGACCTGCGCGGATTGCGCGACAAGATGGGCTATCTGGAGTTGCTGGGGGTGGACGCGCTGTGGATCTGCCCGGTCATGCGCTCGCCCATGGCCGATGGCGGTTACGACGTCTCCGATCCGCGCGATATCGATCCGCTGTTCGGCGGGCTGGCCGCGCTGGACGATCTGATCGATGAGGCGCACCACCGGCATATCCGGGTCACCATGGATCTGGTGCCCAACCACACCAGCGATCAGCATCACTGGTTCCGCGCGGCGCTGGCGTCCGCGCCGGGGAGTCCCGAGCGCGCCCGCTACTGGTTCCGGGACGGGCGCGGGCCGGATGGCAGTGTGCCGCCGAATAATTGGCCCGGTATCTTCGGCGGCCCGGCCTGGACCCGCGTCATCGAGGCCGATGGCAGACCCGGGCAGTGGTATCTGCATCTGTTCGCGCCGGAACAGCCGGATCTGAATTGGGAGAATCCGGAGGTGGCAGCGGATTTCGAGCAGACCATCCGGTTCTGGCTGAATCGCGGCGTCGACGGATTCCGTATCGACGTCGCGCACGGAATGGCCAAACCCGCTGGTCTACCCGATATGGAACTGCCCACCCGGCCCATCGGCGATGACCATTTGGTGGTGCACGACGATGATGATCCGCGCTTCAACAATCCGGGCGTGCACGAGATTCACCGCCGCCTGCGCCGGGTTATGGACGAATATCCGAACGCGGTGTCCATCGGTGAGGTGTGGGTCGACGACAACATCAGATTCGGCGAATACGTCCGTCCCGATGAGCTACATCTGGCATTCAATTTCCGATTAGCGGAGACGCCGTTCCATCCCGACAGAATCCGTGACGCCGTGGACAATTCGCTGCGCGCGGTCGCCGCGGTCGGTGCGAGTCCGACCTGGACGCTGTCCAATCACGATGTCGAGCGCGAGGTCAGCCGGTACGGCGGCGGGGCGCTGGGGCAGGCGCGGGCGCGGGCCATGATCATGCTGGAGTTGGCGCTGCCGGGCAGCGTATTCATCTACAACGGTGCGGAATTGGGTCTGCCCAATGTCGACGATCTGCCCGAGGAGGCGCTGCAGGATCCGACCTGGGAGCGTTCCGGGCATACCCAGCGCGGGCGGGACGGCTGCCGGGTGCCGCTGCCCTGGGAGGGGGAGCGGCCGCCGTTCGGATTCACCTCGGGGACGCCGTGGTTGCCGATGCCACCGCAGTGGTCGGGGGTGACGGTGGAAAAACAGTTGGAGCGTTTGGACTCCATGCTGTCGCTGTATCGGATGGCGATCGAATTGCGGGCCGAGCGAAAGGAATTCATCGGGCCCGGACTGGAGTGGTACGGAAGTCCGCCCGGTTGCTTGGCATTTCGGCGTGAAGGCGGACTGCTGTGTGTGCTCAATGCCACAGATGCGGCGATTAGTCTGCCCGCGGGTGAGGTGTTGCTGACGAGCGCTCCGATTAGCGCTGGAAAACTTCCGGCAAACTCGACTGCGTGGCTTGTTTGAGCGGAATCACGACGACACGTGCGCGCACACGCTCACCGGTCGGTCGCGACGATCCGGGCATCGATTACCGTTGGGCTGTGAGCATTCTCCAGACAGTGCTGATCTACGTCGGCATCCCGCTTGCGATCTATTTGGTGATCGCCGGATTGTCGTTCCTCGGTAAGCCGCTGCCCGGCAAGAAGCCGGACCACTTCGCGCTGGGCGCCAAGTGGACCCAGCCTCCCGTGCTGTGGAGCGCGACGGACGAGGTGACCGGTTCCGGTCATCACGACAATGCTGAGTCATCGCATGGCAACCATGCTGCTATCGAATCCGCCGCGGCGGACCTGATCGGAGGCCGGGCAAGTGGCAAGTTCTAATTGGCCCGCTGTGAACGAGGCCGAGCTACCGCACGGCTACGCCGTCACCGTCAGCGGGCGCGTCTCCGGCGTGCACGAGGCCGGCGATGTGTTCAGCGAGGTGCCGTTCACCGATCACGAGCGCCTGCTCATGGATAACGCGCTCACCGATGCCACCCGCGCCACCAAGGTGCGGTTCAACATCTTCATCGGTGATCTCGGCGCGGATTCCGGCGCCGGCGCGGACGCGGTCTTCCCCGGTACCCCCGAGGCGGCTCGCTCGGTGCTGATCGCCGTCGACCCGAACGCCCGCGCCGTCGAGGTCCGCTCCGGCCGCGATGTCGCCGAGCGCGCCAACGATCGCGTCTGCCAGCTCGGTTCCACCGCCGCCCAGAGTTCCTTCCGCCAGGGCGATCTCATCGACGGCCTGGTCTCCGCGGTGCGCGTCATGGCCGCCGCCATCGGCCGCGTCTGACATTCGCACCGGCGTCGCGAATACGCGCGACGCCGGAACCTTTCGCACCCCTTCCGTCTCCGCGCCCCGGCACGCCCGGTGCCCGCAGAGGGAAGGGGTGCGCTGCCGTAAAGCCCCGTCATCCCGGCGCGCTTTTGGCCGGGATCCACACCCCGGCCGCATTTCCTTCTGCTCAGAGCAGAACGAAGCGCGCCACGGGGCCGCGCCGACTTACGCTCGGACCATGTCCGAGCTGCCGCGTCTCCATTCCATCCCCGGCGGACTTGCCGAGCGGTCCGAAGCACCACGCCCGCAAGCCGTCGGCGAGACGCGCGGTGAACTGACTCGTCCGGCGTTGCAACCGGTCGCCGGTGACCCCGGGAAACGTCCCGAATCCCGCCGCCCGAACGAGCAGCCCCGTGCCCTGCGCGCGGTCCGCGAACCGCTCTGGCGCGAAGTGCTCGGCGCGGAACTGCGGGCCATGCGTCAGGCGAACGGCGAGAAGCTCGTCGAAACGGCTGGGCGCGCGGGCATCTCGCCGCAGTACCTCTCCGAGGTGGAGCGCGGCCGCAAGGAACCCTCCAGCGAAATGATCGCCGCCCTGGCCGGTGCCCTCGGCACCGACCTCATCGGCCTCACCGAACAGGTAGCCAACGCCCTGCGCCGCCAGCGTCTGGCCGCGATCCCCGCCACCCCGCGTCCCGCGCCGGTCCAGCGTCCGACTGCTCAGGCATACAACGCCTTGCTCCTGGCCGCCTGACCCGCCGCCGGATACCGCCGACAATCTCGACTTCGGTGGGAGGCAGGGGTATTCGATCGGGAGCGGCCAAGTGGTCAAAGCGTCTCTATCGCCGGTTCTGCCTTCGCTCGCCACTCCGGCGGATCTCGGTGACCTCGTGGCAGTCTGCTTCGCCGTCCTCGGGCGCGCGGCGTGCCCCGTGCTCCGCTGGTGACTCGCGGAGCACGGGGCTACACCGCTTCCTCATCGCGCCCGGTGGGCGGTGAAATCAGGCTCGGGGGTCCAGGATTCGGTCCACGAGGCCGTAGGCGAGGGCGGCTTCGGGGGTGAAGACGCGGTCGCGGTCGGTATCGCGGCGGAGGGTTTCCAGGGGTTGGCCGGTGTGCAGGGAGAGGATGTCCTCGACCTGGCCACGCAGGCGCACCACTTCGTCGGCCTGGATGATGAGGTCGGGGATGGTGCCGCGGCCGCTGATCGCGGGCTGGTGCAGGACCACGCGGGCATGCGGGAGCATGGTGCGCATACCCTTCGCCCCGCCCGACAGCAGTACCGCGCCGACCGCGATCGCCTGTCCCACACAGGTTGTCGCGACGGGAGCCGAGATGTGCTGCATGGTGTCGTAGACCGCGAGCATGGCGGTCAGGTCGCCGCCCTCGCAGTTGACGTACAGGTTGATCTCCTGGCCCGGACTGTCGGCCTCGAGGTGCAGGAGTTGGGCGATCAGTGCGTTGGCGACGCCGGAATCTATTGGGGTGCCCAGGTATACGATGCGCTCGGCCAGTAGATGCGAGTAGACGTCCATGATGCGCTCGCCGCGCGGATGCTGGGCGATCACATTGGGGATGGTGTAGCTGCTCATGCCGAGATTCCCATCTTCTGCTTCTGCGGGATGATCTGCCAGAAGGATTCGACGATCTCGTCGATGAACCCGTACTCCTTGGCCTGGGTCGCGGTGAACCACCGATCGTGCAGCGAGTCCTCGTAGATCTGGTCGAACGGCTGCCCGGTGTCCTGTGCGATCAGCCCGAGCACGGTCTGCACGGTGTAGCGCAGATCATCGGCCTGCACCTCCACCTCGACCGCGCTGCCGCCGATACCGGCCGACCCCTGATGCATGAGGATCCGCGCGTGCGGCAGCGCGAACCGCTTCCCGGGGGTCCCCGAAGACAGCAGGAATTGCCCTGCACTGCAAGCCAATCCGAGCGCCAGCGTGGAAACATCACACGGCACCAGCCGCATCACATCCCGGATGGCGAGCATCGCGGGCACCGACCCGCCCGGCGAATGAATCCACAGCGAGATCCCCGTCTCGGGATCCTCCGCCGCCAGCTGCAACAACTGCGTCATCAACAGCGACCCGTTGTCATCATCGAGCCCACCGTCCAGCACCAGAATCCGCTTGGCGAAGAGCTGTTCCCGTGTGCGCCAGTTGAACATCGGCGTCTTCTCGTCCTGTGCCATGACTCCACGGTGCCGCACCGGCACCGCGATTTCCGCCGGTGCTGCCCACAGCGGATCCGCTCACAGCAGCGTGGGCGCCTGCGTGCCCCGAAAAGCCCGCAGCCCCTCTCGCGCGAGGCGAAAGGGGCTGCGGGACTTCGGTTTACGGGCTAGACGCGGTCGAAGGCGCGGGCGCGCAACGAGCGCTCGATGCCTGCCTTGCCTTCCACCACGAGGCGGCGCAGGGCGGGCGGGAGGTCGCCGGAGAGGAACTTGTCGGCGACCGCTACGGCCTCGTCCGAAATGGCCCAGTGCGGGTAGAGGCCGACCACTACGGTTTGCGCGACTTCGCTGGAGCGACGGTCCCAGACCGACGGGATCTCGGCGAAATAGCGTTCGACGTAGGGGGTCAGCAGGTGGGCCTGGCCCACCGGGGCGAAGCCCGCGACGATGGCTCGGGCGGTGATGTTCGGGACCGAGTCGTCGTCCATGACCGTGGCCCAGGCTTGTGCCTTGACCGGGATCTGAGGGCGGGCGGTGGCTGCCGCGGCGGCTTGGCGGCGGCCCGCGGCGGTGTCGTCGCGGGCGAGTTCGCCGTCGATGACCGGGGTTTCGGTGCCGTCGTTGTCGATGTCACCGGCGGCGGCGAGGGCCTGGATGAGTCGCCAGCGCAGGTCGGTGTCGACCACGAGACCGGGCAGTCCGGCGGCGGCATCGCCTTCGAGGACCTGACGCAGCGCCTCGATGTGGCGGACCGAGAGGTGCGCGCCGGTGAGGGCGTTCACGAAGGCCAGCTGATAATCCGAACCCGCCTCGGCGGCCCGTGCCAGCGACAGCAGGCGGTCGGCGAACTCCGGCCAGCCGGTGTCGGTGGCCCAGTTCGGGTCGGCGTAGGAGGAGATCGCGGTGTGCGCCTGCATGAGAAGGCGTTGCACCACACCGATTTCGGTCTCCGAGCCGACGCCGCGCTGCACCAGCGCCACGAAATCGCGGGCCCGCATCTCGGCCTGCCGGGTCATCTCCCAGGCGGCCGACCAGGCCAGCGTGCGCGGCAGCGGTTCGGCGATATCGGCGATGCGATCGACCACGGTCTCCAGCGAGCCGGAGTCCAGCCGCACCGAGCAGTAGGTGAGGTCGTCGTCATTGACCAGCACCAGCTTGCCCTGCGCGACACCGATCAGCTCGGGCACCTCGGTGCGCTCGGCCGGATCGATATCGAGCTCGACGCGCTTGGTGCGCACCAGCTTTCCGTCCTGATCGTCGTACACGCCGATGGCCAAGCGATGCGTGCGCCGCTCACCCGCGCCCGGCTCCGCGCCGTCCTGGATGACGGTGAACGAGCTGTACTTGCCGTCCGCGTCGACGGCGAACTCGGGCCGCAGGATATTCAGGCCGGTGGTCTTGAGCCACTGCGCGCCCCAATCCGACAGGTCGCGCCCGGACGCCTTCTCCAGCGCGCCCACCAGATCGTCGAAAGTGGCGTTGCCGTAGGCGTGTTCGGTGAAGTAGTCGCGCAGACCCGCCAGGAACGGCTCCTGCCCGACGTACGCCACCAACTGCTTGAGCACCGAAGCGCCCTTGGCATAGGTGATTCCGTCGAAGTTCACCTCGACCGCGTGCAGATCCGGGATGTCCGCGGCGATGGGGTGTGTGGAGGGCAGCTGATCCTGCCGGTACGCCCAGGACTTCTCCACATTCGCGAAAGTTGTCCAGGCATTGGTGTATTCGGTCGCGCTCACCTGGCACAGCACCGAGGCGAAGGTGGCGAACGATTCGTTCAACCACAGGTCGTCCCACCACTTCATGGTGACCAGATCGCCGAACCACATGTGCGCCATCTCGTGCAGCACGGTCTCGCAGCGGCGCTCGTACGAAGCGCGAGTCACCTTGGAGCGGAACACATAATCTTCCAGGAAGGTGACCGCGCCCGCGTTCTCCATTGCGCCCGCGTTGAATTCGGGCACGAACAGCTGGTCGTACTTGCCGAAGGCATAGGGCACACCGAAATTGGTGTGATAGAAGCCGAAGCCCTGCTTGGTTTCGGTGAAAAGCCGTTCGTGGTCCATGAATTCGGCGAGCGAGGCGCGGCAGTAGATGCCCAGCGGGATATCACCGTGCTCGTCGACGAAGGTGTCTGTCCACTTCGCGTACGGTCCGGCGATGAGCGCCACCAGGTAGGTGCTCATGCGCGGGGTGGTGTCGAAGGTGTGCTCGACGACCGCGCCGATGCTCTTGGTCGAGGTGGTCGCACCGTTGGAGATGACCTCCCAGTCCGCGGGCGCGGTGACGATGACGTCGTAGGTGGCCTTGAGGTCCGGCTGGTCGAAGCACGCGAACATGCGCTTGGCATCGGCGGTTTCGAACTGCGAGTACAGGTACACCTTGTTATCGGTGGGGTCGACGAAGCGGTGCAGGCCCTCGCCGGTGTGCGAGTACTCGGCATCGGCCTCGACGACCAGTTCATTGCGCGCGGCCAGCCCCGTCAGGGTCAGGCCCTTGGATTCGTCGTAATCGCTCACATCGACCGCGACGCCGTTCAGCACGGCCGAGCGCACGCCCGCGCCGACGAAGTCGATGAAGGTGCTCGCGCCCGGCGTCGCCGTGAATGTCACCGTGGAACGCGAGAAGAACAGGTCACTGGTCGCCGCTTCGGCGCTGGTGGGCTGCCCGGTCAGGTCCAGTTCGACGCGGTAGTTATCCACCTGGACCGTCGCGGCGCGCTCGATCGCCTGCTCGCGGGTGAGATTCGGTGCGGACAAGGGTGCTCCTTCGCTCTCGCAAGTGCTGCGGGCGGCGCTGCCCGCCGTAAAGCCAACGTGCCCACAATGCCATGTCGGCGCAGCGCATGGCAGGCGCATGCCTCGTCCCGGCGGGTGCGTAGGAGACAGGAGCGCCTCGGTAGGCTGTGCGGCGGCAGCGATCCAGTCTGAGGAGGACAAAGTTGAAGCACATTCACGCCGGTAAGGTGCGCGACCTGTACGAGGACGGCGATTCGCTGATCCTGGTCGCATCCGACCGGGTGTCGGTGTACGACGTGGTGCTGCCCACCCCGATTCCGGACAAGGGTGCGATGCTCACCCAGCTGTCGAACTGGTGGTTCGGGTTCTTCGACAGCATTCCCAATCACATCGTCTCCACCACCGATGTGCCCGCGGAGTTCGCCGGGCGCGGGGTGCGGGTCAAACCGCTGAAGATGCTGAAGGTCGAATGCGTCGCGCGCGGGTATCTCACCGGCGGCGGGCTGGCCGAATACAAGCGCAGCGGCACCGTATCCGGTATCGCGCTGCCGCCGGGGCTGGTGGACGGCGACAAGCTGCCCGAACCGCTCTTCACCCCGTCGTCGAAGGCCGATGAGGGGCACGATGAGCCCATCTCGTTCGCCGATGTGATCAACCAGGAGGGCGAGGAGGTCGCGAACAAGCTCCGCGACCTGACCCTGGAGATCTATTCGCGCGGTGCGACGCACGCCGCCGAGCGCGGTGTGATCATCGCCGACACCAAGGTCGAATTCGGCTGGGACGGTGACGTTCTCACCCTCGGCGATGAAGTGCTCACCTCCGATTCCTCCCGTTTCTGGCCCGCCGACGAGTACGCGCCCGGCCGCCCCCAGGCGTCGTTCGACAAGCAGTACGTGCGCGACTGGTCCACCGGCACCGGCTGGAACAAGGAGTACCCGGGCCCCGAGCTCCCCGCCGAGGTCGTCGAGGTCACCCGCCAGAAGTACATGCAGGCTTACGAACTCATCACCGGCACACCCTGGGTGAGCAGCGCCGAGTAGGTCAGGCCGGGACGCGGTCGGCTGCCAGGAAGTCCGAAACGTGTTCCGCGGCTTTGCGTTCGAAGTCGGCGAAGTGGGCTTCGCGGGCCGCGCCCTGGACCGCGTCGCCGATTTCGAGTTTGCCCTCGGCGTCCAGACGCTGGGGGCGTTCCTCGGCGTCGGGCAGGACCACGGTGCGGGAGTCGGAGACACCACAGTAGTACGCGATCGCGCCGCTGAGCTGGGTGTCGAGCATGGTCTGGATGGCCGGGATGATCATGTCGTCGGCGGTCGCGCCGGCCAGGCCGAGCCACAGCATGCGCTTGCCCGCGAGTTTCGGCTTACTGCGGCCGTAGGCGAAACCGTAGTTCCAGACGCGGTCGACCCAGCCTTTGAGCAGGGCGGGCGCGTAACCCCAGTAGATGGGGAAGACGGGGATTATCAAGTCGGCGGCCAGGATTCGGCGCATATGGTCTTCGACCTCGGGGGAGTAGGTCTTGTCGCGGTCGTTCCAGTCGGGCTGATCCGCGGTGTTCATGCGCGGGTCGAAACCCTCGGCGGTCAGGTCGAGCAGGTCGACCGCGTATCCGGCGTCCTCGAGCTGGGTCGCGGTGCGGCGGGCGATATGCGCGGTCAGCGAATCGGCGCGATGATGTGAGACGACGATGAGAGCTGTACGACTATCGTTGTGCGACAAGGGAATTCCTCCTGATCGAGCGGTGGTCGTGCGGTGCTGCATTCAGTACACCGGTTGCGGCGTGGACGATCCATGGGTGATCCACTCCGATCGATAGGAATTCGTCTACGCTCGAAGCGTGGACCCCTTGAGTCAGCTGTTGAGCGGAATTCGCGCCGAAGGGTCGGTCGTCACGCACGCGGTGCTCACCGCGCCCTGGACTATTCGCTTCACCGACGGCGCGCCCATGACCATGATCACCGTGCTGCGCGGCGGCGGCACCCTGGTGCTGGCGGACGGCACCCGGCAGTGCCTCGCCGCCGATGACACCGTCATCGTGCGGGGTCCCGAACCGTTCCACTTCACCGATCGCCCCGAATCACTCGGCGTACCGCATACCGAGTACGAGATCGCCTGCTTCACCGAAGTGGATTGCACCGCAGCGGATTTGAGCGGAATCAACTGGGGAGAGGACTCCGGGGAGGCGACCGCCCTGCTGGTCGGCGCGTACCGCGCCTCCTCGCGCCGCCACGAACGCCTGGTGCGTGCCCTGCCGCCCGCGCTGGTCATCCACGAGGACGCCGAGATCTGCCCATGGATGGAAGCGGTCGCCACCGAGGCGGTCAGCCACAGCGCGGGCTCGCAGGCCATGATGGACCGCCTGCTGGACTGGGGCCTGGTGTGCACCCTGCGCAGCTGGTTCGAACAGGCCGGGGCCGACGCGCCCGGCTGGTATCGCGGCGTCGAGGATCCCCTGGTCGCCCCCGCCCTGGAGGCGATCCACGCGCGCCCCGGCCTGCCCTGGACGGTGGCTTCGCTGGCTGCCCAGGCGGGCGTTTCCCGCGCGCTGTTCGCCAAACGCTTCACCGCGATCATGGGCACCCCGCCCCTGGCCTACCTCACCGAACTCCGCATGGAGGAGGCCGAAGAACTGCTCACCGCAACCGATCTCACCGTCGCCCAGATAGCCAGATCCCTCGGCTACGCCGACGCCTTCGGCTTCAGCGCCGCCTTCAAACGCCACCGCGGCCTGAGCCCCACCGGCTTCCGCGCCGCCGCCTGACCGCCGCGATCAGTGCTGCTCGCGCAGCAGTGCCGCTCTGAGTGTCAGGTAGTTGCGTTCGGGGGTGCTGGTGGTGCGTCCGGCGGCGGCCGTGTACGCGGTGATCGCCGCCGTGTAATCGCCTGCCATTTCATGGAAGTGGCCGCGTACGGCGTCGAGCCGGTGCGAACCCTTCAGCGGCGCTTCGAGAGTCGCGGCGAGTTCCAGTCCGGCCTGCGGACCGTCGACCATTGCCAAGGCCACCGCGCGATTCAGTGTCACCATGGGGTTGGGCGCGATGCGTTCGAGTCTGTTGTACAGCGCCAGGATTCGATCCCATTCGGTGTCCTCGGCCCGTCGCGCCTGCGCGTGCAGCGCGGCGATGGCGGCCTGGATCTGATACGGCCCGGTCAACCTGCCCGCCAGTGTGGCTGTGATGAGCCGGACGCCCTCGGTGATGGTCGCGCGCTCCCACCGCCCGCGATCCTGTTCGGCCAGCGGAATCAGCTCACCGTGCGCCCCGGATCTGGCGGCCCGCCGCGAATCGGTCAGCAGCAGTAGCGCCAAGAGTCCGGTGACCTCGGAATCATCCGGCAGCAGCCGATGCAGCGCACGGGCGAGCCGAATCGCTTCCGCGGAAAGGTCATTGCGCCGCAGCTCGGTCCCGGTACTGGTGTGGCCCTCGGTGAAGATCAGATAGAGCACCTGCAACACCGTGCCCACCCGGGCCCGCCATTGCTGTGGGTAACCGGATTCCCCTGTCTCCGAGCTGCTTTCGCCGGACTCGAAGGGCCGATCCACCGCTGCCAGCCGCTTCTTGGCCCGCGAGATCCGCTGCGCCATAGTCGATTCCGGCAGCAGGAAGGCGCGGGCGATCTCCTCGGTGGAGAGCCCGCCGACGGCGCGCAGCGTCAAAGCGATGGCGCTGGCCGGGGACAGTACGGGATGGCAGCACAGGAAGAACAGCGTCAGCGTGTCATCCCGCTCATCCACGGCGTCGGAGAGTTCAGCTGCGGCGGGCACTTCGCGCAGCATGGTCGCGGTTTCGCGATTGCGCCGCGCCACTTCGGCGCGCACGGTGTCGACGAGCCTGCGGGCCGCGACCTGGATCAGCCAGCCGCGCGGATTATCCGGAGTGCCCTCGTCGGGCCACTGGGTGGCGGCCGCCAGCATGGCCTCCTGCAGGGCGTCCTCGGCGGTGTCGAAATCCCCGTAGCGCCGGGTCAGCACCCCGAGGACCTGCGGGGCGAGTGTGCGCAGCAGGTCCTCGACCTCATAGGTGGTGGAGCCCATCGAACCAGGTCACAGATCGCTGGTGGGTGCGCTCATCACCGCGCGCACCTCGATGTATTCGCCGATCGGCTTACCGCCCGGGCCGGGTCCGGCCGAGGCCAGGGCCGCGATCTCCAGTGCCCGTTCCCGGCTGTCGACGTCGATGAGGTAGTACCCGGCGAGGAATTCCTTGGTCTCCGGGAACGGCCCGTCGGTGATCACCGCGGCGGACCGACCGTCCGAGCTGACCAGCACCGCGTCATCGGGTCCGGTCAGCCCCTGCGCGTCCACCAGTTCGCCGGACTTGGCGAGCTCCTCGCCCAGCGCACGCTGAAAATCGATGTGCGCCTTGATTTCCTCGGGCGTCCACTCGTTGATCGGCGTATCGCAGTGCGCATTGGCCCCGTAGGTCTTGAGCAGCATGTACTTCATGGTCGACTCCTATGTTCGGTGCGCCGGGCGGGCGCGTTCACGGACAGGTCGGAGCCCGGGCCGCGAATTCGACATGGTCGCTCGAACGCGCCGGGTGACGGTCGTCACAGCGGAATCGAGGTGTCGGCCAGCCGGTCCGGATCGACCGCCTCGCCGCCCAGGATCAATTCCTTGATCCGGTCGCCCGCATCCCAGATATTCACGTTCATCCCGGCGAGCACCCGATTCCCGGAGTCCAGCCAGAAGGCGATGAATTCGCGTTTGCCGAGATCGCCGCGCACCACCACGCGCGCGGTCTGCTTGGCGGTCGCATAACCGGTGTACTCCATGCCGAGGTCGTATTGATCGGTGAAGAAGTACGGCAGCCGGTCGTATACCGCGTCCTTGCCGAGCATGGTCGCCGCCGCCACCGCGGGCTGATTGAGCGCATTTGCCCAGTGCTCCACCCGAATTCGGCGTTCCAGCACCGGATGCTGTTGATCGGCGATGTCCCCGACGGCGACGATATCGGGATCGCTGGTGGCCAGGCTCTCATCCACCAGCACGCCCTCGCCGGTGGCCAGTCCGGCATCGACGGCGAGTTCGATATTGGGTCGCGCGCCCACCGCGATCAGCACCGCGTCGGCGGGGATGGCGGTGTCATCGGCGAGGCGGACCCCGGTCGCGCGCCCGTCGGCGACGGTGATCTCGGCGACCTTGGTCGCCACGCGCAGATCGACGCCGTGCTCGCGATGCAGATCCGCGAAAACCTGTCCCATCTCCGGCCCGAGCGCGGTCTGCAATGGCACGTCCAGCGATTCCAGCACCGTCACCTCCAGCCCGGCATTGCGGGCGGCGGCGGTGACTTCGAGGCCGATCCAGCCCGCCCCGATCACCACGAGTCGCCTGGCGGCACCGAACATTTCGAGGATCGCCTCGGAGTCCTCGGCGGTGCGCAGCGTGTACACCCCGGCCGCATCGGCTCCCGGTATCGGCAGCTTGCGCGGCCGGGATCCGGTGGCCAGCGCCAGTTTGTCGTAGGTGATCGTCGTATGATCCGGCAGCGTAATGGTTTTCGTCGCCCGATCGACCCCTGTCACGGTGGTGCCGAGCAGTACCTCGACGTGATGATCGCGATACCACTGCGACTGTTCCACGATCGCGTCCGCGGGTGTTTTCTTACCCAGCAGGCAGTCCTTGGACAGCGGCGGTCGCTCGTACGGTAATCGCTCCTCCGCGCAGACGAGGGTGATCGTCCCGTCGAAATCATTGGCGCGCAAGGCCGCCGCGAGCTTGGCCGCTGCCAGCCCACCACCTGCGATGACAAACCTGGATGCCGTGGTCATGTGTGACCTTCCTGCGCCGCCCATCCGCGGCTGCCGACGACGAAGGCTGATATTCCGACCCTAACCCGCAGAACATGCCGCTCGGCGGAAATATCGGTAAGAAGGTGCATTGTTGCCCATAGTGGCGGCCATGCCCGGCCGACGAATGCGAAAGGGATTACTCGTGAGTGACACCAACAAGGACCGGGTCGACTTCTGGTTCGATCCGCTGTGCCCGTGGTGCTGGATCACCTCCCGCTGGATCCTCGAGGTCGAGCAGGTCCGCGATATCGACGTGAACTTCCATGTCATGAGCCTGTCGGTGCTCAACGAGGGCCGCGACGGCCTGCCGGAGCAGTACAAGGAATTGCTCGCGACCGGGTGGGGCCCGGTGCGCGTGGCCATCGCCGCCGCCGCGAAGAACGGTGACGAGGTGCTGCCCGCGCTCTACACCGCGATGGGCACCCGCCTGCACAATCGCCGCGCCGAATACGAGACGGACGGCCCGCGCGAGGACCTGCTCACCAAGGTGATCGCGGAATCGCTGGCCGAGGTTGGCCTGCCCGCCGAGCTGGCCGAGGCGGCCACCAGCACCGAATACGACGAGGCGCTGCGCGTCTCGCACCACGCCGGTATGGACAAGGTCGGCCCGGATGTCGGCACGCCGACCATCCACATCAACGGGGTCGCCTTCTTCGGGCCGGTGCTGTCGCGGATTCCGCGCGGCGAGGTCGCGGGCAAGGTGTGGGACGGCGCGGTCGCGCTGGCGTCCTACCCGCACTTCTTCGAGATCAAGCGCACCCGCACCGAGGATCCGCAGTTCGACTGATTTTCGCATCGGGCCGCCGGAATACGAAGGGCCCGCCGGAAACGGCGGGCCCTTGGCGTCGCTACTGCTCGAAATAGGTTGTGGCGGAACCATATCCGGCCGGTGGCGGCTGCTGCTGCGGATAGCCGCCGTACGGTGCGGGCGGTTGTGCGAGCGCGGGCGGGGCGGGGCGCAGGAACAACTTGCCGTGTCTACTGCGATCGCGCAGTGCCCACATGCGCCAGGTCAGCACCGGATGGCTGGACAGCGCGTTCACCACCCAGACGAAGAAACCCTTCTCCTGCGGTGCGCGATCGGCCATCTCGTCGAATCCGACAATGGCATTGAGGTATTTGCCGCCCGCGAGCGTCTGCATCGCGCCGGGCGCGCCCAGATGCCGATTGCAGTAGCCGTGATTATCAGCCGTGTACTCCTGTGCGCGAATCAGCGAATTGCCCAGGATCGGCAGGAACGGTCCCAGGAACATGCCCAGCTGCCGCCAATAGGAGACATGCCCCGCCGCGATATGCCCGACCTCGTGGCCGATGATGAACGCCAAAGCGTCGGGTTGCCGTGCCGCACCGCCGATTTCGAACAGATCGCTGTACACCACCACGTAGCGGCGGAAACCGTGACCGGAGGCGAACGCGTTGATCTGACCATTGCCGAGCACCACGTACGCGTCCGGAACCGTCTGCATTCCGAAACGCGCGGCGGCCTCCTGCACCATCCGATAACCCTCGGGGAACTGCGTCGGCGACATTTTCACGCCGTTCACCCGCTGCGTCGCGTAATTCACACCGCGGCCGAACCACAGCAGCGGCGGCGCGAACGTGAACAGCAGCACATATTGATTCAGGCTGCCGGTCAGCAACAGCAGCAGCGCGAACATATACGCGAGCACGGTCAGCACCACCACGACCGCCAGCAGCGGAATCTCCCAGCTGTGCCGGGCGGGCATACCGAATGGGGACAGCCCGCGGGTCGGCTGATGCGGGGGGACCTGCGGCGGTGAATAGCCGGGCTGGGCAACCCATCCCGGCGGGCCGACCTGCGGATTCCATCCGGTCATCCCCGTGACCGGATTCCACCCCGGATGGCTCCCCGTGACCGGATTCCCCTGCTCGGCGTTCGGCGGCTGCGACTGATCGTCGGACGTCATGAGCAAACTCTATGCGGACGGGGGAGCCGGGCGCAGGAACAGCTTCCCGTGACGGCTGCGATCACGCAGCGCCCACATCCGCCAGGTGTTCACCGGATGACTGGCCTGCAAGTTGGTGAGCCAGACGAAGAATCCGGTTTCGGTGAAGGCGCGGTCCGCCATTTCGTCGAATCCGACCATCACACCGAGGTATTTGCCCGCGGACAGCGTGGTCATCGCGCCGGACGCGCCCAAGAAGCAATAGCTGTAGCCGTGATTATCGGCCGTGTACTCCTGCGCGCGGCTCAGCGCCGGACCGAGCACGGGCACGAATTGCATGAGTATGGTGCCGAATTGCCGCCAATACGAGGTGTGGCCCGCCGCGATATGACCGACCTCGTGACCGATCACGAAGGCCAGCGCCTCGGGTTGCCGTGCCGCACCGCCGATTTCGAACAGATCGCTGTTGACGACCACGAAACGCCGGAAACCGTGACCGGCCGCGAAAGCATTGAGTTGCCCATTGCCGAGCACCACGTAGGCATCCGGGACCTTCTTCATACCGAATCGCGTCGCCGCCTCCTGCACCATGCGATACGCGTCCGGGAATTGCGTCGGCGACATCTTCACCCCCGACACCCGCGCCGCACCCCACTGCGAACCGCGCAGGAACCACACCAGAATCGGCGCGAACGCCAGAATCGACAGGTACAGATTGTCGGTACCGCGGCTCACCGCGAAAACCGCGTAGGGATAGGCGAATACGGTCAGCACCACGACCAGCACCAGCAGCGGAATCTCCCAGCTGTGCCGGGCGGGCAACCCGAACGGGGACAGCCCGCGCGTCTGCGGATCCATCGGCATGCGCGGCGGCAGCTGTTGCGGGCGCGTCTCATCCGGCGCGACCGGACCCCAGCCGGGCGGGCCGGTGGCCGGATCCCAGCCGGTCATCCCCGATACGGGATTCCAGGCCGGGCCGTTGACCGTGGTCCGGGCGGTCAAAGCGGGCATTCGTTCTTGGCGGTCATCGGACGGCATGGCGCACCTTCGCATCGGAGGCCGGAAAGTTGGCACCTGTTATTCGCGCTCCCGCTCACCCACCGTTAATGGCGGATCGGCGCTCCTGAGAGAATCCCTGCCATGCGCGTATACCTGGGTGCCGATCACGCCGGCTTCGAACTGAAGAACCACGTCAAGTCCCACCTGGAGGGCCAGGGCCACGAGGTCGTCGACTGCGGCGCCCTCGAGTACGACGCCCTCGACGACTACCCGGCCTTCTGCATCGAGGCCGCCCGCCGCACCGTCGCCGATCCCGGCAGCCTCGGCCTGGTCTTCGGCGGCTCCGGCAATGGCGAGCAGATCGCCGCCAACAAGGTCCCCGGCGCCCGCTGCGCCCTGGCCTGGAGCGTGGAAACCGCTCAGCTCGCCCGCCAGCACAACAACGCCCAGCTGATCGGCGTCGGCGGCCGCATGCACAGCACCGAGGAAGCCCTCGCCATCGTCGACGCCTTCCTGGCCGCCGAATGGTCCGATGAGGCCCGGCACCAGCGCCGCATCGACATCCTCGCCGAATACGAGAAGACCGGCGTCGCCCCCGCCGTTCCCGCGTACTGAGTTCCGCCACCCCGGAATAGGCCACGCCGCCGCGAACTCTCGTTCGCGGCGGCATTCCTGTTTTCCTCCAGAGAGATCGGTGAGTTCGTGCCCGAAGGCCACACACTGCATCGCCTGGCAAAGCTGCACCAACAGCGCCTGGCCGGTGCACCCGTGCGGGTATCCAGCCCCCAGGGCCGCTTCGCCGCCGAGGCCGCCCGGCTCGACGGCCACGTCCTCACCCATGCCGAAGCCTGGGGCAAACACCTACTGCACCACTACGATTCGGGCCTCACCGTCCACATCCACCTGGGCCTCTACGGCAAATTCTACGAATCCCCGGTCCCCATGGGCGAACCCGTCGGCGAAGTCCGCCTGCGCATGTACGGCCCCGGCCGCAAAGACGCCCCCTACGGCATAGACCTGCGCGGCCCCAACACCTGCGAAATCCTCCTCGCCCCCGAAATCGACGCCCTCACAGCCCGTCTCGGCCCCGACCCGCTCCGCGGTGACGCCGACCCGGACCGCGCATGGCACCGCATCAGTCGCTCCCAGCGCCCCATCGGCTCCCTCCTGATGGACCAGAAGGTCATCGCAGGCGTCGGCAACGTCTACCGCGCCGAAGTCCTCTTCCGCCACGGCATCTCACCGACGCGCCCCGGCAAGCAGCTGACCCATGAAGAGTGGCAAGCGATCTGGACCGACCTGGTGGCCCTCATGAAGGTGGGCGTCAAACGCGGCGTAATGGTCGTGGTCCGCCCCGAAGACGACCACGGCGCACCGTCCTACTCCCCGGACCGCCCCCGTACGTATGTCTACCGCCGGGCGGGCGAACCCTGCCGGTTGTGCACCACCACGGTCCTGCACTCGGTCATGGAAGGCCGAAACCTGTTCTGGTGCCCCACCTGCCAGCCCAGCTGATCGCGTCTCTGCGGTTATTGCAGGCAGGGGGTGGTGGTGTCGGAGGCGGGGACGACCGTTGTCTGCACCGAGGTGGAAGGCGCGCGGAAGAAGCCGCTGCCTGTGCCCAGGTCGGTCAGCTTCGAGCTGCCGAGTTGGATCAATGTCACCGCGACTTCGGTTCGGTCACCGGAGAGGGTCAAGGTGTGGCGACCGGTTGTGGTTGGTGTCCAGTCGACTCGGCTGATGTGGTAGTCGCTCCAGTGGACAGGTATCGATACCCCATTGTCGGTGACTTCGATGACGTCCCTGCCCGGCGTGATAGTTGAGAGCCACAGCCGATAGGTCTGATTGACGTGGCATGGCGCGCCCTCCAGCGGGCCGGTGTGAATCTTCGTTTCGGAGGCTTGGGCCGATGGTGCGGCGATCACCATTCCGACCGCGGCGATGGCGAAAGCTGTTGTGAGCGTGGACTTCATTGATCTCTCCCCGTGTAGATCCGGCGGCGCAAATCTAGCAGTTGTGAACTGAATGTGTTTCACATTCGGAGTTGGAATCAGCGTGATTTCCACGGGGTGGAAAGGGCGTTGTCAGGGGTGGGGTGGGTTCGGAGAGTGAGTGGGCGTTATCGGGCACTCATGGAGGCTGGAAGTTGACTGTCATTCGGCAGGTTGAGGGGGCGGGGGAGGTGTCCTCGCTGCGGCCGTTGTTGTTCACCGTTTATCTGCCCGCTACGGCGTATGGGATCGGGATGGGGGCGGCGGCTCCGGTGATGGCGTTGACGGCGTTGAGTTTGGGGGCCTCGCCTGCCGTGGCGGGACTGACGGTTGCGCTCGTGGGGTTGGGGCAGGTGCTGGGGGATATTCCGGCGGGGCAGGTGGTTTCGCGGTTGGGGGAGCGGCTTTCGATTGTTCTCGCGAGTTCCGCGGGGGTGCTCGGGGTGCTGGCGTGTCTGCTCGCACCGAGTGTGCCGGTGCTGTGTATGGGACTGGTGGTCGTCGGACTGTCCAATGCCGTATGGGGATTGGCACGGATGAGCTATCTGTCGGAGGTGATTCCGTTCGAGCGGCGGGCGCGGGCCATGGCGTTGTTCGGCGGGGCCATGCGGCTGGGGAGTTTCCTCGGGCCGTTTCTCGGGGCGGCGGCGATCATCGGATTCGGTACGCGCGGTGGGTTCGTCGTTCAGTTGATCGCCATCGCGGTGGCCGGATATCTCATGACGAGGCTGCCGGATCCGCAGACCGCGAACTCCGGGATCGATAAGGTGCCGCCGCTTTCGCTGCTGAGCATCGGCCGCGCCCATCGCACGCTGCTGTTCACCCTGGGTGGCGGATCGCTGCTGATGGGTGCGGCGCGCTCGGCGCGTGATGCCATATTGCCTTTGTGGGCAGACCATCTCGGCGCGAGCGCCGCGACGGCCGCGCTCGTCTACGGCATCGGGGCGGGGTTGGACGTCCTATGTGCCTATCCCGCAGGGCATTTGATGGATCGATTCGGCAGGCGATTCATCGCGGTGCCCTCGCTGGCCATTCTGGCGATCGGGTATCTGATTGTGCCGCTTGCCGATTCGATCGCCGTTCTCACCGTGGCCGCGATCGTCATGGGAATCGGCAATGGCATCGGCAACGGTGTCATCATGACCATCGGCGCGGATGTCGCCCCGGCCGCCACCCGCGCCGAATTCCTGGCCGCCTGGCGATTGACCCACGATTGCGGCTTCTTCATAGGTCCACTGCTGGTCAGCGGACTGGCCGCACTCGCACCACTCGCCGTCGCGGTGGTGACCCTGGGTGGCGTATCGGCCCTGGGCGCGGTGGCGATGGGCCGCTACATCCCGGTGTACATCCCGTGGCCGGGCCGGAATCAGTGCTCGCAGAGCGAGAATTCCCGCTCGTAGATCTCCTCGTTGTGTTCGTCGACGAAGAACTTCCGTTCCCGCATGAGTTCTTCGCGATAGCCCTCGGCCTGCGCCCGCGTCATGGTCGAGGTCGGTGACCCCGGTTGTTGCGGTGGCACATCGGAGGTCGAGGTGATCGTCACGGAGGGATCGACCAGGAAGAACGCCAGGATCTTGCGATGCCCCGGCCGGGTCGGATCCGCGAGGCGGAACGGTGCGACGCGATGCTGGAGGATATTCGGGAACGCCAGGCAGCGGCCCGCATTCGTCGATACCGATCCCAGCACCTGACTCATCGGATCCTCATCGCTGAGGCCGTAGACATCCTCCATACCGTTGCCGTCGTTCTGTTCGTATTCCGGATCGTCGATCGACGCGCGGAAACTCAACTGGCTCTCGGTGATGTTGTCGCTGTCCCAGTAGTAGATACCGGTCGAGACGATGCGCTCGTTCATCATCCCCTCGACATGCCAACTGCCACCGGCATATTCGGGGCTGTCCGGGGTGAGGTGAATCGTGGCGAGTTTGACGATGACCTGGAGTCGCCGCCCCCGCAGATCGACGCGAACGAAGTCGTCTGGTACGGCCGGTGGAGCGAATTCGGGAGCGTCCGGGATGACCGGACGACGGATATCCCACCATTCCTCACGCGCGGCATCCCAAGCGGCCCTGGCCTCTTCGTCATTCGGATCCTCGGGCTCGACCGGCTTCCCCGGGGCATTGTCGTACCAGGTGTACGGATCGACCTCGATCCGCACCGGCCGCGGATACCGCAGATCGGTCAGCACATTCTCGAACAACGGCAGCAGCCGTGCGAACAGCACCGGCAACACCGCGTCGAGTTCGCGATGAGCTACCGGATCCACATTGTTGACGTACGACGCGAACACCGCCCCGCCATCGGAGTCGATATCGACATCGGTGGGCAACCACTGGAACTTCTCCGAATACGCGTACCGCGCAATATCTTTCCCCCGCTGCGGCCAGGCCGCCGCATCCACCCCGCTCACCCCGCGCACCAGGCAGAACAGCGACGGATGCACCAGATCCAGCACCTGCCCATTCGACCCCGGATGCCAATCCCGCTCCCCCTCGGGCACCTCCTCCAGCACCCGAACAGCCTCCCGCAGAGCATTTCTCAACTCATCGCCGATCAAGCCATCCGACTGCCACACCCCGTCGACCCCGGAAACCTCCACCCCCGTCCGCTCATCACGCAACGACGCGTAATACGCCAATTCCGCGACCACATAACGGATCTGAGCCGCGCTCAACCCCTGCTCCGCCGCCTCCCGAGCCCACCTCCCAACAATTTCGGCATCGCCCATCTTCACGAACCACTGCGCCTTGGCCCGAATCCCCGCACTGAACCGCATCATCGCCAGCTCCGACACCGCCCTCTCGGGCGCAACCGGCATCAAATGCGATTCGACGAAAGGCAATGGAAACCCGGACAGCTCAGTCATTTTCCTGAATCTCCCCGCTCGCGGGCCTGACGACGAGCGCGGCGCGCCGATACCAGCGGTCCACCGTATTGCCCTCGTTCCCCATATAGCCCTCGGTCTCGATCGCGAACGGCGCGAGCACCGACTCGTGTGTTCCCGTGCATATTTCGTCGTCCGTGAGTGCGGCGGAGAATTCCCGCGCATGACCCGATCGATCGATCCACCAGGTCAGTTCGATATCCCGCCCCCACTGTTCCTCGAGCTGATCCGGGCCGAGGCGATCGGGGTGGTCGGCGGGCACGGTGGCATCGGACTCGTCATCGATCGGCTCGTCCAGATCGTCGATCTGCTCCCACTGCTCGCCGATCAGTCGCCACGTTCCGTCGCGTCGCTCCCAGCGTCGCCGCCGCCCGCACATCCACTCCTCGTCCTCGAGGAGATCGCAGGCGTAGGTCTGCTGGATTTCCGCAAGCGCGAGCGCCGCTTCATATCCGGCCTGGTCGACCGCCGCCAGCAGCGCCGCGGCTCGTGCGGCGTCCGCGCCTTTGAGCTGTTCCCAGCCGAATCCGCGCTGGGAGTATTGGTGATCCAGCAGGTAGACCAACCGCTGCGGCGGCAGGCTTTCCGGACCGTCTTTCCGGCGCCAGCTCGGCACCGGCACCGGTACCGCGAAATGCTCGCGTAGCTGGGCGGCGAGCACCGTCGTGTCCGCGTCGGCCGCCGCGCTCGGCAGGGTGCGTCCCTGTGTAATCAGGTTGTAGGTCAAAGTGATTCGGTAGCCGTTGGTCACCGGCAGCACTTCATGATCGCAGTCGGCATAGAACGCGACGAAGCCGAGCTCATCGGGCGAGCCGGTGCCGATCACCCGCTCGCCGTCATGCTCGATCACCAGATCCCCGCCGGTGTAGGTCGAGGGCAGCGTGATCACCAGGGTGCCGGTCATGCCGTCGGCCTTCTCCGAATCCCGGTGTCGCCGAAAGAATTGGCCCGCCTCGTACACCAGCATGGAGTGCGGTTGCGCGGACAGTTCGGCGGTGTCCGGTAGTCCTAGTTCCCGCCGCACCGAGTCGAGCAACGGCCCCAGAGTCCGCTGCCATCGCGGCTCGTCGATGCTGATCCGATCGCGTGGAATCTCCCACGTGTCACGAACATTCGCATCGAGCAGGGTCTGTTCGCCGAGCCCGTAGCGCGCGGGGCGCGCGATATCGCGCAGCGCCCGTGCCTGTTCCGGCGATACCGGCCAGCTCAGTGGTCCCACCCCGTCGACCGTCACCGCCAGATCCGCGGCCGTCACGCTGCCGCGCACGGCGAACGAACCCGGCGATCGCATCGAACCCAAGAGCGCACCGATGCCCTGCAAGGTCTGTTCCGTCATCCACATCTCCCCACCGAAATCGACTCGCCCAGCAGTATTGCCGATGCCGCCGACAGAGTCCGGATCAGCCGGGAATCAATGCGGGCCGGATACGTTGGCCCGTACGCGCTTTGACCAGCCACCACAGTCCGAGTGCGAGCAGCGCGATGGTGGTGATGATGTAGATATCGCCGAAGATGCTTTGCCACCAGGACCATTTCAGTTCCTGATGTCGGCCGTTGGGCACGATGCCCGGGCCGATCAGGAAGGGGAGGGTGAAGGCGGCGGTGAGGGCGGCCGGGGCGCGGCCGGGTTGGGTGGTGGCCCAGGCGATGGCGGCCACTATCGCGGGGCCCGCCCAGATCCAGTGGTGGGTCCAGGAGACCGGTGAAATCAGCAGCAGGACCGCGGCATTCACCAGTAGGGCGGCTACGGAGTAGACGGTGAGTGCGGGCTGATCGGTGAGGGATTCGGCCTTGAAGAGGTAGTGCATGAGGATCGCGCCCGCGCCCACCACGACCAGGCCGGTGGCGAGCCAGGCGATGGTGGCCGCCGAATGCGTCAGGCCGAGGCGGAAGAACAGGCCCTTGATCGACTGGTTGCCGACGTAGTCGGGGGAGCCGATGCGGTTGGTGTCGGTGACCGCGTGGAACCAGTAGTCGCGGGATTCGCGCGGGAAGAGCAGGAAGCCGCCGAGTACGACCGCGATCGCGGTCGCCGTGGAGGTGGCCGCGGCCTTCCAATCCCGGCGCAGCAGGAAGTAGAGGATGAAGGCCGCCGGGGTCAGTTTGGTGACCGCGGCGATGCCGATGAGCACACCGCGCGGCCAGCGCGGTTTCTCGGTGAGGCAGTCCAGCGCGACCGCGGCCATCAATACGAGATTGATCTGCCCGAACCACAGTGTGGTGCGGACGGGTTCGATGGCCAGCAGCGCGAATACCGCCGTCGTGGTCAGCGTGAATTTCGTGCGCACCGCCAGATCGGGGCGAATGCGCGAGAGCACCAGCCAGATCGTCACCCCGAGACAGGACAGCGAGCTCGCCGTCACCAGGATTTCCGCCAGCCACAGCGGCGTCACCGCCAGCGGAATCATCAGGATCGCGGCGGACGGCGGATAGGTGAACGGCAGATCGGTATGCCCCGCCACCGGCAGGGTCGGTCCGTAGAGGGTGCTGCCGTGCAGCCAGGCGCGGGTGACGACCCGATACACCTGCAGATCCAGGAAGCCGTGCATGCGCGAGAACAGCATGGCGATGCCCACCGAGAGCAGAATTCCGATCGCGAACGGAACGCGCGGGATATTTCTCAGGTCATCGGACTTCGCTTTGCGCAGCACTCCCCGCTGCCCCGTCCGCATGGTGATCATTCGGCAGACACTAACCCTTCGGCCTTCGCATAAGTTGTCCGGATTGTATTGCGGGAGTAGCTAGTTGATGACCACGGATTCCCGCGCGATCCGGCCGCCCCAGTCCGCCAGGCGACCGCCAGGGGGACTGAACCAGGTCGCATAGAAGACCAGCGAAACTACGGCAAGCGAGCCCAGCACGGCAAACCCGGCCACCACCGGATACGCGGACATGGTCACCGGCAGGAAGCGATAGGACAGCAATAGCCCCGCGAACACCGTCACCCCGAGCGTGACGATCCGCACCCGGTACCGATTCCAGCCGCGATCGGGCTCCCGCAGCGCCGACTCCACCGTCAGGCACAGCACCGCGCCCGCCACCAGATCGCAGCCGTAGTGATAGCCGAAACCCAGGGTCGCCAGCAGCGTGCACACCAGCCAGGTCGCCCCCGCCCAGCGCAGCCAGCGCGGACCGCCGCGCGAATGAATGAAAAGCGCCGTCGCCCACGCGGTATGCATGGACGGCATGCAATTGCGCGCGGTGACGGTATCGAACAGCAGCGGTTTCGGCATGGAGGTCAGCGCGGGCAGCACACGCGGCCAATCCCCGATTTGCAGACCGTTGCCCTCGGGTCCGTACGCGAACACCGGTCCGACCACGGGAAAAAGCACATAGCCGAGCGGCCCGACCACGCCCAGCACCAGGAACGTCCGCAGCAGATTGTGGCGCGGCCACGGACTCGTCGTCACATTGCGCAGCTGCCACACCGCGATCGCCACCGCCGCCACCGGCAACTGGATATAGACGACATGCAGAATCCCGGACGGAATCGGACCGAGCGCGTCCAGCGCCCGCCCGACCAGCCACGCGGGCTCACCCAGCGCGTGATCGGCGAGCTGCACGTACTGATCCAGCACCCGCGGCCCGGCGATGACGCTGACCATCAGCCAGGTGTCGGCGACCTTCGAGGCCATGATGAGCAGCACACCGAACGCGATGGCGTGCAAAGCCGTCCGTCGCCGCTGCCCGTCCCAGCGCGAGGCGGCGATCGCCAATCCGGTCAGTGCCAGCGTCGGCCCGGTCCCGATCGACACATGCCAGCCGCACAGCGCTTGCAGGCCCAGGGTCAACAGGTCCAGCACCGCCGCCGCAACCAGGCTGACCACCCGGACGCGCGCGGTCACGCCCACGCAGGCCAGTCCCAAACCCGCCCAGGAAACGAACGCCGACTGCGGATTCGCGAAATAGTCGTCGATCAGACTGTGCAGCGGTCCCAGCACCCCGTGATCGGAGGCCCACCACTGCGCGGCGATCAGCAATATCGCCGCAACGGCCACCCCGGCGGCAGGCAGCACCCGCGATCCCGCCCCGGCGCCGGACGACGACGGGCCGGAAATCTTCACCTCGTGGTCGACCAGCACCGTCAATCGATAACACAGGCCAAACGGAGGCACAACTTCCGGTTACCGCCAGACGTACAAGCGACCGACCAGCACCCGAGCGCGGTTCGGGGAGCGGGCTAGATGCCGCCGCCGTCGAAGCTGTCGAAACCACCGAAATCGCCGTAGTCGCCGAAATCACTGCCGCCGAGATCGGATCGCGGGTCCGCGAGGCCCGCATCGGTGAAGCCCGGATCGCCCGTGCCGTAGCCCTGGTCGCCGTACCCCTGATCGGCACCGCCCGAGTCGTAGCCCTGATCCCCGTTGTCGCCCGCGTCCAGCCCGGCCTGATAGCCGTCGCCGTATCCGCTCTCGAAGGCGGCCGCGTTGTAATCCACCCCGGACATCCCGCTGAACAGCGCGTCGAACAGCAGTACCGAGCCGACGCCCCACGCGCCCGCGACAAGCGCTGTGCGCCACCAGGGTTCGGAGTACCAGCCCGCGGGGACCGGACGGCCCGCCACCCGTCCGCCCGGGTAGTAGTTCGGCGTCCGCGCGGAGGGATCGGCGGACGCCTCGATGTGGCGGCCGTCGAATTCCACGGTGCGATCCTCGGTGACCTTGCCCGCGCTGCGCTGACCGTCGAGTTCGGGGACATCGGGCCCCGGATCCATTTTCATGGCGGAACGGGCGGCACGGACGTAATAGAGGCCCTCCAGCGCGGTCTCCTTGGCGAGCCGGGCCTGCGCCGGCGTGCTGGCCTGCTCGATCTGGGAGCCCGCGGCGTTGAATCGTTCGCCCGCGTCGGCGAGCGCCTGTTTGGAGGGTTCGTCATTGCCGGTCAGGTTGTAGACCTGCCCGCCGAGGCGCTCGATGACGCGCCGGGCGTCGGCTTTCGCATCGGCGAGTTGGGTATTCGCGCGGGATCGCTGACCGCGGCTGACGATGAGCACCGCCAGCAGTACGACGATCAGCAGAACGAGTAGTACGACAACCGTAGCCACGCGAACCACCCTACGCGGCACCGATTGCTGTCCAGTTGCTATAACTCGCCGCACGTTCGTATGCGCAGCTCGGTCCGGTGCGCGCGGGCTACTCGGCCTCGCGACGCCGGGCATGAGAGGTGTCGATCACTCGCCGCACGGCGGCGTGGACTGCCTCCGTCCCGGACGATCCGGACGGTGGCGAATTCGGCGCTGTTTCCCCCGCGCCGAGGCTCGTCCCCAGGTCGCTCAGCCCGCTACCGCGGCGAATCTGCCGGTGGTGGTTGCTGAGTCGACCTCCTCTGGGTCGAGCTCCGATATGGCGAATTGCCGCTTTCCTGCGGTTTTGGCGGAATACATGGCACGGTCGGCGCTGCGCAGCAGATCTGCGAAATCGCAGTCGCGGCCGGGCGGGCAGAACGCGGTGCCGACACTGGCCGAGGCCGGTACCGGACCCGCCGCGGTGTGCACGGGTTCGCACAGCGCCGCCAGCACCCGCATGGCCAGCTCGCCCAGGGCATTGCGGCGGGCGGGCAGCGCGACCACGAATTCGTCACCGCCGTAGCGCGAGATGACCGTTTCGGCCGGGCACGCGGCACGCAGTCGTTTGGCGATGGTGACCAGCACCTCATCGCCGACCGAATGCCCGTAACCGTCATTGATCTGCTTGAAATCGTCGAGATCGATGAGCAGCAGGCCGATGCCGCGCGCGGGATCGGTGGCCATCACCCGTACCCGCTCCTTGAGCAGTGAGCGATTGGCCAGATCGGTCAGCGCGTCATGGGTGGCCTCGTGCCGCAGCCGGGTCTGCAGGGCCGCGATTTCCTGCACCCGCACCGACACCGCCTCGGACAGGCTGCGTTCCTGCTGTGCGAGGGCACGCTGCTGCAGCGCCTCGGCATAGCTGTCGATGGCCTGGCTGGCGATGAACGGCCAGCGGGTGGCGATCAGCGATCCCGGTTCACCCGGTGCGAGCCCGAGCAGGGCGCGGCTGGCGGGTGCGAGCATGCGGGTGCGCTCGAACGGTGATTCGGCGAGCCGCCGCCCGATGCTGCGGGCCGCGGGCACCGGAAACGGTTCGGACCCGGCCAGTTCCAATAGTTCACCGATGATGCGCCCGAAGATGCGTTCCACATCCTCGGGTTCGAGTGCGGGCACGGTGGAACCGGTTCCGCCGGGATGTACCGCCCGGACCCATTCCCGGATGGTGGCCGTCACGACGGCGGTGGTGCGGGCGTCGATGCGGATGGGCATGCGCGCTCACCCTGCGAACGTGACGTCTGGCCCGGCGTGGCCGGGACCGGTGCTGCCGGCGATGGTGCTGCTCGCGCCGGTGTTGCCCTTCGGATCGAACTCACTAACTCGCGGTTGGCATGTGTGGTGCACGCTCACCGCCCCCTTTCCAGATACCCCCGTCCGGACAAAAAGGATCCTAGCAAGCCACCCGGCATCGAAAACCCCTGTTTCAGAACGGGTTCCCGACACCTCGCGAATGGCGATCGGATGTGTGATCGTTCCTGGGAGCCAGGCGTTACACCCAATTTCCGCGAGTCTTCCCGACGCGCCGACGCTCCGCCCGACCGGCGGGAATATGCCCGTATCCAGCCCGATTGGCATTGGATGAGTGAGATTAGGTACAGTGCTCAACGCACGCACCGGCAGTCTCGGGGTGCACGCGGGTGTAGTTCAATGGTAGAACTTCAGCCTTCCAAGCTGATAGCGCGGGTTCGATTCCCGTCACCCGCTCTTCTCCCGTCTGGGAGCTTCGGCCCAGGCCGAACTGGTCACGGGGTGTAGCGCAGCTTGGTAGCGCATCCGCTTTGGGAGCGGAGGGTCGCAGGTTCAAATCCTGTCACCCCGACCATCTTTCGATTCCACCAGCGGTACCCGCCACAGCAGCGTGGTGCCTTGCGATTCCAGTCCGGGTGAGATTTCCAACACCCCGTTTCGGGCCGCCGCGCGTTCGGCTAGGTTGCGCAGTCCGCCGCGGTGGGGAGCGTCGCCGAGGCCGATTCCATTGTCCGCGACCGATACTCGCAATTCGCCCATATCGGCAGTGATCGTGATGTCTACCCGGGTTGCATCGGCGTGACGGACGGCGTTGGAGAGGGATTCGCGCAGTACGGCCAGGAGTTCGTGCGCGGTTTCCGGATCGATGGCATCGAGTGCGCCGTACTGCCGCAGCGCCGGGGTGAAGCCGAGATGCCGCGCGGCGGAAGTGACCAGATCGGTTATCTCGCCGGGTAATCCGCCGGGAACGGGCGTGGGGGACTGGATGGAGAAGATCGTCGCGCGAATGTCCTGAATGGTGTCGTCCAGGGCGGAGATCAGGCGTTCCAGGCGTTCGGTGACCTCGGGGGCGGGATGCAGGCGCAGCGCGGCCTGGGCGGTCAGACCGGCGGCGTAGATGCGTTGAATGACCGAATCGTGCAGATCGCGGGCGATGCGATCGCGATCCTCCATGACCGCGATCTTGATCGAATCCTCGTGGCGGCGAACGGCATCGCGTTGCACCTGTTCGAACATGCGGGCATTGGTGATCTTGACCGCCGCGACCACCGCCAACGCCTCGATAATGCGTTCATCCTCCGCGGTGAAGATGCCCGCGCGGGTGTCGGCGAGATACAGATCGCCCAGCACGCGGCCGCGAATGCGCACCGGCACACCGAGAAAGGCGCGCATGAGTGGATGCCCGGGCGGCCAGCCCTCGAAGGCGGGATGCGTGGTCAGATCGTCCAGCCGCACCGGTTGATCACCCGCGAGCACCACCCCGAGCAGGCCGCGGCCCTTGGGCCAGGAGGGCATGCGCCGCACGGTGTCCTCGTCCATACCGATCTGCACGAATTCGGCGAGGCGGCGCGGGCCCGAGTCATCGGGTGCCAGCAAACCCAGCGCACCGTATTGCGCGCCGACCAGCCGGGTGGCGGCGGCGAGCAATTGCCGTAGTACGACAGCCACGTCGAGATCGGTGACCACGGTGTAGATGGCTTCGACCAGATCGTGCAGGCGTTCGCTGGGCGCGGTCAATCCGCGCAGCTCCGCCGGAACCTGTCCTTGCTCCGCTGGAGTCATACCCACTGGATCGGTCGGCATACCGGAAGGTTACCCACGAGCTACTTCGGGACATTTGTCTCTGTCGGCGGGTGTCGGCTCCGGACAAGCATGGAATCGGAGCAATTCAGACATCTGGACAGGCTGGCGAAGGAGCTCGTGATGACCATGATCGGAACCACACCCCGAATCGGAGCCTGGGACGGCTTCCGCGGCGGCCTGTGGCGGGACGCGATCGATGTGCGCGACTTCATCCAGCAGAACTACACGCCCTACGAAGGCGATGACAGCTTCCTGAGCGGACCCACCGCGCGCACGCTCGGCCTGTGGGCCGAGCTCGGCGCGCTCTTCCCCGTCGAACGCGAACGCGGCGTCTACGAAGTGGATCAGCACACGCCCTCCACCATCACCTCGCACGCGCCCGGATACATCGACAAGAACGCCGAACTCATCCTCGGCCTGCAAACCGACGCCCCGCTCAAACGCGCCATCATGCCCAATGGCGGCTATCGCATGGTGCAGAACAGCTTGCGCGCCTACGGAATCGATGAGGATCCGCGGGTCGCGGAGATCTTCACCGACTACCGCAAGACCCATAACGCCGGTGTCTTCGACGCCTACACCGAGGATATTCGCGCCGCCCGCAGCGCGGGCCTGATCACCGGACTGCCCGACGCCTACGGGCGCGGGCGCATCATCGGCGACTACCGGCGCGTCGCGCTGTACGGCGTGAACCGGCTGATCACCTCGAAGATGGCGGACCGCGCCGCCCTCGATGAGCGCTGGGCCGATGACGAAACCATCAGGCTGCGTGAGGAAGTCAGCGAGCAGATCCGCGCGCTCATGGAGCTCAAGGCCATGGCCGCGTCCTACGGCTTCGATATCGCCCGCCCCGCCGCGACCGCGCAGGAGGCCATCCAGTGGCTGTACTTCGCCTATCTGGCGGCGGTCAAGGAGCAGAACGGCGCGGCGATGTCGTTGGGGCGCACCGCGAATTTCATCGACGTGTATCTGGAGCGCGATCTCGTGGCCGGTCTGATCACCGAGGAGCGCGCCCAGGAACTGGTGGACGATTTCGTCATCAAACTGCGCATCGTGCGCTTCCTGCGCACGCCCGAATACGATGAGCTGTTCTCCGGTGATCCCACCTGGGTGACCGAATCGATCGGCGGGCTCGGCGCGGATGGGCGGCCGCTGGTGACCCGCACCAGTTTCCGGTACTTGCAGACGCTCTACAATCTGGGCCCGGCCCCGGAACCGAATCTGACGGTGTTCTGGTCGCCGCGACTTCCCGAGGGGTTCAAGCGATTCTGCGCCCGGGTGTCCATCGACACCAGCGCCATCCAGTACGAATCCGATGAGCTCATGCGTCCCCGCTTCGGTGACGACACCGCCATCGCGTGCTGTGTCTCGGCGATGGAGGTGGGCAAGCAGATGCAATTCTTCGGCGCCCGAGTCAATCTGGCGAAGACGCTGCTCTACGCCATCAACGGCGGACGCGATGAGCGCACCGGTGAGGTGGTGGCACGCGGCTTCGAACCCTTGACCGCCGAGGTGCTGGACTACGCCGAGACCGATGCCGCGTTCGATCGAATGATGGACTGGCTGGCATCGACGTACGCGCACGCGCTCAACGTCATTCACTACATGCACGACAAGTACGCGTACGAGCGTATCGAGATGGCGTTGCACGACACCGCTGTTCGCCGCACCATGGCGTGCGGTATCGCCGGACTCGCGGTCGCGGCGGATGCGCTCTCGGCCATCAAGTACGCGAAAGTGACTGTGCTGCGCGATGACACGGGGCTGGCGGTCGACTACCGGATCGACGGGGAATTCCCGGCGTACGGCAACAATGACGACCGGGTCGATGCCATCGCCGCCGGACTGGTGGAGCGTTTCATGCGCAAGATCCGCCGATTCCCGGCCTATCGCAATGCCGAGTACACCCAGTCGGTGCTCACCATCACCTCGAATGTGGTGTACGGCAAGAAGACCGGCAACACCCCGGATGGGCGGCGCGCGGGCGAACCCTTCTCACCGGGCGCGAATCCCATGAACGGGCGCGATACGCACGGCATCGTGGCCTCGGCCATGTCGGTGGCGAAGCTGCCGTACGAGCATGCGCTGGACGGTATTTCGCTCACCACCACGGTCACGCCGCAGGGGCTGGGCCGTACCGCCGAGGAGCGGATCGGCAATCTGGCGGGCGTGCTGGACGGATACACCGCCACCGGCGGCTTCCACATGAACGTGAACGTGCTCGACCAGGCGACGCTCACCGATGCCATGGCGCATCCGGAGAAGTACCCGCAGTTGACGATTCGCGTGTCCGGTTACGCCGTGAACTTCGTGCGGCTCACCCGCGAACAGCAGCTCGACGTCATCAATCGGACCTTCCACGCGAGTCTGTGATGACCACAGCGCTCGCGCCGGTCACCGGTTCGGTCCACTCCTGGGATGTCTCCACGGGAGTGGACGGGCCGGGTACGCGCTTCGTGACATTCCTGAGCGGCTGCCCGCTGCGCTGCCTGTACTGCCAGAACCCCGATACCTGGCTGCGAGACAACGGGATTCGGCTGGGCAGTGACGACATACTGGCCGAGGCGGCCAAATACGTGCCGTTCATCGCGGCCAGCGGTGGCGGCGCGACGCTCAGCGGCGGTGAACCGCTCCAGCAGCCGCAATTCGCGACCGCGCTGCTGCGCGGCTTCCGGGATCTCGGCCTGCACACGGCCCTGGACACCTCCGGCTATCTGGGCGGGCTGGCCGGTGACGATCTGCTCGATGCCACCGATCTGGTGTTGCTCGATATCAAGGCGGGGCAGGCGCAGACGTATCGGCGGCTCACCTCGCGCTCGCTGGAACCGACACTGCGGTTCGCCGAACGCCTGGCCGCGCTGGGTAAACCGGTCTGGCTGCGCTACGTGCTGGTTCCCGGGATCACCGACGCGCCCGCGGAGATCGGCACCGTGGCCCGGTTCGCCGCCGGTCTGGGCAATGTCGAACGGGTCGACGTACTGCCCCTCCATACCCTCGGCCAGGCGAAATGGGAGGCACTGGGCCGCCGCTTCGTACTGGCCGAAACTCCCGGCCCCACACCGGAACAGGTCGAGGACGCCCGCGCCGAATTCCGCGCGTGCGGGTTGGCCGCCTACTAGAACCTCGCCGGGCCGACGATGTCCCGGCGATCAGGGGCAGCGCGGCGGATGGCGCATGCGGATCGCCGCCCGCCGCGCCCGCTCACCGCTCGAGCGGTACGGACCTGCGAGGATGCACCGGTGGACAGTTCAGGAAAGATCAGCGTCTTCCTGCTCGACGATCATGAGATCGTCCGCCGCGGCCTACAGGATCTGCTCGAGGCCGAAGGCGATCTCACCGTGGTCGGCGAAGCGGGCACCGCCGCCGAGGCCCTGCGCCGCATCCCCGCCGTCCGCCCCGACGTGGCGGTGCTGGACGTCCGCCTCGAAGACGGTGACGGCATCACCGTCTGCCGCGACCTGCTCTCCGACCTCCCCGACCTCAACGTCCTCATGCTCACCTCCTTCGCCGATGACGAAGCCCTGCTCGGCGCGGTGCTCGCGGGCGCGAAAGGCTATGTCCTCAAACAACTCAGAGGCCCCCAACTGGTCGACGCCATCCGCCGCGTAGCCGCCGGCGAATCCCTCATCGACCCCGCCACCGCCAAGGACCTCACCGCCCGCCTCGCCCGCACCCCGGAGATAGCCTCCCCCCTGGCCGCCGCCGACCTCACCGACCGCGAACGCCAAATCCTCGCCCTCATAGGCGAAGGTCTGAGCAACAAACAAATAGCCGCCCGAGTCTTCCTGTCCGAGAAAACGATCCGCAACTACGTCTCAGCCCTACTCGCCAAACTGAGCCTATCCCGCCGCTCCCAAGCCGCCATCCTCGCCGAACACCTCCGCCACGAACACGGCGACAACTGGGCCAACTGATCCGCCCCGCTGGGGTGCGAGAACGGGGTGGCGGGGCGATACCGATCACGCCGGCGGGCCGGTGGGGCGAAAATCGTGGGTATGACCGAGCTTTCGCTGACCGATGCGCGCCGGGACGAGTTGGGTGCGCTGCTGGGGGACGAGGGGCGGCTGCGGGGTGAGTTCCCGAAGGTGGCCGACTATCTCGATACCGCGCCCAGATTGCCGGGGACCGGGGACGCGGCCGCCGATGCGGCGTTCGATCTGCGGTTCGTGCACTTCATGACCGGTGGGGACGAGATCAGCAGTAATCCGTACTGGGACATCGTCGGGCCGTCGGTGTCGGAGCGGGACGGTGTGGCGGTGGTGGATGGCGGTCGGGCCACGGGGAGCGCGCGGCTCGGATACGCGCAGACCATTCTGCAGGCCGTGTACGCCTATGCGATTCCCGCGCCGCACACGCTGCGCTGGGCGGCCGAGTTCTGTGCCGGGCGGTCGGTGCTGGAACTCGGTGCGGGACGGGGGTATTGGGCCGCGCAGCTCGCGAGTGTGGGACTCGAGGTCGCCGCCTATGACTCCGAGCCGCCGGATCGTGCCGTGAATCTGTCGTTTCCCGGAGCGTCCGGGCAGCGCGATACCTGGTATCCGGTAGGCGATCTCACCGACTGCGCGGCGCGCGTGTCGGATAGGTCCGGTGAGGTGCTGTTCCTGTGCTGGCCGCCCGGCTGGGGCAGCACCATGGCCTCGCAGGCGCTGACGGATTTCGTCAGCGCCGGTGGCGAGCGGGTGCTCTTCATCGGCGAGCCCAAGGGCGGCAAGACCGGTGACGACGCCTTCTTCGAGGCGCTCGCCACCGACTGGCAACTGGAATCCGAAGACGCGCACTACGTTTCGTGGTGGAACCTATCGGACGTCGCACAAGGCTGGGTTCGCAGCTGACGCGGCGCCGATGGGCGAAAAGGCGCTCATACCAGGGAGTTTCGTCCAACCGGGCCGCGGGCGTGATCGATCCGCCCGCAGGTTCATGCCCCTTGGGGCGGGTAGCGGTCAGGCCGTAGGGACCGGTTCGGTTGTCGGCTGGGGGTCGGCGGGTTCCGGGTCGGGGTCCAGGGTCATGCGGAAGACGAAGGCGGAGTAGCGGTCCAGGGGGAAGGAGATGTCGCAGGCCATCAGGACTCGGTCGTCGCGGGCCAGGAAGCGTTGGCGGACGTGTTTGACCAGGGCGCCGTCTGGGGTGTTGAGCCAGGCGGCGTGGGTTTGGGCGGGGAGTTGGTCGGCGATGGTCTCTTCGAGGAAGGCCGCACCTTCGGTGCCCTCGGTATCGAGCGGCTGGTAGGCGTCGGAGATGGAGATGGGGCGGCCGTCCTCGCTGGCGCGGGTGGTGATCTGGGTGATCTCCTCGCCGAGGTGGACGCCCAGGATCTCGGCGAGGGTCTCGGTGGCGCTCAGGCGTTTGCTGGTGCGCTCGACCTTCACCTCGCGGTCGGTCTCCTGGCCGAAACTCGTTTCGGGACTTTCCATTTGGCGTTCGGGCGCGAGTCGCACCAGGTCGATGCGGTCGGCGACGAAGGTGCCGCGGCGTTCGACGCTGCGCACCAGGCCCTGGCTGAGCAGTAGTTTCACCGCGTGCCGGACCACGATCTGGGAGACGCCGTTGCGTTCGGCGATCTCGGCGTAGCTCGGTAGCTGGGTGCCGGGCGGCAGTGCGCCGGTGCGGATCTGGCGTGCGTACTTACCTGCGATGGCCACGTAGGCGGGTTCTGGCATGTGCTCGGTCCTTCGAATCACGTTGTCCCCGTTCTCAACAATATTCCGTATACCCAGTTGCGGATGTGCAGTTGTGGATATACTCAACTGGATATACGCATTCGGTCCACGGGTAGATCGAGGGGGCGTCATGAAGTTTCGGCCGACCGCAGTCGGATATCTGCGCAGTGATGTCAGCGGCCTCCGGCAGGCCTGGGATGAGGACCAGATCCGCAAGCGCGCCCAGCGCCTGGGCTACGACTTCGCCAAACTGGTCATCGCGGACGCCCGCTCCGGGCGTCACCTATTGGCCGGTCTGAAGACGATCACCACTCGCCTGGACGCCGAAGCGATCATTGTTCCCAGCGCGCGGCATTTCGACGGGGCGACGGTGCCCGATGACCTGGTGCAGGTCGCCGATGTCATCACCGTCGATCCCGAGGAAACGTACGCGCGCTGGGCAATTCGGCCCCCGGCGGGTTTTCGCTGACTAGTTCGGCTGCGCCGCGGGCTGTGCCTGCGGCGCGGTGGTCTCCGGTGCTGCCACCGGTTTATCGGCCCACTTGGAGGTGCCGGCCGGAGCCTGCAGCGTGGTGAGCAGATCGATACCGGCGGCGATCAGCGTCGGACCGCCCACCGCGATCGAACCGAGGATGCCGCCGATGGTCGCGCCCGCCATGAATCCGGGCAGGCAGCCCGCGGCGATGGTGGCCAGGCAGCCGATGGTCGCGCCCAGTGCCGTGCCGACGAACGTGCCGATTGTGGTAGCCAGGCCGAACTGGGTGCTGAAGAAATTGAGCGCGCGCGTGTCCTCATTCGCAGACGCGATGGGTTTCACGGTGATCTGCTGATTGGCGTCGAGGCCCGCCGGTTTGTCGGGCGTGAGCACCAATACGGTGTTATTGCGCTGAATTTCCGGTTTGACCGGAACGTCGACCCCGGCCAAATGGAATTCGAGTGGCAGCGTGAGCAATACGCCGCCCCGCTCGTCTTTCACATTGACCACGTCCACCGTTCCGGCGGGGTCGGCGCCGGGGGTGTGGGAGAGCTCGAAAGTGCCGCCCTTGAGAGTGGTGACGACCGTTTTGTCCACCAGCTTCGCGGAATACGAAACATTCTGGGGTGCAGCGGGCTCGGCGTTCGCCAGGCCGGTTGCCGCGGTCAGTGCGCCGATTACGAGGGAAGCTGCCGCGGTGGAGCTGCGGAACGCCATGCGGTATCCAATCGTCATCAGGTTCAGGCAAAATCCAACCAGCGAAGCTTAGTGGAATACGCAGGGGCCGACCGGGTTTCGGTCGTAAAGGATTTCTGCGAGGAATGTCCGGAATTACCGAAAGAACTATTCACCTGACCGGTTTGCTGGCGTATCGCCGCACCGGATGCCCCGAATGTGCGCATACATCCCGAACGAGGCACACTGCGCACATGACCCTCAGGTACAGCGCGGGCGTGCTGCTCTTCCGCCGCACCCCCACCCTCGAAGTACTGCTCGGCCATATGGGCGGACCGCTCTGGGCCAAGAAGGACACGTCCGCCTGGTCCATCCCCAAGGGCGAGTACGAACCAGAGGAAGAGGAGCAGCGCGCCGCGGCCGCACGCGAATTCACCGAGGAACTCGGACTCCCCGTCCCCGATGGCGACTGGCTCGCCCTCGGGGAAGTGACCTACGGCAGCGGCCGCAGCCGCAAACAGGTCACCGTCTGGGCCGTCGAAGGCGACCTCGATCCGGCGCTGGTGGTACCCGGCACCTTCGAGATGGAATGGCCGCCGCGTTCTGGCCGCCTCCAGGAGTTCCCGGAGATCGACCGCGCCGAATGGTTCCCCCTCGACATCGCCCAGGAGAAGCTCGGTAAAGGCCAGCGCCCCTTCCTGGACCGGCTCGCCGAACTCGAAAACCAAGCCTGACCTGCCCGGACTAGTGGCTCACAGCAACCTCGCAGGCTGATCCCAGCTGAAGCCGTGGCGCGGTGGCGAGGGTGGATCGCATGATCGATACAGCTACTGCGCCGGGGTCCGGCGGTGCGCCGCCCGCGGCGCCGACGCGAGCGGGTCGGCGTCCGGCGACCACGCCCGGACCACTGCGGCGCGAATACATCTGGCTCGCACTGCTGCTGGTGGGCACCGGAGCCGCGTATCTATGGAATCTGACCGCCAGCGGCTGGGCGAATTCGTTCTATGCCGCGGCCGTGCAGTCCGGAGCGAAGTCGTGGAAGGCGTTCTTCTTCGGCTCCTCCGACTGGGCCAACGCCATCACCGTCGACAAGACCCCGGCCTCACTCTGGCCGATGGAGTTGTCCGCCAGGCTATTCGGCTTCAGCAGCTGGACCATGCTGCTCCCGCAGGTGCTGCTCGGGGTGGCGTCGGTGGCGCTGCTGTGGGCGGTGGTGCGACGGCACTTCGGGGCCAACGCCGGACTGCTGGCCGGACTCGCACTCGCGGTGACTCCCGTTGCGGCACTGATGTTCCGGTACAACAACCCGGACGCGCTGCTGGTCTTCCTGATGATCGCCGCCGTATGGGCCATGCTCCGGGCGCTCGACGACGGCCGCTGGCGCTGGCTGGTGCTGTGCGGACTGCTCGTCGGATTCGGTTTTCTGGCAAAGCAATTGCAGGTCGGACTGGTCCTGCCCGCGCTCGCGCTCACCTACCTCTTCGCCGGTCCGCCCAAGCTCGGCAAGCGCATCGCGCAGCTGTTCGCGGCCGGTGCCGCGATGGTGGCGGGCGCGGGCTGGTGGGTACTCATCGCCCAACTGTGGCCCGCCTCCGATCGCCCGTATTTCGGTGGCTCCACGAATAATTCGATCATCGAGCTGACCCTCGGATACAACGGCCTGGACCGGCTCGGACTCGGCTCCGGGAGCGGTAAGCCGGGCGGCGGCGGGGCTCCCGGCGGTGACCCGGGTGGTGGCGTGACGGCCGGTGGCGATCTCGCCGCTGGCGGCGATATGCCGCAAATGCACGGCGGCTTCCACCCGTTCGGCGGCCAGGCCGGAATCACCCGCCTGTTCAACGAGACCGTCGGCGGTCAGATCGCCTGGCTCATCCCGGCGGCGCTGATCCTGCTCGTGGCGGCAATCGTATTGCGCGGCAGGGCTCCTCGCACCGATGGCAAGCGCGCGGCGCTGCTGCTGCTCGGTGGCTGGGGGCTGGTGACCGGGCTGGTCTTCAGCTTCATGGGCGGCATCTTCCACGAGTACTACACGGTGGCATTGGCTCCCGCGCTCGCCGGAACCATCGCAGCCGCCGGTGCCGTGGTGTGGCCGCACCGCGAACGCCCGTGGGTGCGAGCGACACTCGTGCTGAGCGTGGCGCTGACCGCCCTGACAGCTTTTGTACTGCTCTCGCGCACACCGGATTTCGTGCCCTGGCTGCGCTGGGTGATCGTCGGCGTAGCAGTGCTCGCCGCAGCCGGTCTACTGCTGCGCGGCGGCCGGACACTGACCATCGCGACCCTGTTCGCCGCGCTCTTCGTCGGCCTGGCCGCGCCGACCGCCTACGCCGTGGAAACACTGCGCCTGCCGCACACCGGCGGCATCGTGAAGGCCGGTCCCGAAACCGATTCCGGCTTCGGGAAGTTCCCCGGTACGCACGGCGGCGACTCCGGCGATCAGGCTTCCGGCAGCCCAATGGGCGGTGACGAGAAGCCCGGCGACAAGACGCTGGCTCTGCTCGAACAGGACGGTTCGTCGTACACCTGGGTGGCCGCCACCGTCAGCTCCAATAACGCGGCGACCTATCAGCTGGCCGCGAACTACCCCGTCATGGCGATCGGCGGCTTCGGCGGCGGCGACGCCTCCCCGACCCTGGCGCAATTCCAGCAGGACGTCACCGAGGGCAGGATCCACTACTTCATCGCAGGTGACAGTCGTGGACCGGGCAGCTCCAGCACCTCGGAAGGTTCGAAGATCACCGCCTGGGTAAAAGATCATTACACCGCGACCGAGGTGGACGGGGTCACGCTCTACGACCTGACCGCGACCCCGAAGGCCGGGTGATATGAGGGGCGGTACGGGCCGGGTGGACCGGCCCGTACCGGTCAACCCGCTGCCGGTGTGGATCCCGGCCACGAGCGCGCCGGGATGACGGGACTTTTCAGCGAGGTGGCGGACTAGAGCCTCGGATCGATGGGCTCGGTTTCCAGGGCCAGGACGGCGAAGACGGCCTCGTGGACGCGCCAGAGGGGTTCGCCGGTGACGAAGCGGTCCAGGGCTTCCAGGCCGAGGGCGTATTCGCGCAGGGCCAGGGAGCGTTTGCCGCCGAGGCCGCGCTGGCGCAGGCGGGTGAGGTTGGCGGGGCGCAGATACTCCGGGCCGTAGATGATCCGGAGGTATTCCGGGCCACGGCATTTCACGCCCGGCTGGACCGGACGCCCACTGCGGGTGCCGGATCCGGTGACCAGTGAGCCGGTGGGTTTGACCACCATGCCCTCGCCGCCCGCCGCGGTGAGTTCGATCCACCACGCGGTGGCCGCGGCCTCACTGTCCGGGTCGGACAGGTCGACCGAGACCCGCCGGGTCGGGGTGAACAGTTCCGGATCGGCCTCGATCAGCCGATCGATGCGTTCCAGGTGCCAGTTGTGCTCGCGCACGGCGTAATTCGCGCCCTGCGCGGCCAGGATCTGGAACGGGGCCAGGCGCACGCCGTCGAGACCGTCCACGGGCCAGCAGTAGCGCCCGTACGCGGTCGTGAAGGCCGCCGCGTCGGCCTCCCGGTCCCGGGTGCGGTCGGCGAGATCGGTCACGTCCAAACCTCTCGCACCTGCGGCGGCCAGCACCTGGGCCGCCGCGCCCAGCGAAGCCCGGGCGGCCGCCCCGACCGCCGCGTATTGACTGCGCAGCAGTCCCAGCGCCTTGGCCGACCACGGCAGCAGTTCGGCATCCAGGGCCAGCCAGTCGGTGCCCAATTCCTCGAAGAGCCCGGCCTTCTCGGCCGCGGCGCGCACCCGTGCCAGCAGTGTCTCGGCCTGTTCCGGATCGTCGAAGAACGGCCGCCCGGTGCGGGTGTACACCGCGCCGGTACTGCCGTCGTTCACCCCGAACCGATCGCGGGCGGCGTCGGCGGAACGCGCCAGCACCACGACCGCGCGCGATCCCATGTGCTTCTCCTCGCACACCACGGTCTCGACGCCTTCGGAGCGGTAGTACTCGAACGCCTGCGCCGGATACTCCAGATATCCGTCGAGAGTCGATGTGGCGCAGGGCGACATGGTCGGCGGCAGGTACACCAGCCAGCGCGGATCGATGGCGAACCGGCTCATCACCTCGAGCGCCGCGCTGGCCGCGTCCTCCTGCACGCTCACCCGGGACAGATAGCGGGTCTCCACCACGCGGCGGCCGATCACATCGTCCAGGTCCAGTACGGCGGGATCACGATGCACCATGCCGATGCCGGGCACCACGCTCGGCGTCTCCAGCGGTCGCGTCGGCTCGTACCAGACCTGTTCCGCCGGAACGGAAACCGGTTCGCGTTCGGGATAGCGCAGCGCGGTGAGCCGCCCGCCGAACACCACACCGGTATCCAGGCAGAGCGTGTTGTTCACCCACACCAGTTCGGCCATGGGCGTGTGCCCGTACAGCACCAGCGCTTTGCCGCGATAGTCATTGGCCCACGGATAGCGCACCGGCAGCCCGTATTCGTCTGTCTCGCCGGTGGATTCGCCGTACATGGCGAATTCGCGCACCCGCCCGGAGGCGCGGCCGTGGAACTGTTCCTTCAGCCCGGCGTGCGCCACCACCAGGTTGCCCTCGTCCAGGACGTAGTGGCTGATCAGGCCGCGCATGAATTCCCGTGCGGTCTTGCGGAATTCGTCATCCTCGCCGTCCAGCTGCGCGAGCGATTCGGCCAGTCCGTGCGTGGTCCTGACCTTGCGCCCGTCCAGCGCCCGCACCAGTTTGAACTCGTGGTTTCCGGTGACGCACAGCGCGTTTCCGGCTTTCACCATGCCCATGACCAGCCGGAGCACACCCGGGGTGTCGGGACCACGATCGACCAGATCGCCGACGAATACCGCGGTGCGCCCGTCCGGATGCCGCGCGTCCACCGCTCGCCCGGCGGTATCGCGGGTCAGCGCGTAGCCGAGTTCGCCCAGCAGCGTCTCCAATTCGGAACGGCAGCCGTGGATATCGCCGATCACATCGAACGGCCCGGTCAGATCGCGGCGGTCGTTCCAGAGCCGCTCGTTCACGATGGTGGCCGCGTCGATCTCGGCGGTGCCGTGCAGCACGTGCACGCGCCGGAAGCCCTCGCGTTCCAGGAAGCGCAGACTTCGCTTCAGATCGCGCTGCTGCCGTGCCACCACATGCCGCCCGAAATCGCGATCGGGCCGGGAGGCATTGCGGTCCGCGCATTCCCGCTCGGGCACATCCAGCACGATCGCCACCGGCAGCACATCGTGCGCCCGCGCCAGCTCGATCAATTCCTGCCGCGCCTTGGGCTGCACATTGGTGGCGTCGATGACGGTGCGCAGCCCGCGCCGCAGCCGGACACCGGCGATGTGATGCAGCAGCGCGAACGCGTCGGGCGTGGCCGCCTGATCGTTCTCGTCATCGCTGACGATGCCGCGGCAGGCATCGGAGGACACGATCGCCGTCTCGCGGAAATGCTTGCGCGCGAAGGTGGATTTACCCGATCCGGTACTGCCGATCAGCACGACCAGGCACAGTTCGGGAATGGAGAGCTCAGCCATTACGCCGCTCCCTTCTCATCATTCGCGGCCCTGGTGAAGACCGCCATCTGCGTGGGCGGGCCGAGCTCCTCGTCGGGTATCCCGACGGGCTCGAATCGCACCCGATAGCCATAGGTTTCGCCGACTCGGCCCGCCCAGTCGGCGAATTCGGCTCGGCTCCATTCGAATCGGTGATCGCTGTGCCGGAAAGCGCCGTCCGCCATGCCCTCGTAGAGCGCGTTGTACTCCCCGTTGGGCGTCGTCACGATCACCGCACCGGGTGCGGCGGCACCGAATACGGACTGCTCCAACGCGTTCAGTCGAGGCAGGTCGACATGCTCGATGACCTCCATGAGCACCGCCGCGTCGTATCCGCGCAGCGAGGCGTCGGTATAGGTCAGCGCCCCTTGCCGCAGCGCCACCCGGCGCGTCTGCCATTCCGGCAGCCGGCGCATGCGGCGCTCCGCGATCCGCAATGATCGAACCGAGACATCAACGCCGACAATCTCATTGAACGACTTCTCCGCCACCAGCTCGCGCAACAGCGCGCCTTCTCCGCATCCGAGATCCAGCACCCGCTGCGCCCCCGTGGACCGCAGCGCCTGGAGCACGGCCGCCCGCCGCATTACCGCGAGCGACTGCACCGGCGCATCGGCCACGACCGGATCGGCAGATTCCGCGGTGCTGCCGGTCGTACCCGTATCGCTCGAGGCGTCCGCCTCCACGATGACATCGGCTGCGGTGCCGCGGGATTCGTCTCCCTCGGACAGTACGGCGGCAGCGGCTTCCGCCGTCGCCGCGGCCACTTCCCGCGCGAGGTCGTCGATATTGACATCCACCGCACCGAACGATTCGGGTTCGAGATCGTCCAGTTCGGCCAGCCGCGCCAGCGCCGCGCGCACCAGCGAGTGCCGCCGCGCCAGATAGCGCCGGGTGATCCAATCCCGCGCCGGATGGGTATTGAGCCAGCCCGCGCCGAAGCGCAGCAGTTTGTCGATCTCCGCGGTGTCCAGGAAGTAGTGCTTGCTGCCGTCGAGCACGGGCAGCAGCACGTACAGGTGCGACAGCGCGTCCGAAAGCCGAAGCGTGCCGGTCAATTCCAGCCGCAGATAGTGCGAGTCACCCCATTGCGGGAAGGCCGGATCCAGCGGCAGGGGAGTGGCCCGCACCGTCCACCCGAGCGGTCCGAAGACCTGTTCGGCGGCCTCGGCCCCGCCCTTGCACGGCACCGCGGGCAGTTCGACGCGCAGCGGCAGCGCGGTCTCCGCCAGTTCCGGCCGCTGCGCGCACCGCCCGTGCAGCGCGGAGCCGAATACCGACGAGATGGCGACGGACAGCAGCGATGACGCCGCGTACGGCCGATCGTTCACATACTGGCCGAGACTGAATTCCGTTGCCCCCTTGGTCTTTCCGCGCACCAGCCGCACCGGATCGATCTCCAGCAGTAGCGCGGCGGTGCAGCGATCGGCATCGGCCTCGGGATAGAGCACATGCGCCACCCCGTAGGACTGTTCGAACGTCTGCACCTTGCCGGGGTTCTTGTGCAGCAGATATCCCAGCTCGCTCGCCGCCCATTCGGCGTCATCGGGTCGGGTACAGGTAATCGTCAGCAGCACCCGTCGAATGCTTCCGTACCTCGACAAACCGGGCAAACACATTTCCTGTCGCCTACCCGGCCGCTATTCCCGCGAACCCGCGTCGTGTTGGGCCTCGACGCCGGAATTCGGGACAACCGTGTAGTTTCGGCCCGGTGCCGCACGCCGTGCGGCGTCGGGTGATTCGGTGCGAGGAGCGGGAATGCGCGTTGCGGGCAAAGCCGGTGTGATCGGTGCGGTGGCGGCGGCGGTGCTGTTGATGGCGGGCTGCGGCAGTGGCGATGACACCAAGGCGGCCGCGACGACCACGGCCAAGGCCACCTCCCCGGCCGCGGCGCAGACCGCGTCGAAGGGCCGCGAGTGCACCGCCGACGACATCAAGGTCGACGGCGGTTTCGGCACGGCCCCGACCATCACCATCCCGGACAGCTGTGATCCGCCCAAGACGCTGATCACCAAGGACCTCACCCCGGGCAGCGGCCCGGGCGCGCAGGCCGGTCAGAAGCTGACCATGAACTACACCCTGCTCACCTGGTCCGATAAGAAGAAGCTGGACAGCTCCTTCGATCGCGGTGAGCCCTTCGCGCTGACCCTCGGCGCGGGCGAGGTCATCAAGGGCTGGGATCAGGGCCTGGTCGGTGTGCAGCAGGGTGCGCGCCGCCTGCTGATCGTGCCGCCGGACTTGGGTTACGGCGCGGGCGGCCGCGGTATGAAGCCGTACGAGACGCTGGTCTTCGTGACCGACGCCGTCAAGGTCGGTTAGCTGACCGAAGGCCGTCCACCAGGGGGTTGCGACGGCCGGGACGCCGTACCTGTCCGGTACGGCGAGCTTTGCCATGACCGGTTATCAGGCCGCATCGACCGTCGACTAACCTGGTCGGGATGCCTGTGGGGGGAATGAACATCATTCCACGAACGAACAAGGAGCATGTCCGTGAAGAGCACCGTCGAGCAGCTGAGCCCGACCCGGGTCCGGATTAACGTCGAGGTGCCCTTCGAGGAGCTGAAGCCGGATTTCGACAAGGCATACAAGGCGCTCGCAGGGCAGATCCGCATCCCCGGCTTCCGTCCGGGCAAGGCGCCCGCGAAGCTGATCGAGGCCCGCGTCGGCCGCGGCGCCGTGCTGGAGCAGGTCGTCAATGACGTCCTCCCCAAGCGCTACAGCGATGCCGTGATCGCCACCGAGGTCAAGGTCATCGGCCAGCCGGAGATCGAGATCACCAAGATCGAGGACGGCGAAGAGCTGGCGTTCACCGCCGAGGTCGACGTCCGCCCGGAGATCACCCTCCCCGACTTCTCCGCGATCGCCGTCACGGTTGATCCGATCGAGGTGCAGGACAAGGACATCGAGGAGCAGCTCACCTCGCTGCGTCAGCGCTTCGGCACCCTGACCGCGGTCGAGCGCGAGATCGCCGACGGCGATTTCGTCTCCATCGACCTGTCGGCCACCGTCGACGGCGCCGAGGTCGAAGAGGCCTCCACCACCGGTCTTTCGCACGAGGTCGGCTCGGGCCAGCTCATCGAGGGCCTCGACGAGACCCTGATCGGCCTCAAGGCGAGCGAGTCCAAGGACTTCACCTCCAAGCTGGTCGCTGGCGAGCACGCGGGCAAGGAAGCCGTCATCACCGTGACCGTGCAGTCGGTCAAGGAGCGCGAGCTGCCCGAGGCCGATGACGAATTCGCCCAGCTGGCAAGCGAATTCGACACCATCGACGAGCTGAAGGAAGACCTCAAGGGCCGCGTCGAGCGCTCCAAGAAGGTCGAGCAGGCCGGCGCCATCCGCGACAAGGTGCTCGAGAACCTGCTCGAGACCGTCGAGATCCCGCTGCCCGAGAAGGTCGTCCAGGCCGAGATCGACGCCGTGCTGCACGACGCCGTGCACGGTTTCGACCACGACGAGGCCAAGCTGGCCGAGGCGCTCGAGGCGCAGGGCTCCTCCCGCGAGGAGTTCGACAAGGACACCAAGGAGTCGGCCGAGAAGTCGGTCAAGACCCAGCTGCTCCTGGACGCCGTCGCCGAGGCGGAGAACACCCAGGTCGGCCAGGACGAGCTGTACGAGCGGATCATCTTCCAGGCGCAGCGCTACGGCATGTCGCCCGATCAGTTCATCCAGCAGATCCAGCAGGCCGGTCAGCTGGGCGCGGTCTTCGCCGATGTGCGCCGCGGTAAGGCCCTCGCGGGTGTGGTGGTCCAGGCCACCGTCACCGATACCGCGGGCAATGCGGTCGACACCGCGGAAATGTTCGGCAACCCGGCCGAAGAGGCCGAGGAGATCTCCGCCGAAGAGCTCGCCGAGGTCGCCGATGCCACCGAGGCCGAGGCCAAGTAAGTTTGCGCTGTGAGCGAAGCAGGGCGGTACCGGGAGTTCGGTGCCGCCCTGCTTCGTTAGTGTCTGTGTCAGCGAATCAGTAGGGGCTTGGTGGGACCGAGCCGGTGAGAGAGGGCAGGTATCCGTGACAATCAATCAGGCAGGGGTGCATATGACATCCGCGACTGCTGGTCTGAACCTCAGTGATTCGGTGTACGAGCGCCTGCTGCGCGAGCGCATCATCTTCCTGGGCAGCCAGGTGGACGACGACATCGCCAACAAGCTGTGCGCTCAGATCCTGCTGCTGTCGGCCGAGGATCCGGAAAAGGACATCTCGCTCTACATCAACTCGCCGGGTGGTTCGGTCACCGCGGGTATGGCCATTTACGACACCATGCAGTTCGCCGAATGCGATATCCGCACGGTCGGTATGGGTTTGGCCGCGTCCATGGGTCAGTTCCTGCTCGCCGCGGGCGCCAAGGGCAAGCGTTTCGCGCTGCCGCACTCGCGGATCATGATGCACCAGCCGTCCGCCGGTATCGGTGGTTCGGCCTCCGATATCGCCATCCAGGCCGAGCAGTTCGCCTACACCAAGCGCGAATTGAATCAGCTGCAGGCGCTGCACACCGGCAAGTCCGTGGAGCAGGTCACCGAGGACGCCGACCGCGACCGCTGGTTCACCCCGACGGAAGCGCTCGAGTACGGCTTCATCGACCAGGTGATCACGCACGCGCGCCAGGCCAACGGCGCTTAATCACCGCCCACCACACAGACTTTGGAGACGCATATGTCGAGTACGTTCGACCCGCGGTCCGCGGGCATCACCTTCGCGGCGGCCGGTGCCTCGCTGCCGCAGGCGCGCTACATCCTGCCCCAGTTCACCGAGCAGACCACCTACGGCGTCAAGACCTCGGACCCGTACAACAAGCTGTTCGAGGAGCGAATCATCTTCCTGGGCAACCAGGTCGACGACATCTCCGCGAATGACATCATGGCGCAGCTGCTGGTGCTGGAGTCGCAGGATCCGGACCGCGACATCACCATGTACATCAACTCGCCCGGTGGCTCGTTCACCGCGCTGATGGCCATCTACGACACCATGCAGTACGTGCGCGCCGATGTCGTGACCGTCTGCCTGGGTCAGGCCGCCTCCGCCGCCGCCGTGCTGCTGGCCGCCGGCGCCCCCGGTAAGCGCGCCGCGCTGCCGAACGCCCGCGTGCTGATCCACCAGCCGTCCACCTCGGGCGGTATCCAGGGTCAGGTCTCGGATCTGGAGATCCAGGCCGCCGAGATCGAGCGCATGCGCCGTCTCATGGAGACCACGCTGGCACGGCACACCGGTAAGGACGCGGACACCATCCGCAAGGACACCGATCGCGACAAGATTCTCACCGCCGAAGAGGCGAAGGAGTACGGAATCGTCGACACGGTGTTCCAGTACCGCAAGCTCAGCGCACAGAAGTGAAGTGGGCGGGTGGCGGGGCCGGTGCGTCTCCGCCACCCGGACAGGGGTGAGTCCACGCACATGTCCGATGAGAAACGTGCCCAAGTTGTCGACCTCGGTCGCGGATAACGGGTACGGTCACTCTAGGGACCTTTGCTCGTGGTTGTCGGCACCCGCCGCACCGGCCGTACCCGCAATCGCCGGGGGCGGCATACGCTTTATAGGTGGCACTTCGCCGGCAGCCGGGATAGATGGTTGCACGCGGACAAGGAAGTAGGGACCCAGGAGATGGCGCGCATCGGTGATGGCGGCGATCTGCTCAAGTGCTCTTTCTGTGGGAAGAGTCAGAAGCAGGTCAAGAAGCTCATTGCGGGACCAGGGGTGTACATCTGCGACGAGTGCATCGATCTGTGCAACGAGATCATCGAGGAGGAGCTCGCTGAAAGCAGCGAGGTCAAACTCGATGAGCTGCCGAAGCCCGCGGAAATCCGCGACTTCCTCGAGCAGTACGTGATCGGGCAGGACGCCGCTAAGAGAACCCTGGCTGTCGCTGTGTACAACCACTACAAGCGAATTCAGGCCGGCGATAAGGGCCGCGACTCCCGAGGCGAATCGGTCGAGTTGATGAAGTCCAATATCCTCATGCTCGGCCCGACCGGCTGCGGTAAGACCTATCTGGCGCAGACGCTGGCCAAGATGCTGAACGTGCCGTTCGCCATCGCCGACGCCACCGCGCTCACCGAGGCCGGTTATGTCGGTGAGGATGTCGAGAACATCCTGCTGAAGCTGATCCAGGCCGCGGATTACGACGTCAAGCGCGCCGAGACCGGCATCATCTACATCGACGAGGTCGACAAGATCGCCCGCAAGTCGGAGAACCCGTCCATCACCCGCGATGTCTCCGGTGAGGGCGTACAGCAGGCGCTGCTCAAGATTCTCGAGGGCACCCAGGCCTCGGTGCCGCCGCAGGGCGGTCGCAAGCATCCGCATCAGGAATTCATCCAGATCGACACCACCAACGTGCTTTTCATCGTCGCCGGTGCGTTCGCGGGTCTGGAGCGGATCGTGCAGGATCGAGTCGGTAAGCGCGGCATCGGTTTCGGCGCCGAGGTGCGCTCGAAGTCCGAGATCGACACCGCCGATCACTTCGCCGAGGTGATGCCCGAGGATCTGATCAAGTTCGGTCTGATCCCCGAGTTCATCGGCCGTCTGCCGATCGTCGCCTCGGTCACCAACCTGGACAAGGAATCTCTCGTCCGCATTCTGGCCCAGCCGAAGAACGCACTGGTCAAGCAGTACGTGCGCCTCTTCGAAATGGACGGCGTGGACCTGGAATTCACCCAGGACGCACTGGAAGCCGTTGCGGATCAGGCGATCCTGCGCGGTACCGGAGCCCGTGGCCTGCGCGCCATCATGGAGGAAGTCCTGCTTCCGGTCATGTACGACATCCCCAGCCGCGACGATGTCGCCAAGGTCGTCGTCAACGCCGACACCGTGAACGACAATGTGCTGCCGACCATCGTGCCGCGCAAGCGTCAGTCCCCGGAGCGCCGCGAGAAGTCGGCGTAACCCGCACAATCCGCAGCCGGCCCCGCGAGACCACCTCTCGCGGGGCCGTTTTGTGTCCGCGTCACCGAATGGCGATTCCGCGATTCCCGCGACCGCTGTGCCACGATCACTGGGTGCTGCCACTTACCTGCGGTTACGCGGGTAGCGACCGGCAGGCCCGGTCCACGCGCGGGTGACTTCGGCTGCGAAGGAGGCGATGCGATGCTGCATCTGCGAGTGATCTGCCCGGCCGCCCGAACCGATCGAGTGCTGGAAGTGCTCGCGGCCGAACCGGCGTCCACCAATGTGAGCGTGCTGCGCGGCGCGGCCGTGGCACCGGCGGGCGATCTGATCGAGGCCGATGTCTCGCGGGCCATCGCGGATGAGCTGATTGTCGCGCTGCGGGCACTGGATCTGGTTGAGCTGGGCGCGATTACGCTCGACGCGACGGGGACGGTGCTCTCGGCCGCCGCGCTGCGGGCGGAACGGGCCGCACCCGGCCGTGCGGACGAGTCGGTGGTGTGGGAGCAGATTCGCAATCAGGTGCATCGGGCGTCGGAGCTGACCCCGACCTTCTTCGCCTTCCTGACCATCGCGTTCCTGCTGTCGGCGGTCGGCGTCACCACGGCGTCACCGCTGACCCTGGTCGGTGCGATGGTCGTCGGTCCCGAATTCCAGCCTCTCGCAGCGCTTTCGGTCGGCATGGTGCGTCGTGATCGGCAACTGGTCCGGCGCTCGCTGCGCACGCTGGCGCTCTCCTTCCCGGCGGCCATGCTGGTCACGGGCGCGGCGACGCTGCTGTGGATCCGGCTCGGCTGGATCGGGGTGGCGGATGTGGAGAACGCCCGCAATTTCGACTTCATCTACGAAGTCGGCCCGTTCTCGCTGGTCGTGGCGCTGCTGGCCGGTGCGGCGGGCATGCTGGCGCTGGTGACCTCGACCTCGGCGGTGCTGGTGGGCGTATTCATCTCGGTGACCACGGTCCCCGCCGCCGGGTTGGCGGTGGTGGCGGCCATCGCGGGCAAATGGCATGTGGCGGGGAGTTCGATCGCCCAGCTCGCCATCAATCTGGCGGGCATCGTGCTGGCCGGAGTCGCGGTGCTGCTGTTGCGGCCGCGCGCCACCCGGCGCGGTTGACCTGTTTCGTCGAGCTCAGCGCAGTGGTACGCGCACATCGCCGCCGCCCTCGCGGGTCAGGCGGGTGCGGACCTTGACCAGTGACGGGGTGGGGGCGAAGCCACCCGCGAACAGTGCCTCGCCCTGACGGAACCATGGTGAGCGTTCGAGCAGTGCGGTGGGGGCGTACCCGAAGTAGGTGCCCAGTTCGTCCAGGTCGGCGGGGGAGGTCATCTTCATGAGCGCGAGGTTGTCGCATTGGGACAGGATGCCCGGGTGCACCTTGGAGGGGCGCTGGGTGGAAAGCAGCAGCCAGAGGCCGAATTTACGGCCCTCGGCGGCGATTTGGATGAGGCGTTCGCGCACCGCGACGGCGATGGGCGAATCCAGGTGCGGGGACGCGAGATTGTGGGCCTCGTCGATGACCAGCAGCACCGGTCGGCGTTCCTCGCGGCGCGCCCAGAGATCGTCCAGCAGTGCCAGCGCGACCACCAATTGTTGTTCGGGAGTGGAGAATCCGCCGAGATCGAGCACGGTCACATCGGGGCGGGTGTCGACGATCTCGGTGACCGGGGCGTCCCGTCCGGCCCAGACCTCCCAGTCCAGCAGGCCCAGATTCTCCACCCGCTGGGCGAGGCGGCGCTGAACCGGACTGTCCGAAGCCAGCATGGTGGGAAGGATATCGAAGAGTTCACCGGATTCGATGAGGGTGCGCAGGTGGATGAGCTCGTTGAACTCCTCCCGGTCCGCGACCGGATCCAGGTGCAGGATGGCGGCTTTCGAGGTGAGCGGCATACCGAGGAAGGCCGCGCGCAGGCGCGATCCCGGCCCCGCGTGCGGTCGCAGTACGCGAATATCGCGCTGCCGCAGCGCATCCGCGGTACGGCCGTCCGCGTCGGGGAGCAGTTCCCCGAGTCGGATGAAGTCCGAGTTCGGATCGAAGATCACCACCGGCAGCGCCGTGTGCGCGATGAGCTGTTCGAGCACGACGCCGAGCGCATAGGTCTTGCCCGAACCGCTCTGCCCGCACCAGAAGGTGTGCCGGTTGAATCGCTGCGGGAGCAGTCGCGCCGGTCCGCCCGGCTCGGTGAGGTTGACGCCCACCTCTAGGACCGCCCCCGTGGTGTCGTGCAGCGCCTGGACGGTCCGCGCGTCGGCCGCCTCGATGCTGCCGCGCTCGAAGGCGTGGCTGGCCCGGGTGTCGATCCCGTCCGCGCCGAGTTCGCCGACCAGTCGGCCGCGCAATCGCACGGGTGTGGTCTCGGAGCGTTCCTCGACCAGCGCGAGCTGTCTGCGGCCATTGCCGCCGACGATCACGATGAGCGATCCGGCGACGAACGCGCTACCGGCCGCGTCTCCGACGATGAATGAGCGGCCATCGTCGGAGCGGGCGGACAGTGCTGCGGAATCGGCTGGCATGATCCGATCCTGACACACTGGCTAATGCATAGCTATCAATTGCGGTCAGGCCCAGGGCACCCGGCAGGAATCCCGGCTGAAGCCCTGATCGGTGATGCCGAGCGCGTGATAGGCGCGGGCGCGGGAGTTCTCCAGCGCGATCTGATAGGTCAGTTCCATGACGCCCTTGGGGCCGAATCGATTCCGGAGATCGGCGACCTGGTCGTCGGTGACGGTGGGCGGGGTGGCGGTGACGGCATCGGCGTAGGCGATGGCCGCGCGTTCGTCCTCGCTATAGGCCGGATTGGTCCGGAAGTCCTCGATATGACGGAGCTTGTCGATATCGAGGTCGTCCAGGCGCATGAGCATGGTGCCGAAATCCACGCACCAGGAGCAGCCGACCGTGCGCGCCACCTGATAGACCGCGATCTCGCGGATATTCGCCGGGAGCACCGTACTGGCGCGTTCGACCAATCCCTCGTGGATGGAGGCGGCCAGGAACAGCCGGGGATGATTGGCGGAAACGGTGAATGGTTCCGGGACCTCGCCGAAGCGGCGCTTCATGTACCAGTACAGGATTCGGGTCAGCGGTCCGGCCTGCTTCGGGCCGACGACGGGGATGCGGGTGACGCCCATGGTGGTCTCCTTCGATCCGCGGGTGCTATCCCTTGGACGAGAGACCGCCGTCGAACGTGACGCTCAGCGGGCTGTGAACCAGCTCACTCCACCCCGAATACCGGTCGATATGTATGGAATCGGTGACGATCGACGAATCGATCGCGCCCGGACCGGGAATCGCCGTTGACTCCCCGTGGTTCGCCGTTGAACCTTTATCCCTTTGCTTGAAAATCGGCGCTCGCTCTTCACCTGTTACGACGGTGCGGGCCACCGAAATTCATCGCGGCGGACGCGATCCCGACCGGGAGCGACGCGGGAATTTCAGGGTGAACGGCGCGGGCTCCGGAATCGGGCGGCGTTCGCGCGGGGCGACCAGAATGCAGGCCAGGCCCAGGGCAGGCAGCACGATGGCGGCGATCACGCTGAGCGTGAAGCTGACCGTGCTCATCGCATCGGGCCGGTGGAAGGTGTGATAGATCAGGTGCGGGACGCCGAAGACCAGCCAGCCGAGTCCCGCGGCGCGCGCCAGCAGACTGTCCATGAACCATAGCGCGGCGCAGGTGACCGCGGCCGCGCCCAGGAAGAACGCGCCGACATCGGAGGCCAGGTGATGGTTGTACGGGCCGTCGACGGCGATCCAGCGCATTCCGAAGCCGGGGAAGCTGGTGTACCAGGAGTGCGGCGCGAAGACCGCCCAGGCGCCAACGATCAGCCCCTGCAGCGCCAAAATTCCGAGCATGATCTGCAATGCCAGCCAGCGTCGCCGGTTGATTTCCAGGCGCATGCGCACCCGGATGCCGTTCTCGCTGCCGTGCAAGGAGATTCGCATCGGCCCTCCCGTTCCGTTGCCGAATCATTCAGTGCTGACACCGTAATTCGGCAATCGGAAGGGGGCAAGCGGCCCGGTGTGACTAGGCGGGACCCATGGCCATATTGTCCGGTCCCCAATAGGCGCGCATGAGGACGATCTTGCCCTCATCGTCGAATTCCATGATGTCGATGGGCGAGAGCGTCATCTGCTGATCGCCGAAACCGCCCACCAGCGTGAACGATACGGCGGCATGCTTGCCCGCGACCTTGATATCGAGCAGTTCGGTGGTCTTGTTCTGCATATGCTCGAGCGCGGCGTACATCTCGCGAATGGATTCGTGGCCCTTGCGCGGCTCACTGCCGACCGGATCCTCCACCACGGCATCGGCGGCGTACAGCTGCACGATGTCGTCGGTCGGCCCGCTGGCCACCAATTTCACATACTGCTCGACCACATCGCGAACCTGCGCTGCCATGGCATCTCCCATAAGAATTGAAACGTGTTCTAGGTCGGAGAGTAGCAGCCGGCCGGGCTCGCGCGCCCCCGTCAGCCCCACTCTGCGGAACTCGCTCCGGATCAGACGGCGATGCGGCGGGTGGCGGTGTACACGTTCATGGATTCACCGCGCAGGAAGCCGACCAGGGTGAGGTCGGATTCGGCGGCCAGGTCCACCGCGAGCGAGCTCGGAGCCGAGACCGCGCCGAGCAGCGGGATACCCGCCATGACGGCCTTCTGCACCAGTTCGAAGGAGGCGCGCCCCGAGACCATGAGCATGAGATCGTGTGCGGGAACGCGGTTTTCGCGCACCGCCCAGCCGATCACCTTGTCCACGGCATTGTGGCGGCCCACATCCTCGCGCACCACCAGCGCTTCACCGTCGAGGGTGAACAGGCCCGCGCCGTGCAGGCCGCCGGTGGCATCGAAAAGCACCTGGCGGGAACGCAGTTCGGTGGGCAGCGTGGCCAGCACACTCGGCTTGACCTCGATGCCGTCGGCGGGGATGGGATGCCGGGTCAGGGTGCGCACCTCGTCCAGCGCGGTCTTACCGCAGAGGCCGCAGGCGCTGTTGGTGAGGAAATTGCGCGGGCGCACCTCGACCGGCCGGCGGAACTGGACGTCGAGCACGTTGTAGGTGTTCTGGCCGTTCTCATCGGTCCCGGCGCAGTAGCGGGCGGTGACGATGTCCTCGGCGGTGGCGATGATGCCCTCGCTGAACAGGAAACCGTGGATCAGATCGATATCCGCGCCGGGGGTGCGCATGGTGACGGTCAAAGACTCACCGCCGGTGCGGATTTCGAGTGGCTCCTCCACCGCGAGGGTGTCGGGCCGGTCGATCACACCGGTCGGGGAGATGCGCAGGGTGCGGCGGCGGGCGGTTACTCGGCTCACGACGTCCTATGTCCTATGGATATGGCGCTCGAAGCGGACGGTGACGGCTTTGGAGACGGGGGTGTTCGACCGGCGCGCGACATGGTCGAGCGCGACGAGCGGATTGGTCTCCGGATAGTAGGCGGCGGCATTACCGCGCGGGGTGGCGTAGCCGACCAGGCGGAATCCCTCCACCCGGCGTTCGCTGCCATCGGTCCATTCGGAGATGACGTCCACGAGATCGTCCTCGGCGAAACCCAATTCGGCGATGTCCTCGGGGTGGACCAGCACCACGCGACGGCCATTGTGGATACCGCGATAGCGATCGTCCAGGCCGTAGATGGTGGTGTTGTACTGGTCGTGGCTGCGCAGGGTCTGCAGGATGAGGCGGCCTTCGGGCACCGGCAGCCAGTGCAGTTCGTTCACCGCGAAATTGGCCTTACCCGTGGTGGTGCGGAATTCGCGGGCGTCGCGCGGTGGATGCGGAAGCTGGAAACCGTTGCGGCCCCGCACCTTCGCGTTGTAATCGGCGCAGCCGGGCACCACATCGGCGATGGCGTCGCGAATCCGGTCGTAATCGCCGCGCAGTTGCGCCCAGGGCACCGAATGCCCGGGGCCGAACAGCGCCTCGCCGAGTTCGCATACGATCGCGACCTCACTGCGTAGTTCGGCGCTGACGGGCTTCAGGCGGCCGGTGGACAGGTGCACCATGGACATCGAGTCCTCCACCGAAACCTGTTGGCGCACACCGCCCTGCATATCCTCATCGGTGCGGCCCAGGGTGGGCAGAATGAGCGCGGTGCGGCCGTGCACCACATGGCTGCGATTGAGTTTGGTCGAGACCTGCACGGTCAGTGCGCAATTGCGCAGCGCGGCCTCGGTGACCGCGGTATCGGGGGTGGCGGAGACGAAATTGCCGCCCATGCCGAAGAACACCTTGCCGCGCCCGTCCCGCATGGCGCGAATGGAATCGACGGTGTCCCAGCCGTGTTCGCGCGGGCTGGTGATGCCGAACTCGCGGTCCAGTGCGTCCAGGAAGGCGTCGGGCATCTTCTCCCAGATGCCCATGGTGCGATCGCCCTGCACATTGGAATGCCCGCGCACCGGGCAGACGCCCGCACCCGGTTTGCCGATCATGCCGCGCATGAGCAGCAGATTGGTCGCCTCCTCGATGGTGGCGACGCCGTGCACCTGCTGCGTCAAACCCATTGCCCAGCAGATGATCACGGCCTCGGATTCGGCCAGCAGTGCCGCGGTGCGATCGAGGTCGGCGCGGGTCAGCCCGGTGGCCTCCTCGACGATGCCGAGATCGACCGCGCGCGCCTGCTTCTCGTATTCGGCGAAACCGGCGGTGTGCGCGTTGACGAATTCGTGGTCCACCACCGTGCCGGGCTCGCGGTCCTCGGCCTCGAACAGCAGTTTGCCCAGGCCCTGGAACAGCGCCATATCGCCGCCGAGCCGGATCTGCAGGAAGTCGTCGGCAATGGTGATGCCGGAGGTGAAACCCTTGATGGTCTGCGGATCCCGGAAGCCGATCAACCCCGTCTCGGGCAGCGGGTTGACCGCGATCACCTTGGCTCCGTGCGCCTTTGCCTCACCCAGCGCGGACAGCATGCGCGGATGGTTGGTGCCCGGATTCTGCCCGGCCACGATAATGAGATCGGCCTTCTTGAAATCGTCGATCGTCACCGAACCCTTGCCGATGCCGATCGAGGAGGTCAGTGCCGCGCCCGAGGATTCGTGGCACATATTCGAACAGTCCGGCAGATTATTGGTGCCGAAGCTGCGCACCAGCAGCTGATACAGGAACGCGGTCTCATTGGCGGTGCGGCCGGAAGTGTAGAAGACCGCCTCATCGGGGGAGTCCAGGCCGCGCAGCTCATCGGCGATGATCCGGTACGCGTCATCCCAGGCGATGGGGGAGTAGTGCGTATCGCCGGGGCGCAGCACCATCGGATGGGTGATGCGGCCCTGCTGGCCGAGCCAGTAGCCGGATTTGCCGTCCAGATCCGCGATGGAGTGCTCGGCGAAGAACGCGGGGGTGACGGTGCGCAGCGTGGCCTCTTCGGCGACCGCCTTGGCCCCGTTCTCGCAGAATTCCGCGGGGCGGCGGGTGCCGGTCGGCTCCGGCCAGGCGCAGCCCGGGCAATCGAAGCCGTGGCGTTGATTCAGCCTGGTCAGGGTGCGGGCGGTGCGGATCACGCCCATTTCCTCGACGGCGCGTTCCAGGGCCACCGTCACGGCCTTCACGCCCGCCGCCTCGGTTTTCGGAGGGGTGACGGTCAGCGCGGCCTCATCGATGTCTTTTTTCGGCGCGGCACGATGCATAACGGCCATTCTCCTCTTGCGCGGACCTGGGGTACCGAAGTGGTCCTATGAATCCTAGGCCGGTGAACACTCGGCGGCTCATCCGCGATATAGGGAGCACGGGAAACACGCGCGCGACGGGGGGCGCTGGGCCGTACCATCTAACCAGCGAGGTTACGCCGGATGGACACACCAGTAGTATTCGGTCCGCGTGCCGGCGAACAGCACCGGCGTGCGAAATTTCCACGCGGCGTACGGAATTCGGGCCGCATCCTGGGACTTCTCGCGGCGTTCTGCGCACTCGTCGCCATGGTGCTCGCCGCCGGGATCGGTGCTGCCGAACCGATTCCCGCGCCCGCGCAATCGGTCGGCGCACTGTCCGCCGATCGCCTGCCCGCCAATAGTCCTCCCGCCCTGCTGGATTCGCCGGGCACCACCACACCCGCACCACCCGGCTACAACGGCTGCACCACCTCCGACTGCACCGGCACCCACGACGGCAACCCGCAGCCCGAATACTGCCCCGACGGCTCGGTCAAACCGCGCAGCGGCAAATGCCCCGCCACACAACCCGAATACTGCCCGGATGGGTCCGTGAAACCCGCCAGCGGCAAGTGCGCACCCGTCATCGAATACTGCCCCGACGGGTCCGTGAAACCGTCCAGCGGCAGCTGCCCGAAGCCGGTCGAGTACTGCCCGGACGGTTCGGTCAAGCCCGCCAGCGGTAAATGCGCGCCGGTGATCGATTATTGCCCGGATGGTTCGGTGAAGCCGTCGAGTGGGGTGTGTCCGAAGCCGGTCGAGTACTGCCCCGATGGGTCGGTGAAGCCCGCGAGTGGGGTGTGTCCGTCGACGACGCCGCTGGAGAAGTGTCCCGACGGTTCGGTGAAGCCTGCGAACGGGGTGTGTCCCACGACCGCTCCGCCGGAGAAGTGCCCGGATGGATCGGTCAAGCCTGTGAACGGGGTGTGCACGACTACGCAGCCACCCGAGAAATGCCCTGACGGGTCGGTGAAACAGGCCAGCGGTAAATGCGAGACGGGTGGCGGGAACCCCAATCCGGGGGGAGGGAATCCGAATCCCGGTGGTGGGAAGCCGAATCCGCCGGTCACCACGCCGCCGCCCACCGAGGATCCGGGTCAGAGCGTTGTGCCGCAACCGAATCCGACCACGCAGCCGCCGAATCCGGAGACTCCCAAGCCCGCCGGGTCGAATGATGTGTTCCCGGTCAATTCCGGGCTGTCGCTGAACCCGGTCGCGGTATCCCCGGGTGCTTCGGTGACCGTGACCGGGCGCGGCTGCGATGCCAACGCGAATGTGAAGCTCTCCATCGGCGGTGTCGGTGCGGGTGATACACGTGCGCGGGCCGACGGCGGGTTCGACGCCACCTTGCCAACGGGCGCAACCGAAATCGGCCAGCATCAGGTGACCGCGGAATGCGGACCCAAACTCGCGGCGGACCTGGACGTCGTGCTGGTCAGCCAGGTGGGCGGCGATGCCGGTACCGCCACGGTGCTGCTGTTCTTCCTGCTCATCGGCGGCTGGTTCTTCGGCCATCGCCTGGTATCCCATCTGCCCGCCCGGAGGCCCAGATGACCGTCCGCCGCCGCAGCCGTGCCCTCGCCGGGGCGCTGGCTGTATTCCTCTCTGCCGCAGTATTGTTCGGTCCGGCCGCAGCCTCGGCGGCGGATGGCGTGCGCGCCAACGCCAGTATCGAGGGTCGCGCCATCGCGGGCGCGGATGCCCGCAATCCGGTGCGCCTGGACCCGGCCAAGGTCAGCCAGGTGACCGTCGAGGTGGTCAACGGCACCGCCAAGCCCGTCACGGTGCGCCGCGTGGATCTGGCCGGGCATATCCTCGGCCTGAACTTCTTCTCCTACTCCACCTCGGTCGAATTGACCGTCGCCGCAGGTAAATCCGGGAAGCTCACCTACCGCTTGGACCCCGCCGGACTCGACGGCCAGGCCACCGGCCTCATCGGCGCGGACCTCACCCTGATCGGCTCCGACGGCAAACCCCTGACCAACACCCACACCGTCGTCGACGTACGCGGCTCCCTGGTCTCGGTCTACGGCCTCTTCGGCATCATCCTCGCCGTCCTCACCCTGCTCGCCATTGCCGACGCCGCGTTGACCGTTGCCAGACACCGCCTCTCGGCCAACCGCTGGCAGCGCGGCCTACGCCTGCTCGCCCCCGGCATAGGCATCGGCCTCATGATCGGCTTCACCGCCTCGGTAGCCCGTTGGTGGGTCCCCGGCACCGCCCTGTGGCTCTCCCTCGCGGGCGTCACCGCCACCGTCTTCTTCCTCGCGGGCTACCTCTCGCCCACCCCACGCCCCCCGAGCGATCTCGAACTCGACGCCGAAGATCTCGCCGCCGCAAGAGAACTCGACGCCCACGGCTACCCGGCAGGCTCCTCCGATCTGGCTACAGCCCTCCCCGGCACGAGCGGTGACTACCCCGATATGGCCGGTATGTCCGCCAACCCTGGTGGTGGCTACGCTCCCGCCGGTGCGGTCGGCTACGCCCCGGGCGGTGCGGTCGGCTCCGTTCCGGGCGGGGGAGCCGCCCACAGCCCAGGCGGCGCAAGGGGTTTCAATTCCGGCGGTTCGCCCATCCCTCGCTCGAACACCTATCAGCCCGGCCGAACACCCAGCCGCCCGATGCCGATAGTCGGCATGCGGCCACCGCCCTCCGGCGAAATCCCCAGGCCCACGGGCGCTCCCGACCTTCCCACCACCGCAATGCCCGGTTCCCCGGCCTTCCGCGCCGCACCCGCACCCCAGACAACGGGCCGAGGCCCCGGCGGCACACCGATTCTCTCCCCCGACGAACTCGAGACTCTCGGCTATCCGGCGGGCAGCGCGCGCGGCCGACAGTCGACCGCACCTCCCACCGGAACACAGACCGCCCCAAGGGGTTCTGGCTCCGAAACGCCACCCGCTGCCAAAGGCGGCACCAATCCCAGCGCGCCGATCGAGGCGACAACCCGAGCGGCGCACGGACCACATGCCCCGGCCGAATCCAAGCCCGACCTGCGGAAGCCGGATCGACACGCCACTGAGAATGCTGCGCCCCCGGAGTCCGCGAAAGCCTCTCCGAACCCGTCGGAACCTGCGGAAACGATGATGTCCCCGGGTCCGGAAAACCCGGCGGGCGCACCCGAGACGGTCATGTCGCCCGCAGCGGAGAGCCCTCCGGGCGAGAGCGTAGGACCTGCGGCACCTCGGGAGTCGCAACGGAAGGTGGTGCGGCCCTCCGGCCCGGTGGAGGAGGAGACCATCGGGCGCAAGCCGGTCCCAGCCACCGAGTCGGTGTCGCCCACCGCGCCCGCGGGGCCGCAGCAGAAGGTGGTGCGGCCCGTGGGCCCGGTGGAGGAGGAGACGATTGGGCGGGAGGCGGTGGGGCGGAAGCCGGTGCCTGCCGGTGAGGATGAGCCGACTATTCGGAATGGGCCGGGGGAGTGGCGGTTTCGGCCGGGAGGGGCGGGACGATGAGTGTGCGGGATTTGGGTCAGGGGGATATCGAGCGGGTGCGGGCCGCGTTGCCCGCCTATGTGGTGGAGGGGCAGGTGGGGCGGGGCGGGTGCGGGGTGGTGCTGGCGGGGACGCATCGCGGGTTGCGGCGGCGGGTGGCGATCAAGCAGATTCCGCCGCAGTTCGCCCATGACGCGCAGGTGCGGCGGCGGTTCGTTGCCGAGGCTCGGGTGATGGCGGCGCTGGATCATCCGCATGTGGTGCCGGTGTACGACTACATCGAGCATGAGGATATGTGCCTGCTGGTGCTGGAGTACCTGCCCGGCGGCACCGTCGAAAGTCGTTTCATGACAGCGGGATTCGAGGCGACGGCGGCGGTCGCGGTGGCCTTGTCCTGTGCCGCCGGACTGGACGCGGCGCATCGCAATGGCATTCTGCATCGCGATGTGAAGCCGTCCAACCTCATGTTCTCCGCCAACGGCACGCTCAAACTCACCGATTTCGGCATCGCCAAGATCGTCGGCGGTGAGGACACCCTGGTTACCAGGGCCGGTGAGATCATCGGCACCCCCTCCTATATCGCCCCCGAACAGGTTCGCGGCCAACAACTCTCGCCTTCGACCGATGTCTACGCCCTGGCCACCATGCTCTACCAACTCCTGTCCGGCACGCTGCCCTTCCCGCCCGGTCAGGACGCCATGGCCATGCTCTTCGCCCACGCCTACGGCGAACCCGTCCCGCTCGATTCGGTGGCCCCCACCGTCCCGCAGCCCATAGCCGAAGTCGTCATGCGCGGCCTCGCCCCCGACCCGATCGAACGCTTCGACACCGCCGAATCCTTCGGCATAGCCCTGGCCGAACCCGCCGTCCACTGCTGGGGCGCGAATTGGCTCACCCCCGTGGGCATTCCATTAATCGGCGCGGACACGATAGTCGCCGCCGCCACCGGCACCCCGCGCCCCTTCACGCCCCCACCCTTCCCCGCCGACCCGTATCGCTCCGGCGGCCGCGATCGCACACCGAACCCCGCCCACCCCGGTCAGGACGTAACCCGGGGATCTCCACAGCCATCGGAAACCCCGGCCCCCCATGAAGTTCGCCCAGGTTTCGGACGCGGCTTCCGTCCCACCCCGAATCCCTCCGAAGGTTTCGACTCCGGTCCGCGAACCCCGCCTTCGGGCAATCGAGAGGATCCCACTGTCCGTGCGGGACAACCGTTCCCGGGGACCGGGCCGTCTCCCACCCGGGTGGGCGGGCCGTTCGATCCGACACTGCGGGCCGGACAACCGCGGCACCTGCAGGATGGAACACGGGGCGATTCGGTCCCGCCCATGCCTTTCGGCAGTGAGTCCGGTGACGGTACCGGCGGATCGTCGGCAGGACAGCGCGGCGCGCGGAATGGACCACGGCCCGGGCAGACCGGGGGGAACACTCCCCGGGTGCGGCCGCCGGATCGAGCTCGGGCCGTAGCGGCGGCCGGGTGGATCAGTGGGCCGCTCGTGCGGGTGCGGCCGCTGGAACCCATTCGGCACAACGGGGTTCGGCTGGTCGATGTGGATCGTAAGGATTTGGTGCCGGTGCAGCGGGTGGTGACGCTGCGGTCGCCGCGGCTGCCGTTCGTGGCGGCCGCGGTTCTGGGCGGTGCGGTGGTCGCGGCCGCGGTGCTGGGGATCGGGGCCGGATCGGCGCGGGATGTTCCGGCCGGGGCCGTGCGGATCGCGGGGGTGGATCCGGCCGCGGTGAGCCGGGTGGATGTGGACCTGTCCAAGCCGATTCCTGTCACGCTCAACGGCGTCGACGCCGATTCGGTGCGGCTCTCGCTGAAGGTGCTCGGGGCGACGGTCGGAGGTACGGCGGCCGATATGAGCCCGGGAACCGAGGTCGAGGTCTCGCCACCGGTGAATCCGTATGTGCTCGCCGGAAACCAGACCGCCGAATTGACGTTGTTCCGCAATGGATCCCAGGTGCAGTCCTACGAATTCGGCGTGCACTCCACCCAGCGCGCCACCACGACTGCCACCGCCATCGGCACCTTGCTATTGATCCTGTTCGCCGCCGCCTACGCCGAATCCAACGCGCGCACCCTGCGCAGAGGCAGTTCCCGCATCGCCGCCACCATCGGCTTGACCCTCAGCACAGCCGTACTCGGCATCGCGGCGGTTGCCGCGTCCTGGGTACTGCTGGGCCGCGAGCCCACCTTGGCGACCGTAATCGTCTGTGCCGCAGTGGGAGCCGCGGCCGGGGCGGCCCTTGCGACCGGCTGCCGCCGCGTCGGCAAACGCTTCCGCTACGTCCGAGTCCTCCGCATGCGCGAGCGTGCCTAACCGGCGCGAATGCCGCGGTGGTGGATCCCGGACACAACCATGCCGGGACGGCAGGGCCGGTCCGGTCAGCGGCGGTTGGGGTTGGGCTGATAGGTGAGGATGCGGTCGCCGACGCGCAGGCTCCAGCCGGGTTTGAGCTCCATGGGGCGCTGCCCCACCCGGATCCATTCCTGGGCCCCGGGAGCCGCGACGTAGGTGCCGCCCGGGGTGGCGGCGTCGCGGATCAGGACCAGGCCCTTATCGATGAAAACGTGGGCGTGCACACGGGATACGTGGCGATCGCGAGGGATGACGATCGGTGCGGCCGCGGCACGGCGCACCGATTCGTCGATCATCGGGTCGCGGCCGATCACGTAGGGCCGGTCCAGCGGATAGATCGCGCCGTCGGCGGAGGTGAGCGCGCCGGGCCGCCCGCCGATCTTATCGGTCTCCGGTTCCACGTGTCCCGCAATGGGTTTCCCTCGCGGAGCGGAATCTTCCTCGGCGGCAGCGGCTTTCGCGTCGTAGGCGGCGGTGGGAGGCTGATCCTCCGCATCCGGGCGGGTCTCGGCTTCGGCGGCATCCGGAGAACTGTTGTCCAGCATCGGTTTCGCGATATCCGATACGGCGGCCCGCTCACCCGAGGCCGGTTCGGCGATCGGTACGGCACGGCTCGCCTTCGCGGCGGCGGCTCGCGATTCCTCGGCCTCGAGGGCGGAGATGGCCTGGGTCTCCTCCGGCGTCGCCCCCGGCGTGGTCGCGGCTCGGCGGCCCACCGCCCCGGAGTCACCGGGGATCGCACGCCCGGGCTCGGAATCACCGGACGATGGCCGCACCGCGGCGGCATCGCCGTTCACCGGGCGAATGGGCTCCGACCCACCGGCCCCGGCGGCGTTCTCACGTCGCGGTGCCTCCGACCCGGGCGCGGAGAACCGAGTGTGCGACGGCGTCGGCGTGGATGTCCGTCTGGTCGCGTCATGGGTGGGTGTGGCCGGACTGGTCTCGGGCGGCGGCGGTTTCGGGATGGACGCCGTCGTGGTGCGCAATGGCGGGGTGATCCCGCCGGGCGGGGCGTTCATGATGAATCCGCCCGCCGCGGCGACCCCGGAGCGTAGATCGGTGTGCGGGACCGCGTTACCCGGATCACTTTCCGCGCTCACGGTCAGTTTGCGCACCGGATCCCGCAGGATTTCATCGACCCAGGTCATGGCCCGCGCCCCGGATAGATGCCGGGAACCCTCCGGCCCGTCGACGATCGCGCGCACCGGCCCGCGCAGCAGCACCAGAATTCCCCCGGAGGTGGGCGCAACCACCCCGAATGACGGCGGTTGCGCGGACCCGCTGCTGAATACGGTCGCCGCCAGCCGCTGCGCGATCGCTATCCCGGGATCGGCCGCGGTCGCCGCCGTCTCGGCCGCGCCGAGTATGCGTTCGGTGGACGGGCTCGTCCCGGCCAGGAAGATGACGACATTGCCGAACCGCGCGACCAGCCCATCCCCGCGCATCAGCCCTACGGTTGTCGGAATCCGCCCCATTCGCGCCTCCTTATGTCCGGCGCCCACAACATCGCAGCCCAGCATAGGGTGCTCCCCGCCCTCCCCGCATCGGTCGGGAAAACAGCCGACCGGTCCACCGAACGGCGACACGGGACTCGCCGGATTGTCGGAATACTCCGCGCGAGCGCATTCGGGGCGCGAGGATCGGGGGAACGCGCCGGTGCATTCGGTTCCGGCACACCCGATGAGGACCGAATCCATATGGGCACGATCACCAGGAATACGCGCGTCACCCGCTCGTCCGCCGGGAATCAGCGCGCTGCGGGGCACGTCGGCGAAGACCGGCGGGCCGCCGGGTCTGCCGGCAAAGGGCGTATCGCCGGGCCGCTCGCCGTGGCGGCGCTCGCGATCGGCGTCACCGCGCTGGCCGCGCCCGCCGGTGCGACCGCCACCCGGGTCGGCGCGGAACCCGGCCTGAGTTTCGGCTCCGCGAGCAGCTACGGCACCGGTTGCGGTTACATGATCAACGCGTACGTGGACGACCCGTCGACTCCGGTCGTCTTCTACGACAACGGCATTCAGTTCGCGGTCGCGCGTCCCTCCGGTGCGCTGGCCCAGGCCCGCTGGACTCCGGCCACGGTCGGCCCGCATCGCATCACCGTCGTACAGCACAGCGCCCCGGGGGAGGATGTCGTCCCGTGGCTGGATCTCACCGCCGCGACCGGGCTCAGCAGCGGTTCGGGCTGCTATGTCGTCGGCGGCTAGGCCGAATCCGCACGATGTGGGCCGCATCCGGTGCGAGCGGGACCGATCGCGGGCACCGGTCGTACCGGCTCCCGCGCAGTCGCGGTTGGATCAGGGCCGGATGAAAGCGGCCTCGGCGGCCGGGGTGGCGGCCTTGCGGTCGGTGTCCACCAGGCCGATGCGGGTGCGGCGGTCCAGCAGATCGTCGATATCGAGTGCGCCCTCGTGGGTGGTGGCGAAGACGAATTCGGCGACGGTGACATCGATTCCGGGGGCGACCGGGGCGGCCAGTGCCGGATCCCGGTCGATCAGTTCGAGAATGTCGGTCGCCTCGCTGCCGTAGCGTTCGACCAGGCGATTGGGTGCTTCGATGCCATCGCGGGCCTTACCGGACACCGCGCCGATCAGCGGGAGATCGCGGGTGCGGCACGGGCTCGCGGTGAGGTGCGCGTGTGCGATGGCCGCGTCCACGGTGTCCTCGGCCATCTTCCGATAGGTGGTGAGTTTGCCGCCGACGACGGTGATCAACCCGGTGGGGGAGGTCAGCACGGCGTGCTCGCGGGAGATATCGGCGGTGCTGTCGTCACCGGTGCGCAGCAGCGGCCGCAGCCCCGCGTAGGTGCCGCGAATATCGTTGCGGGTCAACGGCTCCCGCAGCACCGTATTGACGGTGTCGAGCAGGAAATCGATCTCGGCCTCGGTGGCTTGCGGGACGTCCGGGACCGGACCGGGCGCTTCCTCATCGGTGAGCCCCAGGTAGACGCGATTGTGCGCGGCGGGGAAGGCGAAGATGAACCGGCTGGTGCTGCCGGGAATCGGCACCGTCAGCGAGGCGGTCAGCCCGCCGAACGCGGCCGCGTCGAACACCAGGTGGGTGCCGCGCGAGGGCCGCAATTCGATGCTCGGATCCACCTGATCGGCCCAGACACCGGTCGCGTTGATTATCGAACGCGCTGTGACGGTACGGGTTTCGCCGGTGAGCCGATCGGTCAGCACGGCCGAGGTGCCGGTGACATCGCTCGCCGCGACCCGGGTGAGCACGGATGCCCCGTGCAAAGCCGCGGTGCGCGCGATCGCCACCACCAGCCGCGCGTCGTCGACGAGCTGCCCATCCCAGGCGAGCAATCCGCCGCGCAATCCGTCCCGCCGCACGGTCGGCGCGAAGCGCAGGGCTTCCGCCGCCGCCACCCGCCGCGAACGCGGTAGCACCGACGCCGAGGTGCCCGCGGTCCGCCGCAGCACATCCCCGGCCAGGAATCCGATCCGCACCAATGCCTTCTGTGCCGCACCGATATTCGGCAGCAGCGGCACCACCTGCGGCAGCGCCCGGGTCAGATGCGGTGCGGTGCGGGTGAGCAGGATATCCCGCTCCACGGCGCTCTCATGCGCGATGCCCACCCCGCCGCTGGCCAGATACCGCAGCCCGCCGTGCACCAGTTTGGAACTCCACCGGCTGGTCCCGAACGCCAGATCATGCTTGTCCACCAGCACCGTACGCAGCCCGCGCGAGGCCGCGTCCAAAGCCACACCGGCCCCGGTGATTCCGCCGCCGATCACCAGCACATCGATGGTCTCGTCGCCGAGCGCCGCCCATTCCCGTTGCCGCCGAGCGGCGTTGAGCGCCGAGCTGGGCCGAGCCGAAGTGCCGTTCATGGGAAGACCTTTCGCCGTGGAGCGGTGGAGAGGACCGGAGTCAGATAGCCGGTGATGGCCCGGCCGAGTTCGATATCGAGCTGATCCGAATCGAGGAAATCGGTGACGGTGCCCGCGGATTGGACGGCGGACTGCGCCAGCAGCAACAGCATGGCGGCGAGCTGTTCGGGTTCGCCCTCGCGAATTGACCCGTCCCGCTGGCCTTCTCGGATGGTCTCGGCGAACAACCCGATCAGCGCGCGCTGATTGCGGCCGAGCCGTTCGAAGACATAGGTGAGCATGACATCGGCGTCGGTGCGGAAGATCTTGGCGAACAGCGGATTCCGCCGCATCGTCGACCCGCCGCCGACGATCGCGCCCACCAGTCGCTCGCGCGCGGTGCCGCCGTCGGGAATGGCCTCGGCGATGATCTCGCGCAATTCGCGCACCAGCAGATCCGCCACCAGCGATCCGGTATCGGCCCAGCGCCGGTACACGGTCGGCCTGCTCACGCCCGCGCGCCGTGCCACCTCGGTGAGCGTGGTGCGCCGCACGCCGAATTCGGCCACGCAGGCGCGCGCCGCATCCATGATGGCCCGGTCGACGGCGGATGATGGTTCGGTCGAGGCCACGGTTGCCGCCATCCTTGGGAGGGTTTCGTTACTGCTTGACATTCTATGTCAGACTGTAACGCATGGTCGACACACGAGCAGCCTCCGCATCCACGGAAAACCCGGGCGCGCCGCAAGCCCGCGCGAGTATGGTGTGGGACGCCTGGGGCTCCCCGTCCGGACACAAACCGTTGCCCGAACAAATCCGGGGACTGCTCGCGCAGGTATTCGGGGTATCCGGTGAGCCGGCGACCCGTCGCGATGAGGGCGACGTGCCGCTGCGCGCATCGGCCCTGTCCCCGGAACAGCAAGCCGGGCTCGGCGCGGTGGTCGGTACGGACAATGTGTCGCTCGACCACCGCGATCGCCTGCGGCACGCGGGCGGCAAGAGCACCCCCGATCTGCTGCGCCGCCGCGATACCGCCCCGCAGGACGCCCCCGACGCCGTCGTCTTCCCCGCCGACCACGACGAGGTCACCGCCCTGCTCGAATACTGTTCCGGCAGCGGCATCGCCGTGGTTCCCTTCGGCGGCGGCACCAGCGTCGTCGGCGGATTGGACCCGGCCCGAGGCATTTTCGGCGCGGTCATCGCCTTGGACCTGCGCCGCCTGGACACCATCACCGAGGTGGATCCGATCAGCGGCACCGCCACCCTGGGCGCGGGCCTGACCGGTCCGCGCGCCGAGGAACTCCTTGCCGAGCACGGACTTTCGCTCGGCCACTATCCGCAGAGCTTCGAATACGCCACCATCGGCGGCTTCGCGGCCACGCGTTCCTCTGGTCAGGCGTCGGCCGGCTACGGCCGCTTCGACGATATGATCCAGCGGCTCCGAATCGCCACGCCCGCGGGCGGTCTCGATCTGGGCCGGGCCCCCGCCTCGGCCGCCGGACCCGATCTGCGCGAACTCTTCTCCGGTTCCGAGGGCACCCTCGGCATCATCACCGGCGTCACCCTGCGCGTGCATCCCGTCCCGGAAACCACCGCGTACCAGGCGTGGTCCTTCCCGGACTTCGCCACCGGCGCGAACGCGCTGCGCACTGTCATCCAGGCGGGCGCGGCACCCACCGTGATGCGGCTGTCCGATGAGGCCGAGACCGGCCTGAACCTGGCTCGCGCCGGGGATATCGGCGGCGCACCCGTCGGCGGCTGCCTGGCCGTCACCACCTTCGAGGGCACCGCGGCGCATGTCGCGGCCCGCAGCGCCGAAGCGACGGATCTGCTCACCGCCGCCGGTGGCACCGCGCTCGGTGAGAATCCGGCCCGCGAATGGGAGCACGGCCGCTTCGCCGCTCCCTATCTGCGAGATGCCCTGCTGGACGCCGGAATTCTGTGCGAGACCCTCGAAACCGCAACCAACTGGTCCAATCTCGCGAACCTGAAGGCGAAAGTCACCGCCGCGCTGACCGATTCGCTCACCGCGCAGGGCGCGCCCGCCCTGGTCATGTGCCACATCTCGCACACCTATCCGACCGGTGCGTCGCTCTACTTCACCATCGTGGCGAAGCAGGCCGATGATCCGATCGCGCAGTGGGCCGCGGCCAAACACGCGGTCGGCGATGCCATCGTCGCCGCCTCGGGCACCATCACCCACCACCACGCCGTCGGCGCGGATCACCGCCCGTGGATGACCGCCGAAATCGGCGATCTCGGCGTCCAGGTGCTGCGCGCGGTGAAGAATGCCGTGGACCCCGCCGGAATCATGAACCCTGGGAAGCTCATTCCGTGAGAGAGATTCGCTCCGTACTGCTGGTGACCAATCCGCTGTCGGGTCACGGTAAAGGCGTGCAGGTCGGGATCGCCGCCGCCAACCTGTTCGCCGAACACGGCATCCAGGTCATCGAGATCAGCGGTGATTCCGCGACCGATACCGAGAACCGGGTGCGCGCCGCGCTCGCCGATCCGGCCGCCCGGCCCGATGCCGTGGTGGCGGCGGGCGGTGACGGCCTGACCTGCGTGGTGTTGCAGGCGCTGGTCGGCACCGGTGTCCCGCTCGGGCTGGTGCCCGGCGGCACCGGCAACGATCTGGCCCGCGAGGTCGCCATCCCGGACGAGACGGCCGCCGCGGTCGATGTGGTGCTGGGCGGTAAGACCCGCGTCATCGACCTGGGCACCGTGCAGGCCGAGGCCGCCGCGCGCCCGATGTGGTTCGCGACCGTCACCGGCACCGGCCTCGACGCCCGAGTCACCTTGCGCGCCAACCGAATGACCTGGCCCAAGGGTCCGCTGCGCTATACCGTGGCCGCCCTGCTGGAGCTGGTGGGCAAGCTCGCGGTGCCGTATCGCATCGAATTGCACGGCTCACCGGATCATCCGGACGGCACCGTGATCGAACAGGACGCCATCATGGTCGCGGTCGGCAATACCCGCACCTACGGCGGCGGCATGCTCATCACCCCCGACGCGGTCATCGATGACGGCCTGCTCAATCTCACGGTCGTCGGAGCCATGCCGCGCCGGGATCTGCTGCGCCTGCTGCCCGCGCTGTCGGCGGGTAAGCGCATCGAGCATCCGGCCACCACCCAGTACACCGCCGCGCGCTTCACCCTCACCGCCCCGGACGCGCCCGCGACCGCGGACGGCGATCCGGCGGGCATGCTCCCCGCCACCTTCATCGCACATCCGGGTGCGCTGGAGATCCTGGTCCCCTGAACCGAATTCAGGCCGGGAAGGACACCTCGGCCAGTTCGGTGACGGCCGCGCGATCCAGGATGACCACCGATTCGGGCGCGGGATCCGGCTTCACGCCCGCGCCCGCCCGGTCCATCAGCCGCTGCCAGCGCATGCAATGCCATTGGAAGCTGAGCTGGCTCACGGTGCGGCCGCGGGAGACCTGACCGGCCCGCGCCAGTTCGGCGGAGGCATCGATCATGACCAGGTGCACGGGGCGGCCCACACCGCGCGCCCACGCCGCGACCAAGCGCCGCACCCAGTTCCGGGTACCGCAGTCGTGAATGATCACCGGTCCGTCCGCGCGCCGCAGCGCGGTGCGAATCCGCAGGTAGTGCGTGAGGTGCACGATCGGCAGCAGCAGCGGATACGGCACCGCGCGCAACCGGCGCTGCCACCATTTGCGCGACTGATGCGAATCCACCAGCAGTGCGCCCACCGGACTCAGCGCGGGCTCGACCGCATCGGGGTAGTCGCCGAACAGTTTTCGCAGGGCGGTGCTCTTACCCGCACCCGGCACACCGGTGAAGATCACGGCGGCACTTGCGGGATAACGCAATTCGCGAATGGCATGGCCGCGCAGATCGTGCACCCGATGGGGCGTCATCGTGCGCGGCCTCGGATACGGAGGGTCGTTATCGGCCTGTAAGGCGGGTTCCAGCGGGGGATTCACCCTTCAAGCATCGGTAACGGACACCATTCGGACAACCGGGATTTCCCCTGATTTTTCCCGAAGAGCCATCGCGGGGTCACCACCGCACCGGCAGGGTGCGCAGGCCGCCGGTGAAGACATCGTCGCGCATGATCAGGGTCTGCTTGTCCACCGCGAGCCGCATATCCGGGAATCGTGAAACCAATTGCCCGAAGGCGGTGTGTAATTCGATCCGGGCCAGCGGTGCGCCGATGCAGTAGCGCGCGCCGTATCCGAAGGTGAAGTGCGTGCCCTGCTGGCGGGTGAAATCCACCCGGCTCGGCTCGGGGAAGACCGTGGGATCGTGATTGGCCGAGGTGAGTCCGAGCAGCACCAGATCCCCGGCGGCTACCCGCACCCCGTCGATGTCCAGATCGGTGCGGGCATAGCGCGGCAGATTCGTCGGCTCGCAGGCGCGCAGCAGTTCCTCGGTGGCGGAAGGCAATAGCGCCGGATTGTCGTGCAGTGTGCGCCACAGTTCCGGATCGGCCAGCAGCATGAGCACCCCGACACCGATATGCACCACCGAGGTCTCATGCCCCGCGAACAGCAGCATCATGGCGAAGGTGGCGATCTCCTCCTCCGTCAATTCCGGATCGGCGCACAGCCGCGAGGTGACGTCATCGCCGGGATCACGACGCTTGCGCTCCACCGACTTCCGGCAGTACTCGAACAGCTCTGCCACGCCCCATTCGACCTTCGCCCGATCCCGCACATCGCCGACCGCGGTCACCCACTCCCGGAACCGATCCCGGTCGTCATAGGGCACCCCGAGCAATTCGCAGATCACCAGCAGCGGCAGCGGCAGCGCCAGCGCGGTGTGCAGATCCGCCGACGAACCCTGTGCCGCCATCTCATCGAGCAGCCGCGCGGTGATGGCCTCCACCCGCGGCTGGAACTCCCGCATCCGCCGCACCGAGAAATGCGGCTGCAGAATCGATTTCATCCGCAGATGATCGGCGCGCTCACTGGCGAAGTTCCCCACCGGACCGCCGAAGAACGCGGATTCGCCCATCCGCGAGGCGGTTTCGGGATTCGGGTGCGAACGCCCCAGATTCGGCTCCGCGAACAACTCCCGCACCAGGTGATACCCGGTCGCGAGCCACGCCGGATCCCCGGTCGGCGTCCGCGTCGCGCTCATCCCGGCGACCGGACAACCCGGCGACGGGACCTCGGAGAGCGGCGGGTCGGAAAGCGTCATGCCGAAATGCCTTTCAGTGCTGGGGAATCCGCGTCCGTGAGCGATCCGGAGGCTTTGCGGACCTTCGCCAGGGCGGTGAGTATGTCGTCGATATCGGTGCGCTCACCGAGCAACACGCTGTGATGCATGAGCAGGGTGTGATCGCGGTAGTCGTGCGCACCGGAGAAATCCCGGCCGGTGGCGCGCACCGCGTCCCAGAGCCGGGCGAAGCGCGGTTTGGTATGTGCCCGTAGCAGATTGCCACTGGGCAGCGGGACGCGCGGCGGGTAGACCTTGGTGCCCAGCTCGGCGGATAGTGCGGCCGCGATCCGGTCGACGGATGCCCCACCGAATGTCCCCGGTGCGAATCGGATGCCGTACTCGTAGATCGCGCGCCGATCCACCTGCGCGGGAACGGGAATCGAGGACAGGCCGGGTATCCGGGTCAGACCGTCCTCGAGTTCCGCCGCCCGAATCTCGCGCCGTGCGTGCTGAACATCGAGCCGCGGCAGCTGATCGAGCAGCACCCCGGCCGTGAGCTCGGACATGCAGTAGTTACCGCCCATGATCTCGCCGAGCTCGACCAGTTCGTATTCGCCGGGTGCGGGCGCGTCCTCGGTGTAGCCCCGGGAATCGGCGCGCAGCATGAGCATGCGCCGATACAGCTCGGGGCTATCGGTGATGGCGGCACCGGCCTCACCCGCCGCCAGGGATTTGGCCGCGCCGAGGCTGAACACCCCGATATCGCCGAAGGTGCCGACCGCGCGCCCATCCCAGCGCGCACCGTGCGCTTGCGAACAATCCTCGATGAGCCCGGCACCCGCCGCCCGGGTCAGCTCGGACAACTCCACGATCGGCGCGACCGTGCACGCCAGATGAACCGCGATCACCGCCCGGGTGCGCGCGGACCACCCGGCCCGCACCTGATCGACAGCCAGACAACCGGTTTCGGGATCCACATCCACCAGCACGGGCAGCGCGCCGACCCGCAAAACAGCCGTGGCCGGGGCCACCCAGGTCAGCGCGGGCACGATGACCTCGTCACCCGGGCCGACGCCCAGTGCCTCCAGCGCGATGACCAGCGCGCTGGAGCCGTGATCAACGCTCACCCCGTATGCCGCGCCGTTGTAGCGCGCGAACGCCTCTCCGAAGAGCCGCTCCCGGGACTTCCCGCCCCCGGGTGCGTACCAGCTCACCGACCAGCGCGAAGACCGCAGTGCGGCAAGCAGTTCGGTCTCGGTGCGGACGTCGTACTGCGGCCATACCGGCCAGTCCCGCGCCCCGCGCACCGGTGCGCCGCCGTGTATCGCGAGCATGATCAGACGCCCTGATGCCGTGTGCGGCGGGCAGATCCATGCGCCGCCGGTATCGCGGCGGCGGTCAATCGTCTCCGGGCCATCGACGCGGCGGGGGAGGGCTGGACGATCACCTCCAGCGCCTCGCGAATCTCCTGGATCGAAACATGCACCAGCGGAAGGTCACCGGTCATGGCGGGGCGGCCGAGCCCGCGCAGCAGCACGAACGGCAGTGATTCCGGCCGCGCTTCCAGATAGCCCTTCTTATTGTCGTCCTGCGCCACCGCGAGCACATCCGCCACCGAAACCGTCCGCGGCAGGCACGGTTCCACACCCAGTCCGGTGATGATCTCGTAGTGCGCGCTCACCTCGTCATCGCCGAGCCAGCCGCGTGCGTGCGAGATGTGCGCCGCCACCAGCATTCCGACCGCTATCGCCGTGCCGTGCGCTATTCCGGCCGATCCGCGTACCCGGTGATCGCAGATTTCAATGGCGTGCCCGACGGTGTGCCCGTATTCGAGCACCAACCCGGAGTGCCGCTCATGCGTATCGTTACGCGTGACAGCGGATTTGGCCTCGATACTGGCATCCAGCAGCCAGGTGAGCGCGGCGGGCGCGGCCAATTCGTCGGCCGCGATGATCGCCCGCAGCCGGTCCAGCGCCGCGGGGCGAATGGCCAGGCAATTCTTCGCCATTTCACAATAGCCGGAACGCAATTCGTCCAACGGCAGTGTCGCGAACAGTCCCACCTCCGCGTACACGGCCGTCGGCGCGTAATAGGTGCCCAGGTGATTCTTGCCCACCGGACTGTTGATCGCCTGTTTCAGCGACAGCACCGAATCCATCGCGGCGATGGTGGTGGTCGGCACATGCACCAGCCGCACGCCCCGGAACAGCAGATTCGCCATGAGCCCGGCCAGATTTCCGGGCACGCCACCACCGAACGCCACCACCACCGAACGCCGGGTCGCCCCCGCGCGCAGGGCCCGCTCCAGATGATCGGTGAGACAGGCCAGCGTCTTCATGGATTCGCCCGCCCGATGACTGAGCACAATCGCCGGGGTGCTGCCGGACAGGCGCTCGATAATCGGCCGATACAACCCGAGCACCGTATCGTCGGTGACGAAAACGAGTGTGTCCGCCTGTAATCCGGCAATCCCCTCGGCTATATCCGCGAGGCAGTCCTCGCCGAAGGAATACGAATACGATTCCGCGCCGATCGAAATGGCGCGCGATGTGATGCCCATGGTCTCACTCCTGCCCGGTCTCGCCTGCCCCACAGGCAAATATCGGCGCGCGGCGCGCGGCTCGGCAACCGCTGGGATACCCCAGTCAGGATGTGCCCCGCGCCCCGGTACCACTCGCCGGGACACCCGCTTGCCCGGGTGCCACTGGCAGGGGTAGCGCGGGACTCTTCCAGGGCTGGGGGAGTGCGGCCCGGCCCGGTAGGGTGCGATCCGGGGGCAGGAGAGAGCGGAGAACTGTTGTCCGACAATGACATCGCGGTAGAGGCCGCGGATCTGCGCGCTCCCACCCTGGCCGAGTTCATTCGGGAGCGGCGCAGCGGGCCCACCTCCGCGCATCCGGCCGGACTGACCCGCAAACAACTCGCCGAGGCCACCCACGCCAGCCTCGGCTATATCGCCAAGATCGAACAGGGCGAGGCGCTCAATCCCGGTCCGGCCATTCTGGATTCGCTCGCGAATGTGCTCTGCCTGGACTCCGCCGAACGCGTGCACCTCTACCACCTGGCGCAGCAGCGGCCCACCCCACCGATCCCGGAATCGCTGCGGCCCAACAGCATTGCCGCGGGCACCGTCCGCACCACCCTGGACGCCCTGCTCCCGCATCTGGCCGCCGCCCTGGACGAGGGCTGGCGCGTGGTCGACTGCAACAGTGCCTTCGACGCGGCCTTCCCGGGCCTCGGCCGGGGCGGTCACGTGCTGCGCTGGCTCTTCACCGATCCGCGCGCCCGCATAGTGATAGAGGAATGGGAACAGGAGGCGCGCCTCATGGTCGGCCGTTTCCGCGCCTACGCCGCCGATGCCGCCGATCGCGACGAAATCGAGTCACTGCTGGCCGAACTCGGCGAGCACGCCGACTTCCGCCGCCTCTGGGAGGACGCGCACGTGCGCATCGGCCGCCCCGAATCCCAATTCCGCCTGCGCAATCCGGAAACCGCCACCGTCTTCGACGTCATCGTGCAGCGCTACCGCAGCACCACCCCGAAATTCGCCCACCAGCTCTTCATAGGTCTGGTCGGCGCCGCGTGATCACTCCGCCGGGCCGGTGCGCGCGAGTCTCGGTTCACGATCGCGTGATTACTCCGGCAGCCCGTCGAGAAATTCGCGCAGCAGGGTGTTCACCTCGTCGGCGTGGGTGAGGTTCGGGGACATGGCGGCACCGGCGATGGTGTGCACCGTCGTCGGCACGCCGAAGGCCCGGGCCATGCGCAGCACCTCGTCCGCATCGGCGGTCTGATCCCCGACGCCGCGCAAAACGATTGCCGGACAGGTGATCTCGCCGAGCAACCCGAGCACCGAATCCCGGTTGATCAGGCAGTCCGCCGAGAGTCGCAGCCGGGTGCGATCCCCGGCCAGCCATTTATCGCGCCACGGCTGTTTATCGTCATCGGTGCCGCCCACGGTGAGCGCGGACACCATTTTGATGATCGGGGTCAGCGGCGCGCTCCCGGCCCAGGCGTCCAGGACCTCGCGGTATCCGGGTTTGCGGCGCGCGGGCATGGCATCGGCGGTGGAACCGATCGCGATCACTCCCCGCGATCGCGGCCGGGCCAGCAGCGCCATCCGGACCGCGGTGAACGCCCCGTGCCCGACCCCGCCGACCACCGCGCGCTCGATGCCGAGCTGATCGGCCACCGCCCAGGTATCGCGCGCCAGATCCCAGTAACTGAATGGTGTTCCGTCGTCCTCGGACAGCCCGTGCCCGCGCGAATCGACGCACACCACGCGGTAGTGCGCGGCGAGTGCGCGCTGTTGTGGCGCGAAGCTCTCCTCGTCCATGAAGAAGCTGTGCCCCAACAGGACCGGCGGTCCGTTCCCTCCCGTATCGGTGTAATGGATCTTCGCTCCCCCGCGAGCTACGAACGGCATCTTCGGACCTTACGACAGTCCTCCGACGCGCAAGCCCGACTCCGAGTGTGAAATGTAATGCAGTCACTCACCTCGCTGACATGCGAAAACCGCTGGCCGCCAGTGATATTCGGGTCTTGCCCCGAATGCCTCCACCCGCGTACGCAGCATCCCTGCGGGTAGCGAAGGCCATGCGGCGCACGCAACGCAGTTGCAACGAATTGTGGCCTACCCTGGCCCATTTGGGTCAGAACCTGAGAATTGCTTATGGAATCCGAGGTCCCGGCCGAAACGGCGGTAGGCTTGCTCTCGAAGGCGAGGCCTTCGGTGTCCCTCATCCGCCGAAGGTCTCGCCCTTCGGCTGTCCGGGGTTCTACTCCTGCGCCGTCCGGGTCGGGACGCCACGCAGCGGCGCTGTCAAGCCCTGCCGGGCCCTCAATTAGAATCGCACGGTGACCAGCACAGCCTCTGAGAACCCGCGTAATCGTGCCGATGCCCTCCCCAAAAGCTGGAACCCCAGTGAGGTAGAGGCCGACCTGTACGAGCGCTGGGTAGCCGCTGGTTACTTCTCCGCCGACGCGAACAGCGCCAAGCCCGCCTACTCGATCGTGCTGCCCCCGCCGAATGTGACCGGCACCCTGCACATGGGCCACGCCCTCGACCACACCCTGATGGACCTGCTCACCCGCCGCAAGCGCATGCAGGGATATGAGGTGCTGTGGCTGCCGGGCATGGACCACGCCGGTATCGCCACCCAGTCCGTGGTGGAGAAGCAGCTCGCCGTCGACGGTAAGACCAAGGAAGACTTCGGCCGCGAACTCTTCATCGACAAGGTCTGGGATTGGAAGCGCGAATCCGGCGGCGCGATCCAGGGCCAGATGCGCCGCCTCGGCGACGGCGTCGACTGGAGCCGCGACCGCTTCACCATGGACGACGGGCTCTCCCGCGCCGTGCAGACCATCTTCAAACGCCTCTACGACGCGGGCCTGATCTACCGCGCCGAACGACTGGTGAACTGGTCGCCGGTGCTCGAGACCGGTATCTCCGACCTCGAGGTCGACCACAAGGAGGTCGACGGCGAACTGGTGTCGCTGCGCTACGGCTCGCTCAACGACGATGAACCGCATGTGATCGTGGCCACCACCCGCGTGGAGACCATGCTCGGCGATACCGCGGTCGCGGTGCACCCGGATGACGAGCGGTACAAAGCCCTCATCGGCACCACCGTCTACCACCCCATCACCGACCGCCAGATCCCGATCGTCGCCGACGATTACGTCGACCCCGAATTCGGTTCCGGCGCAGTCAAGATCACCCCCGCGCACGACCCCAATGACTTCGAGCTCGGCCTGCGGCACAACCTGCCGATGCCGACCATCATGGACAAGACCGGCAAGATCGCCGACAGCGGAACCGAATTCGACGGTATGGACCGCTTCGAGGCCCGGCTCAAGATCCGCGAACGCCTCGAGGCCGAAGGCCGCGTGGTCGGGCGCAAGTACCCGTACAAGCATCAGGTCGGCCACTCCGAACGCTCCGGCGAACCCATCGAACCGCGCCTGTCCATGCAGTGGTGGGTCAAGGTCGAGGGCATCGCCAAGGCCGCCGGCGACGCCGTGCGCAACGGCGATGTGAAGATCCACCCGGCCAGCCAGGAACCGCGCTGGTTCGACTGGGTCGACAATATGCACGACTGGAACATCTCCCGGCAGCTGTGGTGGGGTCACCGCATCCCGATCTGGTACGGCCCCGCCGGTGAGATCGTCTGCGTCGGACCGGACGAGCAGGCCCCCGAGGGCTATGTGCAGGACCCGGACGTGCTCGACACCTGGTTCTCCTCGGGACTGTGGCCCTTCTCCACCATGGGCTGGCCGGACTCCACCGCCGAACTCGAGAAGTTCTATCCCACCAGCGTGCTCGTCACCGGCTACGACATCCTGTTCTTCTGGGTCGCCCGGATGATGATGTTCGGCATGTACGTCTCCGAGGACGAGGCGCTCACCACCGGCAAGCCCGCCGATCAGAAGCAGGTCCCCTTCCAGGACGTGTTCCTGCACGGCCTGGTCCGCGACGAACACGGCAAGAAGATGTCCAAGTCGCGCGGCAACGGCATCGACCCGCTGGACTGGATCGACGAATACGGCGCGGACGCAACCCGATTCACCCTCGCGCGCGGTGCACAGCCCGGCGGCGACCTGTCCGTCGGCACCTCGCACGTGACCGCCTCGCGCAGCTTCGTCACCAAACTGTTCAACGCCACCAAGTTCGCGCTCATGAACGGTGCGCAGCCGGGCGAACTGCCCGCCCGCGACACCCTCACCGATACCGACCGGTGGATCCTGGACCGCCTCGACGAGGTGCGCGCCGAAGTCGACGCCAGCTTCGACCGCTACGAATTCGGCAAGGCCTGCGAAGCGCTCTACCACTTCGCCTGGGACGAATTCTGCAGCTGGTACCTGGAATTGGCCAAGGTGCAGTTCGCCGAATCCGAGGAGCGCGCCGCCTCCACCCGCATCGTGCTCGGCAATGTGCTCGACGCGGTGCTGCGCCTGCTGCATCCGGCCATCCCGTTCGTGACCGAACAGCTGTGGCTCGCGCTCACCGGCGGCGAATCCGTGGTCGTGGCCGGCTGGCCGCAGGCCACCGGCATTGCCGCGGACCAGGTTTCGGCCACCCGCGTCGCCGACGCGCAGCGCCTCATCACCGAGATCCGCCGCTTCCGCAGCGATCAGGGCCTGTCCGACAGCCAGAAGGTCGCGGCCAAGCTCATCGGCCTGGACGGCGCGGATCTGCTGGCCCAGCAGGCCGAGGTCACCAACCTGGCCCGCCTCACCGCGCCCGGCGACGACTTCGCCGCCACCGCCTCGGTCGAGGTGCGATTGAGCGGTGCCACCGTCACCGTCGAGATCGACACCTCCGGAACCGTCGACTTGGTGGCCGAGGCCCGCCGCCTCGAAAAGGATCTCGCCGCCGCACAGAAGGATCTGGCCACCACCACGGCCAAACTCGGCAACGAGGGCTTCCTGGCCAAGGCTCCCGACGATGTGGTCGCGAAGATCAAGGCGCGCAAGGAAATCGCCCAGTCCGAAGTCGAGCGCATCGGCGCACGGCTCACCGAGATCGCGAAATTGGGGGAGGGCAAGTGAACAGCGAGCCCGAACGCCAGTACGTCGAAAGCCCGATAACCACCTCCCCGGTGGACCTGGCCGAAATGGCGCTGGTCGAAGCCGAACTCGACAAGCGCTGGCCGGAAACCAAGATCGAGCCCTCGCTCACCCGCATCTCCACGCTGATGGATCTGCTGGGCTCACCCCAGCACGGTTATCCCGCAATCCACATCGCGGGCACCAACGGCAAGACCTCGGTCACCCGCATGATCGACGCCCTGCTCACCGCCCTGCACCGGCGCACCGGCCGCATCACCAGCCCGCACCTGCAACTGGCCACCGAACGCATCGCCATCGACAACGCGCCCATCCCGCCCGGGCGCTACGTCGAGCTGTACCGCGAACTGCTGCCGTACCTCGAGATGATCGACAAGCAGTCCGCGGCGGCGGGCGGCCCGGCCATGAGCAAGTTCGAGGTGCTCACCGGTATGGCCTACGCGGCCTTCGCCGAAGCGCCGGTGGACGTCGCGGTCGTCGAGACCGGAATGGGCGGCACCTGGGACGCCACCAATGTGATCGACGGACAGGTCGCGGTCATCACCCCGATCGGCTTGGACCACACCGACTTCCTGGGCCCGGACCTCACCTCCATCGCGGGGGAGAAGGCCGGAATCATCAAGAAGGCCCCCGCCGACGAACTGGTGCCGCGCGATACCGTCGCCGTCATCGCCGAACAGCAGCCCGAGGTCATGGAGGTGCTGCTGCGCCGCGCCGTCGAGATGGACGCGGCCGTCGCGCGTGAGGGTTCGGAATTCCGGTTGCTCGCGCGCCGCGTCGCCATCGGCGGTCAGGTGCTGGAGCTCCAGGGGCTCGGCGGCGTCTACGACGACATCTTCCTGCCGTTGCACGGTGAGCATCAGGCCAAGAACGCCGCGCTGGCGCTGGCCGCGGTCGAGGCGTTCTTCGGTGCGGGCGCGTCCCGTCAGCTCGATATCGATGCCGTGCGAGCCGGATTCGCCTCGGTCGCCAGTCCGGGCCGGATGGAACGCATGCGCAGCGCGCCGACCATCTTCATCGACGCCGCGCACAATCCGCATGGCGCGCAGGCCCTCGCGGCAACGCTCACCAGCGAATTCGACTTCCGCAAACTGGTCGGCGTGGTCGCGGTGCTCGGCGATAAGGACGCGGGCGGCATCCTGGACGCGCTGGAACCGATCCTCGACGAAATCGTCGTCACCGAGAACGGTTCGCCCCGAGCGCTTCCCGTCGACGATCTGGCCAACCTCGCCGTACAGCGCTTCGGCGATGAGCGGGTGGCCGTCGCGCACGATCTGCCCGACGCCATCGAAACCGCCATCGCCCTGGCCGAAGAGGGCGAGAGTGGCGAACTGGTCTCCGGAGCGGGCATCGTGGTCACCGGGTCGGTCGTCACCGCCGGATCGGCCCGTTCACTGTTCGGAAAGGATCCCGCATGAGCGACGTGGCGCCCGAGGGCGTGCCGGAGCCCAGCACCGACCCGTGGAAGGGCTTCCGGGGCGTCATGGCCGGAACCCTCGTCCTCGAGGCCATCACCGTCCTGCTCGCGCTACCCGTGGTCGGCATGGTCGGCGGCGGCCTGAAATGGTGGTCCGTCCTCTACCTGGTCGGCCTCGCGGTGCTCATGTTCCTGGGTGCGGGCGTACAGCGCCGCCCCTGGGCCATGTCCTTCAATCTGGCCACCCAGGCGGCCCTGCTCGCGGGCGGTTTCATCCACCTGTCGATCCTGATCATCGGCGTGGTCTTCGCCGCGGTCTGGCTCTTCATCCTCTTCCTGCGCGCCGATGTGCGAAAGCGAATCGCCGGGGGGTTGCTACCGAGCCAGCGCGTGTCCGAAGCCTGAATCCGGTCGCTTTTCCCGCATGAATTTTCTCCCTGGTAAAAGCCATATACGCTTTGCGCCGTGACTGAGCAGACTTTGGTACTCATCAAGCCCGACGGCGTGGCCCGCGGCCTGATCGGGGAGATCATCACCCGCATCGAGCGCAAGGGTCTGAAGATCGCGGCGCTGAAGCAGGTGATCGTCTCCGAGGAGATCGCCGTCGCGCACTACGCCGAGCACCGGGAGAAGCCGTTCTTCGGCTCGCTGATCGAATTCATCACCTCCGGCCCGGTCGTCGCGGCCGTGCTCGAAGGCCCGCGGGCCATCGCCGCCTTCCGTCAGCTCGCCGGCGGCACCGATCCGGTCGAGAAGGCCGCCACCGGCAGCATCCGCGGCGACTACGCCCTGGAGACCCAGTACAACCTGGTGCACGGCTCGGACGCGCCCGAATCCGCCAAGCGGGAAATCGCGCTCTGGTTCCCCGAATTCACCCTCTGAACCGGTCCCGACTCCCGGGACTCTCGTGCGCCGCTGCGGGGGCAGCGGCGCAGTGTGGGATACTGGCATCGGAAGTGGTCCCTGCCCGCCATGTGCGGTGGGTGCTGGCCACCTCTGATTGACACCACGGCACGACGGACGATCATCGCTGCCGCCGACGGCTTCAAAGACTCGGTTGTCGGCTAGGCACGCTGGATGAACGCTCGTGACGTGGAGTTGAGCCAAACCACACCCAGGCGCCACGTGACCAGTTAGCCCGAACGACGAGATACAAGGTGATAACGGGCACGCGGCGCGCAGACCATTGATCTCGCGCCCGCAGGACGCGAGGCGAAGACAGTGTCCCCGCGTCGGCCGCGTCACTCTGTCACTCTTCGGAGGGACGCGCCCGGGGGCCCAAGGAGATTTCGTGGCCGAAAAAGAGCCGCACGAAGCAACACAGGTGAACGCCGACGGGGAGGCCGCGGACACCCTCCCGGCCACCGAACAGTTGCCGGAACGGATCCGAGTGCACGCACTGGCGAAGCTGCTGGGAACCACCAGCAAACGTATCCTGGCCCACCTGACCGAGATGGGCGCGCAGGCGCGCAGCCCGCAATCGAGTCTGGACCGCACGGTCGCCGAAACCGTCCGCGACGCCTTCGGCCCGCGCTCGGTCGAACCGCCCGCCACCGTCGACGCCGCCATCATCGCCGGTGATGAGCTGGCCGCCGACGAACTGGCCGCCGAAGAGGTGGAAGCCGCCGAGGCCGCGATCTCCCAGCCCGAGATCGCCGCACCCGCCGAAACGGCCGCACCTACGCGCAAACGCGCCCCCAAACTTTTCACCAGCCCGTTCCAGCAGCCGGAACTGCCGGTCGACGAGCCGATCGTGTATCAGCCGTCCGCGCCCGTGGCCGCGCCGCTCTTCCTGTCGCCGGATCTCGCCGCCGCCGAGGAGACCCGCCGCAAGATCCGGTCCGAGCGCAAGCCCAGGACCGAGGACAAGCCGCGCGAGGAAGCCCCCCGCGAACAGCAGGCCCGCGAGGACGCCCCGCGCGAGGACAAGGTCCGCGCCGAGGACAAGACCAAGGTCGCCGAGGAGAAGGCGGCCGAGGACACCGCCTCCGACGAGGGCGACGACGAGCAGGACTGGGAGGACGACGGCACCCGCCAGGAGCGCGGTGACGGCGCGTCCCGGCGTCGCCGTCGCGGTCGTCGCGGTCGCGGCCGGGGTCGCGGCGAACAGCATCCCGATGACGAGAACGGCGAGATCGATCCCGAGATCGAGGATCAGATCCGCGCGGACGCCGAGGCCGAAGCCGACGATTCCGAGGACGACGCCGATGATTCGGCCGTGCCCGAGGGTTCGAGCAGCCGTCGTCGCCGTCGCCGTCGTCGCCGCAAGGGTGGCGAGGACACCGATAACGAGCCCGAGGTGGCGGACGACGATCCGCCGAACACCGTTGTGCACGAGCGTGAGCCGCGCAGCAAGCGCCGCGCCGCCGCCAAGGAGAGCAACCCGGACGAGGTCCAGGGCATCAGCGGTTCGACCCGCCTCGAGGCCAAGCGCCAGCGTCGCCGGGACGGTCGCGAGGCCGGTCGCCGTCGCCCGCCGATCCTGACCGAATCCGAATTCCTGGCCCGCCGCGAATCGGTGGACCGGGTAATGGTGGTGCGCGACAAGCACTTCCCCGATCATCCGAGTTCCACCACGCAGGTGGCGGTGCTCGAGGACAGCATTCTGGTCGAGCACTTCGTGACCAGCACCGGTTCGGCGTCCATGGTGGGCAATGTCTACCTGGGCAAGGTGCAGAACGTGCTGCCGTCCATGGAGGCCGCCTTCGTCGATATCGGCCGCGGCCGCAATGGCGTGCTGTACGCGGGCGAGGTGAACTGGGAGGCCGCCGGTCTCGGCGGTAAGGAACGCAAGATCGAGCAGGCGCTCAAGCCGGGTGACACCGTGCTGGTGCAGGTCTCCAAGGATCCGGTGGGCCATAAGGGCGCACGCCTGACCACGCAGATCAGCCTGGCCGGTCGCTTCCTGGTGTACGTGCCGGGCGGTACCTCGACCGGTATCTCGCGCAAGCTGCCCGATACCGAGCGCAAGCGGCTCAAGGAGATCCTGCGCGATATCGTCCCGCAGGATGCCGGTGTCATCATCCGCACCGCGTCCGAGGGTGTCAGCGAGCCCGAACTGGCCCGCGATGTGGAACGCCTGCAGCAGACCTGGCGCACCATCGAGGAGCAGTCCAAGCAGGGTTCGGGTGCGCCCAAGACGCTGTACGAAGAGCCCGACCTGCTGGTCAAGGTGGTTCGCGATCTGTTCAACGAGGACTTCTCCAAGTTGATCATCGAGGGTGAGCGCGCCTGGACCACGGTGGAGAACTACGTCCGCACCGTCGCCCCGGATCTGCTTGTCCGCGTGGAGAAGTACGAACATCAGAATGTCGACGTGTTCGGCAGCCTGCGCATCGACGAGCAGTTGGCCAAGGCCCTGGATCGCAAGGTGTGGCTGCCCTCGGGCGGCACCCTGGTGATCGACCGCACCGAGGCCATGACCGTGGTCGACGTCAACACCGGCAAGTTCACCGGTGCGGGCGGCTCGAACCTGGAAGAGACCGTCACCCGCAACAACCTGGAGGCGGCCGAGGAGATCGTGCGCCAGATGCGGTTGCGCGATATCGGCGGCATGATCGTCGTCGACTTCATCGATATGGTCCTTGAGTCGAATCGGGATCTGGTGCTGCGCAGGCTGACCGAGGCCCTGGGCCGCGATCGCACGCGCCATCAGGTCTCCGAGGTCACCTCGCTGGGCCTGGTCCAGATGACCCGTAAGAAGCTGGGCACCGGCCTGGTCGAGGCGTTCTCCACCACCTGTGAGCACTGCCACGGCCGCGGCCTGATCGTGCACAACTACCCGGTCGAATCGGCTCCGGCCGAGGAGGGCGTGGGTCGTCGCGAGGGTTCGCGCCGCCGCCGCAAGGACCGTGGCAACGCCGCGCCCGAGGCTCCGGCCGTTGTCGAGGCCGCCCCGGTGGTCGTCGAGGAGCCGCGCGAGAACAAGGAGAAGGCCGCCGCCAAGCGGGCTCATCCGGTCGCGCTCGCCATGGCCGCGCACCACGACGATGATCTCCATCACGCCGAGGGCCACGACGACGAACAGCACGATGTCGCCGATGAGGTCGCCTACGCGCAGCAGGCGCTGGCCGATGCCGCGGTAGCGGGTGCGGAAGCGGTCGCCGCCGCCAATGCCGGTGCGAGCACCGCTGACGAGACCACTACGGCGAAGGCGTCGACGAACGGCACCGCCGCGCATGCGGCCGATACCGCTTCGCACGCAATCGAATCCGAGGTGCTGACCTCCGCCGCGGACGCGGTGGTGGAGGAGGAGGCCATCGAGGCCGCCGCCGAAGCCGCCGTACTGGTGGAGCAGGCCCAGGCCGCCGAGTCCTCGCCGACCCCGGATCCGGTTGTCGCCGAGCCGAAGTCGGCCGTCGAGCCGAAGCTGGCGGTCGCCGCACCGGAGGTGACCGAGAAGGTTTCGGCCGAGCCCGGTCGCCGGGCCGGACGCCGCCGGGTGGCGCGTGCGGTCACCGCTCCCGCCTCCGCCAGTGAGGGCGCGGTATTCGTGCTCTCCAGCGCGGATCAGCCGCAGACACCGAGCCTGTCCCTCGCGGATCTGACGCCGGTGGAGGTGACGCCGCGGGCCCGCCCGCGCCGTCGTGCCGCCGGACGCCCCGCGGGCGCCCCGGAGGGCGAGAACTGACGTCAGAGCTCTGACATCGAGTCGAGGTTGGCCCCCCCGTGGTAAGGCGGGGGCCCCACCCGTCCGGGGGCCCCCACCAGTGTGATATAAAACAAATACGCAGCCCACGAAAAGAGAGGGGTTATTAAACGTGGGGGC